>FR886200.1:18574-59800 GCA_000436475.1 Eubacterium sp. CAG:248
TCACTGAACTCCATGGTTTTACGGCTTATTTTTTTACCATAAGCTTCCTTTTTACGTAACACAACATATATGGGGATAACCGGACTTAGAAATATGCATGACCATAAGCTGTTATAGAATAAATATGCAGCAAGAACAATCACTGCTATTCCCTGAAGATAATATATAAGCTCATTTTTATTTTCCGGAATTGCATCCAGTATAGGAAAGCAGCTTACTCTGGTTATGGAGCTTATATTCTGTTTTCTTAAGTTCACCAATAATCCTTCCGCTTTCATCTTCGCCTTCTTCCACGAACCTAAACAGTGGAATAAGTTCAAACCCTTTCTCACCATAATCACACACCTCTGATATCTCAACAACCTTTCTTGTCTTATCCCTCATTCTCTTAAGATGCACTATTATATCTATAGCTGACGATATCTGCCTGTCTATTGCTTCCACTGGCATATTCATGCCCATAAGAACCATAGTTCTCAGCCTTACAAGCATATCCCCTGGACTGTTGGCATGTCCTGTAGAAAGACTGCCATCATGCCCTGTTCCCATGGCCTGCAGCATATCAAGCGCCTCCTCGCCCCTGACCTCTCCAACTATCACGCGGTCGGGACGCATTCTTAGACTTGACTTGATCAGATCCCTTATTGTAACCTCATTATCTCCTTCCATATTTGCCCTTCTTACTTCAAGCCTTACAAGGTTATCAACACCGGATATCTGAAGCTCTGCGGAATCTTCTATTGTAAGTATTCTTTCATCCTTTGGGATATAATTAGATAAGGCATTAAGAAATGTTGTTTTACCACTTCCTGTACCTCCAGATACGAATATATTATATTTCGCTTTAACGAGCAGCTTAAGAAAATCTGCTGCTTCAACTGTTATAGAACCTGCCTGTATCATTCTTTCAATGTCCATGGGTGTTCTATAGAATTTTCTTATAGTTATTATCGGGCCATCTATCGCTATTGGCGGTAATACCATATTGACTCTTGACCCATCCGGCAGTCTTGTATCTACGATAGGTGACGACTCATTAATGATTTTATTTGACATTGCTGCTATTCTCTGTGCTACATCAGCAAGCTTTTCCTCACTTTCAAACTGTCTTTCACACCTTGTTATACATCCATTCCTTTCTATAAATATATTGTCATAACCATTTACCATTATTTCTGTTATCTCATCATCCTCTATAAGCTCCTGCAATACATCAAGCTTCTTGATCGAATTATATAACCGTGTCCTTAACATTTCTCTCTGGTTAAGTGACAGTCTTTTTACTGCCGTTGCTTTATATATACACTCATCTATTATTTCATAAAGATAATCATCCGATATATCAAGGCTTACATCAAGCTCTTCATATATTTCCTTTTTTAATTTTATAAACAATTCATCCATAAAACTACAAATAATTAATCAACTCGCTCACACAGCCATACGCTTCTGTATACATGATTCTCTGAAGGAAATTCACATCAACATCCTCTTTTGTTTTAATATTAATCCTCATTATACTATCAGCCACCTGCTCCATGTCATTCTCTATAAGATATCTTTTAAGATTATCAAACCTGCAGCCTTCTATATATTCGCCACTATCAGCTATATATGTCACATCACATTTTTCCATCAGCTTCCATGGTCTTGTGATTCCTTCTGATATATTAATCACTACATACATGTATTGTCCGTTATATGCAGCTGCATCGATAAACTGCGAAAGAAGCATATCCCCTGCATATGATATATCATCTGCGGATACTACTGCCGGGATATAATCAAACATATCTGTAAAATGTATACTACGGCGGATGCCATCTGTATACTGCATTCCTGCCTGTTTAAACATATATAAAGCATCTGAGAGATTTCTTGATTCATCACTTCCCATTATATGTTCAATACCTGAGAATTCATCAAGGTTTATAAACAGTGTTTTTCCCTTTCTTGAAAAAGCGGCTGATATTACAAGTGCAAGCATAACCCTTAAAGAAGAATTGAATCCATATACACCTATGCACTTAAAACTTTTTTCCTTTTCATTCTGCTCTGTTTCTGTATATTTTTTAGATATTGTACCTAACAACTGATATGCCGGCTGATACTTGCATACGCCTGTATGTCCTTCCTTTTTTCTATCATTAATCCTCCTTGCTTCATTTTCTTCTTCACATAAAACAATAACATTATTATTGCTCTTTTTCTGAATCTCATAAGTATAACATTCCTCATTAACCATAAGCACGTCTGTATCGTTACCAGCTATATACTTGTTAAATTCTTCTTTTCTTGTAAACATTCTTGCCTTATACGGAATATCTTTATCATCGTTAATTATCCCCATAAGGCGTTTTGCGTAACGTTCATCCGGATCATATATAACACACACATTTCCTTTTCCCACTTATCATCACACCTCCTTTATATTCCGGCTGACTTTAAACACACCATCATACATACACCTGCCATTATTGCATATGAAAAATGGAATTTATGCATGCTTTTTCCTGTAACCAGCATGATTTCCTTTCTGCCAAGAGTCTCTGCCACACCAATAAACGCTCCTGCAAATAATGCAATAACAATAATATACATCACATCCTTATATCCCATAAACGTTCCCACAACCATAAAAAGCTTTACATCACCTGCCCCTATTGCCCTGACCTTATACAACACATAACTGACAACCAGTGCCCACACCATACCTGATAAATACATTAAACCAATATCTTTATAACCCTTATAACCTCCATACGTAATATCCACACCATTTTTACTTACTACATGCATCATATACATTTCTGCAATGCACACCATTGCTGACAATATCAGACCCCCTATGATTATTCTGTTTGATATCTTATATCTTTTATAATCATCTGCTGCTGCCGCCATCGTAACCATCAATAAAACTAAATATCTTACTACATCCATATGCCCTGACAATATTTCTTTATATATTCCAGCCCACATTTTCATACATATTTCCATAATTTTTGCTTCTCCCATAATCTTATTAATACCTGTGAATGTGACAAAGGCAAACATTTTATAAAAATATTCCCTTTAATGTATAGATCTGCCAGCTTATGACTATACTTTATAAAAATAAGGAAATGGGGTAACAGAAATGAAACTGTTCTGCAAGAAAAAAGAACCTGCTACATATGATGAAAAATATCTTGTTGAGGAAATAAATCTGACGAAAGCTGCACTTAGTGCTGCGTATGCCAACTTTGATAATGCTACTGACCCGGATCTAATAGACTGTTATATATATCAGCTTAACTCCGAGCAGAAACGCTATAAATACCTTCTCCAGAAGGCTAAAGAATCTGAAATGTATTCATATATTCCAAATGTCTGATGTATATATATATGGTGTATCTTATATATACTATATGTTAACTATATTGTCAATATTTTTTTTAGTTTTTTAATCAGTTTTTTTATTGGTTTTTATTAGTTTTTAATCTTTACCTATTAATTTGGGTTTTGCAGCCGATGATTTTTACATCACATATGCAGCCAATGATTTTCACATCACATTTGACTTTTATATATCACTCGTATACACTAATTACAGACATAAGGGTCAAAACATCTTTTGGTCCTTGCATCATTAACATACGGAGGGATATATATGCATAAGAATACAGATGATATCTCATTAAACAACAACTTTAATGATGATATTCTGAATACAGGAAAAAAGGGGCAGAAAAAGAAAAACAAAAGAAAAGTTTCAATATCGCCATTAACGATTGTACTTTTAGTAACAGCAATCATTTCTATAGCTGCTAATATTTTTCTTCTTGTTACTGACCACACACGCACCGAACATACAGTTGCACAGCTTGAATCAAAGGATCTTGATGTTGCAAAAGCTTCTGAGAAAGAAGATTTACTTAACTCTATACGTGAACAGTTTGAAAGCGGTTCATCGACACTTTCTATACTTAAGAAGCTGTATCCTGATAATATTGTATATTCTAACAGGAAGGGAAATTATGTTTTTGCTGACATTGACCCTGCCCTTGCAAAAACTGATTACAGCACATCCGGATTCACACGCAATGATAATGGTTTTATGACATATTCTGATGATAAATCGACTAAAACGTATACAGGAATTGACCTTTCAAGATACAACTCTGATGTAGATTTTGCCCAGGCAAAGTCAGCTGGCATAGATTATGCTATGATAAGATGTGGCTACAGAGCTTATGGTTCAGGACTTCTTGTCAAGGATACTTCTTTTGAAAAGTATATAACAAGTGCTCTTACCAACAATGTTGATGTCGGAGTATATTTCTACACACAGGCTGTAAGCCGTGATGAAGCTGTTGAAGAGGCCAACTATGTGCTTGACCTTATAAGACCTTACAATGTTACATACCCTGTAGCTATTGATATAGAGGCTATAGAAAATGATTCCTTCCGTCAGGAAAAGCTTAGTGCAAGTGAGCTTACTGATGTTGTTATAGCCTTCTGTGATACCATAAAGGCTGCCGGCTACACACCGCTCATATATAGTAATCTCTTGTACTTTATGGACAATGTTGAACTTAATCGTCTTGAATCTTACGACAAGTGGTTCGCAGGATATCAGACTGCAGCTCCTTACTATCCATATAAATATACTATGTGGCAGTACACAAGCACTGGTACGGTACCTGGTGTATCTGGAAATGTTGATATTAACATATGTTTTAAAAATTATAAAAATTAACATAAAACTGCTATTATAAAAAAACACACGCTGGATTCCTGCAGGAATCCAGCGTATTTTTTATTCAGTCAGGCAATCCTCCCTGAATTTAAGTATCATTTCCCTTGTAAGGCTTATTCCATCATCTTCAAGCGAAAGTTCCTCTGCCTTCACCCACTTACCAAGTGAAAGCTCTTCCTCCTGAAGTGTTATCGTATCATCACCGTCAAGCTCACAATAAAAGCCTGAAAGTATCGAACCTGACAATCCCCATGGCTGGCTCTTATAGTATCTTATGTTCTTAACCTTAAGCCCCGTTTCTTCCATAACTTCTCTTTTGACTGTCTGCTCAAGTGTCTCACCAGCTTCGTTAAAGCCAGCTATAAGTGCATAATTCCTATATGTCCTTCCCGCGTATTTCGTAAGAAGAATCCTGTCATGATCCGTTACTGCTACTATAACCGCCGGACATATCTTAGGATATATCATATTGCCACATGACGGACATTTTAACATACGTTCCCTGTCATCGTGAATAGTTGGCTTACCACATCTTCCACAGAAGTGATTATCCCTGTACCATCCGTATATATGAAATGCTGTTATAGCTGCAAATGCCTGCGCCTTTGGCTCAGCCTTTCTAAAAGAATTAACTCCGACAAAATCAAAGCCGTCAATAACTGTATCATATTCTTTATGTATGTCTGAGTCAGCCATTTCACCAATATACTGACCTTTAAGCAGCTCACCGCTCTTTCTTGCAAGAAAATATCTTGTATCATCCACTGACAGAAGATAAACAAATGTATAGTTATCCACTGTATCCTTGTTATCCGCCTTGTTTATCCCCAGAACGAACTCCTTGTACTGTGGATATACAAGTACATCTTCTCCTTCATACCTTGCAAGAAGTGATGAACCCTTAAAGAAAAATATAATATCGTTATCACATGGACTGCACTCTACATACTGGTTATTTAAAACTTTTGGAAATATATCCTGTATCATATTAGAAATACACCATCTCTTCCACTGGTGGTTCTGCTGGCTCTACCTTTTCTACATAAAGAACAGGACCCTTTTTCTTATATGCCATCTGGAATTCAACCTTAACAGTTGCTGTAACAGTTATCCACTGCCTGTTTTCCAATGAAGCAATGTCATTATAGAAGCTGATATAACCAATAAACTGAGTATCCTCTGCGCAGCATGTCATAACCTTACGTCCTGGAACGAAATTCTTATCCTTAAAGTATTTATTCTTAAGTACCTGTCCCTTAAATCTTACTTTCTTGCCAACATACACATCTGGTCTTTCTGATACATCCATATACCATATGCCATAATCAGCATCATCTATTTCTATAACATCTGCATTTACATCATAAGGAAGCTGTTCTGCTATAGACATCATTTCACCCTTATCATCCTCAAATACTATCTGAAGTGTGTTGTTAAGTGCTCTCATACTTCTTCTGTAGCTTCCAAGATCCATACCAGACTTGCATCTGTTAAATATAACCATATCGGCATACTTAACTGTTTCTGCTACGATAGACCTCATATTATTCCACTGAAGATTAAAGGAAGCTGCATCTACAAGCGTAATAGACTGATATATATCCCATCCTCTTGGCTTGGCTGTTGCCATAATAAGAGCTGGATCCCACATACCATTATATTCAACTATAACTATCCATGGATCATATTCTTTGTCAAGCTCATTCAGCTTTTCTTCTGTAAGCTCTTCCTTTTCAAGGACAACCATATCTACACCATTGTCCTTTAAAAGCTTCTCACTATATTCTTCTTCACCCTCTTCGCATACAATAAGAAGCTTATTCTTAGCTTCTGCAAACTGTCCCATTGCTATTGTATCCTGGATAAATCTTGTTTTACCACTGTCAAGCTGTCCATTTATTAAGAATATTGGAATCTGATATTCTTCTTCCTGTGCCATATTTTACCTCTTTTCTTATATTTATGCTGTTTCTGCTATATATTTTTATAAATCCTAAAAATGCAGCCCATGTCATTATGTGCAAAACATGGACTGCACTATTTAAAAACTTAATTTATACATTGAATAACTCTTTAAGAGCATCTTCCTTGAGCTTAGCTCCTATAACGCATATTCTGCCTGTGATTTCTGGTTCACCATCACGGATTTCATATTCTTCTGGTACAAGATCAAAGAACATCCACTTACCTTCTGGTGTAGGAAGCATACCCTTTGCTCTTAATATATCACCATAATCATCTGTTTCAGAAAGCTTTCTTAGTATCTCTGAGAGTGTTTCCTTATCATACTTATCAGGAGTCTCTACACCCCAGCTTGTAAACACCTCATCAGCATGATGATGTCCATGATGATGATCATGTCCACAGCTGCACTCTCCGTCATGGTCATGGTGATGCTCATGCTCGTGATCATGGTCATGTCCGCAGCCACACTCTCCATCATGGTCGTGGTGATGCTCATGCTCGTGATCGTGGTCATGTCCGCAGCCACACTCTCCGTCATGATCGTGATGATGCTCATGCTCGTGATCGTGGTCATGTCCGCAACCACACTCTCCATCATGGTGGTGCTCATGTTCATGTTCCTCTGCTGCCTTAGCTGCTGCTTCTGCAAGCATCTCCAGCTCAAGATTAGTAACATTTTCCATTGCATCAAGAATCTGCTTACCATTAATATCATCCCAAGGAGTTGTAATAATATGTGCATCCTTGTTAAGTGATCTGATAAGTTCTATATCTGTCTTTAACTTAGCCTCTGAAACATTCTGTGTTCTGCTAAGAATAATAGTTCCTGCATGCTCAATCTGGTTGTTAAAGAACTCACCAAAGTTCTTCATATATACCTTTACCTTAGATGCATCTGCTACAGTCGATGCACTGTTTAGCCTGATTTCGTTCTCAATATGAAGATCCTTAACTGCCTTTATAACATCTGAAAGCTTACCAACACCAGATGGCTCAATGATAATTCTGTCTGGATGATACTTTTCAACTACTTCCTTAAGTGATGTACCAAAATCACCTACTAGAGAGCAGCATATACATCCTGAATTCATCTCTCTTATCTCAACACCCGATTCCTTTAAGAATCCACCATCTATGCCGATTTCGCCAAACTCATTCTCTATAAGAACTACCTGTTCTCCTGGAAATGCTTCCTTTAAAAGCTTAGCTATAAGAGTTGTCTTTCCAGCTCCTAAGAATCCTGAAATAATATCTACTTTTGTCATCTCATTATCCTCCATTATATCCTTACTGTATATAATCTCCTGCATTTCTGCCTTATATGCAGAAACCTTTCTTACATCCGACTGCAGCATTATAATAGTTCTGTCAACATCTTTATATCTATCATAAATATGCCCCGCCTAAGTTTTATTATACGCTTGTTGTCAATACCCCTGCCTGGCAGCCCTTATCTCATCTGCCATTTCGCTTATCTTTCTTAGTCTGTGATTAACCCCGGACTTTCCCACAGGCGGATCAAGAAGTTCTCCTATATCCTTAAGATTCATATCCTGATGTTCAAGACGTATCTTTGCGACCTGGTAAAGTCCTTCCTTTAGGCTTGAAAGTCCTACTGTATCTCTTATATACTCAATATCTCTTGTCTGCTTGACTGCTGCTGATATTGTCTTATTAAGATTCGCCGTTTCACAGTTAACCTTCCTGTTAACATCATTTCTCATCTCTTTAAGAATCATGACATTATACAGCTCCATCTGGGAAACATATGCTCCCATAAGATTAAGGGCATCTGTTATATTGCTGCCCTCCTTCATATAGACTATATAATTATTCTTACGCTGCGTAACCTTTGCATCAAGATTAAAAAAGCAAAGCATATCTTTAACACACTCTGCATCTTCTTCATAATCACATACTATTTCATAATGATAAAACTTATTAGGGTCACTTATTGAGCCTGCGGCTATAAAAGCTCCTCTTATAAATGCTTTTTTGCAGCAATCCTTCTGTACTATTCTTGGGTCCACGAATACTGGTTCTATATGTTCAAATGTATCATCTGCCCACTTAAGTGTCTGTAATATCTTTGCGACCTGCTTCTGGTCACATATTCTTATGCTTGTATCCCTGCTGCTCTCGGATATATATAATATATCTGAGGAATCTATATCAAATATAGTCTCTAAAAGTACAATAAACTTGTATCTGGCAACCTCATTTTCAGTGAGCAGTTCAACCTGCATCTCACCACCCGATGAACGTCTTATACGTCCCGATATTCCCATAATAGCTGCAAACTCAGCTATCTGGCAGTGTCTTGCCGAATCAAGCCTTGCACTCAGCTCTTCCTTAACATCTGAAGAAAACGACATTAATTATCTCCATTTCTTATATTGCTATACAAGGGTACACCCTGCATTTGTTGTATCAAAGCCGGGGCTTTTGACCATGGCTTCATTAAATATTAAACTCTTATGAATCCTTAACCCTTACGCTTTGAATCCTTCTCTATATCCCTGTGTTCCACCTTGCAGCCATAAGGTGTCTTTGAAAGTCTGTCTGCGATCGCATTGGCAAGTGTCACAGAACGATGCTTTCCACCTGTACATCCAACTGCTATGACAAGGCTTGACTTTCCCTCCTTGACATAATTAGGAAGCAGAAACTGTATAAGTCCATCAACACGCACAAGGAACTCTTCTGCCTCTGGTGCTTTCATGACATAATCCTGTATCTCTTTATCATTACCCGTAAGCGGTCTTAGCTCTTCAACATAATATGGATTAGGGAGAAATCTTACATCAAACACCATATCAGCATCAGCTGGTATACCATACTTAAACCCAAAAGATAACACTGTAACGATAAGGTTGTTAAACTCTTTTCTTTCAAGCACTATCTTTTCAAGTTCTTCCTTAAACTCTCTTGTCAGAAGCTGGCTTGTATCTATGATAACATCTGCTCTTTGTTTAAGAAACCCCAGCTGCTCTCTTTCAAGCAGTATAGCTTTATCCACTCTTCCGTCCTTAGCAAGCGGATGTGTCCTTCTCGTTTCCTTGTATCTTTTTATAAGTACATCATCACTTGACTCAAGAAACAGAATCGTATAATCATATTTCCTGCTTTTCATATAATCAAGTACGGAATCGAACTCGGCAAGTGAATTGCCACTCCTTATGTCTACACCAAGTGCTATGTTGTTATATCCATTATTCTGCTTCTGGCAGTCTGCAAGCTCTGCAAACTTTGATATAAGAGATATAGGCATATTATCCACACAATAATATCCCTCATCCTCTAAAACATTCAACGCTGTCGATTTGCCTGCTCCCGACATACCTGTGACTATAATAATCTTCATATACTGCCTCGCTCCTGACTAAAACCTGTATCTAGAACTCTCCTATTTTAACAACCTCAAGCTCAAGCTTAACGCCAGACTTCTTTAAGACCTCTTCTTTTATCTTATCTGTAAGCTCACATACATCCTTTGCTGTTGCCCTGCCTTTATTAACAACAAAGCCTGCATGTTTTTCTGACACCTGTGCATCACCTGCTGACAGACCTTTAAGTCCTGCATCCTCTATAAGCTTTGCTGCAAAATATCCCTCTGGTCTTTTAAATGTACTTCCCGCACTTGGATATTCTAACGGCTGTTTCATTCTTCTCTTTTGTGAAAGTTCTTTTATATTCTCTTTTATCTCATCAGTATTGCCTTTACTTAACTTAAGTGTTGCACTTACTACTATATATCCATATTTCATTATGCAGCTTGTTCTATATCCAAGTTCAAGCTCATCTTTACCCAGCGTATGGATATCACCATTCTGATCTAAGACCTCAGCACTGACAATAATATCCTTTATCTCTCCACCATAAGCTCCAGCATTCATTCTGACCGCCCCGCCTATCGTTCCTGGAATACCTGTTGCGAACTCAAAGCCTGCAAGTCCTTTATCTGAAAGCCTGTTTCCAAGCCTTGACAGCTTCATGCCTGACATAGCCTTTACAGTTACATCATCAATATACTCCACTTTATCAAAAGCATCTGAAAGCTGTATAATAACTCCTCTGAAGCCTTTATCTCCTACCAGCAGGTTGCTCCCATTGCCTATAACATAGTAATTCATGTCTGATTTTTTCAATAAACGTATTATAGCCTGTAACTCTTCAACAGAAGAAGGCATTACGAAATAATCCGCAGTGCCTCCTATTCTGAATGTAGTATGACTGCTCATAGGTTCATCTGTTCTGACCTGTGATTCACCTGCTATATCCTTAAGCTTTTCCAACAAATCATTCTGACTCATGTATTATCATACTCCCTGTCTATATTCATTATTCACATCATTCTACTCATTCAATACAAGTCTGGCTGCTCCATACATACCAGCATCGTTGCCAAGTGTTGCCTTTAATATCTTAGTGTTTCTTGAAGCATGGAACACATACTCCTTATAGTACTTTTCCACTCTGCTTAACAAAAACTCGCCTGCTGCTGAAACACCACCACCTATACATATAACCTCTGTATCGACCATACCAGAAGCACATGCAAGACCTTTACCAAGATAACGGCACATATAATCAACAACCTTTAAAGCAACAGAATCTCCATTCTTCGCCTCATCAAACACGGCTTTGGCTGATATATAAGGAATATCCCTTAACGCTGACGGCTCATCTGATTCGCTAAGCATTCTGACAGCTGTCTTGACTATACCAGTTGCAGAAGCCACCTGTTCAAGACAGCCCCTCTTACCACAGTTACAATACTCCTTCTCCTCATCAGCTACAGGAAGGTGGCCTATCTCAGCCGCTGCACCATTGAAGCCGCACAAAGGCTTTCCATCAATGATAACACCACCGCCGACACCTGTACCAAGTGTAACTAAAAGACTACTTGAGTACTCTTTTGCGCTTCCCATCCAGTACTCACCGAGCGCTGCCATATTCGCATCATTTCCAACCTTAACCTTGTATCCTGTCATCTTACTGAATGTCTGTGCCACATTAAACACACCCCATCCAAGATTGACACATTTGTTAACTGTGCCATCATCCCTGACAGCACCTGGAACTCCTATTCCTACTCCGGCTATATCATCACTTGCTTTTTCTACTGCTTCCAACATATCTGGTATATGTTTTTTTATATCTTCCAGTATAAGGCTTCCACCCTCATCCTTTCTTGTTGGAATCTCATCCTTATAAAGAAGCTCTCCTGACACACTAAAAACTCCACACTTACATGTTGTTCCACCAATATCTATTCCAAGTACTATGCTTTTATCATTATTAATTCCTGCATTACTTATATTATCATTACCACACATACAAACTCCCCCCAGTCATAATCTGTTATCTAATTATTGTAATTAAAGGTCGTCCTCTTCGTCACCCTTCATAAGGTTTTCCTGGACCCTTCTGTATAACTCCTTAGCTGCATTGTAACCCATCTTCTTCTGTCTGTGGTTTACCGCTGCTGCCTCTACAATAACAGCAAGATTACGTCCTGGACGTATTGGAAGCGAATGGCATACGACTTTATTGCCAAGATACTCTGTGTATTCCTCTTCAAGACCTAACCTGTCATATTCCTTATCCTTATTCCAGTCCTCAAGCTTGATAACCATATCGATCTCCTGTGTTTCCTTAACACTTTCTACACCAAAAAGTGTCTTAACATCTATGATTCCGATACCTCTTAGCTCTATGAAATACTTTGTTACACCTGGGGCTGAACCCACTAATGTTTCATTACTTACCTTTCTTATCTCAACTGCATCATCTGTTACAAGACGATGTCCTCTCTTAATAAGCTCAAGTGCAGCCTCACTCTTACCTATACCACTCTCACCTGTTATAAGCACGCCCTCACCATAAACATCAACAAGCACACCATGGATTACAATACAAGGTGCCAGCTGTACCTTGAGCCATCTTATAACCTCTGCTGAAAATGAAGAAGTTGACTCTTCTGACTTAAGAATAGGTATCTGATACTTCTTTGCAAGCTCTATGATCTCTGGTTCAGGTTCAAGATTCCTGCAGAATATAAGACATGGTATATTGCTTGATAAAAGCTGCATATAACGCTCAAAACGCTCTGTCTCTGAAAGACTCTTAAGATATGAATATTCCACATTGCCTATAATCTGTATACGGTCATTATCGAACTGGTCATAAAACCCTGTAAGCTGAAGTGCTGGTCTGTTAAACTCAGGCACATGAATCCATATTCCCTTGACATCTATATCTGGTGTAAGATTCACAAGATTCATCTTCTCAATTACTTTTGATAAATTAACTCTTTCTTTACCATTCATATACTACTCCTATCCTGCATATTAAAGTCATTATTGACAATGCCGCAATTATTATATATTTGATTAATGTTTTCCTGTTTTATATTTATATTTTTACCATATGTATCCACATGCGTACATATTGAATGCCATATTCACAACATTTTATCCCGCTTTCGATATTTACACCATCTTATACATTAGTGTAACACAGTGCCTATGATATTAAAAGATTTTCTTCAAATATATTGTTGTTTAATCAAATACAGGCTGTCGTCCGTTCATCAATGGAAATACTTATATATATTCTGTGCCACATTCTCTGTTATGCCTTCAACCTCCATAAGCTCACTCACACCTGCAGCCCTTATCTTTTCTATATCGAGAAAATGCTTCATAAGTGCTTTTCTCCTTACTGGTCCGATTCCTTCTATATCATCAAGCACCGAATTAACCTGCAGCTTACTTCTTAGTGATCTGTGATACTCTATGGCAAATCTATGTGCTTCATCCTGAACACGTGTTATAAGCTTAAAGCCCTCGCTATGTCTGTCTATTGGTATCTCTACGTTGTTATAATACAAGCCTCTTGTATTATGATTATCATCCTTAACCATGCCGCATACCGGGATATGAATATCCAGCTCTGACAGCACCTTTAGTGCTATATTTACCTGTCCACGTCCACCATCCATCATGATCAGATCAGGATACACCGAAAAGCCTCTTGACTCCTCTTCACCCGCACGTTCCCTCATGCCTCTCTGGAAACGTCTTGTAAGCACCTCACTCATGCTCTTATAATCATCAGGTCCTTTGACTGTCCTTATCTTAAACTTACGGTAATCATTCTTCTTTGGTCTTCCATCTTCAAAAACAACCATGGAACCTACAGATTCAACACCACTTGTATTGGATATATCATAAGCTTCTGCTCTTCTTAGGTTCTTAAGTCCAAGCCATCCAGCTATCTCTTTCATGGCACCTGTTGTTCTCTTTTCTTCAAGCTTAATCTTCTCAGCATCCTTGGTAAGAACCATAAGTGCATTCTTATGTGCCAGTTCAACCATACGCTCCTTGTCACCCTTTTTAGGTGTTATGATAGATACCTTTCTTTTCTTTCTGCTTCCAAGCCACTCGGCGATAACATCTGCATCATCTATCTCTTCCTGTGTCATGATAACATTAGGAATATATGGAGTTCCACCATAGTACTGTTTCATAAACTGTGATAATATGGCACTTCTGCTATCATTCGCAGCAACCTTCATATGAAAATGCTCTCTTCCAAGCAGCTTTCCCTGTCTTATAAAAAACACCTGCACGACCGCATCCTCTGCATCCATAGCACATGCTATTACATCCCTGTCAGTAGCATCATCCGCTGTAATCTTCTGCTTCTGTGCTATCTGCTTTACGCTGTTAAGAAGATCTCTATATCTTGCTGCTTCCTCATACTCAAGCTTCCTTGAGCAATCCATCATCTTATCCGTAAGCTCGTTTATTATCTCTGAATAGTTACCATTAAGGAAACTGATAACCGACTCTATATTTTTCCTGTACTCTGCTTCACTAACCATCCCCTGGCATGGTGCATTGCACTGTCCTATATGGTAGTTAAGGCATGGCCTTTCTTTGCCTATATCCTTAGGAAGCCTTCTGTTACAGGTTCTTACCTTATAAAGCTTGCATAAAAGTTCTATAGTTTCTTTTACGGCACCTGCTGATGTATATGGGCCAAAGAACTTTCCTGTACCATGCTTCATTGTTCTTGAGAATAACACTCTTGGATATGCTTCATTTACAGTAACTTTGATAAATGGATAACTCTTATCATCCTTAAGCATCGTGTTATACTTAGGTCTGTGTTCTTTAATAAGATTACACTCAAGCACCAGTGCCTCAAGCTCGGAATCAGTTACTATATATTCAAAATATGCTATATGCGAAACCATCTGTACAACCTTTGCAGAATGATTCTTACTGCTCTGGAAATACTGCCTTACACGGTTTTTTAACACCTTTGCCTTGCCTACATATATGATTGTGTCATGCTTATCATGCATAATATATACTCCCGGCTTATCTGGAAGTTTTTTTAGTTCTTCTTCAAGATTGAACATACACATCCTCATTTCTTAATTTCTATGCTATTCTTTATTTGACCTGCGCTCATTATAGCATCCCCACCTTATTCACTCAATTTTATTTTTATAATTTTCTGATTTTTTCACAATATTCGCATATCGTGGGATTATATGCAAAAATGACTGCAATGGTATTATAACTTACACCATTGCAGTCTTTACCGCTACATCTTAAGACTATATCCACCCCTGTTATTCCCGCTTATAAAACCCTTCTCTGGCTTTACTGTTTCGCTGCTCCAACGCTTCACACTCTACTGTTTCACATTTTCACCGTTTCACTACTTCACTGCTTTTTTATAATTATATACCAGTATTATTTCCATGATTAGAAATACTATGATAAACAGCAGTACACTCTTTAACCCATACCCATATGAATCAAACATCCTGTTTATATCCATCGCGGCTATTATTGACATTTTCTTTGCCAATCCTACACCAAGCACATATAAGACATGTGGAATGAGCATACACAGTGATATGATTACTGACACCTTATAACTAAATCTGTACGATACCATATATGCTATAACTGCTATAACTATCAGCCATAATAACCTGCATATATAATTAATGATAATATATGAACGTATACTTATATCAAACGGAAAATCTGCGAATTTTTGCAGACACAGTATACTTTTATCAATCTGGTTATAGCTGTAGCAGCGTGTTATGTTATATATATTAATGCCAGCAGCAAGCCCCCATATAATGACCGCCAGCATAACAATCTTTGACAGCTTGATCCACCACAGCTTCTTTCTTTTTCCTGCTGTTCTTATATGCATATTCATTCCCTGCTGCCGCTCTGAGGCATAATCTCCTGCCGCTATCAGTATAATGATAACAACGGATATCAGATTCATTGTTTCATTGTTAGAATAAAGCCTGCTTCCAAATATATCATCATAATTATATGGATTAACTATAACCGTCTCTGCTTCACGGGACTCATTTATATTTTTAACATAATCATATTCCTTCTGCATTATGTCCACTGTACCAAGAAGCTTTTTGGCATTTTCCTTCTCATAAGAGCCATCTTCTTTACTGTCCTGCACTAGCACAGCCTCATCTCTTAATGCTTCAATATAATCACTGACCTCCTTATCTGCCTCATGCCCATCGAATTCCACATAAAAACTGTTAAGCTTATATGTCTTGTTATTACTGCCATAATCTATGCCCTTCATAACCTTAGCCGATGTAAACAGATATATCCCTGCCAGTATAAAAACAATCCCCTTCTGTACTATCATTGTTTTATAGATTTCCATAACATATAAAGGCATACCAGACACAATCTTCTGATTAGACTGACTTATCTTTACCGCAGCAGCTTCTATGACACTCTTTTGTCTGATTGTATATTTTAATGAATAAGCAATCACATTTCCCATCAGTCCTGCAGCAAGTAAAACAGCTGTAAGAATCCACGTTGTTGTACTTACATCTGTTATAAAGCCATCTCTTCCCCAGTTCTCATACATAAGATAAGAGCCTCCAGGAAATATAATATTAAATACATTAATATATTTAAGACTGTTAAATGTACTGTTATACTGTATTCTGCCATACAGCATATATTCGCATAAAAGCACTGCTATAAGCAGCGTAACTGCTATCTTATAATTATTCACAAGGTTTATCATAAGATATATCAAAAGACTTATGGCAGTCATTGCGCAGGCATATACTAATACATATATAACAAAAATCTGATTTACACTAACAGCATAAGGAAACATACTAAACATTTTCGAATTCTGTATACAGCAAGTTCCATCAACACCATATATCTTTGCATATATACCATATGTTATTGAATTAAACAGACATGATAATATTATATTAAATACTATAATAATAAAGCATCTTATAACAGGCAGAAATATTCTTCCTCTCCTGCTTGTTCTTACAAGCACATATACTCCGTTGTCGCTCTCTTCTGTAAAATGTATTATGATAACCGTCATCATAATCACGTAGATAAGCGGTATAGCTCTATTATTAAGAAGCTGCTCAATAGCTGCCGTGTTTGTATTATTAAATGCCACATCTGCTTTTTCAAGCTTTTCTTTATCTTTTAACTGCTTATTGGCATTGAGAATATAATAGCTGTCTGTATCACCAAAAAGTGTGCTATCTGCTATTCTGCTATAATTTTTAGACTTGATGTTGTCCGCACTATTGTCATAATAGCTGTTATAAGACTTCACGTACTTTTCCTTATTCTCAACAAGCTCTGCTGCTTTGTTTATATACTCGCTATCTTCTTCCCTATATGTATCATATGCGGCTGTCAGCTTACTGGCTGTCAGACCTACCCTGTCTTCTTTAATCTTGTCATAATCATTGATAATCTGTCTGTAATATCTATATGTCACAGCATCATTGCTGCTGTTAACCTGATAAATACATATGCTTATAACCGCTGCCAGCGCACATATTATACACAGAATGCTTTTCTTTATTATTCTTATCAGTTCCATAGGCTTTCTCCAACTACTCTGGTGTTATCTGCTGCCACTGCATGCTTGTGCTTCCTATCTGTGACTTATCAAGAACCGCAGTTACACATATATTTGCTCCACCCTTCTTTTTCTTTGCCGCCTCTTTATCAATAGCCTCTATCTTATCTTTTTCCTCCTGTGACAGTTCCATACCTGCTACATCCGCTCTGGCAGTTGTTACAAGCATGCACCTTTCATCACCGCCTTTATAGTCAAGAGTTATATTACCTGAAGAATTCTCATTAGTTTTATTCAGTACAACCGTTTCATCAACATTTCCATCTGTATCAAATATATAAATATAATTGTCATAGGCTGCCAGTCTTTCTTCTCTGCTTTTTCCCGCTAATTTAGAAAGATTAACTCCTCTGTATACATACAGATGTTTTCCATCATATCCATAAAAATGTATGTAATTCTCATCCCCAGTTTCTTTAAACTGCGAAACCTCTTCATTTTTAATTTCTTTTTTCTCCTGCTTTGCTTCCACTGTAGTTCCCTCAATATCCAATGTAAATATATCTTTTATCTCTCCGTTGTCCAGATTTAACTTTCTTATAATATATTTATCCTCATTGGCACATGGGAAGTACATATTATTGCTTTTATCAAAGCTGACTTCACTGTTCCAGTTTAAGATTGAATCAGCTATATCAGGATATTGTTCATTCATATTGTAAAGTCTCTGCACATTTTCTGTATTTATATCAAGCACCTCAACATAATATATACTTTTTCCCACAGATATACCACTGTTCCAGTTTATATATACTTTATCTCCTATACCATACAATACTATGAGTTCAAGATAGTTATATGTACTTTCATATGTCTTTATAATATGAGGCTGACTGTCATCCGATAACGATACCGAACACAGCATGATTGTGTTATTACCTGCTAACATATAATACAGCTTTCCATGGCTTATACATGCATTGTTCTTATTTCCATTGACAGAATAACCATCTATGGACAATGTTTTTTCCTCTTTCTTATCTCTCATAGTCTTATTATAAGAAACAAGTATATCCTTCTCAGCAGTCTTTTCTATCATATATATTCTCTGATTGTGATACCATATCTTACTACTAAGACACATATCTGATGATATATATGCCTCACAGTCTTTTGTCTTATGATCACAATCAATATCGGAACACAGTGGAATAGCCTCCTGTTTAACCATATCATAGTAATACATGTAGCTATTCGTATTGTCACTGACTCCTGATGCACCAGCTATATAGTAGTAACCTGTCTCTGCTGCCGCTGCACTGTCTGACATATAATATTGCGGCTCATTGTCATCATATACATATGATGCATACTTATAATCTACGTCTGTCTTTCCGCTATCAGATGTTTTACTGCTGCATGCCATCACTGCTGACAAACAGCCTATAATCAGTGTAATCACGCTCACATCTACCAATATCTTTTTTATTGATTTCTTCATAAAAACCACCGTCCTTTTCCACGTTTATTTCTGTACTTGACAGGTTTGTGCCATATATATGCAGACACCCCTGCATATTGACCTTTGGTCTGAACATCATAAGCTTATGTATATATTACAGATACGCAGCTGGAAAAGTGACATGTATTATAAAAAAAATAATGGTGCTACATCATATAGCACCATTATCATACATTATCATATAAGACTTTTATGCCTGCCTTCCAAGATCAAACGCCTTATGATTAAGCTCTCTGAACTTCTCTGGTACGATTGCATCTATAGCATCACTCCAGTCCTCATAAGGTATATCATCAAAATATTCTGATAATCTTCCCATAAGCACGATATTAACAGCCTTAGATGAACCAGCCTCCTCAGCTATTGATAAGAAATCCTTTGCATCAACCTTAGCACCAGCTTCTTCCAGCTTCTTAACAATATCTGCCGGGTATTCTGCAGCACCTGTTATAACAGGCATAGGATCAACCTCCTGCGTGTTGGTGATAATCTGTCCACCAACCTTAAGATATTCTATCCAGCGTTCAGCCTCAAGCTTCTCAAAAGAAAGAATATAATCAGCTTCTCCCTTATCTATAACTGGTGAATATACTTTTTTACCAAATCTTACATAGGTAACAACGCTTCCACCTCTCTGGCTCATACCATGTACTTCCGATACCTTGACATCATAACCCTGATGCATAAGCACATATCCTAACATCTTGCTGGCAAGCAGTGTTCCCTGTCCACCTACACCAACAATCATAATATTCTTAACTGAATCATTCATATATGTTCCTCATTTCTTATTAAAGCCTGATATTTATTGAATAAATCGGACTTTATATTCTGATAATAATGTAATCCTTAAATAGCCCCAAACTTACACATCTGTGAGCACACCTTACATCCTATACAAAGAGTTGGGTCAATGTGTGCTTTCTTATCCTTAACTGCTATAGCAGGACAACCGATACTCATACACTGCTTACATCCAACACATTTGTCCTCATCAACACTTATAGGTGGCTTATGAACTGTGCCTTTTATCATAACACAAGGTCTACGGCTTATGATAATAGATGGCTCCTTAGCTGCAAGCTCATCTGTTACAGCTTCTTCCACAGCCCTAAGATCATATGGATCAACAACTCTTACCCTGTTAAAGCCAAGTGCCTTGCACAGTGCTTCAAGGTCAACCTTACCTGCCGGCTCACCTCTAAGATTCTTACCAGTTGTAGGATTCTGCTGATGGCCAGTCATACCTGTTATGGAATTATCCAGAATAATAACAGTCGAGTTACTCATATTGTAAGAAATATCAGTTATACCGGTCATACCAGAATGTATAAATGTTGAATCACCAATAACACCTACGCTGTTGCTTTCTCCTGCTTCTCCCATAGCCTTGTTAAAGCCATGAAGACCTGAACATGATGCTCCCATGCACACATTTAAATCCATAGCGTTAAGAGGGGCCACCGCACCAAGTGTATAACATCCGATATCTCCGTATACCATGCATTTTTTCTTTTTTAATATGTAGAATATACCTCTATGTGGACATCCTGCACACATAACAGGTGGTCGAGCCGGCAGATTCTCATCTATGCTCATATGAGCAGGCACTTCCATGCCAAGACATTCTCTTACAAGATTCTGTGAGAATTCCCCACATATAGGAAATGTATCTTTGCCAGATACCTTGATACCAAGCTGCTTACAATGATTCTCTATAATTGGATCAAGTTCTTCAAGAACTACTACTCTGTCAACTTTAGCTGCGAAATCCTTTATAAGCTTCTCTGGAAGAGGATTGATAAGTCCAAGCTTTAATATACATGCGTCCTCTCCTAATACTTCCCTTGCATACTGATAAGAAGTAGAATCTGTGATAATACCAACACTTGTATCTTTTCCCATCTCAACCCTGTTGAATTCACAATTCTCTGCATATTCTATAAGGTCTTTCGTTCTCTGCTCCACTCTCACATGTGCATTGCGCGAATTAAGAGTCATCATAACTTTAGTTGGATCTTTCACATAAGGTACCTGTGCTGGTTCTACGCGTTCCTCTGTATCTATTATACTCTGTGAATGTGCTACTCTTGTAACCATCTTAAGAAGTACAGGAGTATTGAATTTTTCGGACATTTCAAATGCTTTTTTAGCAAACACTCTTGACTCTTCTGAATCAGATGGTTCAAGCATAGGAAGCTTGGCTGCTATAGCATAATGTCTTGAATCCTGCTCATTCTGAGATGAATGCATACCCGGATCATCTGCCACACATACTACAAGACCGGCATTAAGTCCCTGGTATGATATAGTAAATAATGGATCTGCTGCCACATTAAGTCCAACGTGCTTCATAGCACATGCTGCCCTTACTCCACCAAGTGTAGCCCCATGCGCTACCTCAAGTGCTACCTTTTCGTTAGGTGCCCACTCACAATATACCTCCTTATAAGCTGCCGCCTCCTCTGTAATCTCTGTACTTGGCGTACCTGGATAGCTGGATATCACCTTACATCCAGCCTCATATAATCCTCTGGCAACCGCTTTGTTGCCTAACATCAATTCTTTCATATATTACTCCGTTCTTTTTCGTTACACTAATATTCATTTATACATGCTTTCTGCTATACACATTCCTGCGTATTTTCAATATTGCCTCATTTGCCAGTTTCTTTCTACATTCCACTTTTCCAACATATTATCAGCATGGCGAAATCTATTAATATACATCAATCAGCCCTGATTCTCCTTAGCAACCAGCTTATCAGCCCCATATATCTTACGAAGCTTAGGTTTCTCTATCTTACCTGTTGCATTACGTGGAATCTCAGCGAATATAATCTCCTTAGGTCTCTTATATCTAGGAAGCTCCATACAGAAATTCTCTATCTCTTCCTCTGTACATGTAACTCCATCCTTTATCTCTATGATAGCTGCTGTCTTCTCTCCTAATCTTCTGTCAGGAAGACCGATAACCGCCGCATCCTTAATCTTGTGGAATCTTCTTAAGAAATCTTCTATCTGTACAGGATATATATTCTCTCCACCTGATACAATAACATCTTTCTTACGGTCAACAAGGAAGTAGAATCCATCTTCATCCTGCATAGCCATATCTCCTGTATACAGCCATCCATCCTTAAGTACCTCCTTAGTAGCCTCCTCATTCCTGTAATAACATGTCATAACGCCAGGTCCTTTTACACATAACTCACCTACTTCACCCTGACAGACCTCGTTATCATGCTCATCCACTATCTTACACTGCCAGCCGTATCCTGGAATACCAATAGCACCAACCTTGTGTATGTTTTCAACGCCAAGGTGAACACATCCTGGACCTGTAGATTCTGATAAACCATAGTTGGTATCATACTGATGATTAGGAAAATACTCTTTCCATCTTTTTATAAGTGAAGGTGGAACAGGCTGTGCCCCTATATGCATGAGTCTCCACTGCGACAGATTATAATCTGAAAGCTTAATCCTTCCTGAATCAAGTGCATCCAGAATATCCTGTGCCCAAGGCACTAACAGCCATACAATAGTGCAGTGTTCACTTGATACCGCTGATAGTATCTGCTCCGGCTTGGTTCCCTTAAGAAGCACCGCCTTACTTCCTGCCACAAGACTTCCCATCCAGTGGAACTTAGCACCTGTATGATAAAGAGGCGGTATACACAAGAATGTATCATCTCTTCCTGTTGAATGATGCTTCTGCTCCATGATAGCTGCCTGTGTAAGACTTTGGTGCTTATGTAATATAGCCTTAGGAAAACCTGTAGTTCCAGAAGAAAAGTATATAGCACCATAATCATCCTCAGTTATCTTAACATCCGGCTCCTTGCTGGAGCAGTCTGCTACCAGTTCATGATAACTTTCTGCGAAACTTGGACAGTTATCACCAACATATATAAGAAGTCTTCCTCTTGATAATCTCTCTGCATTTACCTCTATTCTTCCAATAAATGCGAAGCCAAACACTATAACATCAACCTGTGCAAGCTCGGCACAGTAATATATCTCATCCGAATCATAACGGAAGTTAAAAGGCACTGCGATAGCACCCGTCTTTAACACGCCAAAATATATAGGAAGCCATTCAAGACAGTTATACATAAGAATAGCTACCTTATCCCCTTTCTTAACTCCCCTGCTAAGAAGCATATTGGCAAACCTGTTAGCCTTTTCGTTGAATACACTCCATGTAATCTCACGCCTGTATGGCATGTTATTAATAGGCTGAATCAGATCGAACTCCTTCCAGGTCGTTCTTCTAGTATCCTTCTCATCAGGATTAAGCTCAACTAGAGCTACCTCATCCGGGTATAACTCGGCATTTCTTACTAAATAATCTGTTACTGGCATAATATTTTCCTTCCTGCTATATAATTGATACCATGGTAAAAGGTCTAAACCCACATGAGCTTGCTCATAGGTGGACGAAAGACCTTTGGATCCGCCCCGATATGAGCATAAAAGTGGGATGATAATCCCGTATCTTTATAAAACTTCATTAAATAATAGAATACCACATTTTGCACAATAAAAAAAGAGCTGCAGGGCAACTCTTTAGTTAAATATACCATTATACATTAATCACCAACATACTCATTTATAACCTCACACAGATTACGACACGGTTCATAATATTTTCCTTTATACATTAAAACATCTCCAAAATACACAAGAATTTCTTCACTTGTTCCATCATTATAATTAAGTGTAATCTTATATAAAGTACGTTCTGTGTCTGGCTTAGCTTTTTCCGGCATATTATCTTTTGATAGTCTTTCAATACAATCATCTAATGTTTTTCCATCTATAGTCACTTTTTTTGATGTAATATTACTTTTTATAATAATATTTTTCAAATCTGTAAGATTAAACTTAATTATCTTTGAATCATATTCACTATATACAGCAGCGAGTTCATTTATAATATCTGTAATCATGTCTGTATCTTCTACTGTATAACTTTTCCCATTATACTCTATATTGCTTTGCGATATCACTATACTTTTATGTTTTCCATCACTATCTTTATACGAAAGACGATACTCCCAACCAGTACGCGATGCATCTCCTTTTAATATAGAAACAACAGAATATGTTCTCACATGTATTCCATTAATCATACCAGCTATTTTATCACAATCATCTATTTTCTGTTTTACTCCATCTTTCCCCCTTGTAACAGAAAGTTCGGATATATTTTGATTTATACTGATTCGTTTTGGAATCCTTATATTTATTGCTATTATAACTATTACTATAACTAAAAGGCATATTAGTATAATTGCATATTTTTTCTTTTTCATATATATCTCCCTATTTATAATTAATATTTATTCAAAATAATATAAATATACATCTTCCAGATTAATATTATCTTCAACTTTTACTGCTTCATCAGGTAACTCATCTCCTACTACCCTCAATGCTAAACCATTTTTTCTTTGTCTTATATTACCTATCTTATATTTTTTCTGTTTATCACTAATCTGCTCAAGAGAACAAGTAATTTCTCCTACTTTTCCTGACATATTCTCAATCAATTCTACAGGAGTGCCTGTTGCTATAATTTGTCCATCTTTTAATAAAATAACCTTATCGGCTATACACTCTATATCACTTACTACATGTGTTGCAAAAAGAATTATCTTATTCTTTGATAATTCTGCAATATAATTTCTTATTGAAATTCTTTCTTTAGGGTCAAGTCCAGCAGTGGGTTCATCAAGTATAAGAATTCTAGGTTCTCCTAATAAAGCTTGTGCCAAAAGAACTCTCTGTTTCATACCTCCCGAAAAACCACCTATTTTCTTATATGCAACATTACTAAGGTTAACTACATCGAGAAGCTCTTCTATCTGCTGATTAACACTTTTAGTAATTGTATTTCCATTTTTATCTGATACTTTAATTTTTTTCACTTCTTTAATTTCTGCCATATATTTAAGAAATGCCATAGGCGAAAAATCCTCATAAAATCCCTGCTGTTGTGGCATATATCCAACAATTTTCCTAAAATTTTTTCCAAGCTTCAATATGTCTTTTTTTTCTTTATCCTGACTATATAAAATACTTCCACCATTAATCTTATCTCTTGAAATATTATCGGTAATAAGATTAATCATAGTACTCTTTCCTGCACCATTTGAACCTAATATTCCATATATTCCTGATGTAAATTTATAATTTATTCCTTTTAACGCTTGTACTGTTCCATAAGTTTTTTTTAAATTTATAAGCTCTAATTCCATATTTTAATTAACTCCTTTCCTTATCATTTTTATTTATAACAGCCTTATGCTGGAATACATTCATAATATATATAGTTGCGCCTATTCCAACCAAAATAATTATTCCAGTCAAAAACCAGTAAACAGTCATCGTCCTTCCGCTTTCTATCCAACATCTGAAAAATGCCATATACTTTACTATTGATATTTTATACATAAACTTAAACCCAAGCATATACAATAATTGTGGTAAAATAATTACCAGCCCTACAATAAAACAATATGAATATTTAACATATATAGATACAACTGACATTATCATTTGTATTCCCAAAAGGAACATATATTTAATCATAAAATCAATAAAAATATATACTATTATCGGTGGGTTTATTATGTAATTCTGAAACAGCATTATACTTTTCAATGGTGCTGTTATATTGGTATATGTATATACACCACAAAGCTTCTTATAATACATCCCATATGTAATACAGGCAAATAGCAGACTAAGCATACTCTGGATAAACAACTTCTTTACCAGCCATTTTCTTCTGTTCATTCCCGTAAGAGCCAGACTCTTTACCATTGATTTCTTTTCATATGCTATAAACCCGCATGAAATAACAATAGCTGCAATAACATTTATCATTGCAATAAGTTCCTGATTATTCCACTCTCTGTTTCCTATTGTTTCTGTATACTCATATGGATTAATTACAACGGCTGATATTCCCTTCTCATTCATCTGTTTAATATAATTAAAATTCTCTTTTACAGTATTAAATAAGTCCTGTCTGTTAGCAAGAATTGTTTTCGCGCCTTCATCAGAATAATCAAAGTTATCAAGAAAATCTTCATATTCATCATTATATTCATTATAAATATCTATTAATTCCGTACCATAACTTAACCCTTCCGCTTTCTCATAATATCCTAACATATAACTCTTTTTGGCATCATATATAACCCCATAGCTTGGCTCTACATTAGCTGCAATATATGCAAGAAGCAGCAGTATCCATATTATTCCCTGTGAAATTAATATCTTATAAACTTCTTTACCGAAATTATTCGTCTTTACCATTAATCTCATAATATATGTCAGAATTAACTCTATAGCGTTTTCTACTATATTCATCTTACCAGTGAAATATTTTCTTATGCTGATATATGCACTTGCAAACAAAGCCAGTATTCCTATAAATACCGATACAGTTATCGTAGTTGTTAACAAAGATACTGCAATGTTAAAACATCCCCAGTTAAAGTATTCTGCTGCTTTATTCGGAAAAAATAAATAATATACATTCAGATACTTAAATATATGCAATATAGATTTTGCTGAAATAACCTTATATATCACCACATCAGCCACACAAATACAGCAATAAAAAAACAGACCGATATTTACATTGCCAAAGCACAATAAAATTGCCCATAAAACAAGCGATAATACAACATTTGCCAATATCGATAATAATATTATTAATCCTAAAAACTGTATTCTTGAAAGCTTACCCGAAGTAAGTATAAAATATTCATCACTTACGGCTGCAACATTCAGGTCTTTTACACCATCATATCTGTTAAGCAGCATAACCGCTGACTCTGTATACAGTGCAACATTCGTTACTACCGCCTGTATTAACAATATTATACTTCTCTTAACAAACAGAACTCCCCTTCCACTCTGACCTGTATGTACAATATGATATAATCCGTTTTTTCTTTCCGAAAAAAACATATATACTGTATATACACACGTAATTAATGTTAATAAATGAATATAATTATTCTTATATATTTTTTCTAACCACAATCCATTACTTAATTGCACATCTGCATCTATTATCTGTGATAAATCATATTGCGTTTTTAATAAGTTGTTATATTCAAAGCTGTTCTTTTTATAAGTTCCCGCTGTTGCATATAATATTGCTGTCTGTCTTTTATCCTCAATTATCCCCCTGTAATTATCTATATACTTTGCCTGCTGCATTAACTTCTCTCTTGCCTGTTTAGCAGCTGCTGTCTTGTCAGAACGGTCACTGCCATTGATTTCATATTTCTGAAAATATTCCTGCCACGCTATCGTTGCCGCTTCCGTACTCAGTTTGCTATCTGACTTAACACTTTCAGCCGTATTAAGCATTTCTATATATGCATATGTTACCTGTTGTTCATCTGTTTTATCGCTGACAAGTATCAGCATATTAAACACTAATAAACATACTAACAGACCTATATATGTTTTTCCAACAATTCTTTTAAGCTCTGCCATAACATCCCTTCTCCCCGTAATTATTTTTAAAAAGCAGGATTAAACATTTTATATTTAACCCTGCTCTGTAACTATGATAAATTCTGATATATCTGTTTTATTGATGCAGTGCCACTATTCAGATAATCCATTTTATTTATTACTCCTACGCCTGTTGTTATCACCTTTTTAGAAGGTTTGCTATTAAGAGATTTTAAATTCTTATATACATCTGAATTAGTATTGCTGCCCATAAGAATATATCTTTCGTCAATCCCATATACACAGATTTCTGATGCATCCACAACAACAGAAGTATCCTCTGGAAACTGCTCATAAAATTTTTTTGCTTTTTCCAAAAATTCCTCATCATATTCCATTTCATATTGTGCTTTTAATGTGCCATTCATATCTATTGCTGTGAAATATGACTTTGTTTCTCTGCTTTGTGTAGACTCAAAAAAATATAAATACTCACCATCACTTTGTAATGAATACAACTTCTCCATATCTGTAGTGTAAATAACTTCACTTGTATTTTTATCAAAATTAACCTTAATTAAGGTATCATTTTCTTTACCTGTTGATGATGTCATAATGTAGAAATTACCATTACTATCCATCCTGACATAACTGCCATCTGACATAGAATTTACTTTTCCTGTATTTTCTCCAAATACATCTACTCTGTCATCACCTGTATATGTCCATAATTCTGTATATTGACCTGTACTTAAATCATACTTTGAAACACGGTATTGTACATTATTATCATAAAAATACATTCTCCCTGTTCCGCCAGCATAAAAATAAATATTATTATCTGACAGATAAACGCCAAAACCATTGTTCTCTCCAGCTTTCATAGCATAATCTCCCGGAAACTGAAATTCTCCAAGAACCTCTCTTGATGAATTGCTTTCAAGCCTTATTCTACATATATAAAATGGTGCAATATAACAATTTTTTGCATAGTCAGCATCCAAAAATGATGTATAGTAATAAAAATAACCATCTGATATCATACTTGCCTGTACACTGGTTACCATTATCTGCTCATCTTTTACTGATGCAAGCTTTGTAATACGTTCTTTATTTCCAAATGTAGCATCATACTGGCATAAATAATAATCCCTGTCTTTAGTAACCTCAATACAATATAAATGATTATTATAATACATAACTTTTTTATTCATACAATTACATTCAAATGTGCCATTTTCTGCATTAATTCCACTAACATAAGCATCACATGTTTCACCATCATGATTACAGTTTACCTTAGAGCATAACGGCATATTGACATCGCTATTTATATTATAAAAATACAAAATATTGTCAATTATATAATAATAGCCATTTTCTGCTATTGCCATATCTGACTGCCCATATACCCCCTGCTCCTTTTCCTGATTATATACATAATCAGGAAAAGGATTATTATTATCAGACTGTTCCTCATTTATCTGGTATTTAGTACACGCCGCCAACATAGCCATCATAAAAAATATAGCACTTAATACCACTTTTTTCATATTTCCTGTCACCCCTTTCCAACTTCAAATGCCTAAGATACATGAAATCTAACTAACAAATAACCTTCTATGTACCAAGCATCTTACTTATTCATCCTGCTCTGTATCTTTGACATAACCAATAACAATGCACATATGTTAATACCCATAGCCATATATCCTGTTATCGTTTTATCAACCCCCACAATACACAAAACTATAGTTAATAATGCTTCCAAAGCCACTATAATTCTTGCTCTTTTCTTACTTTCCATTAATTCACCATCATTAAGTGCAAGATTAGGATGATTAACTGTACCAACACATATTATGTATAAAACAGATACCATACAAAGAAACATAACAAGTGTCATATACTTTAACCATACAAAGTCACATGCCTCAATGATAACACATATAAGATTAGTTCCTATAAAACACTGGCCAAATGTTTCAAGATGAAAACCGCCTGTTCTTCTTCTAAGAAACATAAATGTACACAAAAATATTATTATATTCACAAGCCTGTTTAAAACCACACCCATTATGCTTATCGTAATTAGTGTCAATACTTTTTCCAGTGTAATTGTATAAGCATACACATATGCTTCCTTGTCATCTTTTGATATAATATCTGTATTTATCATACTATCAACTATTTTTACTATTAATTCATCAATCATATATACAATTCTCTTTCTATTTACATTTTAACACACAAAATACACAATTCAACCCCATTATCAAAAAACGACTATATTGAACAAAAAACGACTATATTAAATCACCCCTCTAAATAGCAACCACAATCTATATAGCAAAAAAACCAGACGTCATCAGACATCTGGTTTCTGCCATCTACATTATTATTGAAAACACAAACTCTCCATTCTTATAATCAATAATATATTCTGCATTATATTTTTCCAAAGTTGCAACTACATTACGAATTCCTAATCCATGTTGTTCCTTATCATCTTTGATTGTACGCATATATCCATCTTCCATAATTTCAGGCTCTGTTTTATATGAATTGGATACTGCTATGCTAAGAACATCATCCTCATATAACAGCTTTATACCTACTGTTCTTTTATCTATATCACATTGTCCTGCTGCTTCTATAGCATTATCAAGAAGATTAGACAGTATAGTAACTATATCTTCATCTGAAACTTTTATATGCGAAAGATCATTTATCTTTAGAATGAATAATACATCATTCTGTAAAGCTTCATAATATTTGGCATTGATAACTGCATTAACCACTTCATTATTTGTATCAACCATATCAAGCTGACCATCAAGCTTATCAAATATACTGTTTATATATTCTTCAAGCTTATTATAGTTTTTCTTTTTTAACAAAGAATCTATACACATAATCTGATTCTTATATTCATGTGTTCTTTTTCTTTGTATATCATAATTTTTACGTAATGAATTGTATAATTCAAGCTGTCCTATAGATTGCTGCTTTAAAACATCTGCTTCTCTTATCCTCTGGGAATTCTCAAGAATCTCATTAATAAGATGGAATACAACCATATTAAGTACTATAAGTACTATTGCTATAACATAGTACACATTAACTATATCTTCATGATATGAAGTAATCATTGAATTAGTCATCACTATAACCGTAATCAAAGTAAATATTGGAAATATAAGGAATTGAAGCCATTCTTTATTACTCATGTCAATAACGTTTTTCTTTTTTATAACGCTGATTCTTTTTACGGTAATAAGAAGCAAAAACAAAATGATTCTACTTGCAATTATGACTAACACTCCTATCAAATCTGTTGAACCTTCTAATATATCTATATTGTTATATCGTGCAGTCACTATCATAATTACAATATAATCTATAACACCTATTATTCCCTGTATAAGTAAAGTTAATATTATAGTCTTAATAGCACTGATTTCATATAAAAATCTTATTACTATCAGCATTGTAAGCATAATCATTAATAATTTCACAATTGTATAATTCTTCAAAAAATGCACACACACATATACAATTGATATTAACAGACAAATCGCTGATATCTTTTGTTTTACCTTTATTTTTTTACCTCTGGCAAATATGCCAAAAAAAATCAGGTAGCATATTATTTCAACAGCCAATATAGTTATGTCAGCAATGTATTTAAGCATATATTACTCCATATCACTATAATGTTTTCTTACCTGGTCTTTTAGGCTGATGTAAAATTACTGTACATTTAGATGGCCATTCATCATTCTTTTTTACCACCATGTTCTTTGTCACTTTGTTTACTGCCTTAAGTACATTAACTTTTAAATCACTCATCTTTATATACCTCCGTTTAATTATATTATGGCTTTAAACTCCATTATTGTTTTTTTAACTTCTTTATAGCGTGGCTTGGGAACTCCTATTTCCTCACCATTTTTTAAATATATACGATATCCGCTTACTTTTTTTACATACATCATATTAACCATATAGCTTTGATGTACCCTTATCATATACTCACAATCTTTTAATGTCTTTTCTATATCATTCAGCTTGTTGCTTGTCACATAATCATCACTTTCTTTCCCATCTATATGAAACGTAACCTTATGTGCACTGCTTTCTATGTACATGACTTTATTAATGATTACTTCTTTTTCCTTATGGTTACATATAAATACCCTTTTATCAATTCCCCTATAATTCATATTATATAGTACTGCATCCATACATTCATATATCGATGCTTTTAATTGTCTTTCATTCTTAAGTATATATCTGACTGCATTATACTTATAGCCCTAAATCGCATAGCTTATAATCGCTGTTATAAAAACTATATTAACATTATCTGAATATGTTCTTATCCATTCTGCTACTTCTAATCCACTGACCTCAGGCATATTAATATCAAGAAATACAACATCATATGATACTATATTCTCGCGTAATTCCATGATTGCCTTACCTGAATTATATAAATCAATATTGTACTCCAGTCCTTTTTCATTCAGGTATGTTTCTATTGCTAAACCAACGTTCTCCAAGAACTCTCTTTCATCATCACATATGGCTATTTTCACCAATATTTACCTCTGTTGCACTTTATATTCTCTATGGTGTATCTTCTCTTTAGCTTATCTTTTATATATAATCTCCTATGATATACATTATTTTTATGTATATATAGCTTTCTACTATATTATTCTTTTATGCCTATTCATTCTACATCCACATAAACATTCCGTATAAACTATATATATATTTTTAACACTAATTTCCCTATATAACAATACAATGTGCAAAAAAAGACTATTTTTTACAAAAAAAGACTATTTTATCATAACATCATAGCAAAGAAAAACTCTCCCCTCTCACATCTTATGACATGCCTTGCATTATACTTATCAAGTACTGCCATAACATTGCGAAGTCCAAAGCCATGTTCCTGCTTTTCTTCCTTTCTTGTTATCATATATCCATCATCTGTAATCTGTGGTTCATATTTATAAGTGTTTGACACTGATAATATCGTATGTGCATCCTCGCATGTGAACTTAAGCTTTATCAGCCTGTGATTAATATCGCACTGCCTGGCTGCTTCTATTGCATTATCAAGAAGATTAGATAACACCTGGACTATATCCTCATCTGATATATTTATTCCCGAAAGGTCGTTAATCTTGAATACCATAAGTATATTGTTATCGACAGCTTCATGATACTTTGCATTAAGTACTGCATTAACTATCTTGTTATTAGTATCTATCATATCAAGTTCCCTGTTAAGGTTTCCTGTTATGCTCTTAACATAGCTTTTTAGCTTATCATACTCCCCATTTTCAGCAAGTGTCTCTATACACAGCATCTGATTTTTATACTCATGTGTTTTTCTTCTTTGCCTGTCGAAATTCTCTGATACAGTTCTGTATAACTCTATCTGTCCTGCTGCCTGTTGTTTTAACACCTCATTTTCACGAAGCTTATATGAATTCATTATTATATCCTTTACAAGATGAAACATAATGATATCCATAATAACAACGCCTACTGCTATTACATAATATATGACAGCAAGCTGTGTTGCATCCATCGTCATCATCGTTCCACTAAGTGCTATAACGATAAAAACTGTAAACACTGGGAAAAACAGAAGCTTTCTGCAATCGCTATTGCTTACATCTACTCTGTTAACATTCTTCCTAAGGCTATATTGCCTTAAGAATATCGTTATTAATAAAAATACTGCCCTGCTCAGTATAATAAGTGAGTTACCAGCAGTTTCTGATATATTCCCGACATTTTCCAAGCTTCCAAATATGCTTATCATAATGAGCATAACAAGATAATCAAGCACAATTGCCACCGAATAATATATCAGGGCTATTGCTGCTGACTTGATAATACTTATCTGTTCCATAATATACATATATATAACTATCGCTATCATCCCAGCCAACAGCTTTACTGGTATATATGTCTTAAGAGTCCTGGAAATGATAAACATTACACCTATGAGAAGAACCATGCTCATATTATATACTTTATCTGTTATATTTTTCTTACGGACAACAAAAGACTCATATAACATCCTGCAGGTTATCATTTCGATAGTTATTATTATCACGCTGTTAATACTATTCCCCATTATAATCTTCCCCTGTATGCTATATAGCTGTCAGCAACCTCTCTATACCTCCCCTTTGGTATACTTATACGTTCACCATTCTCTAATATAACATAATATCTTACGAGCTTACTAATATACTTCATATTAACCATATAGCTCTGATGCACACGCAAAAAATCTTCTTCTATGTACTCTTTTTCAACATCGTTTAATGTACTATATATACTGTAATCCTCAGGATCTTTTCCAATTATGTGAAACAGAAGCTTATGCTTATTACTTTCAATATACATTATCTGGTTTACCAATACCTCACAGCTTCCGCCACAGAAATCTATAGTCTTCGTTTTGTGGCTGCGCTTATCTTATCAAGTATTGCATCCATACATTCATATATAGATGCAGCCAGCTGATCGCTGTTTTTAAGGATATATCTTATTGCATTGCAACGATATCCCTCTGGTGCATAATTAATATATGCTGTCACAAAAGCAATGTATATATCATCGGAATATGTTCTTATTACCTCTGCTGTCTGGATTCCGTTCATTCCTTCCATATCTATATCAAGAAACACAATGCGATATTCTGATATAGCATCCCCCAGCTTCGCTAATTCTATTCCCGAGCTATATACATCTACTTTATGTTCAATTCCCTTATTGATAAGCTGTTTTTCCAGCAGCTTCTTAATTCTATCTGCGAATATTTCTTCATCATCACATACCGCTATCTTAAGCATAAATATGTCCCTTATTCCTTTGCCGAACTGATACTGTCACATACACAACTCATCTACACAGCTATGATTGCATATATGTATTATGATACTATTATGTCAATAAGTATAAATTGCTTATTTTTGCTAGACAAACGCAATTTATACTTTTGACACTTACATCATACTATATATACCAGCTATATGCAAAGAAACTAAAGGGGCATAAATTTATTTTTCCCGTGCTTATTACTTAATCTTATAATCTCTTTCGTTAATCTCTTTCGTAACTATACTTCTATATTAATCCCTCTTAATGCTTTATATAAGTATAACACCTTACTTAGGTCTTTTAGGCTGATGTAATATGCTTCTTTAAAAGTTTAAGTGTTCCTTTGTTTTATTATTTATATTTAACTGTTGATAACCTCCTTTAATTGAATCCTTGATATGCATAATAACAATATTATCTATTAATTCAGCAATCTTTTTATCAATCATTATGCAATTTATCTTCCTAAGTGAATTTATCATTTTATTCTCTCACATACAATAGTCCATGCAAAAAAAGGACATATTATGCAAAAAAAGGACAAAAATTACCTGCATAAGACAGATATTTAATTCTGACTTACGCAGGCTGTATTAAAGTATATACTCCTGTAACTCATTTTCTACTATTTCTTTTATATTTTCTGCTATACTCTTTGCTTTTTTTTCATCCATCTGTATATTCTGCGCCACCCGGAGTATATCCTCTATTCCTGGATTGCGGCCATTACCATCAATCATTGTAGCATGCTCTCCACCAATAGAATTACTATATGTCAGATCATATGCTGGAGATAACTTCCATGCTTTCTCGTCTATATTATATATATATGAAAAATTCTTAGAATGGTCATCTCTGTTATGTGCATATACATTAAAGCACATAAGTCTGTACATTTTCTCAACTTCCTCGTAACTCTTTGTAAGAATGAATGTAAGTTTCATTAACTGGTTATAATCAAGATTCGGTATTCTGTGAGAAGTTTCCAGCAGGCCACTCACAGATATCATATGAACTTTTCTGCCATTCTGTCTGTCAAAGCGTCTTACTGCAAAATACCCTGAGCCAAAATTAGAACTCAATAACCTTGTTTCAGGCATATCTATTCCACATTTTCGTGCACATTGTGAATACTCATATTCCTGTTTTCCAATATCTTTAACATCATAAGATGATGGAAACTTCACTATCCATTCCTCTCCATCTATCTCATAATACACTTTAGGACGTGCTCCACCCGATGAACCTCCCATTTTGAATATCTCATCAAGATTATCAGAATTATTAGTTTCAAATATTCTTTCGCACTCTACAGCTATCTCATCAAGAGTCATCTTTTCATCTGTTTTTAGGAATTGATTTTCTGGATAATATTCCAATGCTCCCATACCACCTGCTCCAACTATAGCAAGTCGGTTTATTGAATTAACTTCATATGGATTTATCTTGTTTTTTACGAGCAGTCGGTCAACAAGCAATCTGCCCCACCCATCAGGCAGACTATCTGCAAACACTCCATACAGTCCCCCAAACGGCTCATATGACTTTGGCACGAACACCTTCTTTTCCAGCGGCAGTGAAAAGGGGCTTATCGAATATCCATTCATAAGCCATTCATCTGTATATTCAAATGCACACAGATATTTATCTGCAACTGCAAGAGTTCCAACCTTGTTTCCATCAATCACAACATCCAGTTTATTTACGCTGACCATCTATAACCTCCTGAATAGACGAATACCCCTTCTTAGCAAACAATCCTTCGAAATCATCCTGACATCCAAGTACGAAAGCAATCTTAATAAGCGAATCAAGCGCTATGTTACCTGTCTGTTCAAATCGTTTTAATGAACCAAGGCTCACATCTGCACGCCTGCTAAGCTCAGCCTGTGTTAACTTCTGCTCCTTTCTTCTTGCCCTCATTCTTTTAACAATATCATTATTGACATCCTTAGGTGTTTTTATTAAATCTAAAATATTATTCATAGCTAATATTTTAGCCGTTTAACAGTTTTTTGTCAATTTTAGCTAATATATTAGTCATTTTCTTATAACGATAGCGCAGAAATAACACAAATAAATAATGTAAATTTAACGCAAAATTAACGCAAAAAACTCTCCGACATTCTTATAAAATATCGAAGAGTTTCTAACTTTATTATTAATTCATATCTTTACACATCATGATTCTTTACACCACGAAGTCTGGCCATAGCTCTTGCCAGTGATGCCGTTGATACGTGGTATTCCATAATACTCTGTTTCTGTGCAAGCTGTTCCTTCGCTCTTTCAAGCGCTGCCTCAGCTCTGAACTTATCTATTTCTTCAGGTCTTTCAGCTGAATACACTATTATGTCAACTTTATTGTGTTCAACTTTAAGAAGTCCTGTCGAAACTATAGCTTCCTGCCATGTTGTTTCTCCTGGAACCCTGAATCTTAATTCTCCAGTTTCAACACTACATGTCATAGGCTCATGGTTAGCCATAATAGCCATCTCACCGTCAAAACCATCAAATATAAGAATCTCACATGGTCCATCATAGAATACCTTATCACAGGCTATTAATTTCAATGAAAATGTATTCAACCCATACCTCCTTGTTTTTACGAAGTAAAAATGCGAGCCCTCTGGCGAGCAGAGGTATTTACCTCCTTGTTTTTTACGAAGTAAAAAATGCGGGATTTATTTCAATGTTTCTGCCTTAGCCTTAACATCCTCAATAGTACCTACATTAAAGAAAGCTGCTTCTGGATATTCATCCATCTGACCATCAAGTATAGCTTTGAAGCCCTTAACAGTATCCTCGACAGGAACATACTTACCAGGAGTACCTGTAAAGTTCTCAGCTACATGGAATGGCTGTGATAAGAATCTCTGAATCTTTCTTGCTCTGTATACAGTAAGCTTATCATCCTCTGAAAGCTCTTCCATACCAAGAATTGCAATAATATCCTGAAGCTCCTTGTACTTCTGAAGCACCTCCTGAACACGTCTTGCAACAGTATAATGTTCCTCACCTACTACATCAGGTTCAAGGATTCTTGATGTTGACTCAAGTGGGTCAACAGCAGGATATATACCCTGTTCAACAATCTTTCTTGAAAGAACCGTTGTTGCATCCAGATGTGAGAATGTTGTTGCAGGAGCTGGGTCAGTAAGGTCATCAGCAGGTACATATACAGCCTGTACTGATGTGATAGAACCCTTTGTTGTTGAAGCGATTCTCTCCTGAAGTTCACCTAAATCAGTTGCAAGAGTTGGCTGATAACCAACGGCTGATGGCATACGTCCAAGAAGTGCTGAAACCTCTGAACCTGCCTGTACAAAACGGAATATGTTATCAATGAATAAAAGCACATCCTGTTTCTTAACATCTCTGAAATACTCAGCCATAGTAAGTCCTGTCTCTGCAACTCTCATTCTTGCTCCAGGTGGTTCATTCATCTGACCAAATACCAGGGCTGTCTTATCAAGTACTCCTGATTCCTTCATTTCAGTCCATAAGTCGTTACCTTCACGGCTACGCTCTCCTACACCTGTAAATATAGAATAACCACCGCTTTCAGCAGCTATATTTCTTATAAGTTCCTGAATAAGGACTGTCTTACCAACACCAGCACCACCGAACAGACCTATCTTACCACCCTTTGCATATGGTGCAAGTAAGTCGATTACCTTGATACCAGTCTGTAACATCTCTACTACAGGACTCTGTTCTGCGAATGATGGAGGATCTCTGTGAATACTCCAGTGCTCCTCACCATCCAGTTTAGTTCCATCATCAAGGGTATCACCAAGAACGTTAAAAAGTCGTCCAAGAGTCTTTTCGCCAACAGGAACTGATATACCACTTCCTGTTGCTGTGACTTCCATATCCTTACAAAGGCCTTCACTTGCTGCAAGCATAATGCATCGAACAACATTATTACCTATATGCTGTGAAACCTCCATAACCTTCTTTTTACCGTCCTGTATTACATAAAGTGCATCCTTGATAGCTGGAAGATAATTACCTTCAAATTCAACGTCTACTACAGGTCCTGAAACCTGTACTATCTTTCCTTTCATCTCTTCCACGTGAATTACACCTCTTTCTGCCTAGTCTGAAGCCCTTTTTTATCCTGCCTGGGCTTTTTTCTTCATCTTTTTCTTCTTAAGAGCCTTTGCACCACCAATAACCTCAGTTATCTCCTGTGTTATGGCTGCCTGTCTTACACGGTTATACTCTATAGACAGCTCTTTAAGCATAGCTTCTGCATTATCTGTAGCTGCCTGCATGGCAACCATACGGGCATTCTCCTCTGTTGCAAAGCCTTCAACAAGAGCTCCATACACGAAACCTGTAACATAATTATATGCAAGATCATTAAGAACAACCTTTGGAGATGGATAGATAACGAAATAATCATCATTACCTTCAAAATCCTCAAGTGTACCGTTACTCTTTCCCTGTCTGGCATTAGCTGCTAACTCTTCCTTGATGAATTCGTTAGTCTTAAGAGGAAGAAGCTGCTCAACCTGAACCTCTTCCTTCATGCCATGCTCCATCTTGGTATACACGATATACACCTCATCCATCTCTTCCTTCTTATAACGTTCTACTATATCCTCCGTTATAACTCTGGCTCTATGGACTGATGGATTATTTGCAGAGAATCTGAAAGAATCCTCCACATTATAACCAAGTGAGTTAAAGTAAGCTCTGCCTGTTTCTCCGATGGCAAATATCGTATACTGTTTTGCATCGTCACACAATCTCTTTGCTTCCTTTAAAACATTATGGTTATAAGCTCCTGCCATACCCTTATCACCACTTATGACAATAAATGCTTTTTTCTTGACACTCTCATGCTTATCTACATTTCTGTTATCAAAGAAAAGATGCTGCATAGTAGGAAAATGAAATAATATACTTCTTATCTGATCCTGTAATCCATAAAAGTAAGGTTCGGTATTCTCAAGCTTCTGCTTAGCCTTTCTAAGCTTAACTGAGGACATCATATACATGGCTTTGGTGATCTTCATCGTATCATGAATACTACTTATTCTGGCCTGAATTTCTTTAGTATTCGCCATAGCAATCCCCCTTATCTTTCACTCTTGAACTCATTAGCTGCTGCTATAATAGCTTCCTTCGTCTCATCTGTAAGATCCTTAGTTGATTCAATAGTATTAACTATCTCTGAATGCTGGCTATGGAAGAACTCAAGCATATCTGCCCTGAAGCCCTTGATCTTAGAAAGCTCAATATCACTGAATACATGTGCATTAGCTGATACAAGTATAATAACCTGCTCTGCCATACTAAATGGATGACTCATAGGCTGTTTAAGAAGCTCCATAAGTGCACGTCCATGCTGTAACTGCTTCATAGTACCCTCATCAAGATCTGATGAGAACTGTGTAAACACTTCCATCTCACGATACTGCGCAAGATCGATACGGATACTTCCTGCTGCCTTCTTCATAGCCTTAGTCTGTGCTGCACCACCAACACGGGATACAGAAAGACCTACGTTAACGGCTGGTCTCTGACCAGAGAAGAACAGCTCACTTTCAAGGAATATCTGACCATCTGTAATAGATATTACATTGGTTGGAATATATGCTGAAAGGTCACCTGCCTGTGTTTCAATAATAGGGAGTGCTGTTATAGAACCTCCACCTGCTTCTGGTGAAAGACGGCTTGATCTTTCAAGAAGTCTTGAATGCAGATAGAATACATCACCTGGATAAGCCTCACGTCCTGGTGAACGCTCAAGCAGAAGTGATATAGCTCTGTAAGCAACCGCATGCTTAGAAAGGTCATCATATATAATAAGAACATCCTTTCCGTTATGCATGAAATACTCTGCCATGGCTGTACCTGCATAAGGTGCTATATACTGAAGTGGTGCTGGATCTGCTGCTGTTGCTGATACAATAGTTGTATAATCCATGGCACCTGCTGTTTTTAATGTATTAACAAGCTTAGCAATAGTAGATGCTTTCTGTCCTATAGCTACATATATACAGATAACATCCTTACCCTTCTGGTTTATGATAGTATCTGTTGCGATAGCTGTCTTACCAGTCTGCCTGTCACCTATGATAAGCTCTCTTTGTCCACGTCCTATAGGGAACATGGAATCTATAGAAAGAAGACCTGTTTCCATAGGAACTGATACTGACTTACGTTCAGTTATGCCAGGAGCTTCACACTCTACTGGTCTGTAACCATCTGCCTGGATATCACCCTTATCATCTATAGGTGATCCAAGTGCATCAACTATTCTTCCAAGGAAGCCTTCACCAACTGGAACACCAGCCATCTTGCCTGTACGTGCTACCTTGCTGCCTTCCTTAACTGTCACATCACTACCAAAAAGGATAACACCGACCTCATCACGTCTTACATCCTGAACCATACCTTTTACACCGCTGTCGAATACAACGATTTCACCGTAAAATGCGTGGTCAATGCCGTCAACATTGGCGATACCATCACCAACCCAGTTAACAACACCTATTTCCTTATCCTTAACTGCAAGCTCGAAATCCTTGATATTAGCCTCAAGTATTGAAAGTATACCTTCCTCACTTGCTGTAGTCTTACCGGCACTTACAGCCTTTGCTATGCTGCTCTTTAACTGGTCAATACGTGCTTTTTCACT
>FR886200.1:59830-63410 GCA_000436475.1 Eubacterium sp. CAG:248
CTCCAGTCATACTCCTTAGAGCCGACCTTTAGCACGAAACCACTCTTTATAGATGAATCCTGTACCATCTCTAACTTAATATCAGGATTGTGGAATTCTTTTGCTATAAAGCTTTTGATTCCTGCAAGCTGTTCATCAGATGGTGCCTCAACATAAGTAAGTACTGCTGTACTTTCCTTCTGTTCAGGAGTCATCTCAAGCTCCTTTAAAGCCTTACATACTTCATCAAATAAATTTATATCATCGTTATCACATAAAAGCTGTAAGAAATTTCTCACATTCTTAGAGAATACCTTCTGAATCACAAGATGTTTTTTCTCAAGTGATACTGTTGGGTCACTAAGTTCTTCCTTAACCTGTGGTACAACATCGAATATATCCTTAATAGTGGATAACTCTTCGTGCGACATACCTGTTTTATGTAATTCTGATGCATAATCAATCGCTGTCTGTATCACTATTTATCACCTGCTTTATTCAAAAATGTGTCATAAAGTGCAGCATTTGTATCTTTACTGTTGCTTGCTACAACCTTAGCAGCAGCATCAACAACCATATCTGCAATCTCTTTTTCTGCCTTCTTTAATATCTGTTCCTTCTGGCTTACAGCTTCTGCCTCAGCATCATCCTTAATCTGTGATGCTGTCTTGTGGGCATCTGCAACTATACGCTGATATTCTTCATCAGCAGTCTTTCTTGCTTCAGAAACAACCTTTTTCTTCTCATTCTCTGCATCGCTTAACACAGCCTGATACTTTGTCTTAAGCTCCTCAGCCTCACTCTGCTTAGCAGCAGCCTCACCAAACTGTCTGTCAGCTTCCTCCTGCCTTTTAGCAATAATCTTCTGAACTGGCTTGTATAAGAATATTCTCATAAGCACGAAGAGAATTAAAAGGTTAATAATTGTAAATAAAACATTCCAAACATCTAACTGGAGCATCTTATTTTCCTGCCTTTCTTCGTAGTCTATTCTTTGTTATCTGTATGCTTATATTCTACCTGATATACTTTATGTACAATTATTTTATGTATATTCATACATCATAATGCAGATACATTTTTATTATGTACCCGGATAATACCGGATATAAACATACGATACCATCATGCCTTTATGCTTAATCCATGCGGATTAGCCAAGCATAACGATAATCATAAGGGCGATAACGAAACCATAAATAGCAGTAGCCTCTGCCAACGCACTACCAAGAATAAGTGTCTTTGTAATCTTGCCTTCTGCCTCTGGCTGTCTTGCAACAGCTTCTGAAGCCCTGCCAGTTGCTATACCAATACCAATACCTGCACCAAATGAACCTAATACGGCGATACCTGCGCCAATAGCTATGATTGTTCCACTCATAATCTAATCTCCTTTTTCTTTCTTAAGTTTCAAGATTCTTTTCTAATAATATCTTCTGCTGGCTGCACAAGCCTTATCAGACTTTATCCTGCATATAACTGTGCCATACATATATACGCTATATGCACTACTCTGTAATCTCATCAATATATAATGATGTAAGGAATACAAAAACATATGCCTGTAACAGACCATCAAATATATCAAAATACAGACTGAATACAACCGGAAGACCTACCGGAAGTATCATCTTAAGAAGCTCCATAATAACGAAAGCTCCTAATACATTACCAAAAAGTCGCATACAAAGCGAAAGTGGCTTTGTTACTACTTCAAGAATGTTTATAGGTGTTACTATTGCAACCGGTTCAACAAAGCCGTGTAACCAGCGTTTAACACCTTTGTGATAGATACCAGCTGCTTCAATAAGTATAATACTCATAAGTGCCAGTGCTACCGTGACTCTTAAGTCCTTAGTTGGGGACTTAAAGCCAAACAGTCCGATGATATTGGAAACGCCAATATACAACATAACTGTTGTGAGATAAGGCACATATTTCCTGCCTTTTTCGCCAACCATTCCCTGAACCATATTCATAAGACCTGTTACTATACTTTCTGCAACAGCCTGCCTCTTACTTATATGATCCACTTTAAGGTTTCGGGTAAGTATAAATGCAACTATAACCAGCACAGCCATAATGATCCATGTGACCACAACTGCCTCTGAAACTGGTATTCCACCCAAAACAGGAATCGTAAAGACGGTCTCACATTGAAGTTCTTCAATAAGCTTCTGTGCTAAATCATTCAAAAAACCATCTCCTTATCCTTTCGTTTTCATACTGCGGATTGTATACCCATTTTTTGTAAATGTAAAGCCAAATAATTTATTTTTTAACAATGATTTTTATAAACATTTTAAAATATATACAATTTCTTGTATCTCATTTAGTACAATTTTAATTATTGCTTAATTTTATTCAGCTAATTTTATATAATCCTCCGATTAAAAAGTCATGGTACATTTCCATTTATTATGGATAAACACTGGCTTTTCTTTGTTTTTTTCTATTTTATTTCCTGTTAGAATTCTTATAGACATTTAATGTGCAAGTAAATGACTATTGGTCATTTTCACAGTTTTAATAATACTAATTTTGTATTTATGCAATTATACCAATATAAAATTTATATACAAGTATAACATTTTAATATATTTTATATGTTAAAGCCTTGGGAAGTGAATACAAAATACAAGTAAAATACAATGTTATACAACAAATTGTATAAATATTAATATTTTATTAACAAACTATTTATTTTTATATGCCTATATTTTTTTGTCACATTTTTCTTCATGTAATTGTATTATCTATACACAGCATATTACAATAATACATATGCTTGTGTTAATATTAGCAATATCCAGATAACAGCAGGGGGAAACAGCATGGGATATAAAAATAACACAAAAGAATATGAACGTATTCTTAAGATGTACAGTAATGACGTCTACAGAATGGCGCTTCTTAAAACCAAAAACGTCAGTGAGGCAGAAGATATATTTCAGAATGTATTCATCAAATTATACACATATGATAAGACATTTGAATCAGATATGCACATAAAAGCCTGGCTGCTTAAAGTAACTGTGAATGAATGTATCAATACTATTAAAAGTTCATGGAATTCAAAGGTTATTAAAAGTGTCAATGATAATTGTGAATACGATGATAATTCTTCTATTGTAAGCTCAGATAGCGCAGTAAATAATTCTTCGGGGTATACAAACAATTCTTACGAACCACTAAACAGCAGCTCTTATAAGGATTTTGATATAGATTCGATGTATGTATGGGAAACTGTTGCTGCCCTTCCGCAAAAGTACCGCGATGTAATATATCTTTTCTATCATGAGCAGTACTCAACTGAAGAAATATCAGATATTCTTGGTATATCTACTGTAAATGTAAGAACACGTCTAAAAAGAGCAAGGGAAATCTTAAGAAAAGAGGTGAACGATTATGAATTTTAAAGATGCCTTCGATAAAGACTGCAGCAAAATAAATGTAAGCGACGAGCTTATAAACCGGACTCTTATGGCTGCAATGACAGATGATGATAACTCACATACTATGGACAATCCACATACTATGGATAACTCACATACTATGGATAACCGCACGCCTTATGGCACTGGCAAAGCTGGTTTAAAAC
>FR886200.1:63443-64846 GCA_000436475.1 Eubacterium sp. CAG:248
AAAAAAGTCTTCGCACAAAGGCTTAAGCTATATAATAACCGCTGTTGCTATTGCCGCTGCTGTTACATTATGCATTATATCTTATAATATATTATTACCATCACTAAATAGCAGTCATAGCAGTCCATCATCATCAACTCTTAAAGTATATGCTGGTGAGAACAATGAAGAACTTGGAAAAGGGGGCTTGTCACTTGCATACAGCAGGAATTCTGCTGACCATGCCAGCAACATACAGGCATGGGGACCACAGGGACATAACCAGACCATGGTGTTATACTTTGATCTCAACCTGCAGCTGACCGACAGCACATCACAAATCAGACGGATAACTTTATCCTCATCTGATGAAAACACACATTTACTTACACGCGAACCTGTTCCTGATGAGATTATCGAAAATAACTATAAAATATCTGAGGAATATGGCATGCAGCATTCTCTTTTCAGACCATCTGCTGATTTTGGATATCATACATTCAGCTTATTTAACTCAAAAGAAAAGTTTCTTTATATAGACCATGCAAACGGATATTCCGCTGATTATAATGACTTTGAACACCTTTATATAAGCTTCTGTCTTTATAACCAGTCCTCTCTTAAAACACAGTTAACCCTTACTGTTGAGTATGAAGATGGCACAACCATTTCAAGAGATTATGAAGCTACTGCTTATGCTTCTGAATTATATATGTTTATAAGGGAATTAAGATAAATATCATCATAAATATTCATTAAAACATTTATTAAAATATTCGTTTAAATACTTGTTTAAGTACTTGTTTAATACTCGTTTAAATACTTGTTTAATACTCGTTAAAATATTATCTTTTGTTTTAATATTTTTATCCATATGATAGAATATAGCTAAGATGTACATTTAAGTTGCATCTTAGCTCTTTTTATTATAAAGCGCATTCTGCGCAGAAAGCAGGTATTTTATGGCATTACATGTAATGGATGAAGCTAATCGTTGTCTTCAGTGCAAGGTTCCACAGTGTCAGAAGGGCTGTCCTATAAACACTAACATTCCTCTGGCTATCAGACTTCTTAAAGAAAACAAGCTTGATGAAGCTGGTAAAATGTTGTTTGAAAACAACCCTCTTACGACTGTATGCAGTCTTGTCTGTAACCATGAAAACCAGTGCGAGGGGCACTGTGTACTTGGGCGTAAAGGAGCTCCAGTTCATTTTTCTACTATAGAGAATTACATATCCACAACTTATGCTAACAAGATGACAGAAGGTCCTAAACCTTCCAATGGTAAACGTGTTGCTATTATCGGCTCAGGTCCAGCCGGAATCACTATCGCTATTATACTTGCACGATATGGATATCAGGTAACTATATTTGAGGGAAAAGATAAGATTGGTGGTGTCTTAAGATACGGAATCCCTGAGTTC
>FR886200.1:64877-65652 GCA_000436475.1 Eubacterium sp. CAG:248
GTTCAGACTTCCTAAAGCAGTGCTTGATGATATAGAATACCGCCATCTTGAACTTAAAGGTATTAAGGTACGTCCAAATACAACTATTGGAGGTGCCATAACTATCGAGGATCTCTTCCGTGACGGATATAAGGCAATATTCGTAGGTACAGGTGTATGGAATCCTAATACTCTACATATCAAAGGTGAAACCTTTGGCAACGTTCATTTTGGCATTAACTACTTAAACAACCCTGACAGCTATAAGCTTGGTAAACGTGTTATTGTAATCGGTGCCGGTAATGCTGCCATGGACGTAGCTAGAACTGCCATAAGAAAAGGCGTACGTTACCTCACATGCTTCTCTATAACTAAAGAGGTTGCTGCAAGCCAGTATGAATACAGCTATGCCAAGCTTGAAGGTGTTGAATTTGAATATAATAAACGTCCTGTTGAGATTAAAGATAATGGAGTTATATTCCGTGATATCATAGAGAATGAAGATGGTTCTTTCACTGATGTAGAAGGAACAGACAAGCTGTATGAATCTGACAGTGTTATCATCTCTATAAGCCAGGGCCCTATGACAAGACTTGTTAATACAACTAAAGGTCTTAACGCCAACAAACGTGGACTTCTAGAAGCTGATGAAACCGGTCATACATCCCGACCAGGCATATTCGCATCAGGTGATGTTGTAAATGGTGCAAGAACCGTTGTTGAAGCTGTTGCACATAGTAAAATCGTAGCTGAATCCATGCATGCTTATATGCAGTCGCTGGATGAGGCATAGCCA
>FR886200.1:65695-71090 GCA_000436475.1 Eubacterium sp. CAG:248
GCTTGAGTGTGCTACACTTGAAGCCCATTTTGTCTCCCTACTAAAAAGAAATTATGACCCTGTTTGTAACAAAGACAAACAGGGGCATAGATTATTTCACCTGTGTAACCACTCCACTATCATCTACATTTGCATTAATACTAACCTTGTTAAGCAGACTGAATATCCTGTCTTTGTCTGAATCCTCAGTACATATTCGAGTTACACAGCCTGAAAGCGTTCCATCCTGTACTGCTGGAACTACTGATACATCTACTTTTCTTTCTGTATCATCATCACCACTTATCCTTATATTAACTAGCATAGTGTCAACATTGTATTCATCAAACCAGAAATTTCCAAGGCTATAGAATATTGGCTTATCTTCATAATACTCTATTCCCTGAAGGCAGTGGCTGTGACCACCTATTATTATGTCTGCACCAGCATCTATATAATCTCTCGCTGTTGACCTCTGAACCTCTTCAAGAACTGTTGTATGCTCTGTTCCCCAGTGAACAACCGCTATTACATAGTCGGCATTTTCTTTTGCTTCTTTAATAGTCTGTATGAACAGCTCTGTATCATAACATCTTAGTATTCCTGGAGTTGAATCTGTAGCTTGTGGTGTCATCTTATATTTTTCTGCCCTTGAAGCTGCCACTATCGCTATCTTTTTACCATCAACTGTTGCATAATATGGCTTCATAGCCTCATCAAGATTCTTACCGGCTCCTACATAAGGTATTCCAACAGCTTCAAGTGCTGCAAATGTATCATTCATGGCATCGGCACCATAATCATACACATGATTATTGGCAAGCTGTGCAACATCTACGCCTAGCAAATTAAGCACCTTCGCTCTTTCTGGTTTAGCCCTGAAAGTCCACATTTTATTAGGCAATGGCTGCCCTCTGTCACTATAACAGAACTCATTATTTACAAGCGTTATATCTGCAGCCTTCATATATTTTATGAGTTCAGGCGATATACACTTTGTTATATCTCCATCATTTTTATCCAGTTCCTTTGTTGTCGGCTCACCCTCAGCAAGATTAATATCTCCTGTAAATGTCAATGTTATATCATAAGGATGTACATCTCTTGTTGTTACTTCCTCTGTTACAACTTCACTGCTGTTGTTTTTGTTATCAATATCAGCCGCTGTCTCTGATGATTTTCCACATCCTGTAAGCAGGAGCGTACCTGACATTGTTATGCATGCTAACATTGCTATATTCTTTTTAATATTCTTTTTAATATTTTCTCTCATTGCACTCTTTAGTTTACTTACATAATTATGTTTTATCATACAATAACTCCATTCGACATTTACTTATTCTATCTATCATCAATAGTTCTACAATTAAGATGAAAGATATTATTTAACAAAAGCTGTAATATGAATCCAATGTTCATTCATATCACAGCTTGCCTGTACCATGTGTACATATAGTATCACCATATAACATCTTTATTATCTTTATTATTTTATAATCCTATTACTTTGCTATTTTATAGTCTTATTATGATGTCCTGGTCAAAAACCACCGACTTTGATACCTACGGATTGTTTATTGCTACGCACTTCTACAATCCTACCCAATATTCTCATGATTCTGTTCCAATAAATTCTTAGCCTTTTCAAAAGAATCCATATGAACAAGAATGTCACACTTCGCATTCTTATCATTGTTAAGGAATCTTAATAGGCCTGTATGAAACTTCCATCTCTCAAAATATGAAATATTATTCTTTCTAAGCACCTTCTCTATCTTTTTGCATTCATCCTTAGAAACATCCGAACGAATAACTCTCTCCATTGTAGAAACTTCACTCATAACCCGACACCTCTCATCATCTTCACCTTTATACTTTTAGATTTTATCACATCAATTCTAAAAAATCCACTTAAAATAATTAGGTAAATTATGATAGATACAATCATTTTATAATATCTTTTATCATTTATATGACTTTTGATTAATTATCGTATTTAATTATTGTAAAATATTTTATATGTACTTTTTATAAAAAAGCACATTCAAATAACACATAATTCTCTATAAAAACAATTTCTACAAAAGCAATTTCCACAAAAGCAATTTCCACAAAAAACAATTTTCACAAAAAACAATTTCCACAAAAAACAACCGTTTTATGGATTAACCATAAAACGGTTGTCTTATACTATATATTAGGTATATTAGGATATAAACTTATTTAACACTGTTCTTCTTTCTCTTTACTTCATAGAAGCATACACCACCAAGGGCAAGAACACTAAGTACGATTAATACAACATAGAGTGCTGTATTAGCCTTATCTCCTGTAGGTACTGGAGTACCGATTGTAGGATTTAATGACTTAGTTAACTTCTCTATTGAGAAATCAGCACCAACTCCTGCTGGAGCCTTATCTGTAAGCTTAAAGATGTTACCAAGTGCTATTGTACCATCAGCATTTCTTACAATACCTGCTACTGATTTATTACCATCTAATATAGATGAGTAATCAAGACTTGCAAACCAGTCTGCTGAAACTGTTGTTACTGCTTCACCAGCTGCTGGTGTGTTGAATGAAGTCTTAGAAGCTGTATCCCAGTAGAAGTTTGTTGCTTTATATATCTTTGTTAAATCCTGTGAACCAACTGGTTTGATATTTTCTGCAACATCTTCTTTAGCTGTTCTAAATGATATTACTCCTGTAGCTTCAAAATCTGTATTCTTAGCTGAATTTGTATAGAATGCTACGTTAGCACCCTGATTGTTAATTGATGTACAATTCTTTACCTTGATATCTGGGCATGAGTTAGAATCAATACCCTTTGCCTTGTTTGCAAATGCTATTGAATTCTCAAGTACGTGTGAACCAGGCATGCTGTCTCCACCCATCTTGAATCCATTACCATTACCTGCGTTAGTTCCATCCTCAAGATATCCGTTAGCATATGCTATAGAGTTCTTGATAGTTACTGAACCGATAGAACCTGTCTGAACCTTTGCGAAAAGATCCCATCCATCATCTGCATTGTGATGGGCGATACAGCCATCAAATACGTTTCCGTCACCTACTGTAAGCTTAGCTGCGAATCCGTCTGCATCTTCATAACCCTTATCTGCATTACCATATGATGTACAGTTAAGGATTAAGTTGTATGAAGGCCATTCAGCATATGTATCTGTTACATTTAATCTGCTGATCTGAAGTCCTGTGTTACCATTGTGATATGTTTCAATCTGGTCTAATGTGTTGTGGCTTCCTGAAACCTGAAGTCCCTTCTGTCCATCTGCTGAACCTGTTACATCAAAGCCCTTGAAGTACCAGTAATCACCACCGATAGTCATACCTGTACAGAGTCCCTGGAAGTCAATAACTGGACGAGTCTTTGCATCTGGATCTGCTACCATGTATATCATCTGATCTGCTGTACCATTGATACCTCTTGCAATCTTTAATGGTGATTCAAGCTTATATGTACCTTCTGTAAGAACAATCTGCTGTGAAGGCATTACATACTTAACAGCATCATAGATGCTCATAGGATCTTCCTTAGAACCTGAACCCTTTGCATCTGGTGCAACCCAGATAGACTGACCTGCTTCACCGAATGTCTTATAAGTTACTGTATGATCAATAACTACTGTTTCATAAGATTCCATTGCTGAATATTCGCCATTTGGCTTATATCCTTCTGCTGGTGTAAAGTTTATCTTATATTCATTCTTACCCTTGTTAAGTGTTACACTAGCTGGCTTAACAAGTGTATCTGCCTTTACTTCTACATCAGAAACAACAACTTCTCCATTAGCATCCTCGATTGATAATGTACCATCACAGTTTGCTGAGAATAAGAATTCATAATCAGCACTACCTGTTGCTGTAGCAGATTGTACATATGTGTTAACTGACACCTTTTCAATAGGTCTTTCTTCTGCTGGTGCATCTTCCTTAGGATCAATTGTTGTAAATGTTATATCTGAGAATGTTGCTGTTGCATTTCTTGATGCAAAGAAACCTGCATATACATAATCAGAATCAATTCTTTCAAGTGCCTCAGTATCATAATACTTCTTTGTTGTTGAATATGAACCATCTGCTGACTCATAAGTTACAAAGTAACCTGTATTATTCTTCTGGATTGTAAGGTACATCTCTGTTATATCTCCAGCATCTGCTGGTGTATTAGTAGAGTTACCTATTATATTCTTAGCTTCTGGATATCTCTGCTCAAGTGGATAAGATGTTGACTTAAAGTTCGCCTGAACAGTTGCTGTATCATTAGCTTCAATAGCAGCAATGTTGTCCTTTGTCACGCCTGTCTTTTCCTGTGATGCAAGACCAAGCTTCTGAGATATCTTTGTTGCCGAACTATCAGTTGTTACTTCTTTTGTTTCTTCATTCCAGTAATATTCTGTCTTAGAAGCTACTGCCATATAAGAGTTGTTCCATCCAGAACCACCTAACTTATCAGCTGCCATAAGACCGAAGCCTTCCTGTCCGTTTGATAATGTCCAAGAATCAACTGTTACTTTAGCTCTTAATGTGAAGTTCTGTGATGCAGGAACTTCTGTATAGTAGAATGATAAACCATCAAATGAAGCTGGTACTAACTTACCACTTTTACTCTTAATTGTTACCTTGCCTTCATTAGCAGAACCTGTGAAGCTGTCCTTAGATGAGCTTGCGCCGTTACCATAAGTAATCTGTCCCCACTTCTGCTGTGCTTCTTTTGTTACCTTGATTGTTGCTTCCTTAGATGTTGTTGAGTCTTCACCTCTCTTAGCAACTACTCTTACTGAATATTCAGAACCTACTGTAAGTCCCTTTATAGTAGCCTCTGTCTTATCTGCTGCATCTAATGATGCCCAGTTTTTGCCATCATTTGAGTATTCAACAGCATATGATGTAGCTTCTTTAACTGCTGACCATTCTACAGCAACACTTCCGTTACCTTTGTTGTAAATGCTGCCTATAGCAGATGTTGCTAATGGGAGTACAAAATCTGCTGTCTTTGTTTCTGCTCCTGTCTTGTCTGCTTCGCCATCACGAACTGCCTTGATTGAGAATGTATATTTACCTGATGCACTTGGAGTAAATGTAACATTTGCTCCTGTTGTGTCCTTTGCATAACTTTCTGAAGCTACTTCCTTACCTGCTTCATCTGTCATAGTAACTACAACACTATCAGCACCATCATAACCAATAACCATTGTAAATGGAACTGTTATCTTACCATCCTTTGATGTTACTTCACCAAGTACTGGTGCAGCTATACCGCTCCAGTCAGCTCTTGCTGGTCTTTCTCCACCTGATGTCTGAGTAGCAACCGCTTTTAGGATTCTTACACCTCTGTTATTCTCTCCATCCTTTGGTGCTATGATTGAATATGTACCTGCTACAAGATTAGTGTACT
>FR886201.1 GCA_000436475.1 Eubacterium sp. CAG:248
CACCAACTAATATTCAATTAAACAACAATTATTTGCATTTTTTTAATGAGAAGAGTATTATATAACCATTATTCAGCAAGCACTATATGAATATGAGCTGTGATTGCTGAATGAAAATATGTACTAGTACATATTTTCGAAAACGATGTGCTAGTTAAATAAAGCGCTGTAGCATACATAGCATACAGCTGAATGGAGATTGTTGTGGATAGTTTTGTGTATAGTATCAATGCAACTGTACCAGTATTTCTGGTTATGCTGCTTGGGGGTGTGATTAAAAAGCTTGGTATTATAGATGGCCATTTTGCCAATGTAGCAAACAGATATGTTTTTAAAGTGGCATTACCAGTACTTTTGTTCAGGGATTTGTCAAAATCAGATTTTAAAAGCCAGTTTGAACCAAAGTTCGTTTTGTATTGTAGCATAGTAACAATACTCATGTTTTCACTAGTGTGGATATTTACTGAATTACTGATGAAGGATGATACACAAAAAGGCGCATTCATACAGGGAAGCTGTAGAAGCAGTGCGGCGATACTTGGCATGGCTTTTGTACAGAATATGTATTCTGATACAGGCATGGCACCTCTTATGATTGTTGCTGCGGTTCCACTGTTTAATATATTTGCAGTTGTTGTACTTACATTTAAAGCACATCCTGAGAAAGTTCTTAAAGAAGAGGTTAATGTAAATGAAACAGTTGAAAAGATAAGTAATGATGAAGAAGTTGTTACTGATGATATAAAGATTAAAAAGACTGTCAGCCATAAAACAGATAACATTAAGAAAGCTTGTGTTAATATAGCAAAGAATCCTATTATCATAGGTATCGTGCTTGGATTCATATCATCTATGCTTGGTATGAAATATCCGGTTATTGTAAATAAAACAATAGAAAGCATTGCACAGACAGCCACTCCTATAGCACTTATATGCATAGGTGCAGGATTTGAGGGAAGAAAAGCAATAAAAAAGCTGAAGCCTACACTTGCGGCAACATTTATAAAGCTTATAGGTCTTGCGGCAGTTTTTATTCCAGTAGGAGTTGCACTTGGCTTTAGAAATCAGGAGCTTGTTGCAGCACTTATAATGCTTGCATCGCCAACAACAGTTACAAGCTATGTTATGGCAAAGAGTATGGATAATGATGAAGTGTTGTCATCAAGTATAGTTGTTTTGACAACAGTATTATCTAGTGTAACACTTACGGGCTGGATATTTATATTAAGAACACTTGGACTTATCTGATGCAGCAGCAGAGAGAATTAAGATAGGTTTGTTGTTTAACACACATTCTTAACGTACGGA
>FR886202.1 GCA_000436475.1 Eubacterium sp. CAG:248
ATGCTGTCGTCCGTACGTTAAGAATGTGTGTTCAACAACAATATTTATTTCAAAGGTTGCTATTTATACAAATAAAAGATAGAATAAATGTACCAAAGAAAGGAATTTATAATAAATATGGCTAACAATGGAATTGAATTAGAAAGAGACGGATTTAAAAGCCGTACAGGATTTATTCTTGCATGCATAGGTTCAGCAGTAGGAATGGGTAATATATGGAGATTTCCATATATGGTATCAGCATGGGGAGGTATGACATTCCTTATTCCCTATGTAATATTTGTAGTATTAATCAGCTCTACGGGTGTTATTGAAGAAATGGCACTAGGTCGTGCAACAAAAGGTGGTCCGATAAAAGCCTTTGGTGACTGTGTGCAGATGCGTACAGGAAAGAGCGGCAAGACAGGTAAGAGAAAAGCAGGAGAAGCAATAGGTGTAATACCAGTGCTTGGCTCACTTGCAATGGCTATGGGTTACACAGTTGTTGTTGGCTGGATATTCAGGTATACATACCTTGCTTTGTCTGGAAAGTTGTCTGGAATGGGACAGGATATGTCTGCAATAGGTGGCATGTTTGACAACACAGCAAGTGCATTTGGTAATAACATATGGCTTATAATTGCCATGGTAGTAACTGTAGTGATAATGGCATTTGGTGTTGCCGGTGGCATTGAAAAGGCTAATAAGGTTATGATGCCATTACTTTTTATAATGTTTGTAGGACTTGGAATATATGTGTTCACGCTTCCTGGTGCTGGCGCAGGATATAAGTATATATTTACACTTAATCCTAAGGGACTTCTTGATATAAAGCTTTGGATATATGCTTTTGGACAGGCATTTTTCTCACTTTCAATAGCAGGAAACGGAACTGTTATATATGGTTCATATTTGAGTGATAAGGAAAATATCGTATCATCTGCGAGAAACGTAGCGTTGTTTGATACAATTGCTGCGATATTAGCAGCCATGGTTATCATTCCAAGTATGGCGGCAGGCGGTGCTGAATTATCTTCAGGCGGTCCTGGACTTATGTTTATCTACCTTGTCAATGTATTTAATGGTATGCCAGGTGGAAAGCTTGTAGGAATAGTATTTTATATATGCGTGCTTTTTGCAGGAATGAGTTCTCTTATTAATCTGTATGAAGCACCTGTTGCAACATTACAGGAAAAGTTAAAACTCAACAGAGTGGCTTCAGTAGGAATTATAGGGGCAGCAGGATGTTTAGTTGCACTTGTTATTCAGGGAATAGTATCAGGCTGGATGGATGCGGTATCTATCTATATCTGCCCACTGGGAGCTATGCTTGCAGCTATCATGTTCTTCTGGGTGGCTGATAATAAGTTTGCGCTTGATGCAGTTAACAAAGGAACTAGCAAGCCTGTAGGTAAATGGTTTATTCTACTAGGAAAATATGCACTTGTACCACTTGCATTTGTAGCACTTGTTGCTGGTGCGATACTTGGTGGAATAGGGTGATATTGTTGTTTAACACACATTCTTAACGTAAGGACGACAGCATATATGAGAAAAGCAGGTGTG
>FR886203.1 GCA_000436475.1 Eubacterium sp. CAG:248
CGTCCGTTCGTCACCAACTAATATTCAATTAATCAACAATATAAGCTGTAATTTTTCTTATTGCGACAGCCCCATATTATTTAGTTATTCAGTTATTCTGCATGTATTTTCTTATAAGCCGTAGTCCGTTCAAAGGCGCACAGAATTTCTGGTTATGTTTCGTACATTCTTCTATCACATAATCAAGATTAAACCACTCAGCAGTTTCTACTTCTTCAATCTGGTAAATAAGATTATTAATATCTACAGGTTTAGTATATGCATAAACGAAAGCTATTTCACTGTCTTTAAATAACTTGCCATGAAATTCTTTTTCATAGTTAATAACAAACGTGTCTATAAAGTTAAGGTCACTGGTAGTTACATTTAATCCCAGTTCTTCTTTTAACTCACGAACAGCAGATTCGAGCGGATTCTCTCCGGCACGGATATGTCCTGCACTTGAAGTATCGAAACGTCCCGGAAAAGAATCTTTAATCATAGCACGCTTCTGCATAAGAACCTCTGTTCCAGTTGGTGTATGACGGGCTATCCATACATGCTCAGAACGATGTCTTATGCCATCTTTATGAGCAACATTTCTTTCAACGGTTTTTCCTGTAGGTATTCCATTTTCATCAACAATATCAAATAATTCCAT
>FR886204.1:0-50183 GCA_000436475.1 Eubacterium sp. CAG:248
GTGATGGTATCTTCCCACTTAGGCTTAACTTTCATCTAAGAAAGCGTTTGCTTTCTTAGACTGTAGGGCATTCGCCCTATCAGCTAAAGCCGCATCAAAGTGCTTTGTGCAAGCACAGCTTTGATATAGCTTTATCTGCCCACTACTCCGCCGTGCGCAAGTCCAAGAAAGCAAAGCTTTCTTGGACTGTAGGGCATTCGCCCTATCAGACGAAAGGATAACAAAAAGCTTTGTGCTAGCACAGCTTTTTGTTATCCTTTCGTCTGGCACGGCTCATTTAGATCACATAGTCCCAGACTTCATCCTTGAATACTATCTTTCGGTATGTTCCAAAGTCTGTCCACTTGTTGAAGAATGTATCATTGAGAGCTTCTTTGCCTTCCTTAACGGCATCAAGTTCTGTACGTAACTGGGCGTATTCGCTCTCGTTGGCTGCTTTGACTGCAAAACCTCTGCTATTTACAACTGGAAGTCCTGTGTATGTATAATCTTCTATCTTTTCTATAGACTCTATCTTCTTATTTCTTACAGTAACCGCTACTCTGTCCCTGAATACTAGTACATCAAAGCTGTCAGGATAGTTGTAAGAGTCACCACTTACACTGATTTCCTGTCCTACTGTATAGTTCTTTCCGGCAGGACTTACCTTTGTAACTGTGGCACTTTCAAGGTTGTAGTAATATTCTTCAAATAAATTTGCATTACCCTTGATATTGCCATTTACAAATGCACACTTGACTTCCTTCTTGTCATATGCACTTGTGTCAGTAACAACACCGCATGCAGATGTCATGTTGCTTATTCTGTCTATAAGTATAAGCTCACCAAGTGTCTTATGTTTAGCGAATTCATCTATGACAACCGGCTCCTGTAGTCCGATATCACATACTGCTATTTCATTCTTGCTAAGTCCGTTAGCCTCAATAAACTTACCTGTATTAACATCTATCTTGTACTGGATATTCTTTAATACACCAAGCACCTTCTTAGTTCCTATCTTTACGATATAATCCTTACCAACTGTAAGTTCTTCATCATCCATCCATAGCATTGTAGCTGTGAAAGACTTGATAACTGGAAGTGTTGTCTTTGCTGCAAGAACGCATCCTCTTGATACATCAACTTCCTTATCCAGCTGGATAGTAACAGGCTGTCCTGCCTGTGCACTCTGGCTGTCCTTATCTCCTATAAGAATACTCTTTACATTGGCAGTTTCACCACTTGGAAGAGTTGTTATCTCATCACCTACAGATACTACACCAGACTCTATCTGACCCTGAAAGCCTCTGAATGTATGGTCTGGACGGCATACTCTCTGAACTGGCATATAGAAGCCTTCTTCCTGCTTCTTCTGACTTACATCAACATTTTCTAGATAAGTAAGAAGTGCTTCACCATCATACCAAGGTGTGTTATCTGACTTCTTAGTAATGTTATCACCCTCTGTAGCTGAAACAGGGATAATCTTTACACTGGCAAGTCCTAATTCCTTAGATAATTCATCTATCTGTGCTGTAATCTCATCAAATCTTTCCTTAGAATAACCAACAAGATCCATCTTATTAACTGCAAATACAAAATACTTGATACCCATAAGTGAGCATATTCTTGCATGTCTTTTTGTCTGCACAAGTACACCCTGCTTTGCATCTACAAGAATGATCGCAAGGTCTGCAAATGATGCACCAACCGCCATATTTCTTGTATATTCTTCGTGTCCCGGTGTATCTGCCACGATAAAGCTTCTCTTATCTGTTGTAAAATATCTGTATGCAACATCAATTGTGATACCCTGTTCTCTTTCTGCCATAAGTCCGTCAAGAAGCAGTGAGTAATCAATAGCACCACCACGGCTTCCTACTTTACTGTCAAGCTCTAAAGCCTTTTCCTGATCGGCATATAAAAGCTTTGAATCATATAATATATGTCCTATTAATGTAGACTTTCCATCATCCACGCTTCCGCATGTTATAAACTTTAATAATCCTATCATCTTAGAAATACCCCTCTCTCTTTCTTCTTTCCATACTTCCTGCTGCTTCGTTATCAATAACTCTTGTTGTTCTCTCAGAAGATACAGCACTGAGTGTTTCATCGATTATCTCATCAAGAGTTGTAGCATTTGACTCTATGCCACCAGTTAAAGGATAGCAGCCAAGAGTTCTAAAGCGTACATTTCTGTATTCTATCTTTTCGCCTTCCTTTAACTTGAAACGGTCATCATCAACCATTATAAGCATGCCATCTCTTTCAACTACAGGACGCTTATCTGCATAGTAAAGAGGTACTATATCAATATTTTCTCTCTTGATATACTGCCATATATCTGTTTCAGTCCAGTTTGATATAGGAAATACTCTTATGCTCTCACCCTTATTGATACGTGAGTTGTAAAGCTTCCACATTTCAGGCCGCTGGTTTTTAGGATCCCATGCCTGGTTTTCGTTTCTGAATGAAAATATTCTTTCTTTAGCCCTTGACTTTTCCTCATCTCTTCTGCCACCGCCAAATGCTGCTGTAAAACCATACTTGTTAAGAGCCTGCTTTAAAGCCTGTGTCTTCATAATATCTGTATACACTGAACCATAGTCAAAAGGATTAATTCCCTTCTTAACACCATCTTCATTGATATATTCTAACATTTCGATGCCAAGCTTCTTAGCTGTTTCATCCCTGAACTTAATCATTTCCTTGAACTTCCAGGTTGTATTAACGTGAAGAAATGGAAATGGTGGCTTCTCTGGATAAAATGCTTTCATAGCAAGATGAAGCATTACTGAGCTGTCCTTTCCTATAGAATAAAGCATAACCGGCTTTTCACACTCCGCCGCTACCTCTCTTATTATATATATTGCCTCAGCTTCAAGCTGATCAAGATGCGATAATTCTGCCATTGTTTTATCCGTCCTTTCCTTATGTATTACTTTAGAATAATTATATACTTTCATAGTATGTTTATATGTTTATGTGCTAATAATCATTTAAGTTAAATAAACTAATTTTTTATTACAAACATCAGTTATTCAATATAATATAATCCTTCTAATACCTTTTACAGCATTAATCTTACATCAGTACTTATTAGATTCTTTCTTATTAATAACTATTGTTTCCCTGCTGCCATCTGTTTTATCTATGTTCCAGTTAAGGTAGTCACCTTTGGTAGTAACACTCATCTTACTTCCCATACCACCCATATCTGCTCCAAGATAAAGTGCAATAGCCTCGAACTTACATTCCTTAAGACATGATGAACATCCCCAGCAATCCTTAGGATACTTTATATATGCCTTTTTATCCTCACCCATCTTTATAAGGCTTCCTGGACAGACGATACTACATTGTCCACATCCTGCACATCTGCTTTTATCTATCATTATGCTCATATGTCTCACCTCTTCCTACAAGATTTCTGAATATAACTTCTATGTTATCACCATTCTTTCTGGTGTTGACATACTTAAGCCACTCATCTGACTTATCAGGATAATCAAGATTTTCAGCAAAGCTATGCCATCTTGTTTCCTTTCTTGCCTTTAAATGCTCTATAAGCACCTGACAGACTGTAAGTCTTTCCTTAAGCTCATATACAAACATAAGTCCATGGTAATCTGCTGCTGACACATTTCCTGAAAGTGTGATAATCTGTTCTATCTTCTGCTTTGCAAGCTCAAGCTGCTTTTCATTAAACTGATAGTGGCTTCCAATACCACCAGCATAGGTATCCATAACCTTCTGCATAGCTTCTTCAAGCTGTTCTGTAGAAAATACTTCATCCTGTCTTTCAAGATATGCATTATATTCCTCAAGCTTTTTACTTACGAATTCTTCTGCAAAGCTTTCTAAAGCTTTATAATCATCATTAATATCATGACAGCAATAAGCGGCATCCTGTGAACTAAAGGTATCTGCCAGCTCTGCCTCTTCTTTAAGACTTTTAACTATATCCAAGGCAGCTATCTCACCCTCTGCCATAGCTCCTGTTACATACTTCTGAGGACATCCACCTGCAACATCACCTGCTGCATACAGTCCATCTATGGTAGTTCTTCTGTTAGTATCTACCCAGTAACCACTGGCTGTATGTCCACCTACGATATAAGGTTCTGTTCCTTCTATCTCAACATTCTGCTCACTTGGATTCTTTCCTGACTCTATCCACTTAAGTGTCTGGCTTGGTGCCATATTAAGATAAGCCTTCTTTAAAGATTCATCCTGTTCACTGCTTATTCCTTCTGTTCTTAAGTAACATGGGCCTCTTCCTTCGATATTCTCTCTTACAGTTCCATATACTCTCTGTGAGGTTGTAAGACCATATTTATCTTCATACACTTCTCCCTTTGAGTTAATCTGCTTAGCCCCGACTCCCTGAGCTATAGTTCCTGTTGGTGCTATAGTATCTTTACAACGTAATGCTATGAATCTCATCTCAAATGTTGTCATCTCAGCCCCGGCATTAATCCCCATTGCATATCCAGCTCCGGTATTAAACGGTGGATACCACATCTTATGCCTTGAAAATCCTGGATTGTTAGGCTTATAAAGTCCAGCCGCCCCTCCTGTTGCACATAAAACTTTCTTTGCCTTTATCTCATATGCATATCCATCATCAATGTTAAAACCTATAGCACCAAAAATTTTATTATCCTTAACTATATAATCTGTTATATTAAGTCTGTTTATAACTGTCACTCCATCAAGTGCTGCCACTGCCGAGGCAAGTATAGGCTTAATGTTTTCACCATTAATCTTAATATTACGATTGCCTCTTGCAACATACTTTCCATTCTCATCCTTAAGTATGACAAGACCAAGTTTCTCCATCTTAGCAGTAACTTCATTAAGTCTTTCCGACATAGTAAGAAGCAGATCCTCTCTTACTATATCATCAGCATCATTTTTAGCATAATCTACATAATCCTCTGGTTTTCTGCCTTCTACTATATATGCATTGATAGCATTAACACCTGCTGCAAGACATCCACTTCGTTTTATATTAGCTTTCTCCGCTATAATGATACTTGCTGTATCTGACTGCTCCTTTATAGTAAGCGCCGCATAACAGCCCGCTGTACCACCACCTATTATAAGAACATCCGTTGTAAGCTTCTTTAATCCATTTATCTTCATAAGCACTCCTTTTTGAAGTAAAGTAATTTCTATTTTACTACTATCACCTTAAAGATTTCACAATACTATATAATAATACACCATCAGATATAGAATACGTCATCTGACTTCATACCCTTATTCTCACACAGATAAGTTTTCTCACTGTCAACCGCATATATTCTGTATATAAGCACATGGACCTTCTCACCTACCGCAAGAGGTTCCTTTTCCAGCGACCACTCACCTGTTATTCTTGTACATCCGATATTAACTGTGACATCCAGATGATTGCCCCTGAATAATATATCTTCAACATATCCTTCTTCTGCTGCACTGTTGTACTGCTGAAGCTTTCCATACTTTGATATTTTTACAAACTCTGGTCTTATGAAAGCCCTGTCAGCCCCATTAACTTCATCAAAGCCCTTAAGTCTTGAATAATCACTAACCTCTGATGCCTTTCCTATGAACTCAACAACAAAAGGCGTTGCCGGACTTTTATATATATCTATCGGACTACCCATCTGTTCTATTCTGCCATGATTAGTTATGATAATCTCATCAGCAACCTCAACAGCCTCATCCTGATCATGTGTTACAAATATACTTGTTATTCCAAGCTTTGTAACCATGCTTCTAAGCCATGTTCTAAGCTCTGTCCTTACCTTGGCATCTATCGCAGCAAAGGGTTCATCTAAAAGAAGCACCTGTGGGTTAGGTGCAAGCGCTCTTGCGAACGCAACTCTCTGACGCTGCCCGCCTGATAACTGGTTAGGATATCTTTTCTCAAGTCCTGCAAGTCCAGTTATCTCAAGAAGCTCTGTAACTCTTTTCCTTATCTCATCCCTTGGCACCTTCTGAAGCTTAAGACCAAAGGCTATATTTTCATATACTGTCATATGACGGAACAATGCATAATTCTGGAATACAAAGCCTATACCTCTCTTGCTGGCTGGTATATCATTAACCCTCTTTCCATCTATGTATATATCTCCAAAGCTTGGAGTTTCAAGTCCTGCAATCATTCTTAATATAGTTGTTTTACCACTTCCCGAAGGACCAAGCAGTGCAACCAGCTTTCCTTTTTCGATAGCAAAGTTTACATTATCCGATGCCCTGAAGCTTCCATATTGCTTAAATATATTTCTCATCTCGACGTACATTACTTAACTCCTCCCTTCTTAGCATTCTTCTGTCTGTATTCAAACACATTCTTAAGTACAAGTACTATGACTGCTATTATTACAAGTATTGATGACACAGCAAATGCAGCTGTTATAGATGAATCTGTCCCCGACATATACAGTGCATCTATCTCAAGAGGAAGTGTAAATGTCTCTCCCCTCGTCTTTGACAATGCATTTACCGCACCAAACTCTCCAAGTGCCCTAGATGTACACAATATAATTCCATATATAAGCGACCACTTTATATTTGGAAGTGTAATCTTAAAGAATATTGTAAAGCCATCCGCACCCATAAGTGCTGCTGCTTCCTCCTCATCCTTTCCAAGTGAATTAAGCACCGGTATTATTTCTCTTGACACATAAGGAAATGTAACAAATATCGTTGCAAGCACAACACCCGGAACTGCAAAAGCAATCCTTATATTTGTTCCAAATATCTCATTAAACCATCTTATAACAGGATAAAAGAAACCAAGTCTTCCAAATGTCATAAGAAATGCAAGTCCAACTATAACAGGCGATATTGAAAATGGTATATCTATAAGTGTTGCAAGCACCTGCTTTCCTTTAAAATCAAACCTTGTAAGTACCCAGGCTGCTATTATTCCAAATAAGGTATTAATAACAAGAGCCACAAAAGTTGCTATAAATGTAACCTTAAGTGCACTTAACACATAAGAAGTCGTTACTGCCTTTATATAAAAGCCTACTCCCTCTTTAAGTGAACTTACTATAATAGAGAACAGGGGAAGTATAAGCATCACGATGATAAAAACCACTGTAATAAGCACACATATATTTCTTGTTGTTCTTTTTCTTTTTTCAAGCTTATCATTTCCGTTCATGCTTACCTCCATTCTGTTAAGCTTCTTAATTAATCTTTCATTAAGCTCTTATCAGCTTCCTGTTAATTTATATGTTAGTTATTGTAAATAATCCAAATATTTTAATAGCTTGATGTATTGCTTAAGATGTTCTTGCTGCCACTCTCATCTGTATAATATTTATGATAAGTAATATAAGAAATGATATAACAAGCATCACAAGTGCAATAGCTGTAGCAGAGGCATAATCAATATAATTGAGCTTCTGCATTATCACATAAGAAACAACCTGTGTATGTTCCTTGGCACTGTTACCCGATATATATATAACACTTCCATACTCTCCTATACCTCTTGCAAATGCCAGCCCAAAGCCTGTAAGAAGTGCCGGACTTATCTCTGGAAGTATTACCTTAAAAAATGTTTTTGCCGGACCTGCTCCTAAAATATAAGCTGCTTCCTCATACTGTGGATCCATCTTTTCAAGAACTGGTGTTACAGCTCTTACTACAAAAGGTATACCAACGAATACTAAGGCAATAACAAGTCCGATATGTGTATATGAAACCTTTATTCCAAGCGATGCAAGAGGCTTTCCTAACATTCCTGTCTCTGAATACAGCTTTGAAAGTGTTATGCCTGCAACTGCTGTTGGAAGTGCAAAAGGAAGCTCAATAAGTCCATCAAGTATCCTTTTACATGTGAAATCATATTTAACAAACGTCCATGCAAGTATTGTCCCGAATATACAGTTAATAACTGCTGCTATAAAGGAACAGCTTATACTTGTTATAAATGCATTTACAACATTTTTCTTAGTCACAAGTGCCATAAACTCGCCGGGCGAAAGCTTTAACGAATAAACCATAACCGATGCCAGTGGTATAAGCACTATAAGCGATAACATTGTCACTGTTATTCCTAATGTAAGATGAAATCCAGGAATAACCCTTACCTTCCTGTCCTTTACTTTTTTTCCGTTGAATTCAGGTTCTTTATTAGTTTTATCAGTTGTCATATATTTCATCGAACCATCCTCCATCATCAAAATATATCCTGTAAGCTTCATCCCATCCACCATAATCTTCTATTGATGTAAGCCGTACATTCAAATCAAATTCATCACCATATTCAGATAATATATTCTTATCTGATGGCCTGTAGCCATATTTTGCTGCCAGTCTTTGTGCGCTCTCAGAATACAGATATGAAAGATATGCTCTTGCAAGCTCTTCTGACCTGTTAACTTTAACATTATCATCAACAACTGCCACACTAGGCTGTGCAAGTATACTGACTGAAGGTGTTACTATCTCGTATTCATCAGGATAAGAATTCATTGAGTTAATCGCTTCGTTTTCCCATGCTATAAGCACATCACCTTTTTTATTCTCAACAAATGTTGTTGTTGAACCTCTTGCTCCTGAATCAAGCACTGAAACATTGGAATATAATTTTCTTAAAAATTCTTTCTTAGAACTCTCATCCGTATATTTTTCTTCTGCAAAGCTTAATGCCGCAAGAAAATTCCAACATGCACCACCACTGCTCTTAGGATCAGGTGTTATTATCTCAACTCCATCGGCAGTAAGATCATCCCAGTCCTTTATTCCAAATGGATTGCCTTTTCTTACTAAGAACACAATCGTTGAAGTATATGGTGCTGAATCTTTATCATACTCATCCTTCCATCCAGCAGCTATCAGTCCGGTATTTTCTATAAGCGTTATATCATGCTCAAGTGCCAGTGTCACAACATCAGCATTGCAGCCTTCAACCACTGATCTTGCCTGGCTTCCTGAACCCCCATGCGACTGTATCACCTTTATCTGTTTTCCGTAATGGTTCATATAATAATCAGCAAATATGTCGTTATACTCCTCATAAAACTCTCTTGTTGGATCATATGAAACATTAGTTATTGTAAGTCCGTCTCTCTTATTTGCGCATCCGGAAAGAAAAAATACTGATAATGTCATACATGCCATACCAACCGCTTTTATTGTTTTAATTTTATTATTAAGCTTACTGATATTTATTGTCTTCATTATTCATATCTCCTTTCCTTATTTTGTATAGCTGTTATTTAATGTTAATTTTAAACCTGTTTTCATACATACATAGTTTGTTAGTATGTTTATTGGTTAAAAAATATTGCCAGGCTTCTATGAGTTGCCTGGCAACCTTTGGAAATTGTATTGTTATATTATACCCATTTCCCTACAAAGTCAATATGTTTATGTGTTTTATTTTAATTTTATTTAATTTATGATATTTTGCGTACCATAAATTCTATCATAAGCTTATATATTCATGTTAACAGTATCACCTGTAACAATAACAGCAGGTGACTGTATACCTTCTTTAGCAGTTTTTTCTACTATGTCTTTAAGTGTACCTCTCACTGCCTTATATGTACCATCAAACCCTCCACTTATAACAGCAGCCGGTGTGTTTTCTGATTTTCCTTCTTTCATAAGGGTATCTGCTATCTCTTTAAGATGTGTAAGTCCCATCAGATATACACATGTTCCATCCATGGCAGCAGAATTTCTGATATCAGCATGCAATGTTTTTTCACCATCTTTCACATCACCTGATGTATGTCCTGTTATAATTGAAAAGCTTCTGCTTACATCTCTGTGTGTAACTGGTATTCCTGCCATTGCAGGAACTGCTATCGCTGAACTTATGCCTGGTATTTCCTCTGTTTCTATACCTGCTGCCTTAAGATACTGTATCTCTTCAGCACCCCTTCCAAACACATAAGGATCACCACCTTTAAGCCGTACCACATATTTTCCTTCATTTGCTTTGGCAAGAAGAAGCTCATTGATATCCTGCTGTGGTGTTGAATGTCTTTCATTTCTTTTACCAACGTATATCTTCTCACAGCTCTCTAAGGCATATTCTAACAGTCTTTCATCTATCAGGTCATCATATACAATAACCTCTGCTGCCTTGACCGCATTAAGTGCTCTTACGGTTATCAGGTCATATGCACCACAGCCAGCTCCTGCTATCACAACTCTGCCTTTCTTTGTTTCATCAGCCACGTTTTCTTTAACAGAGGCTATTATTTCATCAAGTTCATCATCATCCAGCTTTCTTCCAAGAACCATGCACCTTCTTGCTGATGCTTTAAATATAGCAGCTCTCTTAGATGATTCTTCCACCTTAGCTTTTATATTTTCCCTTATTGAACACAGATAATCAAGTATCTGCTCTATATCAGGCGGAAGCTCTGATGCAATACGATTTTTTATATCAGCAGCTATATATGGGCTGGCTCCCTGTGTCGATATGCCTATAGACAGATTTCCAGCTTTATACACAGATGGGAACAGAAACTGACAATTATCCTTATCATCTACAACATTTATCAAAATATGATATTTTCTGCATACACCAGCAACATATGCATTAAATTTTTTATCATCCGTTGCTGCTATACAGAATGAACATCCTTCAAGATCCGAATTAACGAATTCTCTTTCGATGAACTTAACACCCTCTATGCTCTTTATACTGTCACTTATCTTTGTTGCAACCACAGTTATATCAGGCTCATATGCAAGAATCTTTCTTAGCTTATGCTCTGCAATCCTGCCTCCACCTATGATTAATCCTTTTTTCCCTTTAATGTCAATAAAAAACGGAAAATATCCCATTTATTTATCCTCCTATAACATTCTGAATTTATTATGTATTATACTTTAACCTTACAACATGTTATTGCTTTAGAATATCTGCAAGCTGCTTGTATGCTGTTCCCCATCTGGCATTAGGTTTAATGTTATATAACTTTTTATCCAGCACATAATATTTTCCTTCTTTCACAGCCCTTAGTGAATTCCATGCTGCATTATCTGTCAATAGATTATTAATACTCTTCATAGCTGCCTGGGTATCATTACCCTGCGTTGTAACAAATATATAGTCTGGATCAGCCGCCACTATACCCTCAAGACTTAAATCGTCCAGCATACTTTTATCCGAATCTGCTATATTGACACAGCCAAGATCTGATAGCATCTCACCACACACAGAGCCTGTACTTCCCTTTGCTTTAACACTGCTGGCAGCTGTTCTTATAAAAAGCACCTTTGGATGATTATTACCCATTGTACTTTTTATTTCATCTATCTGCTGCCTCACATCTTCACCATTAGTCTTATATAGATCTCTTCTCCCAGTGATCATTGTACAGTGATCAAGCATATTAAGATACTGGGCAAAATTAGAAACATCAAAGTATGCTACTGTTATGCCAGCATTTTCAAGTGTATCCATAAGTGCTATATCAGCCTCAGTATTACAGCTTGCTATGACAAAATCCGGCTGTGAAGCTATAAGCAGTTCTACGTTAGGATTCAGTATGCTTCCAAGATTAATGACTGAATCTGTGAGCTGCAAATCAAAATTCGTCCATGTGTCATTGGCAGCTGCAACAAGGCTTCCTCCTGCAGACACCCATATATCAGCAAAACTTCCTATAAGTGCTGCGACTCTCTTATGTGAAGTCACTGTTACCTCTCTGCCATAATCATCTGTAAATGTATACGGATTACTTACAGATGCGCCTGCCGTCATATCATACTCTCCTGAATTAACCTTACTATCAGATACTGCTGTTTTAGCACTTCCAGCACCACACCCATACAGTCCTGTTACTATTATTGTTAAAACAGCTGTCGATACAAGTGCTTTAACAATTCTTTTTTTGTTTAAAAACATATTTTCACTCTTTCACTCTTATTTTTCTTTCCAATTTTACATAATATTTCGTTTAATATTCTGATGCAGCATATTATTCCTAATTGGTAAGATAACTTGATACAGCATACAGCTTCTGCCCATTATACTCAACCTGTGACCATCCTCGTACGCTCATTGCTGTACGTTTTACATATTCTCCATTCTTTATGGATGTAACCACAGTACCTGTATCAGTACTTGGAAGAGTTCTTAGGTTTGTTTCTTCCTTTGCCGTTACATTATCATTATATGGAGAGAATTCCATGCCGTTCACAGAAAAGTTACCATTGCTGTTATCGTATGGTTTACTATTAAGATCTGTCGTCAGATAGCTTGATATTGCATAGACAGTTGTTCCCTCATATTCAAGCCTTGACCATCCATTATCTCCTATTCCTGTACGTCTTGCTGTATCACCATTATACAATACCGAAGCTAAAGCCCCTCTTATGTCCGGAGAAGTACGAAGATTGGTTTCTTCCTTTGCTGTAACTGTTTCATCAACATTCTTAAACACTATGCCAAGCTCAGCCACATTTATATCATCATGCGGCTTATCAGGATCAAAAGGATCAGCATCTGAATCATAGCTGAAATAAGCTACATTCATATCCACATAGCCTTCTATGCCATCAACTCTTCCCCTGTTCGTATACTGCCACATAGCAACTGTTCCAGAATACGAAGGAGACGTAACATCAGGATATGCACCTTCGCTATAAGAAGCTATCCATAATGGATACTGTTTTTTTATGTCATCTGTATTCCATAACCTGTAGTCAACAAGTTCATTCTTGCCTGCATACAACATAGCATCATAACCTTCATCAGAAATCGTGCTCATAAATGCAATAGCATTATTGGTTCTGTCCTCATTAGTAATACCATACATTCTGCTTGTCTGGCTTGTAAAATCCTCACAATTATATACGACCGGGTATGTAATGGCATAACCTGCTATATAATCTACAACCCACTCAGCCTCTTCTATTGCCTCAGCCTCATTAACCGCTGTAGAAAAGAAATATACACCTGTTTTAATGCCAGCCGCCTGCGCACTTATAAGATTATATGATGCATACTCATCTTCACATATTGTTCCGTTTATGTCTGTCCGATAGCCTATTCTTATCATGGCATAATCTATACCACTGGCTGCCACTTTCTTCCAGTCTATCGTTCCCTGCCACTTTGAAACATCTATTCCATTAGAATATGAAGCACTATCACCTGGCAGTGACGATACATTTACCTCTTCTCCATAAACAAGATCATCCTGTTTTTCCGGGTCACCATCTGTATCTGATTCATATGACTCTTCACTTTGTGCATTTTCATTTTCGGTTACATCCACGTAATCATTATTCGTAGCTTTATTACTCTGTGCATTATTTAATAAACTATTGTTTTTCTTATATTTTGCCCCTGATGTAATAAGAACAACAATACATATTATTATTATTACAACCGCTGCCACACCAACAATAATATATTGTCTGTATTTTTTCAGCATTTTCCTGAATTTGTTCTGATTTCTTTTTCTTATCTCCATATACAACTCCCTCAATTATAACTACATTTACAGCTACATTTATATCTCCATTTACAGTTTTATTTACAACTTCATTAATAATACCTGCTTTAAAGTATATCCTAAGCTGCTGTTTTAAAAAAATATATCCCAATTTATTTAAAATAACTGTATTATCTCATTTAGTCAATAATAATTATAATCATTGCCATATTATTTAAGAATTATTTTATATATGTTAATTTATATATTTCATTCAGTCTAATTTAACATAATAAGCATCATATTTTTTGTGATTTTGCACAAAAATATGTTTCATATATAATTCTTGCATACAATGTACTAAATGTGTTAACCTTTGTTAAAGAAATAACAATGTGTTCTTTATACTTGTTCAGATGAATAATACATGTGTTATTACATATTCTATTTTAAATATACAACCTGTTTGTCCTGCAGACATTGCAAACGGCTGTAGCTATAAATAATTACAATGTCTGCAGAAATGAGGATTAGTATGAAAGTAAATAGTAGAAAAGTCGCTGTAATTGGTTGTGGATTTGTTGGTTCTTCTTCTGCATTTGCACTTATGCAGAGTGGATTATTCTCTGAAATGGTTTTAATAGATGCAGATACTAACCGTGCAGAGGGTGAGGCTATGGATATAAGCCATGGTATTTCTTTTGCACGTCCTATGCAGATATACGCTGGAAGCTACGATGATATAGCAGATGCAGCTATTATCGTTATAACAGCCGGTGCAAACCAGAAGCCTGGTGAAACCCGTCTTGACCTTATAAAGAAAAACGCCGCTATTATGAAATCGATTGTTGGCGAGATTAAAAAAAGAGATTTTGGTGGAATTCTTCTCATAGTATCTAACCCTGTTGATATACTTACACTTATTGCTCTTAAAGAATCTGGCTATCCTGCAAACCGTGTAATCGGTTCAGGTACAGTTCTTGACACTGGACGTTTTAAGTATCTTCTTGGTGAGCATCTTGCTATCGACAGCCGTAGTGTCCACGCATTTATAATCGGTGAACATGGTGACAGCGAACTTGCTGCCTGGAGTAATGCAACAATCGGTGGACTTTCTGTCAATGAATTCTGTGAACTCAGAGGACACTTCAACCACGAAGCATCTATGAAGAGAATATTTGATGATGTTAAAAACAGTGCCTATGAAATAATCGAAAGAAAGCATGCAACTTACTATGGAATAGCCATGGCTGTTAAAAGAATATGTGAAGCAATCGTCAGAAACGAAAAATCCATTCTTCCTGTGTCAAGTCTTATGACTGGAGAATATGGTCTTAATGATGTCGTTCTAAGTATTCCATCAGTTGTTGGCGAAACAGGTGTTGAAAAGGTTGTTCCTATCGGACTTAACGATGATGAAATGTCTGAGCTGAGAAAATCTGCTGATATTCTTAAAAGCATAGCTGCAGATTATATTTCGTAAGAACCTAATAAAGCAGGGCCACATATTCTTGTGACTCTGCTTTATTATATATAGTTTTGAGGGAGGTAGTAACCTTGTAAGCTTTAATAAATAATACGATATCAGCCTTTAACGCCACCTAATGTAACACCCCGTACTATGAACTTTGACAAACACAGATAAACTATAATAACTGGAAGAATAGCACACCCTAGCATCATGTATACCTTGCCCATATCAAACTTCAGGAAATCTGCACTTCTTAGCTGTGCGATAAGTATAGGCAATGTTTTCTTTGAATCTCTGTTAATAATAAGAGATGGTATAAAGTAATTATTCCATGATGATACAAACGTAAATATCGCCTGTACAGCTATTGCCGGTTTCATAAGAGGAAGAACTATCTGGTTAAATATACGAAACTCATGTGCGCCATCTATTCTTGCTGCTTCTACCAGCTCAATCGGAAGAACACTGTCCATATACTGCTTTATAAAAAAGAATACAACTGGCGATGCAATGGATGGAACAATCAATGGAATAAACGAATTCATAAGTCTCATCTTGCTCATCTGATCAACAAAACCAAGTGCAGATACCTGTGTAGGAACCATCATTATAACCATGATAATTGTAAATGCCAGATTCTTGAATCTAAAATTATATGCATGAATAGCATAAGCTGTTAAAGCTGAAAAATACACAGATAACAATGCAGAACCACCAGCAACAACAAGGCTGTTAAACATACCACTAAGCACTGGAAGATTAGCATCTTTTAAAAGATTCTTTAAGTTGTTAAGAAACGACCTTCCTGGCAGCAAAGAGAATCCCTTCTGTATATCTGGATGTGACCTTGTAGTGTTTATAACCAATACATAAAATGAAAAGAGACAAAGTATAGATAAGAGTATTAACAACATATAACATAATGTTCTTTGAATATTCAGCACTACTTTGTCTTTTCTATCAGACCTTTTCTTAGTAACCACTGTACTCATAGTTATACCCCCTTACCTGCTGCTTTACTTTCTTTTACTTTTTTTGATTTCTTATATGTAGATGCACCTGAATCAACCATTCCCTTAGTTACATATTTAAATACAAACACACTAAGAACCGCTGTTATTATAAAAAGAATCACTGATAATGCTCCCGCCATTCCATAATTCTTACTATACAAATGCTTATTCAGATACATTATAACTGTCATACTTGTATCGTTAGGATTACCATTACCATTAGTAAGAATCTGTGGAACATCAAACATCTGGATACCACCTATAAGTGATGTTACAAGTGTATACGCCATAATAGGCTTTATAATAGGAAGTGTAATCTTTCTGAAAATCTGTAATGAATTCGCACCGTCTATTCTTGCTGCCTCGAATATACCTGTATCTATTCCCATAATACCTGCCATAAGAACTATAGTAGTGTTACCAAACCACATAAGGAAATTCATAAGTGCTATAAGTCCTCTTGTTCCTGCAACCTCTGATAAGAATCTATATGTAGGAAGTCCCATTGCATTAAGGAGATTGTTAATAGGACCAATATCTGAGAATATCGTATAAAATAACATCGAAAATGCTGATGCCATAATCAGATTTGGCATATATATAACTGTCTTAAAAAAGCCAGTACATTTCAATCTAAGTCTCAGATCTGTAAACCATGAAGCTAACAGAAGAGAAAATATCATCTGTGGGATAAATCCCATCATCCATATAATAAATGTATTCTTAAGATACATAAGAAGTGGTGTATTCGATAATATTTCTTTATAATTGGCTAAGCCAACAAACTTAGGCCCCACCTGCATAAGTCCAACTCTGTAATTTTCAAAAAAGCTGTTATAGAAAGTGGAAATCAGCGGAATCAGCTGAAATATAATATATACAAGGAAAAATGGTATTAAAAATATATATCCCCACTTAGCATAACTGACACATTTAGATTTTTTCTTTTTCATGCCACCCTCCAATTCCTAGTAATAAATATACGTATAATCATATAATGCCGGTGCCAGTTATACCTGTTCCATACTGGCAGCCGGCAGATCAAATTCATATATCTATCACTATGATGTTACACTAATTGCAATTATTTAGATAAGTTAGGATACTTTACATGAGCCTTATCATAGAAGTTATCTAATGCCTGTTCTTTAGTTACGTGTCCATCGAAGTAATCCTTCATAGCTTTCTGGAATTCCTCGTTAAGTCCCTGGTCATAAGCTGAAATATTCTTCATATTAATCTTAGGAGCAGCCTGTGCAAAAAGCTTAATATGATTCTGTCCACCAAGGAAATCTGACTTAAAATCACTGTTAGCAAGTTCATTCATACCTGATATTGTATTAGTATAATCCTGTGTATCCTTTGTTATCTGGACTTCTGTAGTCTTATCACATGTTAATGTCTTCATTATTTCTTTAATAAGGTTTGGATTATCTGTTCCAGCTGCTGCACAGAGCCATGTACCACCCCAGTAGTAACTCTGTGGTCCCTGACATACTGCATAATCACCATAAATACCATTTCCAACTTCTTCTTTACCACCTTCTGCTACTGGTTTCTCAAGTGAGTTACCAAGAAGTGTAAAGTTAATACCCCATGTTGAATAGAAGAAACCAAATACCTTACCTTTAGGACCCTGGTCTGATGCCCATGTTGTATCCCAAAGAGATGTCTTGTTATTGTAGCCTTTATCTGTAAATGTCTTTGTCTGGTCAACCCATTTCATAATGTTAGGATCAATAACTATCTTGTTATTAGAATCTACCCAAGGAGCTGACACATTGTTAGAAAATACTCTATAGGAATCATCATATCCTGAAAGCATCTTATAGCCCTTTGCTGCTGCCTTTTCTGCTACTGCATTAAACTTATCCCATGTAGAAAGAGCTTCCTGAACCTTATCCGGATCATCGGTTCCTAATACATCCTTTGCTATAGAACGTCTATAAGCGAAAAGTCCCGGAGTTGCCTGCCATGTCGTACCCTTCTGATTACCATTGGAATCTGTGACAATATCCTTTGTATACTGATACTGGTCTGCTACATCATCCTTTGTAAGTCCAATATCATTGATAACATCAAGTGTGTAATCACTGTTAACATACTTTAATGCATAATCGGCTTCTACAAGAAAGATATCTATCTTCTCATCTGCTGGCGCATCATTCTGTTTTAATAATGCTGCATCAAGTGCATTCTGATATGCATTATTTTCATTAGGTGTAACTACAAAATTAACCTTTACATCAGATGGAAGCTTTCCCGACTTCTCAAAATATTTAAATCTGTCCTGGAACTCCGTATTCCAGCAATAAATGTTGAGCACTTTTCCCTGGGCACTCTCATCTGTATTAACTTTAGCTGCTGTTGAACTGTTACCAGAATCGCCGCAGCCTGCTAGTGTTCCCATAATCATTGTCGTAGCTAAGAATATGCCTGCTAATTTGCGTTTAATCATAATAATACCTCCTCAAAAAAATATTCCGTAATATGTTCCCCTTAAGCTTAGAACCATTCCTAAACTTATATCCTTCTGACTGTTTCTCCTTCAATAAGCTCTCCACCTACAACAAGTCTTTTAACAATGGCTGTCTTTGGATTGTTGATACAATCTATTAGTTCCTTTGCTGCAAGTTTACCAATCTCACCCGTCCCTTGTTTAAGTGTTGTAAGCTTAGGGCTTAGCATCTGTGAAAGCTTTATTCCATCATATCCTATCATGGATATGTCATCCGGAATCCTCATATCCTTGCTGCGGACTGCATTCACACCGCCGGAATAAGACAAATCATCAGGATAAAATATACATGTTGGTGGATTCTTACAATCCAGTAATTCATATGTATACTTTTCTGCTAAAACTGCATTCAGATATTCCGAAGATTTAATATACTCATCTGGAACATCAACATCAAGTTCATCAAGCGTTCTGTAAAACGACGCCAGTCTTTCTTTAGTTACTTCTGATCCATCCTCGCCATGTATATAAGCAATTCTTCTATGTCCCATCTTATATGCATACAGGACTAACTCTCTCATCCCCCTTATGTTATCTGATACAACGGAAGTACAGTTATTAAACACATAGTCGATAGTCACACAAGGAATTCTGCTGTCAACCAGTTCTTTAACTTCCGGATCATCAAAATCTGCACAGGCTACAACAACACCATCAAAGTTACGATACCTGCAATGCTCAAAATATGTCATGCTCTCATTGTGTGTATTAATAAATGTAATATCATACCCACAGCTTTCTGCTTCAACCTTTACGCCTTCAAGCACTGCCGAGAAATATTCATGTGTCAGACCGCTTTGTGCTTTATCCTTTAACAATACCCCTATATTATATGAGCGGTTTGTCTTTAATGCCCTTGCGGCTGAATTAGGATAATATCCCATGTCACTGGCTATCTGACATATTCTCTTTCTAGTCTCTTCGCTGATATCGCTTTGATTATTAAGTGCTTTGCTTACTGTAGCAACTGATACATTGCACCTTTCAGCAATATCTTTCATGGAAACCATCGCATCGCCCCTTTACTTATTGTATATCTGCGTTACTTAAAAGTTACTTAATCGTTTTCGTAGCTTTACTATAACATCTTTTTAAAATCAGTGCAACATTTTTTTGACATTTTATATATTTTGCCATAATTTTTTCATTTTTTTGTGCATTATCACTATTTTTTTGTTTTTTATTATTTATTATTGCATTTTGTCCCTCATTTAAATATACTCAAAACAGAAGATAATATTCTATTCATTTTATTACATATCTGCTTTTAATTATGAATAGACTTTATATATGTTATATTTTACATTTAAAGCCTTTGACTTTAGTAAAATTTATCATTTTATTTTTATTTTTCGTAATCGTTTTCGTGAAGGTATCAGATCGTTTTCGTGAAAGTATCAGATTGATATCAAAGATATCAGATTAAAATCATAAGATATATTAAGAAATGAGGATTGATTATGAAATATGGTTATTTTGATGATATTAACAAAGAATATGTGATCACAACGCCAAAGACTCCTCTGCCATGGATCAACTATCTTGGCTGTGAAGATTTTTTCAGATTAATAAGTAACACTGGTGGAGGATATTGTTTTTATAAAGATGCCAAACTCATGCGTCTTACAAGATATCGTTATAACAATACTCCACTTGATAACAATGGCCATTATTATTACATTAAAGAAAACGACACTATATGGAATCCAGGATGGCAGCCATCTCAGACAGAGCTTGATACTTATGAATGCCGTCATGGACTTGGTTACACATGTTATAAAGGAACTAAAAACAATCTTGAGGCTTGTGTAACAACCTTTGTCCCTATAGGTTCTTCCTGTGTACTGACACGTTTATCATTTAAGAACAATTCAGATACCATTAAGCATTTCAGCGTGTATTCATATGTTGAGTTCTGTTTATGGAATGCTGTTGATGATCTTAATAACTTCCAGCGTAATCTAAGCACTGGTGAAGTCGAGATAGAAAGCTATAAAAGCAGCTCCTGCATATACCATAAAACAGAATACCGTGAACGCCGTAACCACTACGCACTATATGCCATGAATACGTCCTGCGATGGTTTTGATACTGCACGTGACAGCTTTCTTGGAACATATGGAACCCCTGCAAAACCAGAAGCTGTGGAAAGAGGCATATCAAACAACTCCATGGCTGATGGATGGTCGCCTATCGGCTCCTTTAGAAAAGACATCACACTGTCACCTGGTGATAAAACAAGTCTTATATATATATTAGGTTTTATAGAAAACTCTCCTGATGACAAATGGGAAGCACTTAAAGTCATAAACAAAAAAAATGCACATAAAATGATTGATGCCAATATGTCTGATGATAAATTCAACGCAGCCTTTGATATGTTAAAAGAATACTGGGACAATCTTTTGTCAGGATACAGGCTTGAAACTAAAGATACAAGGTTATGCCGCATGGTAAATATATGGAATCAGTATCAATGCATGGTAACATTTAATATGTCACGTTCAGCATCATATTTTGAATCTGGAACAGGACGAGGAATGGGATTCCGTGACTCCTGCCAGGATCTGCTTGGATTTGTCCACCTTATACCTGATAAAGCCCGTGAAAGAATAATAGATATAGCATCCACACAGTTTGAAAATGGAAGTGCATATCATCAGTACCAGCCACTTACAAAGCAGGGGAATTCAGATATAGGAAGTGGTTTTAATGATGACCCTTTATGGCTTATAGCATGTACTGCTGCATATATCAAAGAAACCGGTGATTACTCAATACTAGATGTTGATACTCCGTTTGACTGTTGCAAAGAAAACACTGCACCACTTATGGAACACTTAAGAAGATCATTCAACTACACAACAACCCACTTAGGACCACATAAGCTCCCTCTTATAGGAAGGGCTGACTGGAACGACTGTCTGAACCTTAACTGCTTTTCCCTGACTCCTGGTGAATCTTTCCAGACTACCGGTGCATCTGACGGACCTGTTGCTGAATCTGTTTTTATAGCTGGTATGTATGTCCGATATGGTCATGATTATTCGGCTATATGCAGACATTTGCATTTAGATGCGGAAGCTGATGAAGCTGACAGACATATAAATGATATGATACACGCCGTTATTGATTATGGATGGGATGGTGAATGGTTTTTACGTGCCTATGATGCTGCCGGAGAAAAAGTTGGCTCACATGAATGTAATGAAGGCCAGATATATATTGAACCTCAGGGATTCTGTGTCATGGCTGGTATCGGAATTAAAGAAGGTCTGGCTGTAAGAGCTCTTAATTCAGTCAAAAACATTCTTGACAGTAAATATGGCATAGTTTTACTCCAGCCTGCATATACAAGCTATCACCCGGAATTAGGTGAAATCTCATCTTATCCTGAAGGCTACAAGGAAAATGCTGGAATATTCTGTCATAACAACCCATGGATATCAATAGCAGAAACTGTAGTTGGACACGGAAACCGTGCATTTGAAGTATACAAAAAAATATGCCCTGCTTATCTTGAGGATATAAGCGATATTCACAAAACAGAAGCTTATGTATACTCCCAGATGATTGCCGGAAAAGATGCCAAAAGATTCGGCGAGGCTAAAAACAGCTGGCTTACCGGTACTGCTGCATGGACCTTCACTAACATATCTCAATACATTCTTGGTATACGTCCTGAGTTTGATGGCTTATGCATAGATCCATGTATACCTGATGATATGGATGGCTTCAAAGTTACACGCCGCTTCAGAAACGCCACATATAACATTACTGTTGATAACACAGCCCATTCACAAAAAGGTGTTAAACAGCTTATAGTTAACGGAATAAAAATCAATGGTAATATTATTGTATATGATGAAAACATTAAAGAATACGAAGTAACTGCTATTATGTAAACATTACGGTTTAATGATGTCACAGATATATGACATCATTAAACCGTAATTTCATTCCTTTTTTTCTTCATTTGTTTCTATTTTATGTTCAAGCCTGTTGTTTACCATGTCCCTAAGAAGCTGATAAATTACAGATGTAAGTGGAATAAAGAATATCATACCTATAAGTCCAAAGAACTTACCTCCAAGAAATACTGCCATAAGTGTCAGAAGTGCCGGAAGCCCCACTGAACTTCCAACAACTCTTGGATATATAAACTGTCCCTCAACAAACTGTACAACCTGGAATACAATAACAAACCATATAGTAAGCGCTGGATTCGTAAAGAGCACAAGCACTGCCCCTACAACGCAAGCCATAAATGTTCCAATATAAGGCACAAACTGGAATACTGCTGCCATTATACATATCAGTCCTGCATATGGCATACGACATACACTCAGCGTAATAAACATAAGAACAGCAAGTATACATGATTCCACGCACTGCCCTGTAAGAAAGCTTGCATACGTTTCAGCAAAAAGATTAACAACCTTCTCAACCTTTGATGACACCTTCCTTGTAAACAATGCCTCTATGAGCCTGCCAATCTGCCTTAACAATCTCTTCTTATCCATAAGAACATAGATTGCTATGATTATCGATATACTTAAATTAAACAGCGATGATCCAATCTGAGGGATTCCTGTAAATATACCTTCAAGTGATGATATAAGCACATTTCCAACATTTTTTAATATGCCGTTCCAGTCAATTTTATCAACGTAGTCCTTTATGAGTAAAAGATGCTCACTATGTTTATCAAGCAGCTGTGTAACTGAATTCAGATTATTATCGAAATTCTTTATAAAACCAGATATAGAATCAATAAGATCTGGTATTACCATCCATATTATAACTGCAAATATAAACACAACACCTACAATTGTTATAACAAGGCTTATACCATTACGTGTTTTTTCTTTCTTTAAAAACTTCACCTTGCAAGACATTTTTTCAAAAACCCGTGATAAAGCTTCCATGGGTACATTAAGTATAACTGCTATCATGCAGCCTAAAAATATTGGATTAATTATGTCAAAAAATCTTCCTATACCACCAAATATATTTTCTACGTTAAGCGCAATCGAAAGACTGACTGCCATAACCATCCCAAATACTATAATATTTCTTATCTTTTCCTTCTTATCCATCAAATATGAACTCCTCTATATAAATAATCGAATGTAACTGCATACATACCTGCAATAAAACAATCTGTTTTTAATTATGTATTATATCTTAAAATATTTCAATACGAATACTAATTATTTATAATTTATTAATTATATGATGCCATAAGTTCATCCAAAAACCTTGACCGCTGATGCCTGCTGCCACTTCCATCAACATATAATATATACAGTTCATCCCTTGCTCTTGTCATGGCAACATAAAACAGTCTTCGTTCTTCTTCATAATCATCCACTTTTCCCATATAAGCATATGGAGTTATCTGCTCATTGGCAGATATTATTATAACCTTTTTCCATTCAAGTCCCTTAGCACCATGAAATGTACCAAGATACAGACCATTTTCCTTATCTACACGCTGTCTGTAATCTTTATTCATTATGTAGTTATACCATTCTGACATATTATCAAGCTTCATTGATTCTTTCTTCATCATTTCTGACTGATTCATAATATCATCTTTATCTATGCCAACATATTCTGCATATTCATACATGCTCTCTTCATAACCCATATTGTTATAAATATAATATAGAAATTGTGTCGGATTATCTATACGTGAAAGACTTCTAAAGTCAAGAAACATGTCATTTATTGTATCATTTATCCGCAGACACTCATGTCTTTGGGCATTGGCTGTACATGCCTCATATATTTTATTCCTGTCAAATCCACAGTTTTTTATAAGATTCGACCTGATATATCTTTTAGGTCTGTTAATTATGCGCACAAGATCGCCATCTTCAGGTATCCCTCTTGATAACCTGTAATATGCAAGCATATCCTTATAACACATCCCAAGATGAACATCATCAACTAAATCCCTTGTATAAAAAGGCATACCGATGGTTTCAAGTGTACTTACAAGTACAGCTGCCTCTTTCTTAACTCTGTATAATATTGCAGCATCACTAAGCTTTCCGCCATTTTTTACATATTCATTTATCAATGATATGACTATATCAGCCTGTGCAGGCTGTGATGAAGCCTCCCGTATATGAATTCTGCCCTCTCCCACACGATACGACTTCATATCCTTTATAATTCTTACCTGGTTATTACGTATGATTTTATCTGCACCTGTTATTATATATGGAAAACTTCTGTAATTCGTACTAAGTATTATCTTTTTGGTATCAGGAAAACGTTTAATAAAATCTGGAAATATAGTATCACTCACACCTCTGAAGCCATATATCGACTGGTCATCATCACCGACAACACATATATTTTTCTTTTTGTCAGCTGCCATATATATAACATCTGCCTGTAGAAGTCCTGTATCCTGGAACTCATCAACACATATATAATCAAACACACCCTGCCAGTATTCCAGTTCCTTTTTATTTCTTGCAAGACATTTATGACAATATATGACCATATCATCAAAATCGAGTTTTTTATTATTTATTTTATATTGTTTATATTGTTCGTATACAGCATCCAGATAGCTTTTGTTATCATTACCCATTGGTTTTTCATGGATTTTATCACGTATTCTTCCAAAGCACTGGCATATATTATATCCACTCCCGGCATGCTCTCTTATATATTTAAACGTATTTTCATAATATTCACTCTGTGCTTTTCCAGTTATATATTCTTCACATTTTCTGTAAAATTCATCAAAATCATCCGGAACTCCCAAAGTTCTTTTATAGACAAGTTTTTTATGGAACTCTGTAAAAAACTTAAGCTTATCCTTATCAGAAAGCACCGATTCAGGCTTAAGATTATATGCCCTTACAAGAACCGAATAGCACAATGAATGTATCGTTGAAAAACGTATTCCGGTGTGTCCATATATGTCAACATAACGTTTTTCCATATGTGCTGCCGCAGCCTTTGAAAATGTAAGCACAAGAATTCTTGACGGCTTTACTCCATGTTTTACTATATTATCTGCTCTTGCAACAATAACAGCTGTCTTACCCGAACCAGCTACTGATATTATACACACCTGTCCATCTATACTATTAATAGCTTCAAGCTGTTCTTTACTGTATTCCAATTTTCAATCTCCAAAACTATATATTTTCCTATTTTCTGTATTTCTCATACCACATAAACACCATACTGATAAGAAGTAATATACAAGATACCCATATTGTATGTATTCCCCACGCCACAGAAAGATTACCGCCTATTCCTGCACCAACTGCGAAAAAGAATATTATTCCATAATAATGAAACGCTTTAATAAGAGGTTCCTTCCTTTTTTCCCTTAAAAAAGCAGATAATGCATCTGTACCACTTCTTAAGTTACCTATGCACATTGTACTGGCATATGCAAAACCATTCACCTTTCTGAATGCCTGGACCTGCATGGCACATGAAAATGAGACAAGAACTGTGGCTGCCATATTTAATGAATGAGGAATGAATCCAACTATCGCAAGAATGGCTATTTCTATAAGAATAATAAGCTGTCTCCAATGAATCCTCTTAGCCATTTTATATCTGGCATTAATCTGTTCAGTAACAAGAACGCCAAGACCAAAAGCTAAAAATGGGAGCAGATATTTAATTCCACCTATAAAATTCCCTGTCATGAACTCCTGACTCATAAGAACTACGTTACCAGTCTGGGCATTCGAGAATACCTTATCTCTTGTAAAGTAGGTATAAGCATCCTGAAAGCCTCCTGATACAGCAAGAACTGCACCGTTTAAAAATGATTCTGACATCTGTATCTGTTTATTAGTTTTCACAATAATCCACCTGTTTTCTATATATTTTCAACTGATTATAATAAATCAGACCATATATGTAAAATTTCAAAATAATATAGTCATAATCTCATAATTGTATATAAGACATTTAGCCACGGTATATTACCACAATATCTCCATCCATAATAAATGTATCACCAACTGGTATTATATTCTCATCACCACGCTTTACAAGTGCAATAATAAGATTCTCTGGCAGATTGAGCTCACGTATTGTCCTGTTACACCACGCATCATCCTGTGTAACAACTCTTTCCTCCAGTGAATCATTATCAGAGCTTACATATGCTGGAACACTAAGTATAAGATTATCTCCTCCAAGTATTCTTGTGTTGCCTCTTGTTATTATAGACTCCCTGCCCCTTTTTATCATAAGAGCTATAGCACCTGTAGGCATATGTACCTCACTTATAAGCTTATTTTCCCAGTTATGTCCTTTAGGTATAAACATCCTCATAAGTGTAATGGCCGATTCTTCCTGATAATCATTAAATGTCTTTCTTACATCACTCTTTTCATCTATCATTTTCAGTTTTCTTGAAACTGCTGGAAGCAAAGTTCCCTGGATAGCAACTGAAATAAGCGATATCATAAAAACAATATTAAACAGATCCTTAGACATTTCACTTCCACCTGCCATAACTGATATTGAGAAAACTATTGAAGAAGCTCCCCTTAGTCCAGCCCATGACACAAGCAGACACTGCCTAATAGAACACCTGAATGGAAGAAGAATAGCAAACACCGCAACAGGTCTTGCAATAAATGTAAGAAATACTGCAATAATAACTGATGTTAATATAGTAGCAGGAAACATATGCGGATATGATAATAAACCAAGCATAAAGAATATGACTATCTGTGCAAGCGTTGTGACACCATCAAAAAAAGGTACTATATTTCCTTTATTCCGTATCTGGCTGTTACCAAGCAATATTCCAAATAAATATATACACAAAAAGCAATTGCCACCAACATACTGTGACAATCCAAGACCAAGAAGCACAACAGCAAGTATAAATATGGCATCAAGACCGTTGGCTATTATATCCGTTTTAGTAAGTACATATATAGCTATAGCTGCCAGAATAACACCAATAAGTGTACCGTATACAAGCTGGGCAAATATAGCATATGGTACTGTTGACAGGTTATCTCCATTCAGTATTGATATTCCAATAACTGTAAGCATATAGGCAACCGGATCATTACTACCACTTTCTATTTCTAAAAGCGAAGCAACACCATCTTTAAGATTAAGCTTTTTTCTTCTTAATATAGCAAACACACTAGCCGCATCTGTTGCCGATATAACCGCACCAACAAGAAAACTCTCAGCAAAAGGAAATTTTAATATATAAAAACAAAAAACTGTTGTTAATGCTGCTGTTAATAATACACCACAGGTAGATAACAATATAGCTTTAGCAGCAACCGGCTTTGCAGTTTTCCATTTCGTATTAAAACCACCATAAAACATAATAAAACCTAGTGCAATATTACATATATATTCTGTCGCCCTGAAATTATCAAACTCAATTCCAGCTATACCGTCACAACCAAAAAGCATACCAATGCCTATAAAAAGAATAAGTGCTGGCATACCGAATTTACCTGAAAACTTATCTGCTGCAATACATAAAATAAGTACAATGGCTACTAATATTATTTCTAACGTCATACAATCTTCCTTTTCCTTATATAAACACTTTCTAATGCATCATATTTTATACGTTGTTTGATAACTTCGTAATAAAGGTTGATTATAACATACAATTTAACATTAAGCCATAATTTCAATATATTTCTTTATAATATCTACTGTTCCATCAACTCCGGCTTTAGTTTCATCTATACACAGATCATAAAAAGCTGCATTGCCCCACTCCTGGTTTGAACAGTATTTATGAAACTCTCTTCTTCTTGAATCAGTTTCGTCAACAACAGCCTTCGCCTTCTTTTCACTAAAATCATGCTTCTTTGCAATATGCCTGATTCTATCTGACTTATCGCCACTTAAAAATATACTGATTTTATCCTGTCTGTCGGAAAATGCATAGTTAGCACATCTGCCGATGATCACACAGCTCTCATCACCTATAAGAGGATATAATGCCTTTCTGGATTCAGAAAGAAGAATATCTCCTTCATCATCACTTATTGTATGCATAAGTGCATTTACTGGAATCTCTGAAAAAAAATAAGGAAATTTATCATATATCCCCTTTTCTTTTGCAAGCTTTATTATATGTTCTTTATTATAAAAGGAAAGCCCATACTCTTTGGCCAGCTTTAATCCTATTTCATCTCCATGGCAGCCACACTGTCTTGCTATTGTAATAATCATAATAATCCTCCATTCTTGCACACTGTAAGATATAATCTTTTCACATCTGTCTTCACTTTTAGTTCTTAAAGGAAATTAGCAAATACACTCGCCCCTATAACTGTAAGAATACCTGCTACAGCTATGGAAAGACTGCTCATAGCTCCTTCTATTTCACCCATTTCAATAGCCTTAGCCGTTCCAACTGCATGAGCTGATGTACCTATTGCAACACCTTTAGCTATAGGTTCTGTTATCTTAAATACATTGCATATAAACTCTGCAAGAATATTACCAATAACACCTGTAACAACAATGACCGCTACTGTTATAGTCACATATCCTCCAAGCTCCTCTGATACACCCATTCCGATAGCTGTTGTGATTGACTTTGGGAGCATAGTTACATACTGTTCATGTGTAAGTCCCATAATCATAGATAAAACAAGCACTGTAAGAAGACTTGTGACCACACCGGATGCTATTCCAAGAATAATAGCAGCAAAATTGCTTTTTAACAGCTGTATCTGTTCATATAAAGGAATTGCCAGGCATACTGTAGCAGGTGTTAAAAGCCAGCTTAGATATTTAGCCCCTGCATTATAGCTTTCATAATCCACCTTTCCAGCTATAAGCACTACCATAGTAACAATGATTGATATAAGTAAAGGATTAAACAACCCTATTTTAAACTTCTTTTTTAGAAATACTCCTGCCATGTATGCTATAAGACTTATAGATACTCCTGCGAATGCTGAATCAAGAAAAAAACTTTCCATTTTAATATATTCTCCTTACATATCATTAAAATTCATCTTTATTTTTACTGTGTTTTACTATATATTGTGTTACATGTCCACTGACTAACATTACTGTAAATATAGCAGCAACTGTAATAATGCATACAGGGATAATTACTGGTTTAAGATTAAGCCATGATGACATAAGTCCGACACCTGCTGGAATAAACATCACAGGCATTATTTCTATAAGAAAACTTCCTGCCTCCTTCACTGATTCAAGCTTTATAATACCAGATAAAAGTCCGGCAAATAATATCACCATTCCATAAATACTGGCTGGCACCGGTAAAGGAAGCAGTTTGTTTAGAATTTCTCCGATCAAAGATATAACCAGAATGATTAAGAATTGTTTTAAATATTTCATAATGAATCTCCATCCTTGCGCTGTTTTTTGTATATACGAATTACATAAAAAGCAATTCTTTGTATACATGACGCAAAACCGTCGTTCATTATATAACCAGATATAAATACATATCAAGATGTTTTTATGAAAATACATTAAAAATACAATCCTATGATTTTTTTGCAATAAACTGTGCATATTCAGGGGACATGCTTCTTATCCTTTCAACAACAGCCTTTAACTCCTCAACTACATAATCTGCCTCTTCCTTAGTTAAATCTTCACCTATTGTCATTCTGACAGAGTTTCGTGCAATGTTCTTATCAACTCCTATGGCCGTAAGTACATGCGATGGGTCCACAGAACCTGATGCACATGCCGAGCCTGCTGATACACATATCCCCTTCTGGTCTAACATTATAAGGAGCAGCTCTGAAGCAGCACCTATAAAACTCATATGTATGTTGCCAGGAAGTCTTTTATATCTGTCTCCATTAAGTATTGCATATGGAATATCTGCTGATATTCTTTCTATGATATAATCTCTCATGCCAGATACATATTTCATATTCTTTTCCATATTCATAGCCTCAAGTCTGGCTGCCTCTGCCATACCTATAATTCCAGGAACATTAAGCGTTCCTGCCCTGCGGCTTCTCTCCTGTGAGCCTCCATGAATAAAAGAACCTATCTTTACACTGTTACTAATATACAAAAAACCTGTTCCCTTGGGTCCATGAAACTTATGGCCGCTTGCACTAAGCATATCTATATTCATATCCTTAACATTAACAGGAATATGTGCAAATGCCTGAACAGCATCCGTATGGAATATAACTCCTTTTGAATGTGCAGCAGCGCCAAGCTCCTTTATGGGTTCTATAGTACCAATCTCATTATTAGCATACATTATACTTGCAATAATAGTTGTGTCCTTTATAGCTGCACAGAATTCATCTATATCAACCAGTCCATTACTGTCAACGTCAAGATATGTTACTTCATATCCATGCTTTTCAAGCCACTCACATGTATGAAGTATAGCATGATGTTCAATCTTTGTTGTTATTATATGATTACCCTTATCCTTAAAACACTCTGCTGCCGCCTTAAGTGCCCAGTTATCTGATTCACTTCCACCTGCCGTAAAATATATTTCATTTGGCTTATCAGCACCTATTATATCTGCAATCGTTGTTCTTGCATCTTCAACTGCTTTTTTTGACTTCTGTGCAAAATTATATATACTTGACGGATTGGCATAGTTATCTGTAAAAAAAGGCAGCATACTGTTTAAAACCTCAGGTTTTACAGATGTTGTAGCCGCATTATCCATATATATTAATCTATCCATATTAAACCTGCTTTCTCTACATAATTCAGACATTATATAATCACGCCACCACCAAGCACATACTCACCATCGTACAGTACAAGTGCCTGTCCTGGTGTTACTGCGCGCTGTGGTTCATCAAATGTACATTCAAGTGTTTTATCATCTATCATTCTTATCGTACAATCTGCGCCACCATGGCTGTAACGTATCTTTCCCTTTGCCCTTACCTGGCCTTGCAGCTTTTCTATTGACATAAAATTAAGATTGTTTGCATATAATGTTTTAGAGAACACATCATTATTCTCCCCTATTACAACCTCGTTAGTTTCTGGTCTTATTGCCACTACAAACACAGGATGTCCCATAGCCAGACCAAGACCCTTTCTTTGTCCTACTGTATAGTGAATAATACCATTATGCCTGCCTATGACATTACCATTTACGTCAACGAAATTACCTGGAACTGGCTTGTAATCAGTAGTTCTTTCTATATAACCAGCATAATCATTATCAGGGACAAAACATATTTCCATGCTATCCGGTTTATGTGCAACCATCAGATTGTTATCTTCAGCTATTTTACGTACCTGCTCCTTAGTATAATCGCCTATCGGCATAATAGTATGTGCAAGCTGCTCCTGTGTAAGATTATACAGTGCATATGTCTGGTCTTTCTTTGCTGTCACTGAGTTTCTGATGGCATAACGGCCATTATCAAGCTGGCATATTCTTGCATAGTGACCCGTAGCTATGAAATCTGCACCTATCTGAAGACTTCTTTTAAGAAGCGACTCCCATTTAACATATCTGTTGCATGCTATACATGGATTGGGGGTTCTTCCAAGCTTATACTCTTCAACAAAATAATCAATAACATTATCTTTAAACTCATTCTTAAAATTCATAACATAATATGGTATATCAAGCTGGCCTGCAACTCTTCTTGCATCATCAACTGCCTGGATTCCACAGCAGCCATTCTCTGTTGTTTCCACAGAGTCATCCTGCCATATCTGCATTGTAACACCTATAACATCATATCCCTGTTCTTTTAAAAGAAATGCTGCAACAGACGAATCAACGCCGCCCGACATTCCTACTACTACTTTTTTCTTCATATATTATCTCCATATATTTATTACATATTTATTATTTTATTATTTATATTTTATCATCTTTTACACATACTATGCATTTATGATCAGCTTATCTGCAATACCCTTAATCTCACACCAGTCATCTGCTGAATCCTCATCATATACAGCACACACCTTAAGACCCGCCTCTTTGGCTGCTTTAACACCTCTTAATATATCCTCATAAACCCATGTATCTTCTGAATTCATGCAGGCCTTATCGATAACCTTAAGATAACTGTTTTTATCACTCTTTTTTAAGCCAATATCATATACAGTATATATATCATAAAAGCATTTTCTTATGCCAAGTCTGTCAAGCAGAATCTCTACACTGCTCTTTTCTGAAGCAGTAAATATAACAAGTTTACTTCCGGCCTCATACTCTCTTCTAACAAGCTCAACCATACCTTCTTTTGCCGGGATATCCGTTGCATAGTGCTTGTTCATGATTTCAACAGCAGCCTTACTTATCTGTTCAAGATCAGTATCTATCCCTAGTACATTTTTAAGATAGCATGCATAATCATTTAAATCCATAACACCTGTAATATCATCAAAATCATCTGGAAGCTCTGCACCTTTATACAATGCATATTCTCTTGCACTATTTTTCCAGAAAGGCATTGAATCAACAAGTGTCCCATCCATATCAAATATTATGTTCTTTTTTTTCGCAAACAACTCCCTTGTCTTTATAAAAAGCTTCCTTGCAGCCTCAGCACAGTCATCAGATGCAAATATAGCAGATACTACTGCAATACCATCAACTCCTGTATCCTTTAGATAATCACAGTTATCGTAATTGATGCCGCCTATGGCAACTACTGGAATATCCTTCATCATACCTGTCAGCTCTATGAGTGTTTCTTTACTCATATCTTTAGCATCAAGCTTAGTGCTTGTATGAAATACCGCTCCCATCCCTACATAATCGGCACCCATTCTTATAGCATTTTCAGCCTGTTCTTTAGTCTTAACAGTCATGCCGATTATTTTTCCTTCACCAAGGACTGCCCTTGCAGTCTTATAATCAGCATCACTCTGTCCTATATGCACACCATCTGCATCAGCCTCTTTTGCAGCATATATATCATCATCTATAACAAATGGCACACCATATTTTTTAGCAATAGGCTTTATTGCAATCGCTTTCTTTACTATTTCCTCATGTGTGGCATTCTTTTCTCTTAACTGTAAAAATGTAGCTCCGTTTGCAAGAACACTCTCGATAACTGAAAGAAAGTCCTTTCCGTTAAGCCATTGTGTATCTGTAACAGCATAAAGCTGCATATCTTCTCCTGTAACTCTCACAGCAACCTCCTAAACATAATCCGCTATTTGCATATTAGTATAAAATTCTTTGCATTTTTTCGCAACTGTATTTATAATGTGATGTGCAAAAACAAAATCAAAATAAAAATAAAATCAAAGGAAAACAAAATTGAAAGGAAATTAAGATTATGACTAAAGATTTAACAAAAGGAAAGATTATGCCTCTTCTTGTAGGATTTACGATTCCTCTTGTTCTTGGAAATCTCTTTCAGCTTACATATAATGCAGTTGACAGTATTATTGTTGGCCAGTTTGTTGGCAAAGAGGCTTTGGCAGCAGTCGGTATATGCAACCCTGTTATGACACTTATGATACTTTTTCTTAATGGATTGTGTATGGGTGCCAGCATACTTATGGGTACACAATATGGTGCAAAGGACTATGATAAGCTGCATAGACAGATAAGCACAACTATGCTCTCAGGTGTCATATTTTCCATCATATTAAGCTTAATATGTATTATTTTTTCAGTACCAATACTGCATATACTCCAGGTCGATTCCTCTATAATAAAGCTTACAACCTCATATATGCGCATCATATTCATTGGCCTTGTATTTACATTCCTATACAACTTCTTTTCAAGCACATTAAGAGCTCTTGGTGACAGCCAGACACCTCTGTACTTTCTTATAGCCAGCTCTGTGCTTAATGTAATTGGAGATCTATTCTTTGTAATTGTGCTTAAAATGGGAAGCAACGGATGTGCCATATCTACAGTTATAAGTGAAATGTTTTGCTGTATTTTCTGCATAATATATATCCAGAAAAAAGTCCCAGTTCTTTGTCTTGGAAAAAAATGGCTTGTATTTGACCATTCTCTTCTAAAAAAGACTATAAGCTATGGATGGGTATCTGCTATGCAGCAGGCAACAGTACAGCTTGGTAAAATAGGCATCCAGGCCATAGTAAACACTATGGGCGTATCTGTAGCTGCCGCCTTCGCCGTAGTAAACAGAATAGATGACTTTGCTTATACTCCTGAGCAGAACATCGGGCACGCCATGACAGCTCTTATGGCGCAGAACAAAGGTGCTAAAAAGCAGCAGCGTATGAAAGACGGCTTCAGATGTGGAATGATACTTGAATTCATATATGGAGTCATTCTGTTTCTCATATGTTTTTTACTGGCACGTCCTCTTATGCTTCTCTTTGTTAAGGATGAAGAAGTTATACTGCATGGTGTAAGATATTTAAGACTTATTTCATTTATGTATATTCTTCCAGCGGCAACTAACGGCATACAGGGTTACTTCCGTGGCATAGGCGACCTTAAGATCACACTGCTTAGCAGCTTCATCAATATGGGTGTACGTGTTATTGCTGCTATCCCGCTTGTTCTTATACTTGGCATGGGAATAGAAGCTCTTCCACTATCTTATCTTGCAGGATGGGTTGGAATGCTTATAGCTGAGCTTCCTCTTCTTATAAAAAATTATCATCAGCTCACCAGAAATGCTACGTCTGAAAATAACAAAGCTGAAAATGACAAAGCATAATTTACTTTTGACACAACATTAAATATATTGTATAATAAAAATATCTTTTTGCTGTATACAACAAAAGATGAATAGTGTTTCACTTAACACTATAGTAACAATGACTTAATAAAAAGAACTGCGGTTTCCAATGCATAATGCGTTGAAACCGCAGTTCTTTTTATCCACTACTTATTATGTATCTGTTATATGCAATCTTTTAGCACAATTTAAGATAAATCCTCAAACTCTACAATAAAACATCTTCAAGCTTCAGTTTTGGAACATGGTGTACATTTTCCTCATCTCTGTAATATTTAAGATTATCTGTACATGACACTTCATCTATAACAACTTCTTCTTTTGGATAACCTAAGGCAATAACAAGTCTTGCACTGAGTTCAGAAGGAAGCTCCAGTCTTTTGTTAAGCTCTGGAATATTAACACTTGCAAACATGCAGCCACCCAGTCCCTTTTCTGTAGCTGATAAAAGTATAGTCTGTGCAGCTATACCCTCATCTCTTGGCGCCTGCACATCGACAGGACTGCACATTATAATATATCCCGCTGGCTTTTCTCCTTCTTTAGGACCATCCCAGTCTGTAAGTGCTGCTGCCCACTTTAATGTTGAAAACACCTTTTCATTGTCTGAAGCATCACATACTACTTTATATCTTAATGGTTGTCTGTTTGCTCCCGATGCAACATTTCTTGCTATATCAACAAGCTCCTCAAGTTCTTTAACACTTACCTTTCTGTCCTGATAGAATCTTCTATACGATCTGTTTTTAAGTACTGTTTCTTTAAGTGACATATTATCAGCCTCTTTTCTTAGATTTTATTAATACTATTCTTTATGCTTCTTTTTATCTGCTCCTCATGCAGCATAAACCGTTTCTGTTCAGATGATATGAACCTGTCAGACATGACGAATTCAAAGAATTCATCATATGGAACATACATATAATCCATTGTTTCACCAGGCTGTAATGTAATGCGTTCCTCTTTATCACACAAGTTAATATATCCATGATATATACAATGCTTGTTATGATCCGTATATTCGTAAAGAGCAATCAGTTCTTCCGGTTTACATAGCAATCCAGTTTCTTCATATAACTCCCGTGAAGCTCCTTCATTTGAAGATTCGCCAGCTATTATAGAACCTCCCGTGACTTCCCATTTTAAAGGGTTTGTTTTATTACGTGACCTCTGTGTTATAAGTACTTTCCCATCCTTTGTTACTGTATAAATCATAACTACAACATGATACACTCCGTCTGGCATAGACTTTGCCATACTTCTTCTAACCTCGTATCCAAGCTTGTTTTCCTGTGCATCATAGGCATCCCACATTTCTTCATCTACCATTTCGATAAAGCCATCGTAGTACTGTTCTTTAAAATGCACTATCTCCTCTAACTGCTGCTTATTGTAAAGTATGTTTTCTGGTGCAACTATCCACACTGTATCAGAATCATCTCTTCTCCTTGCAACTGCAATAAGAATGCCCGCATACTCATCAACTGCAACATCAACTCCTACAAGATATGCTCTCTGTTTTTCATCATGCTTTGAAAGCTCAAGGTCACTTTCATTTAAAACATACCCGGCATTAATAGGGTACACCGACGAGGGATTATCTTCATCTGCACTTCCTAACGGATGGTCTACCTTTACCGTAACTAATTTTTCTTTCACCTTTTACCTCTTTCCTTATAGTACCTGATATTTAATATATCATAATTTACTCTTTCTTAACCCATACACTCACGAACCCGCGCTACGCGCTATCTCGCCCTGCTTTGCATGGCTGTTCGTTCGTTAATGGCGCAAGAAAAGAATATGTCTGCTGCGCAGCCGCATTCTTTTCTTTTGCGCTCATTATATCTTAATCCACAATTTGTCACAATCCATTATATAAAAACAGTTCTTTCAAGTCTGTGTAAGCCTATAATAATGGAGAAATCATATGAAGCATACATGTTCCAAGCTTAAGTGGTCTGATAACATCTACAGCATAATCAGATGTAACCTCATTAGAAATCTCAAAGTTATTCAGCATATCCGCTTTAACCTTTCCTGCAAGCTCTCTGTTATACGTAAACACAGCATTTTCAAAATGCAGGTAAAGGCTTCTGAAATCCATATTGATCGTGCCTACTACACATACTTCGTCATCCGCCACCCACTGCTTTGCATGACAAAAACCAGGTGTATATTCATATATACGCACGCCTGCTGAACATAATGGCTCATAATATGACCTTGTTATCTTATATACCATCTTTTTATCTGGTATCCCTGGTGTTACAATTCTTACATCAACGCCACGCTTCACCGCAAGTCTTAGTTCTCTTTCCATTTCATCTGTTATTATAAGATAAGGTGTTGTAATATACACATAATGCTTTGCATTCTTTAATATATTAAGATATACATCTTCACCTATTCTGTCATGTCCTAAAGGATTATCCGAATATGGCTGTACATAACATTCCTGTGATGCTGCATTATAAGTGCCATCTGTTGCATCTATATATTCATCATAAGCCTCCTGTGAATCTGTATGGTCTACAGCATTCCACATGGTAAGAAAACTTGCTGTGAGACTTTTAACCGCATCTCCTGTAAGCTTTACTCCTGTATCCTTCCAGTAACCATATGGATGAGTTATGTTAAAATACTCATCCGCAAGATTATATCCACCAGTAAAACCAACTTTTCCATCTATAACAGTAATCTTCCTGTGATCCCTGTTATTCATAAACATATTGACTATAACCTTAAGTGGATTAAACACCCTGCACTGTATTCCCTCATCTCTCATACGCTTTATAAATTCTTTGTTCAGGAAAAATATGCTTCCAAGATCATCGTAGAATATTCTTACCTCAACTCCATTTTTCGCTTTATATATAAGAACTTTTTTTAATCTTTCAAAGCTTATCGCATCTTCTATTGCATGATATTCCATAAATATAAACTTTTCAGCCTTTGAAAGCTCCCAAAGCTGTGCTTCAAAGCTTTCCAGAGCAGTATTATAATACTCCATATCAGTATTCTTATATACAGGATATTTAGCTGTATTGCTTATATATCTGCATTGATTTGCTATGCCAAGATCCTTTTGTTCAAGCTCTTTTATAATCTGTTCATCCTGTTTAAGCTTGTTTTTAAGTATATCAGCCTCTATTCCATTGAATCTTCTTCTCATACCCTTTGTAACAATAGAACGTCCAAAAAGAAGATAAATACATATTCCAAAGAAAGGAACAGCTGTTATAACTATCAGCCACGGCATTCTCTGTGCCGAATTAACATGCGTTCCAAACACTTTTAGTGCTATAATAACAGCTATGCATGTCATTGTAAGTGTTATAGCTGTCGAGTACGTGTTTAACTTCGACATAAGAACTATCATCCAGCCTGTCTGTATAAGTACAAGAAGCGCTATAAGAATAAGTCTTGTTGCGCTATTTTTTATACTGGATTTTCTCTCTGTACGCATATTATGGTTCTGTTTCTGCATATGTCATCACTCCTATAGCTTTTATGGGAATTCATGATATCAGTGAAAAAAGCTTATACCACTAACATCGTAGTACGTAATTATAGCACTAAGTTGCACATCCTGCAAACTGTGTCATATAAAGCTGATAATATTTTCCTTTCTTAGCAAGAAGATTTGCATGGCTGCCTGTCTCAGCAATCCTTCCCTCATCCATAACAACTATTAGATCTGCATCCTGTATAGTCGAAAGCCTATGGGCTATTATAAGACTTGTCCTGTCCTTCATAAGCTTAACCATAGCATCCTGTATATGCTTTTCAGTTCTTGTATCAACACTAGAAGTCGCCTCATCCAGTATAAGAATCTTAGGCTGTGCAAGAAATGCCCTTGCAATCGAAAGCAGCTGTCTTTGTCCCTGTGATATATTCTCTCCCTCTGACATAAGCTGCGTATCATACCCCTGTGGCATCTTTCTTATCATGCTGTCACAATTACTCATCCTTGCAGCCATATACATCTGTTCATCAGTCGCACTGCTGTTTGAATATCTAAGGTTATTTTCTATTGAATCTGCAAAGAGAACCGTATCCTGAAGTACTATTGCTGTATTCCTTCTTAAGCTGTCACAGTCAATATCCTTTATGTTAACATCGTCTATCAGTATTTCCCCACTATCAACATCATAAAACCTCATAAGCAGATTAACAACGGTTGTCTTGCCACTTCCAGTAGAACCTACAAGTGCAACCTTCTGCCCAGCCTTTACTTCAAGGTTAAAATCATAAAGAACCTGCTTTTCCTTCGTATAAGAAAAATTTACATTTTTAAATCTGATGATTCCCTTTAAATCATCCATATTCTTCTCTCCACTTTTATCCTCAAGTGGTTCATCCATGACTTCAAATACCCTTTCAGCACCTGCAACAGCCGTCTGTATCTGTCCATATATCTGTGCAAGCTCATCTATAGGTCGTCCAAACTGTCTTGCATACACTATAAATGCTGATATAACACCTATTGATATTATATTATTAATGGCAAAATAGCCTCCAAAAGCTGCTATTATAACGAACCCCACATTATTAACGACATTCATGACAGGTCCCATGGAACCACCAAGAATCTCAGCTATTATGCCAACTCTTGTAAGTTCATCAGAAACATTGTCAAAATCTTTTATAACTGCATTTTGTCTGTTATACGCAACTACTGTTCTGTAACCTGTTACCATCTCCTCTACATTTCCATTAAGCTGCCCAAGTATCACCTGTCTTTTCTTAAAGAAGAATCGCATCGCCTTTGACAAAAGCTTAGTAGCCACTATAGTTAATATAACTGTCACACATGACAACGCAGCAAGCCGTGGGCATAAAGCTACCATCATTACAACCGTTCCTATCACAGTAAGTATACCTGAAAACAAAGAACTCATAGACTGTGATACCGTAGTTGAAATATTCTCTATATCATTAGTCATTCGGCTCATAATATCACCATGACTGTTAGCATCAAGATATCTTATAGGCAGATTAACTATATTTAAGAACAAATCTTTTCTCATCCTGCTGACTATATTCTGACTTAATACTGCACTTAACTTACTCTGCATATATGTACATATGCTATGTATTATATAAATAATGACCATCACTATAAGTATGGGTGAAAGCTTATCCCATTGCCTTCCAGCTATCACATCTATCGCATTACTCTGAAGTTTTGGCGCATATACTGAGCATGCAACCACAACAACAACTGCAAGCATAAGCAAGAACAGCATTTTCTTTTCTGATACGAAATAACCCATGAGCCTTTTTAATGTTTTCTTCCCATTCTGCGGTTTTTCTACTGTCATATTTCTGTTTCCAGGTCTTCTGCCAAAAGCCCTGTAATTATTCATCTGTGCCTGTCTGCTCTCTTCCTGTTTCATACGCAAATCTCCCTATCCGTAATATGATTATAGCCTATTTTTTTAACTGTGAATCATATATATCCTTATATATACTGCTTGTTATCATAAGCTGCTCATGACTTCCAACATCTGCCAGCTTTCCATTATCCATAACAACTATCCTGTCCGCATTTTTAACTGATGCTATCCTCTGCGCTATTATAATCTTTGTAGTATCTTTTTTATTCTTTCCAAGCTTACTATAAAGTTCTGCTTCTGTTTTCAGATCCAGTGCACTTGTCGCATCATCAAATATAAGTATCTCGGCTGGCTTTATGACTGCCCTTGCAATAGCAACCCTCTGTCTTTGTCCTCCTGAAAGGCTGTGTCCACCCTGGCTTACAACTGTCTGCATGCCATCTTTCCTGTTATTTATAAACTGCGCTGCCTGTGCTGTATCTGCTGCCGCAGCTATATTATCTGGCGTGGCATCTGGCAGCCCCCATGCTATATTGTCAGCTATACTTGCAGTAAATATCTCTGATTTCTGCAGGGAAACTGCTATCTTATCTCTTAATACTTCAAGTTTGTAATCCCTTACATCCACATCATCAACAAGCACTGCGCCTTTTGTAACATCATAGAATCTTGGGATAAGACTTATAAGACTTGTTTTGCCGCATCCTGTAGCACCAAGTATGCCTATTGTTTCACCAGGCGATATGACTAGATTAAAATCCTCTATAACACTGGCATCTTCATTGCCAGGATATGCAAATGATACGTTTCTAAACTCAACTTTACCTTTTACTATAGTTTCACCATCATATGCGCCATCCTTTATAGCCGGTTCACAGTTTAATATCTCCATAATCCTTTTTTGAGATGCTACACCTCTTGATGCCGTCTGGAATATCATAGTCATACGCATAACTGCATTAAGCACCTGTGAGCAGTATGTGATAGCCGCCATAACATTACCTGGCGTTGCACTGCCATCCATAACCTGTATACCTCCAACCTTAATCACTGCGACAACCGACAGGTTAAGAATTATATTCATAACTGGTGTCATATAAGATAGCAGTAAAAGCACATCAAGCTGTGTTCCAACAAGCTCATCATTGGCTTTGTTAAACCTTTCTGTTTCATAGTCTTCTTTTACATATGCTTTTACAACACGCGAACCTGATACATTTTCCTGCATAATATTATTAAGCTTATCAAGCTTTTTTTGCAATATCGTAAACTTCGGATTAGACTTTGCAATAAAATATATAACACATATAACTATAAAAGGAAGTGCGCATGCTATTACAAGTCCGAACTGGATGTTAAGTCCTATCATGCAGACTATACCACCTATAAACAGCATACTTGTACGCACAAATCCTCTCATGCACTGCATCACAAAATTCTGCAGCTGTGTAATATCATTCGTAACCCTTGTTATAAGAGAACCTGTTGAAAACTTATCTGTCTGTTCAAAAGAAAAAGACATAATTCTTTTAAATGTATCTTTTCTTACATCGTTGCCAAACTGCTGTGCTGAAAGGTTGGCAAACACTCCTGACATAACTCCGCATACCCCACCTGCTGCTACTAAAAGCACCATTCTTATACCTGTACCCAGTATGATATCAAGATTTCCAACACCTCCACTGTTAATACCAAGTACACCATCATCTATTATATGGCTCATAAGTTCTGGCTGGATAAGGTCCATGCTTACTTCACCAATCATAAAAAGTGGTGCAAGCACCGTAAATAACCAGTATTTTTTTAAGTATTTAAGCATATTCTCTCTCCTGTTTCGTATAGTCGTTGGCAAAAGCCCCTGCTTTGATACATACGTTTTGCTTCATTGCTATGCAATTCCCACAATCCTTGAACACCTCAAATTCCCATAAAATGGTGTGTTCACATCATATTATACAATAAAAAGCACTGATTGGAAGATTCTTCTTTCCTTCAGTGCTTTCTTATAACTAATGCATTTTATTCTCTTGATTTTTTATATTTTTTCTTCTGTATATACATATCGGCATCAGCTTTTTTTACAATATCCTCGATATTTCTGCCTGCGCCATATGCCTTACCTATAGAAGCTGATATTTGTATACCATCATAACGATTCTCATTTTTCTTATCAGCAATGCTGTTATATCTGGCTATAATATCATCAACAACGGTATCATCGTTACCTTCAAGAATAGCAACGAATTCATCACCACCTATCCTATATATCATGCCCGCATTATCAACAGCCTTGATTATTGATGATGCTATTCCCTTTATGAGGACATCTCCACTTTCATGTCCCAGATTATCATTAGTATACTTAAGTCCATTGACATCCCAGAATATAACTGAAATCTCTGGTATATGTGGATAATAAGCTCTTACCATATCAAGATACTTATTCCTGTTGTATACCTCTGTCATATCGTCTATCTCTGACATATATTTAAGATGTTCTTCATTGGCAGCCCTGTTTGCAATGGTATCTGATATATGTACAACCATAAGTACTACAGCAAAAAGCAGCATAGCTCTTGGCACTATAAAATAAAGCAGAAGTTTTAATGCTGGATTGTCATTGACCGGGGCTGCATTAAATATAGTTCCACCTGCATCCACATATTCTTTTATGGTTCCTCTCGTAAGAACAACCATATTGGCATCACACAAGCCACCATAATAACCTATATACACAGATATTGCCAGCCCTATCACACTAAGAATATAAGTGTAATAAACCATTTTTCTTTGTCCATATTGCAGCGAATATATAACCGGCAGAACAATAAGAAGATACATGTGATATGTAAGAATTGATGACTGCACGAATATAGCAATAACAATTCCAGCCATGGCAAAATACTTTGTAATCTTATTGTCCATGCCAAGTATGCTACATATAACGACTGTAAGCACTGTTACCACAAATGTAAATAAAAGACTCATAGACATAAGTCTGCCTTCTACAGTAAATATTCCTGCACAATTCAAAATCCATGTGATAAATGGAAATATCATTGTAAGGAACTGACATTTGACAGAAAATCTGTTAGCATCTGCTTCATATGCAGTTGCTGAATGCTTTTTATTCCCCTCAATATTATATATATTCATACCTACATCTCCAAATATGTTTATTTATCCATTCGTTTATACAGATAACAAAACAATTCCCAATAGTAAATAATAAATATCTGTCATTCTGACTTAATCTATCAACCCTCAAACACCCGCTTTATGCTGTCATAATGCAAAAATTCGCCTCTATCCGCTATCTGTTCAATCTCTTCTTTAGTAACAAATCTGTATCCTAACGCCTCTTCTGTCTGCACATGTACATCTTCATCCTTAACGTCCTTAATAAACTTGTATACATCTACAAAATAGTTATCTCCCTCGCCAGGATTCTCTCTTTTATATGTAAAAACATATCCACCATCAGCATTGGTCACATCTATGCCTGTTTCTTCAAATACCTCTCTTCTTACAGCCTCCACTGACTCTTCGCCAGCCTGTGCCGCACCTCCTGATACTTCCCACCAGCCTGGTGCCCATGCCTTAGTCATAACTCTCTGCGTTATAAGGAACTTTCCATCAGGTCTTTTAATAACACCAAGTACCGTGAGATGATATTCACCATCCTTTAAGCACCAGTCATTTTTTTTCATAAGTCTGCCTGTCTTTTTCTTATCAGCATCATATATATCCCACATTTCCATGATAATAATCTCCATTCTTAAGCTCAAGATATCGCGATTCTATAATAATAGAAGTGTACTTTATTACTATACTATAACAGAGCACTCTTTTCCATTAAATTATTGTTTTTTAATATGAACATAATTATTTCTGATGAATCTTTACCATATGTGCATATTCACCATCAAGCTTCATAAGTTCCTTATGAGTACCACGTTCCTTAATACCTTCTTCTGTAAGCATAAGTATCTCCTCAGCGTTCTCTATAGTTGTAAGCCTGTGTGCTATGACTAGTGTTGTCCTGTTTTTAGCAAGCTTCTCTAAAGATTCCTGGACTATCTGCTCACTTTCATTATCAAGTGCTGAGGTGGCCTCATCAAATATAAGTATAGGTGGATTCTTAAGAAATACCCTTGCAATAGAAAGTCTCTGCTTTTGTCCACCTGAAAGCTTAACACCTCTCTGTCCGATATCTGTATCATATCCGTTTTCAAATGACTCAATGAACTCATGTGCATTGGCAAGCTTAGCCGCAGCTATAACCTCTTCATCTGTCGCATCAGGTCTTCCATATCTTATATTTTCTTTTATGCTTCCCATAAACAGATAAACATCCTGCTGTACAACACCTATATGGTCTCTTAAGCTTTTTAATGTAACGTCCTTTATATCAGTACCATCTATTCTTATACTTCCACCAGTTGCCTCATAAAACCTTGGTATAAGAGAACATAATGTTGTCTTTCCCACTCCTGATGGACCTACAAGTGCGACATATTCGCCCGGTCTTACGTTAAGATTAATACCTGACAGCACCTCATCACTGCCATCCTTATATTTAAACGATACATTGTCAAATGTTATCTCTCCCTTGACATCCTTAAGTTCTGTCGCATCTGGCTTTTCCTTAATCTCTGGTTCAACCGACAATATCTCAAGAAATCTTTCATATCCGGAATATCCGTTCTGGAACTGCTCTGTAAAGTCGATAAGTACTTTAACCGGCTCTGTAAATATATTGATATACAATAAAAATGTAACAAAATCAGTCAGATTGACCCAGCCCTTTGTTATACCTGCACCGCCAACTGCTATGACTATAACATTAATCATAGTTGTAAATGCTGTAAGACCGGCATTGTATGTTCCCATATAATGATAACTGTTTTTCTTTGCCTCAAGGAAGGCATCATTTCCCTTTTTAAACTTTTCACACTCTATATCCTCATTGGCAAATGATTTTACAACCCTTATACCAGAAAGATTATCTTCTATCTGCGCATTTATCTCCCCTATACGAACTCTGTTTCTTTTAAATGCCGTCTTCATTCTCTTGTTAAGGAAATATGCAAACACAAGCATAACCGGAACAAGGATAAATGCTGCAAGCGTAAGCCTTAAATCTATAGAGCTTAAAATACATAATGCTCCAACTATCTTTATAAGCGATATAGTAATATTCTCCGGACCATGATGTAAAAGCTCTGTTATATCAAACAAATCTGATGTTATTCTTGAAAGCAGCTGTCCTACCTTCTGATCATCATAAAACGAATACGAAAGTTTCTGGTAATGATTAAATATCTCCGCTCTCATATCATACTCAATCTTAGCACCCATGACATGTCCATAATTGGATATATAATAATTACATCCCCACTGGATAAGCACAAGAATGAAAAGCACTATAACTATAATAGTAATATTCTTTAAAGCTTCATCTGCTGACATATATGCCACTTTAGATGTTATAAATCTTACTACCAGCGGAATCACAAGTGCCACCGCCGCTGACATCATGGCAAGTATCATATCTAATATAAATGTACCAAGATATGGTTTATAATATCTGGCTAATTTTTTCAGATTTTCCTTCATCAGTTATATCCTCTTTCTTTAAAACTCTGTTCATTATAACACAACTTTCGTATATGTGTAAAAAAGACTTTTGCATTACTACAAAAGTCTTAAACATATAATATAATGATGCCGGGGTCAATAGCCCCCGACTTTGATACCTGCTAATGCTCCGCCTTCATAACCTGTACTGGAACTCCAAGAAGCACCGCCCCACCAAGTATATTGCCAATAGTAACAACAATCATACTTTTTATAACTGCCACTGTTCCAATATTGCCAAGCAGCATATATCCTATAGAAAATGTACTCATATTAGCTATACAGTGTTCAAAACCAGCAACTACGAATGACATTATAATACAAAACATAATAATAAGCTTTCCGCTTTCACTCTTTAACTTAGTTCCAACAAGCACCGCCATACATACAAGGAAGTTGCAAAGAATCCCCCGGAGTAAAAGTTCTGGCACACCTGCTGATATTTTTGAATATATAAAGCTGTTATAATAATCTACCATTATAGCGTGTGAAGCCTTACTATATACAAACATCGCTGATAATAAAAAAGCCCCAACAAAGTTTCCAACATAACTTACAACCCACACTTTAACCATATCCTTAACTGATACAGTTTTATTATACACCCCTACTGCCATAACGAAATTATTACCTGTAAATAACTCACCATTTAAGAATACTACAAGAACTATGGCAAGTGAGAATAAAAACGCCCATAACAGCTTTCCAAACTGTGGATATGTAGAATACAGCACTGCTGCACTTACATTGGATAATATAGTCGCAACAACTATATAAAATCCCGCCATAACTGCCCTCATAAAGTACTTTCCAAAGTGATTGTTACAAAGCTCTGCCTTATTCTTAGCCGCTTCTGCCACTTTCGCAACATCTGTTAATAACATAATATACTTTCCTTTTCTTTCATCATCTTTTATCTTTTTGTCCATGCCATATTGTATACAGCATACACGGCACAGCTTAAAAGGATAGCATAATAACTTATAATTTTCTAGATATATAATGTATTTTTGAAAGTACTTTCTATAAAATGTTAATCTTCAAATTTTATATAGAGGATACATTACATCAAAGAAATATATAGCATTTTCAAAATTAGCTCTTAACCATAACCCAAAATAACATACCCCGAATATATATCCCATCCGGACATATACTCAAAGTATGTCATTTTCACATTTTATATTTTATTGTATTTAATTTGCAAACACTTTTTTAATTCCAGCCTTTGAAACACAGACATATAACGCAGCAAATATCACAACTCCGCTTACTGTCTGGAATATAAGTCCCGGAAGAGCTACTAATGCAGCCGATATACCATACACAAATATTCTCACTAATGTATAAGCACATATATGGAATATTGCTCCGACACCTACACCAACATATGGCATAATCTTATTATTCTTTCCAAGCTTCACCATAAATAAACCAATAATAAGCGCCCACATACTCTTTATGACAATCGTAGGAAGTACCCACACAGTATAGCCGCCTATAAGGTCTGCAAGACCTGCTCCGATAGCACCTGCAAATGCGCCTTTTTTATAACCAAGCATAAACACTGTAAGAAGCATAAAACCATCACCAAAATGATTATATCCGAACGGTGAAGGAATTTTAAAGAAAAATGTTCCTATAAATATAAGTGCCGCCATAAGACCTGTAAGTGTAATATCCTTTGTTTTCATTATCATAGTCCTCTTATCATCTAATTATAATCACACTCCGTACAGGATATATCCACTCATATTCCGCATATATCCTGCACACTTAATATAGAATGTCTATAACTACTTAAGATAGCTTATTGTCAATTATACATATATCTGGATATATTAAAATATTCAATATGCCGATAACATATAATGCCAACTGGCATTGTCAGTAATGTCAGTTGGCATATATACCTGATATTCAGTTGCACTTTGTTACATAGCTGTCATTATTTTTTACTCGAGATATATAATTATAGCTATTTCAAACTGTCCGTTTTCATATTCTTCAATCATTGAGCCATCATATTTATCAACAATTCTTTTTATATTATTCAGACCATATCCATGATTATCCTTATCGCCTTTCTTACTTATAATATGTCCATCTTCTTTCTTTATACCGCCATCATATAGGTTAGACATAGAAATATGTATCATTCCCGCAGTATATTAAATATTCAGACTTACTTTTGAATTATCTATTGCATTTTCTAAAGCATTATCAAGCAGATTACCAAGTATAATATTCACATCATATATATTTATTTTTAGATTTTCCGGTATTACAACCGATACAACTAACTCAAGACCTTTATTCATATATTTTTCAGCATAGAAATTCAAAATTCCGTCAAATGCTTCATTACCTGTATTATATATATTCTGCGCACTTATAATCTCATCACTCATCTGCTGCAAATAATCTTTTGCCTGCTGAACTTTATCTTTCATAAGCAAATCGTTTATCTCTCTTATATGATGTTTCATATCATGCTTTATTGTCCTAAAAATCTGCAAATAATAATTTCCTGAATTTTCTTCCTTCGTAATGATAGAAACCTATCCTTATGATTTCTTTTTTATTATATTAACATAACTATGCATTTTTATTTCATATCAGGTATAACTTACATACAAAAAGTATAACTTACATTTAAAATAAAAATGTTCTTAATGCCTATATTTCTGACATCAAGAACATTCTTAGTTTATCTTTAATTATTCGTAACCCCCTCTACAATACATACGCATACCCATCAACCTGCAATTCCATATAGATAGCTTCTATATCTTAATTCCGACATAAAAGCTATCCTTCTTAAATCATATATTATAATTATTCAATTTTATACCACAAGAGTTTTTTCTAATAATGCTTTGGCAATTAATGAATAGGCAGAACAGCAACATACTTAAACATCATAACAAAGTGGCATATACTTCCTGCCATAACAAAAAGATGAAATATCTCATGTGAACCAAAGTACTTATGACTAGCATTAAATGCCTTTAGCTTAAGCGCATATATAACTCCGCCTATAGTGTATATAATTCCTCCTGCAAGAAGCCACATAAAAGCTGCTTTTGGAAGTGCATTGATAATCTGTGTAAATGATAAAACACATGCCCAGCCCATGATTATATAAAGTGATGATGATATCCATCTTGGGCATGTAACCCAGCACAGCTTAAATATTATGCCTATAACTGCTATTCCCCATACAAGTGCAAGAAGTGCATAACCGGTAGTGTTATGAAGCACAACAAGACACACAGGAGTGTATGAACCTGCAATCATAACTGATATCATACAGTGGTCAAGTTTTTTAAGAATTTTGTTAATCTTTGGTGTTGCATCAACTGTATGATAAGTTGTGCTGGCCGCATATAGAAGAATCATAGTTCCTATAAATATAGATAAAGATATAACGTGTATCATATCCGGTGCTGACAATGCCTTTATGATAAGCGGCGTTGCAGCAAAAAGTGCCATAATCATCGCAATAAAATGTGTAATAGCACTTCCCGGTTCTTTAATCTTCATATGTGAAACATTTTCCTTAAGCTTTTCCATAATAATCCTCCATTCTTGCGTGTGAAAAATCTTATTTTTCACACTATCCTCCAATCCTTTTAAAGTAATATAAAAGTTTGTTTTACTTCGCCATGTAGTTTTAATTACTACGTGTCATTATAATAGCACTATGTTTTAAAAAATGCAATACTACATATCCCCAAAATATAAAAAAACACAGATTTTGTTCTATCTATGTATGCACGATAGATAAAACAAAGCCTGTGCTTTATTATTATGTATTAAACTTTATCCAGTTTTTTTAATAATTAGCTTTTTTAGAAAATTACTTTATATATTTCTCTATTCTTTCCTTCATCTGCTCTTCACCCATAATGTGAACGATAGTCCAAAGGTCTGGTGTGTTGGCACGTCCTGTCACTGCTATTCTTACAACCTCAGCTATATCAGATACATTACCCTTGAAGCTTTCAGGGTCAGCCTTGTATGCCTTCATATCAGATGCAAAGCCATGCTCGTCAGCTATTTCCTTAAGCTTGTTAAACCATACTGAATTGTCATCGTTGTGGTCGTACTTTGAAAGATAAGTCTTTAA
>FR886204.1:50279-62389 GCA_000436475.1 Eubacterium sp. CAG:248
TATGCAATAAGCTCAAATATCTGCTTTGCATACATAAAGTCTTTTCTTCTTCTCTTAGCACCAACACCCATATAAAGGCGAAGAATCTGTAACATTTTTTCCTTATCTGCAAACCACATATCTACATTTTCAGGTGCATTTTCTTTGGCCCAGTCATATAAGAAATCATATAACTCATATTCTGAAAGCTTAGATAACTCATTCTTACAAATGTTGTGTAACTTATCCTTATCAAAAAGTGCTCCGGACTGACTCATCTTATCTACAGAGAATGGGAATTCATTAATATCCTTATCAGGGAACTTCTCATGCCACTCCTCAAAGTTAGAGTTAAGAAGTGTAAGAAGATATACCTTCATAGTGTATGGATGATATCCATCCTTTCTGTAATAATCAAGCGAAAGCTCTGGGTCCTTTCTCTTTGATAGCTTTCTCTTTCCACCTGTTTCCTCATCAAACTTCATAAGATGCGCTGTATGTGCGTATGCTGGCATCTTAAAGCCAAGAAGGTGGAATAATTCATAGTGGATAGGAGCTGATGCAAGCCACTCACCACCACGTACAACAACAGTTGTTCTCATAAGATGGTCATCTATCGCATGTGCAAAATGATATGTTGGAATACCATCCTTCTTTAAAAGAACTATATCATGGATATTTTCTGGAAGCTTAATCTCTCCCTTTATTGCATCAACAAATGTAATCTCCTTATCAGGACTTCCCTGAGAACGAAGTCTAAGCACATATGGCTTTCCAGCTTTTATATTAGCCTCTATCTCCTCATATGAAAGATTACGGCAGGTTGCATACTCTCCATAATAGCCTGTAAGCACCTTTTTTTCTTCCTGCTCTGCTCTTACCTTATCAAGCTCTTCCTCTGTACAAAAGCATGGGTAAGCAAGTCCTCTTTCTACAAGACTCTTGGCATATGTATGGTATATTTCAACTCTCTGTCTCTGGAAGTAAGGTCCATACGCATTTCTTGGATCAGAATCATCAAAGCCTGCACCCTCATCGAATTCAATATTGAAATATCTTAATACATTGATGATAGTTTCAACTGCTCCGTCAACCTTTCTCTTCTCGTCAGTATCTTCTATTCTAAGATAGAACACGCCCCCATTCCTATGTGCAATTCTTTCATCTGCAAGTGCACTATAAAGGTTACCAAGATGAATAAAGCCTGTTGGGCTTGGTGCCATACGTGTAACCTCTGCCTTATTTGGAAGCTTTCTATATGGAAACTTTTCCTCGTAATACTCTGGTGTATTAACCACCTCTGGAAACAATAACTCTGCTAACTTCTGGTTATCCATGTTTATCCTCATTTCTGCGCACGTTTTTCTTATATAGAGCTTGTGCCGTGTGCGCACAGACACAAATCCCGCGTGTGATAAATAATTTCCCACACTAATCTTGCGCTTGTACTGTTATCTATATTTAAACACAGTATTTTATTTTACACATTTTCTGTTGATTAATCAACCTTTTACCACTTATTTCTTATAACGTCACCCGACTCATATAATGTTACAAGCAAGCTCATGTAGGTTTAGACCTTTTGACTCTGATATCAAATATGTAATATATTATATATAGCATAAGCCAGTCCATCATCATCGTTAGACAGAGTGATATAATCTGCTGCTTCCTTTAACGCATCACACGCATTGCCCATAGCTACTCCTGCTCCTGCGAATTCTATCATGTCACAATCATTATCCGCATCACCAAATGCTGCTATATTCTTTCTATCAATACCAAGTCTGTCTGCCAGGAACCTGACCCCGGATTTCTTGCCAGCATCCTTATATGAAATCTCAATAAGCTGTTTTACTGAACTAGTAATATATATATCTGGATCTTTTTCATATAATTCCCTGATTATCCTATTCTTTAATTCATCATCATCAAGCACAATATCTATACTGTCCAGTTCATGCTTATGCTCATATATAAAGCTTACTATATCCTCTTGAAGAGTTCTTGTACTTCTCACATACTCTATTGCCTTAGGTGTTGCACCAAACTTTACCGGATCAGCCATATACTCCTTAGATGCATATGCCTTTCCCCTTATAAATGCTTCGTAGGTCACCGGATACCTAGCGGTATTCTTAATTATCCCAGCTACTGAAGATTCCTTAAGCACATATGAATTAAGACACTTCTTATCCTTTATCTTGTATACAGCCGCACCATTGCTTGTTATCGCATATTCTATTCCAGGTATTGTAACAACCTCTAAGGGAAGCGTATCAAACGCCCTTCCACTTGCAATACACACATGTATTCCTTTACTTATAGCATATTCTACTGCCTGTCTGTTAGCCTTAGATATATGACCATCCGACTTAAGCGTTGTTCTGTCAAGATCAAGTGCAATCAGCTTAACAGGCTCTTTATATACATTAGTATTCATTAAACCTCACTACTTTCCTGATAATCTGCCAAAGGCATACTTTATTATATAGTAAGCTGATTATTTTTCCAATTACTTTTATGTAGAATAAAAGTAGAATTTGCAATAATACTAATATTAAAAAGGACTACCGCAAAAAGAACCCTGACATAATACATAGAATTGTAAATTCAATTCTTAGTGTATGTATTATGCAGATAATTCTTATTGCGATAGTCCTTTATCTATGCCTTCTTACTCCAGAAATCAACTGGCTCATATTCCTGAAGCTTTGCAAGAAATCCTAACCTTTCAAGCTCCTCCTGAATAATATCCAATGTACTCTCATCCTGTGCAGCTATTGTATGATAATGGTATCCTGAGGTTACATTCATAAGAAGTGTTGAACTTCCATTATTGATTTCTTCCATATATGCCTTTATATCACGTCTTGAATGAATATTAAGCTCCGCCTTAACCACACCATATACCTTATGATACACGAAAACATCCTTAACCCATCCGCCCATATCCACTATGGCATTAAGTTCCTTCTCTACATCTGCATTGGTATGCTTAACCTTGACTATTCTTGTATATTCCTTATTTCCTCTTATAACATAACCTCTGTTGGTTGAATATACATCATAAGATGCGGCTCTTATAAGTGCTATGTCCTGCACAATAACCTGACGGCTTACATTAAGCTGATTAGCGAGTGCAACACCTGATACAGGTGTATCACTTCTGCTAAGAATATCTATTATTTTTTCTCGTCTTAACTGTCCATTCATAACCTGGCTTCACCCCTGCATTTACTTTACTTATATTAATTCTAACACTTATCGTTGTAGACAGCAAGCCCTATGATCCGCTCTATGCTTTACGCTGTAAACAGCCTGAATCCTGCTATATAGCACATATAACATTAGTCAACCGGATGAAGATTCTTAAGCGAAATATCCATTATAGGAGCTGAATGTGTAAGTGCACCACTTGATACATAATTAACTGAAAGCCCTGACAGCTTGGCAAGATTCTCTTTGGTCATATTACCTGATACCTCTACCTCTGCCTTGCCATCTATCATTCTCATAGCCTCAGCCATAGTATCATGGTCCATATTATCAAGCATGATTATATCAGCGCCTGCTTCTACTGCATCCTTAACCATATCAAGTGTTTCAACTTCAACCTCTATCTTTCTTACAAATGGAGCATACTCCTTAGCAAGATTTATTGCCTCTTTAACTCCGCCTGCTGCACCTATATGGTTGTCCTTAAGAAGTACACCATCTGTAAGGTTATATCTATGATTATTACCACCACCGACTTTAACTGCATACTTTTCAAAAAGTCTGTTGTTAGGTGTTGTCTTTCTTGTATCAAGAAGCTTGATTCCTGTACCCTCAAGCAGCTTTACTACTTCACTTGTATAAGTAGCTATACCACTCATTCTCTGAAGATAGTTAAGAGCTGTCCTTTCACCACATAAGAGAACCTTAATATCTCCCCTTACAACTGCAAGAAGCTGTCCTTTCTTTACTCTATCTCCATCAGCCGCCTTAAGTTCAACCTCTGTATTCTCATCTAATAATGTAAACACTCTTTCAAATATCTGAAGTCCGCATATAACTCCATCCTGCTTACATATAAGATTCACCTCTCCCTTTCTAGGAACTGGCATAACACTGTTAGTTGAAACATCCTCACTTGTAATATCCTCTCTTAACGCACTTAATATTAATGGGTCTGCATTTAGTCTTAACGTAACCTGATCAAACATTTTATAATCTCCTCGCTGTATGTATTTATAATAAAATTTCATTTCATAATAATCAGTATGATTTATAAATATGTATTATACACCATATTATAATTATCCCAAACTTCTGATCATGCTGTCTTCATAGCTGCATCAGCTTCGTCTATTTTCTTTCTTACAAGCCCGCTGTAGTACTTATCCAGCTTTTCTTCATCCTGATATTGATTTATATCTGTATTTTTAACATATTCATCGGCAGCAGCATCTAATATATCAGAAAGTTCATGCTCTGTCATATTAAGTGCTGCTCTCTTTGCAAACACAAGGCTTTCAAGAAGCGAATTACTTGCAAGTCTGTTTCTTCCATGAACACCGTTACATGCTGTTTCACCAACTGCATATAGCCTGTCCATAGAGGTCTTACTTTCGTAGTCTACCTTTATTCCTCCCATAAAGTAATGCTGTGCCGGAACTACTGGTATACACTCCTTAGTAACGTCATACCCCTGTTCTAAGCAATGCTGTACTATATTTGGAAAATGTGTCTTTAGCTCTTCTTCTGGAATTGTACGAAGATCCTCCCACACATAATCTGTCCCATCCTTTTTCATCTGCTCATATATAGCCTTTGTAAGCAGATCTCTTGGAAGAAGCTCATTCACAAAACGATTTCCATTCTTATCATACAGCTTTGCGCCCTCACCTCTTACTGACTCAGATATAAGAAAGCTTCTGTCTTTATCATTCTTTGAATAAAATGTAGTAGGATGTATCTGAACATAATTAATATCCTTTATTGCAACATTATGCTTAATAGCAGCTGCAACTGCATCTCCTGTAAGGTGTCTGAAATTCGTTGAATGACGATATAAGCCTCCTATGCCTCCAGCTGCAAGTACTGTTACATCTGCCTTAACATTTACAATACTGCCATCCTCAAGTCTGATTACAGCACCAAGACATTCATTATCCCTAGATATTATATCTAACATACGCGTATTTTCAAGCAGAACAACATTAGGAAGTTCTCTTACTCTGTCAAGTAAATGACTTGTTATCTCTTTTCCTGTTACATCCTCGTGAAATATGATTCTGTTACTGCTGTGGGCACCTTCCCTTGTATATGCAAGATTACCATTCTCATCCTTCTTAAAGTCTGCTCCTGCAGCTATTAAATCCTTTACAACATCTCTTGATGAACGAATCATTATCTCTACCGATTTCTTATCATTCTCATAATGCCCCGCTTTCATGGTATCTTCAAAATAATTATCATAGTCAGCATCATCCTTTAACATACACATGCCACCCTGTGCAAGAAATGAGTCACTGCTTTTAGCATCTGACTTTGTTATCATAAGTATTTTCTTATCTCTTGGAAGATTAAGGGCAAGATAAAGTCCTGAACATCCACAACCTACTATTAATACATCTGTTTTCATACTTTTCACTTTATTCTCCATTCTGCCATGTTTTCCATATACTAAGTCTGCTTTCATGACTATGATTATCCGGCAATACTTCTGTTTTTATTTTGCTGCAAGCTCAAGCATCTTATTAAGAGGCTTCATGGCATGATCCGCAAGCTCTTTATCAACAAACACCTCATTAGTATCATTTTCAAGAACATCTAAAACCTTTTCTAATGTTACCTTCTTCATATTAACGCAGACCTGGTCAGGCTTAACTGTGTAAAGTTTCTTATCAGGTGCTTTCTTTCTTATTTCATTGAACACACCATCAACTGTTCCTATTATGAATTCATCTGCCTCTGTATCCACTACATAATCTATTATTCCTAATGTACTTCCAACATAATCTGCAAGCTCTAACACATCCTCTGTACACTCTGGATGTGCTGCAAACTTAGCCAATGGATGCTCTGCTTTCGCCTTTTCTACCATCTCCTTAGTAATAACTACATGTCTTGGGCAGCAGCCATTATTGAATATAAAATTCTTATCCGGACATTGCTTTGCCACAAAATGTCCTAGATTCCTGTCTGGAATAAAGAATATATTCTTATTAGGCAGATTCTTTACTATCTTAACTGCATTAGATGATGTAACACATACATCAGAATATTTCTTTAATTCTGCTGTTGAGTTAATATAACAAACAACCGCAAGGTCATCATACTCCTCACGCAGCTTAAGTATTTCATCCTTATCAGCCATATGTGCCATAGGACAGTCCGCATTCATATCCGGCATAAACACCCTTTTATCCGGATTAAGTATCTTGGCACTTTCCCCCATGAACTCAACACCTGCAAATATAATTCTGTCCTGATCAACCTTTGTAGCCACCTTGCTTAAATAAAATGAATCGCCAATATAATCAGCTATATCCTGTACATCCTCATCTACATAATAATGTGCAAGAATAACTGCATTTTTTTCTTTCTTTAACTTTTCGATATCACTTACTATAGACATATGTATCTCCTTTTTCGATAAATTCCTGTTGTTTATCAAAGTGCTTTTTTCTAATGTTCATGATGTATGCTTCAATTAACAACACATTTAAGATTTGAAATTTCATTTACAAATTTTACAAAGTATACTACATAACTTTACAAGTGACAAGACAGTTGTAAATATTTTCTGTAAAAATACAATATCAGAATATGTCAAAATAAAATGTAGACATTTTAAGAGTAATTTAAAAGATTTTCTATGTAAAAGAGCGGATATGCCTGTAAAACTGCACTTTTACAGCTATAACAGCTTTCACAAACATCTCAAAAAATGCCAATATTTTCACTAAAAATGTCTACATTTTTATTTTGATAAGTATTTTGGATTTAGGATAAAAAGCAGGAATCCTCGGTAATTCAATTGCCGCAGATGAAAGCGCGTAACCACAGGTTACATTGGAGACTTTAACGTCTCCTCTTTTTTGAATTTTTAAACAGAACACTTGTTCTTTTCTTGGAGATGTGGTACACTATGTGTATGAAGGAAAATTTAATTCATTCACGCACTTGCGTGTATAACATTAATTACCATGTGGTTTGGTCGGTAAAGTACAGGCGAAAGATTCTGAATGCGGAAGTTGAAAAGTATTTGAAAGAACTTGTAGAACAGATTGCCATGGATAAGGGCTTCATAGTCCATTTATTTGAAGTGGGTGAAGGAGACCATATTCATTGTTTTGTGTCAGCCCCACCCAAGCTGTCTATTACAGATATTGTAAAATATTTAAAGGGAATCAGTGGCAGGAAACTATTTGAACAGTTCCCGGAAATCAGACAGAAATTATGGAAAGGTCAGCTTTGGAACAATTCCTACTATGTGGAAACCATAGGTTCTGTGTCTGAAGAGAACATACGGCGTTATATTGAACATCAGAGTAAATCTTATTAAGGAGGAAAAGAACATGCTGCTGTCACATAAGACAGATATTCAACTGAATACAACAGAGTCTAATATCGTAGGCCATATGTGCTATGCGGCATCTAAACTCTGGAACGTGTGCAACTATGAACGCCGTAATTTCAAGGAGCTTGGAATGGTCCATTACCCTGACTGGTATGATCAGAAAGCACGGTTAAAAGGAAATATGTGGTTCAAATCCCTGCCCTCGCAGACGGCGCAGGAAGTGTGCAAGCTGGTGGATAAATCATGGAAGTCATTTTACGCACTGATAAAAAGTAAAGGCATCCAGAATCCAAAGCCGCCAAGATTTAAACAAAGCGGTATGACAATTACCTATATGCAGAATGCAATTGTACATGTATCTGGAAGCAAAAGGGTACGATTATCACTTCCGAAGCAGCTAAAGGAGTATCTGAAGCATACATATGATATCTGTGACAACTATCTGTATCTGGAAAATAAGATTTTCCAGAACACGGATGTCATCAAACAGATTAAGATATATCCACCGGATCAGAAAAATGTGTGTCAGGTTATCGTGATTTATGACGTAAAAGATGTGGAAAAAATGCAGGATAACGGACACTATTTATCGATTGATCTGGGTCTCCACAATCTGATGACCTGTTATGATTCTGCGGGCACAAGTTTTATCCTTGGAAGAAAATATCTGGAAATCTCCTGGAAATATGATAAGGAAATCGCAAGACTTGGGCATCAATGGAACAGCTGTCAGTCAGCAGGAGGGATTAAGTATCCGAAGCCATCCAAACATATGCTTAAGGTATATAAGAAAAAGCGAAACTGTATTCACGACTATCTTCATAAAGTGACCAGAGCAGTAGTGAATTATTGTAAAGCAAATGATATCCACACGGTTATTATTGGAGATATAACAAATATTCGAAGGAATAAGAATCTGGGAAAAGTGACAAATCAAAAACTTCATGCATTGCCTTATGCAAAAATATATGGAATGCTGGAGTATAAACTTGCAATGCATGGAATTACACTTGCGAAACAGACAGAAGAATATTCAAGTCAGTGTTCCCCACATGCACCACAAGTAACAAAAGAATATGCAAAGAAATGTAACAGAACGAACAGGGGATTGTATAAGGACCAGTTGTCAGTATATAATGCGGATGCAGTAGGGGCATATAACATTATGAGAAAATATTTTGCCGGATGCGGCAAAGAGAAAAAGATATCTGTTACCGGATTATCTTCGCCCCTGATTATAAAAGTAGCTGTGTAACCACAAAAAGGTAGCAGTAAAGGTGTCATGGACGCACCCAGAATCTGTATGGCGAAGCCATATATATCTGATGCTCGGTAATTCAATTACCGATGTAGTTCACGTTATTGACTTATAATCTATGGTAGACATTACTTGATATTCTTTATCTTTCTCATTCTCCAGAATATTTACAAAGTGCTGCTTCATCAAATGGTTTACGTAATTGAAATGCAACAACAATAACAATTCTGTAGCTGTTATAGACATATTATCATCCTCTCCTTTCGAAAAAACATATAATAATTGTTAATTATATTAAAAACAAATCGCACGATTTCATCATTAAAACCGTGCGATTATTATTTAAAATTTATTTAATTTACAAATGTTTTTATCAGCCAATAAAATGTATTATCCCCACACCTTGTCAGCAATTCTCTTCACAAGTCTTAACTTAGCCCACTGTTCGTCTTCTGTAAGCTTGTTTCCTATCTCACAGGATGCAAAGCCACACTGTGGACTTAAGCACAGTCTTTCAAGTGGTATGTACTTTGCAGCTTCATTTATTCTATCAATAACGGTCTGCTCATCCTCTAATTCTGGAGATTTGGTTGTTATAAGTCCTAATACAACCTTCTTATCACCTGTAACATTCTTAAGTGGCTCAAAGCCTCCTGAACGCTCATCATCGTACTCCAGATAATATGCGTTAACATTCTCCTTAGCAAAAAGTGTAGCGGCAACCCCCGTATACGCACCGCTGCTTGCATATGTCGAATGGAAATTACCACGGCATACGTGGGTGTTAATCACCAAATCCTCTGGTTTTCCTTCTATTGACTTATTATTGATATCAAGAAGTGTATTCTTAATCTTTTCAAGTCCCGCTGGTGTTGTCCCAAAGAATTTACATGCAGATGAATCTACCACCATTCCCCATGAACAATCATCAAACTGAAGATTACGACAGCCTGCCGCATATACATCCTTTATGAATTCCTTATATCCGTTTGCTATATCCTCTGCCACCTGCTCAGGTGTATCATAGAACTTCTTAGTATTTCCCCAGGCAAAAGGCATAATCATCTGCTCTAAAAACTGCGCTGGTGCTGGTATTGTAAGCTTTGCGACCGTATCCTCATCCTCAAACTGCTGCACGAACTTAAAATGTTCTATAAATGGATGTGTCTTATACACAATCTTTCCTGTAAGATATGTATCATCTATCATAGCAGCTTCTCCGTGGAATGGAAGACCTGTTTCTGTCTTGGAATGGCCTACTCCATCAAATGCCCACATAAAATCAAGATGCCATGTGGCTCTTCTGAACTCTCCATCTGTTATTGCATGAAGTCCAACTTCCTTTTCTTTCTTTATAAGCTCTGTTATCGCCTCATCCTCAACACTTTTTAACTCTTCTGCTGTAATACTGCCAGCCTCATAATCTCTTCTTGCTTTCTTTAAGCTTTCTGGTCTTAAGAAGCTTCCTACGTGATCAAACTTAAATGGTGTACTTGCCATATTATCCAACTCCTGCCTTTCCTTTATCTTGTATATTGTGATTCTTTTTATTAAACATAATTATATATATTGTCTGAATCTGCAATAGTTTTTTCGTTGGATTTAATATAACATCTGACTTACACCTTGTATAATACATAAACTTTTATGTTTGCCATAGTTTAAAGCTATGTCAAAACACACCTCTTCAACGCCTCCACATATATCTCCCCTAATCGACTAAGGGATATATTCCTATGCGTGATATATCCAATATGCATCCCACCTTCTCCTTCAAGTGGTACTGCTATTATATCTTTTCCATTAAGTTCTTCATCTATAACACCGCTGCATACTGTAAAACCGTTTAGTCCAATCAACAGGTTAAAAAGAGTAGCCCTGTCACGGACTCTTATATTCTTTTTCTTTTCTTCAACTGAAAATATTTCCTCAGAATAATAAAATGAATTATGCTCTCCCTGTTCAAATGAAAGATACGGATAATCCTGCAGCTCATTCATTGTAACCTTATTTCTATCTGCCAGTGGATGTTTACGGCTAATGAATACATGTGGCTCTGCCTGCATAAGCTCGTGAAATACAAGCTTGTGCGACTTAATCTCCTTTTCAAGAACAACTCTGTTGAAATCATTCATATAAAGCACGCCTATCTCACTTTTCATCATAGCAACATCCTCAATAATCTCATAAGTCTGTGTTTCCCTCAGACTAAAATCATATTCATCATGTCCGTATTTTTCAATAAGGTCAACAAAGGCATTGACAGCAAAGGAATAATGCTGCGTGGATACACAGAATTCCTGCTTTCCGCCATTTCCTCCCTTATATCTGTCCTCTAAAAGTGTGGCTTGTTCTAATACCTGCCTTGCATAACCTAAGAAGTCCTCTCCATCCTTTGAAATATGTATTCCTTTATTGGTTCTGTCAAATATTGTTATATTCATCTCTTTTTCAAGCTCGTGAATTGCATTCGTAAGACTTGGCTGAGAAATAAAAAGCCTTGAAGCTGCCTCAGTTATTGTGCCGGTTTCTGCTACCATTATTATATATTTTAATTGTTGTAATGTCATATTAACCACCATTTCCAAATAATTTACCTTGATGCTTTTTCACATACCTGCATTGCCTCATCCAAATTATTACTTAAGTACCGAAAAATAATCTTTATAATTAAACTGCGTAACTATGCTGTTATTATCATGTCACAGCTTTCACGTATTTTGCAAGTATCAAAATACTTTTCTTCTCTTGGAATCCACACACTCTTAAAAGCTTCCAGCTTCGCAGGATTACGTGCTTTTAACCGTTTTATTTGCAATTCCTTGGAAACATCCATAAAAACACATAGTTTATAAAAGTTCCTAAGCTTAGGATGGCAGCTATATGAACCTTCTATAACCGTTATCACATTACTATTTATCTTCTGTGTCCTCATGTATCTGTCATTATGGCAATCATATGGACGGTAAACTGCATTTATTCCTTCTGTCAGGGGAATAAATATTTCATCTGTCAATCTTTGAAAGTCTATATTCCCTCCTGGCTGCTGCATTACAGCTTCCGTTCTTTTCTGCATTGGAAGATAAAAATCATCAATATGTATCACATTGCATTCATGTTCCTTTTTTAATTGTTCTGCAAGTGTAGTCTTTCCTGCTGCACAGCGTCCATCTATTGCCATAATAAAAGGCTGCTTAGATGATATTTCTTTTAATAACACACATAAATCTTCATATTTATTCATATATAATCCTCATAATATCATATGTTACTTTTGCGCTCATTATATCACGATTCGTAGCT
>FR886205.1:0-31573 GCA_000436475.1 Eubacterium sp. CAG:248
TGCACACCTGCTTTTCTCATATATGCTGTCGTACGTACGTTAAGAATTCGTTAAACAACAACTTAATTAGCAAATAAAGCTGTTGATAAGTATCTGTCTCCTGAATCTGGAAGAAGTGCTACTATATTCTTTCCCTTGTTTTCTGGTCTGTTAGCAAGTATTGTTGCTGCCTTTAAAGCTGCACCTGATGAGATACCTACAAGAATACCTTCACTTACTGCGAATGCTCTTCCTTCTTCAAAAGCATCATCATTCTCAATAGGAAGTATTTCGTCATAAACCTCTGTATCAAGAACCTTTGGTACGAATCCTGCACCAATACCCTGAATCTTATGAGCACCTGCTGTTCCCTTAGAAAGGACTGGGCTTGTAGCTGGCTCTACTGCTACTATCTTAACATCTGGATTCTGTGACTTGAGATATTCTCCAATACCTGTAATAGTTCCACCTGTACCTACACCTGCAACAAATATATCAACCTTACCATCAAGCTGCTCCCAGATTTCAGGACCAGTTGTTGCCTTGTGTGCTGCTGGATTAGCTGGATTATCAAACTGACCTAATATGATTGAACCTTCAATTTCTTTATTAAGCTCCTCAGCCTTTGCTATAGCACCCTTCATGCCCTTAGCGCCTTCTGTAAGTACAAGTTCAGCACCATAAGCCTTTAAAAGATTTCTTCTTTCAACTGACATTGTATCTGGAAGAGTAAGAATAGCTCTGTATCCCTTAGCTGCTGCCACTGATGCAATACCGATGCCAGTATTACCACTTGTTGGCTCAATAATTGTAGCTCCTGGTTTTAAAAGACCTTTCTTTTCTGCATCATTAATCATAGCTAATGCAATTCTATCTTTAACTGAGCCAGCTGGATTAAGATACTCAAGCTTAGCAAAAATATTAGCGTTAGTAACTCCTGCCTTCTTAGTATATCCATTCAACTTAAGTAATGGTGTCTTTCCTATTAATTCTGCTGCACTTTCTACATATTTACTCATATTATTAATCCTCCTATAATGTGTTGTCTTTTTGTTTTCCCATTAACCTATATGTTTAATGTGTTTATGTTTGAATTATATTCTCTGTTATGTAATCTGTCAACTATTATTTGAAATTTTATTATAAATTTTCTTCAACTTTTTCAAGATTCATTATAAATGTATACATTGTTCCTTACAAAAACATGCCATAGTTTAAGTAAGACAAATTATATAACACCCACAAAAATACAAATACTCATTTTACACAATGTAACCTTCATCATATACATACCAAAAATCCGAATTTCAATTGTACATTAAATTTAAAAAATAAAAAGTAGTATAGAAATCCTGTCTTATAAACAAGATTTCCATACTACTATGTCAAGTTATCTTATAATGACATGACTGTTAAATGTAACAATCTAGCCTATTTCTTTAAACACGTAACCACAAATCTGTAATCACACAACATTAATTACATAACTATAATCACCCGAATTTCTCAACCACATCTGCCTTCATAATCCTATCAGCATATTCAACACCATATTTTTTTACAATATACTTATAGCACTTTGACAGCTGTGGTGTTCTTGATGTCGTATCATGTGCATCTGAGGCAATGTAGTCTACAACATGATCCTTTAAAAGTGCTTTAACACATCTTTGAACACTCCACCCATTATCTCCTGTAACTGATGATGCATTTACCTGTATATCAGCACCAAGCTGCTTTAATTCATATATATAATCCCAGTTTTTTACTGTACATACATATCTCTCAACATGTGCAACTATCGGATGATACCCTGTCATTATAACATCAAGTACAGCACTTCTTACCTTTTCCTCTTCCACATTAGGAGAAAACTCTATAAGAACTGTATCAGAGCCGCACATTGCCTTTTCCTGAAGCTTATCTAAATCATCAAGTACTTCTGATCTGTAATATATCTCTCTTCCAAGATATACCCCCATATCTGGCAGTTCCTTTTCTGCAAGATCTGCTAATATCTCATAATTTTCAACTATCTTGCTATAATGTGCCATACCTCTCTTAGGATGAAAATGTGGTGTAAGCACCATATCTCTTGTTCCATCCTCATATGCCATTCTTAACATCTTAAGACTTGTTTCTATATCCGGTGAACCATCATCTACTCCGAAAAGTATGTGGTTATGTATATCGGTAAAGCCTGTATATATATCCTGTTCTGCAACCTTTTTCATACTGCAATATAACTCTCTTTCTGTTCTATATCTATAAAAAGTCTTATCATGCAAACACGAACAACTTTTTCACATTCTGCCTCTTATATTATAATAAGACAACTCAATAAATTCTAATCTGAATACTCTGTACACAATATTTCTATTATAAAAATATCTTTTCTTTTTGTCAACATATGTGTCATGTGTGTTATTACAAAGCCCTTGATTTCGATATTTCTTCAAGATACTTCTGCCCTATTGCACTGACAACTGCACCTTTTCGTGATATGTAACCTATCTCCATTCTTTCGTCTGAGTCCAGCTTTACCGCACAGTAGTTATCTCCATTCAGTTCTTCACATATGATTCCTGAGCATAATGTATAACCGTTAAGTCCTACCATAAGATTAAGCATAGTTGCTCTGTCATTGGCTTTTATGAGCTGCTTATATTCATATGTACTAAGAACTTCCTCTGCATAATAAAAAGAATTGTACTCTCCCTGGTCAAACGAAAGGCAAGGATAATCCTTTAACTCTTCAAGTGCAATCTTATCCTTATGTGCAAGAGGATGAAGCTTACTCATATACACATAAACATTACACTCTAATAATGGATGAAACTCAAGCATACTTTCCATAAATATTTTTTCAAGCACTTTCCTGTTAAAATCATTAAGATACAATATGCCTATCTCACTTTTACCATTTTTCACATCTTCTACAACTTCATGTGTCTTTGTTTCATGCACTGCGAATTCATATTCATCCATGCCATACTGCTTTACCATCTCAACAAATGCATTAACTGCAAATGTATAATGCTGCATAGACACGCTGAACTTTTTCTTTACATCTGACTTAGATATATATCTGGCATCCAGAAGCTCGAACTGTTCCATAACCTGTCTTGCATATCCAAGGAACTCCTTGCCATCTGGTGTTACAGCTATACCATTCTGTGAACGTCTGAATATCTGTATTCCCGCTTCTTCCTCTAGTGCATGTATAGATGTAGACAGGCTTGGCTGTGATATATAAAGCTTTCTTGCTGCGACATTAAAAGAATCTGATTCCGACACAGCTATTGCATATTTTAACTGATTTAAAGTCATATTCATCCTCATTTCTATGTACATTTTTACACGTATCCTGATTCATGTAAATGATATCATCATTATAAAACCTGTTCAACACAAATTATATAATGATACCAGGGGCAAAAGGTCTAAACCCACATGAGCTTGCTCATAGGTGGGTGAAAGATCTTGGGACCCGCCACGATATGAGCATAAAAGTGGGATGATAATCCCACGATATGCGAATATTGGGGAGAATTGTGGGAGTGCGTAGCACGGAACAATTCGTAGGTATCAAAGTCGGGGGCTTTTGACCCCGACATCATATAATGCTGTAAGTGTCAAAATATAAATCATGCACTTAAAGTGTAAAAAGTATAAAAAGTTGTTTTTACCCACAAAAAAGGATTGCCATAATCATGATACAGCAATCCGATATATTTTACATATAAATTAAATTATGCCATCTTCTGTAAAAAGCTTCTTGTTCTTTCACTCTTTGGATTATCTATTACATCCTCTGGTCTTCCCTCTTCTACTATAACTCCGCCATCCATGAATATAACCCTGTCTGCTACATTTCTTGCAAATGCAATCTCATGTGTAACTATAACCATAGTCATCTTCTCATCTGCTAAAGCTCTTAAAAGCTTGAGAATACCAGCAGTTATCTCAGGATCAAGGGCAGATGTCGGTTCATCAAAGAACAATATCTTAGGATTCATGGCAAGTGCTCTGGCTATGGCAACTCTTTGCTGCTGTCCACCTGATAGCTGACCTGGATAGTTATCTTCTTTGTTTTCAAGACCTACCTTTCTAAGCAGTTCTCGTGCTTCTGCTATAACTTCATCCTTATCCCTTTTCTGGACATTAATTGGTGCATCTATTACATTCTTAAGAACTGAGAAATGTGGAAACAGATTAAAATTCTGGAAAACAAGTCCAAAATCATTCTTAATCTCATGCAGCTTCTTCTTATCCACATATCGTGTAGGACCTGTTTCGTTTAAGGTTGCACTTTCTTTGCAGTAGGCAAGTGTTCCTTCATCCATAGTTTCAAGAAGAGTTGCACATCTTAAAAATGTTGACTTTCCAGATCCAGATGGACCTATAATAGCTACAACTTCACCTTCTTTTACCTCTATAGATATATCCTTTAACACCTCAAGATTATCAAACTTTTTCTTAACATGTTTCATTTCAAGTAAATTCATATTATTCACCCTGCTCTCCATTCTACTTATAATAGCGCATCTTCTTTTCTATAGTTTCCATAACCCATGCAACAACAAAGTTAAATATGTAATAGAATACACCAGCTACAAAAAGTGGCATTATACTTGCGTTGGCTGCTGCAATCTGCTTTGCAAGTGTGAACATTTCTGTATACGCAAGTGCAAAAGCAAGTGATGTATCCTTTACAAGTGTTATTACCTCATTAGTTACAGATGGAAGGACTATTCTCATCATCTGAGGCAGAACTATTCTTCCAAATGTCTGGCTTCTGGTGTACCCTAAAACAGAAGCTGCTTCATGCTGTCCAACTGGTATAGCTTCTATACCTGATCTGAATATTTCTGCAAAATAAGCTGCATAGTTTAAAGCAAAGCCTATGATAACTGCATAGAATCTATAACTATATGATAACGATATTCCAAATATATAATATGGACCAAAGAATACGACAAGCAGCTGAAGCATAAGTGGCGTTCCTCTCATAATAGATATATATATCTTGGCAATCCATCTTACAAGCTTAACCTTTGATATTCTTATAAACATAAGAAGCATACCAAGAGGAAGTGAAAAAACAAGTGTAAGAACAAATATCATAAGAGTAGCAAGCATACCACTTGCAAGCTTGCCTACAACATCTGCAAAATCACTCATAAACTCTGATGTTTTCTTATCAGCTGTAATATCATTAACTTTATTATCAGCGCTTAAACATATGCTTTCTTCCAGTCCCCAGTCTTTAGCTATATTCCCAAATGTACCATCAGCAAGCATATCATACAATGTCTCCTGGACGGTATCTCTTAACTCTGTATTACCAGGCTTAAAACCTATACCATACTGTTCCTTTGATACCTGTTCTGATAGCATTCTGAACTGGCTGCCTCTTGCTTCAAGTTCATACTTTGCAACACCCATATCCATACATATAGCATCAACTGAACCTGATTCAAGATTCATAAACGCTGCATTATAGTCTCCAACCTGCTGAAGCGATGCAAAGCTTTTAGCAAGTGCAAGATTATCCTCTGTTGCATCTTCTCCTGTAAATGCTGCAAGTGCAGATGAATCCGCCTGTACAACAACTACCTTTCCCGACAGATCTGCTAACTTGTTAATAGAAGAGCCTGACTTAACAATAACTACCTGAGAGTTATCTATATATGGAGTTGTCCATGTATAATCTGACTCCCTGCCATTCATAGTAAAACCGTTCCATATACAATCAATGGTTCCCGAAGACAGCTCCATATCCTTTGAATCCCAGTCTATTGGCTGTTTTACCAGCTCCCATCCGTTACGCTTACATACTTCCTGTGCAAGCGACAGGTCAAAGCCTACATACTCACCATTATCATCCTTATATCCGTATGGTGGAAATTCAGCATCAAAACCTACTGTAAATGTTGTAATACCAGACTGCTTTTTCTTACTTCCACATGCTGTCAGAGTTCCAGTTATAAGTGAACATACTAAAAGCACAAGTAACATACGTTTTATCGTTTTACTACTAGTAAAAGTCTTCATGTTTCAATTCTCCATTTCACTTCACTACCACGTGAATAATTTATAACTTTAATACACTAAATCGTACCCTACTTGTTGTTATATGTCAACCAGCTTTTACATATTATTTTACGAACCGGCTTTTACATATTATTTTTATAAAGATTATACTGTTTTTGTTTTATACTGGTTATTTCTTTGATTCCCATATTATCAAGTGTATTAAGGTATGCATCAAAGCTGCTTAATGACTGCCTTCCTGTTATAAAATCATTTTCCTCATCATCAACATATTTGGATATATAGTTTATATAGCCATTGTTCTTGTCAACGTCCGATGATGAAACATACATAAAAGGAAGTGGCTTTCTTACATACTTAGCCAGCTGCTTATCAAGTCTTATATGCCATTCTGGAAGAAGCATATCTGTAGCTGCTACCGACTGTCTTGACGGAACACATATAGGATTAACACCAAGCTTCTGAATGAAAGCATCGTCCTTTGCAGCATCCATAAACACTTTATTTCCCTCGTCATCCATATAATAACTTACTCCATCAATTCCAAAGCAGTACATGTCTTCATTATAATCAGATATAAGATAATCAAGAACTTTAACAGCACTTATAACATTGTCAGTTTTAGTAACACCAAATATGCCGCTTACAGCATTTCTTCCTATGTAAAAGCCCTGATGCTCACTTGATAGTGGAACTCCTCCTTTAAATACAGGAGTATCACCATTATATTCATTATACTGTGCACTATACAGCATTGACATATGCCAGCTGTAATCAAATATTACACCTGTAGTATTCCTGCTGCATCTTTCCTTTATAATATCCCTCGTGCATTTTTCATAGTCTTTCTCGATAAGACCTTCCTCATATAAATCATTAACGAACTCAAGATATTTTCTATAATTGACACTATCACTATATGAATAACTGACATTCCCATAATCATCAATTATAAACCCTGTTGAAAGATCCAGCCCGAAAGCAGGTCCAAACATATATGGTATAGTATGCTGCATTCAGAATCAACATCTATCTTTGTGAATCTGTTATCAGTTATCATAAGATTTTATATTGTGTATATTAACTATCTCACGTTACCCTGTCTAAGATTCAACTTATACACTATATACGTCGCTGCTCCTTTCCTTACATATTCAACATAATATCTTACAGTCGCAGATACATATGACTATTAATGCTTTAATTATATATAACAGCTCACATAATTATAAGATTCATTTTTTTCATGGTTCATTTTTTTCCACCCCTGCCTGAAAAGTTATACTCAGACTACTTAACAACATTATTTTCTCTTATATCTGAAACAAGCTGCCGTCTGAATGCACGGCATCCGGTTTCATTCCAGTATTTCTTCTTTTCTATCTTAATAACCTCAAATGTTGTATTAAGTATATGTGATTTATAACTTGCAGCTGGTTTCTTTCCTGGATAAAACACAGTTATAGAATCTCTGTATTCATCCTCATCAAGATCATAATCCTTTGCAAACTGTTCAGCTAATTCTTCTGTAGTTACTCTTTTAATATGTGCATAATATCCAACAAGATAAGCAAAATAGTCGACATCAAACTTTTCAACCCAGTAATCATCTGATGCCACAAAGACTACAACAGGAAACTCCCTGTTTTCATCTGATATAAGCTTCTTAAGCACATCATATTCTTTCGCATTCCCAATACTCTTAACTGTCTGTCTTAATCTTTCTATATCGCATATTCCTATATTATCAGCAATCTCACCATAGAAATTAGGACGGCTGAATAATATGTTTTCGTTATCCCTGTACTTATCTGCTGGTTCGGCATATTCGTTGCTTACATCAAACACAAGGGTATCATTCCTTTTTTCAATAGAAGCTATTGATATCCACACCCTGTTAGCTATCTTTGTATCAAGATGCGTTGTTACTTCCTTGAAATACAGCCTTTCAGGATCATATGAGATTGCAACCTTATATCCTGGCATCTCGTTTTCATATGCTCCTACACTCTCTGGCAGATCATCAAAGACCTCAAGAAATCTTGATTTAACCCATGAATATATATAGTTAACTGCCTTTTTATACGCATCCTCCATGGAAAGGTTGGTAAGATCTATAGCCGAATGTGACTGGAATACTTTATATGTACCAAGCTTCTTAAAAGGCTCAAACTTTCTTCTCTTACTTACAGTCTCGTTATCCTGGCCTTTTTCATGATCTATTTTCTTAAACGCCTCATTTAATCTTTCATCATCCGGACCAATCTGGTTAACTATTCTTACTATATTGTTAACAGTAAGTTCTATTCCCTTTTCTGATGTATCCATCCAGAGCTGTTCTATAGCCCCTGGTCTTTTAAACTTATAGAATATCTTTGCAAGCTCTGTATCCTCATCAAACAGTTCTTCTATATATGGATGTAATGGCTCATTTTCAAACTTTAGTCTATAATGGCATCTTAACATATCATTCCACTTTTTATCCTTGTAATGCTGGTGGCCAAGATCCTCCAACAGCCCCACAATCGAATCGTCACATAACTCAAACGTAGCAAGTATACTATTCATTTTGCGTGCAAGAGCTTCATTTCCGATTCCAAAAGCTGATCCCTTATATCTCATGTCATGTTCTATCTCATGCCATCCTTCAAACGAATTCGTTCTTACCTGTACTTCAAATGTATCATCTACATAATCTGACAGATATGGATTAACAATTGTTTTGCTAAGATATGCTGGTAATCTGAATATACCATTAACCTTCATAGCCTTAAATTCATACTCATTATTTTCTGTAGTTTCCCACATGCCAGGCGATACGAACAATGTATCCAGCAGCTTTCTGCATATATCAACATCATCAACAAAATACAGTATTATTCGAATGCCAACAAGATCCTGCATTTTCTTGTCAGCATTTTCTGTACCAGGTCTGCGGTAATCCTTAAATATAAGCTTGTTGACCATAGAATCAACCGTCTTTACCCTATATGCTATTCTGTAATAAAAACCTGCCCTCTTTAACTTTTCTTCTATAATATTTAACAGATCATCCTTAACAACCTGTGGCACCACTATCTTCTCTACATTTTCTTTAGTAAATAATTCATTAACCTCATTCATAAGTTATACCATCCAGTTTTTAATATTTACATACTGTTGTATCTGAATATCAGATACCTGATGAATAATAGCTATAGTATACCACATTTTTCCTTTTAGAAACTAATAATTTGCTTAATTTTATATTATATGTTATAATCTAGACACTTATTACTATATCGACTTTATGATTTGTTCATATTATGATATATACCAGGGGGAATTAACGATGGTTATTCATGAATCAGCTGAAGATTATCTTGAAACAATACTTATGCTTAGCAAAAAGCTGCCTGTTGTACGTTCTATAGATATTGCCAATGAAATGGGATATAAAAAATCCAGTGTAAGTATAGCAATGAAGAATCTAAGGGAAGCAGAGCATATACGTGTAACTAAAGAGGGTTATATATACCTTACGGATTCCGGAAAAGAAATAGCTGAGATGATATATGAAAGACACCAGATTCTTTCATCATGGCTCATAAAACTTGGCGTTGATAAAAAAGTGGCAGAAGAAGATGCCTGCCGTATCGAACATGACATAAGTAAAGAATCCTTCAACGCTATTAAGAAAGCTATATCAGCCCAGCTGAAGGAACTTGAAAATAATAAATAACAACTAACAAACAATAACTAATAAATAATAGCTATAACTAATAACCCCAGTGTGCCGCATAAGAATCATTTCACATTCTGTCACGGCACTCTGGGGTTGTTTATACTGTCTTCTATCCAATATCTGGATATCGTGTGATTATCACTTCATATTCTTTATAAGCCTCTGGCACTCTGCTGTCTGTTATGAACTTTACCTCGTCAAGTCTGGCAAATGTAACTGAGCTTATATTGTCAAACTTATCCGAATCTGCAAGTACATATTTACAGCTGCAATGTGCTGCTGCCATTCTTTTTACAGCAGCCTCACTTATATCAGGTGTTGTTATTCCACTCTTTATGCTTATTCCATTAGCACCAAAAAAGCCTTTATTAAAATTATATTCTTTTAATGCCTCTACAGCACTGCTTCCTACAACTGCTTCAGTTGAGCCTTTAAGCTCACCACCTATAAGAATTACCCTAAAGCCTGCTATAGCAAGACTCCTTGCATGTGTAACCGCATTAGTCACATATGTTGCTCTTTTTTCCTTTATATAATCTATCATACAGCCTGTAGTGGTTCCTGCATCAATATAAACAAAATCATCTGGCTCAATAAGCGCTGCTGCATACCTTGCTATACTCTTCTTAGTCTCCAGATTGATCTCCTTTTTCTGTGATACTGTAGGTTCTTTTCCAGAAAATCCGTAGTTAACCGACACTGCACCACCAAACACCTTAACAAGTCTGCCTTCTTCATCCAGTGTATTAAGGTCTCTTCTTATTGTAGACTCTGATATTCCTAGTTCATCCTTGATTTCATTAACAGTTATGCTGCCTTTTTTTCTAAGTAGCTGCAATATAATCTCATGTCTTTTCTCTGTCAGCATATCTTATCACTCCATTTAGAATATTAATAATATTACTTCATGCTCCTATAAAATGCCATAACCACGATATTTTATGAAAGCTGCGAAACATCTGTATCAAGGATAATCTTTCTTATCGGAAGTATTCTTCCTGGTGATACTGAAAGCTCATCAACACCCATTTTCAAAAACTCTCTTGTAAGAGATGTATCTGCGCCAAGTTCTCCGCATATTCCTGCCCATATACCAGCTTTATGTGCATTATCCACAACCATCTTTATCATCTTAAGTACTGCTGGATGATGTGGGTCAAAGAAACTGTCAAGCTTTGGATTCTGACGGTCAACAGCAAGTGTATACTGTGTAAGATCATTAGTTCCTATACTAAAGAAATCTACTTTTTCAGCCAGCTCATCACTTAGCATAACAGCTGCCGGAGTTTCTATCATAATGCCAGTCTGTACATCTCCTATATCAATTCCCTGCTGCTTAAGTTCATCCCTGACTTCTTTTTCAATCTCTTTTATTCTGTCGATTTCCCACATATTAGCAATCATAGGATACATTATGTTAATGTTACCATATGCACTGGCTCTGTACAATGCCCTTAGCTGGGTTTTAAATATTTCTGTTCTTGTCAAGCATATCCTTATTGCTCTCATGCCAAGTGCCGGATTATCTTCTTTATCCATATTAAAATAATCGCACTGTTTATCAGCACCTATATCAAGCGTTCTTATTATAACTGGTTTTCCAGCCATATTTTCAGCTACTGTTCTATATATGTTAAACTGTTCTTCTTCTGTTGGAAATGTATCTCTTTCAAGATATATAAACTCACTTCTGAACAATCCTATACCAGCAGCATCATTAGCCTTAACAGTCATAACATCCTTAACATTTCCTATATTGGCATATAATTTTATTTTTCTTCCATCAATAGTTATATCTTCCCTGCCCTTTAAAAGCTGCAGAAGTTCCTTTTGTTTTAGCTGTTCATCCTGTTTTTTTCTATAATATCCAAGTTTTTCATTATCCGGATCAACATATAAACATCCACTATTACCATCAACTATTCCCATTTTTCCATCTATATCATTGTCAGGAATAACAGGCGTTCCTATAAGTGCTGGTATACCCATAGTTCTTGCAAGAATAGCTGTATGTGAATTAACAGAACCTTTAACACTTACAAACGACAGTATTTTGTCCTTATCAAGCTGGACTGTTTCTGATGGTGCAAGGTCCTCAGCCACAATAATAACAGGTTCGTCCGATACCATGGATGAAGCATTAAAACCGCTGAGTATATTTATAAGTCTTTCAGATATATCCTTTACATCTGCTGACCTGCCTCTCATATACTCATCTTCCATAGCTGCAAACATAGCTGCATAATTATCTCCAGTCTGTGCTACTGCATATTCTGCATTAACATGCTGGCTGTCTATTATATTTTCAACTGATTCCTTATAATCATCATCCGTAAGCATAATCTGGTGCATCTCGAATATAGCTGCATTAGCTTCTCCTACTTCTTTAACAGCTTTATCGTAAAGCTCCTGAAGCTGCATGGCTGCCTTATCCACAGCAGCATAATATCTTTTCTTTTCATGCTCTGTATCATCAATATGCACTCTTTTAACCTGCTGCTCCGACTTATTATATACCTTTATCCGTCCTATGGCGATTCCACCAAAAACGCTTTTGCCCTTATATTCTTTCATAAAAACCTCCTTTCTGCAAGTCTGTATCAAGTATATTCACACTATATACCAGAATATTTTAAACCTTACTTATCTTTTAACAGTATTCTTATCCACTAATACCATCATCACATATTTTCTTCAAAGAATTCCTTTATCTTCTGTGCTGCTGCCTCTTCGTCTGCACCTTCAACACTTATAGTTACTTCCTGTCCATTCTTTACTGCTAATGACATGATAGTAAACACCTTCTTACAATCACCTGTTTTTCCATCCTTTGATATAGTTATCCTACTCTCAAACTGCTTTGCCGCCTTCACAAGCTCACCTGCTGGTCTCATATGGATTCCCTCAGGGTCTGTTATTGTGTAATTGAATTCTTTCATACTTAGCCTCTTTCCGCTTACGCTTTTATATTTTTATTTTTAATCTTCTACTTTCTTTTTGAGTACTCCTAAAAGGAATGTCGAAACAATAGTTCCTACAGCTAATGCAAGCAGATAATATAATGGATTACCAACAACCGGGAATACGAATATTCCACCATGTGGTGCCATAAGTGTACACTTAAATACCATGCTTATTGCTCCTGCTACTCCAGAACCCGCGATACATGCTGGTATAACATGCAGAGGATCTGCTGCCGCATAAGGAATAGCACCCTCTGTTATAAATGCAAGTCCCATAATAAAGTTAGTAGGTCCTGCCTGCTTTTCTTCCTTTGTGAACTTATTCTTAAAAAGGAGCGTTGCAAGTGCTATCGCACAAGGTGGAACCATACCACCTATCATAACTGCTGCCATGATATCGTAGTTACCAGAAGCTATTGCTGCTGTACCAAACACATACGCTGCCTTGTTGAATGGACCACCCATGTCTATAGCCATCATCGCAGCCAGTATAAAACCAAGTATAACTCTGCTTGAGCTTCCCATGCTTACAAGAAATGAATTAAGTCCTGTATTGATAGCTCCCATAACAGGTTCTATAACAAATGCCATGCCAAGTCCGATAACCAGAATACCTACAACTGGATATATAAGAACTGGCGCTATCTTTTCAAGTGCTTCTGGAAGCTTGTCACACAGCTTTCTTAATCCAACGATGACATAACCTGCTACAAAACCTGCGACAAGTGCACCAAGAAAACCTGACTTACCATTAGCTGCTATATAACCACCAACAAAACCAAGTGCAAGTGCCGGTCTGTCACCTATCGCCATAGCTATGAATCCTGCAAGCACTGGTAACATAAAGCCAAAGGCTGCTCCACCTATAGTCTTAAACATAGCAGCAGCTGGTGTAATTGTGCCGAAATTAGCTCTTTCCGCCTCAGACAGGCTGTTCATATCAACATTAAGTCCATCTATAAGAAATGCTATCGCTATAAGGATACCACCACCAACTACGAATGGAAGCATATGTGAAACACCATTCATAAGCTGCATATATATCTGATGTCCTATACCACCTGACTTTCCCTTTTTAACCGAAGCTGTTGGTCCATCGCTTCCATCCTTACTCGCTCCCTGAACCTCATATAATGGTGCATCACCCTTCATGGCTATCTTTATAAGCTCTTCTGCCTTATTGATACCATCCGATACCTGACATTCTATCACTCTTTTACCTTCAAACCTTGTCATAGGCACCTTTGCATCAGCTGCTACTATAATGCAGTCTGCTGCTTCTATATCCTCCTCTGTCAGGACATTCTTTGCACCACCAGAGCCTCTTGTTTCAATCTTTACTGTACAGCCAAGCTTCTTAGCTGCCTTTTCAAGTCCCTCAGCTGCCATATACGTATGTGCTATTCCTGTAGGACACGAAGTAACAGCAAGTATCTTAGCCGGCTTACTGGCAGTTTCTTCAAGCCTTTCGTTTATGCTGGCACTTTCTTCATCTGCTTCATCAATAACTTTAAGAAATTCCTGTGGTGTTCTGGCTGCCTTGAGTGCATTTGTGAAATCTTCATCCATAAGAAGCACAGATAACTTACTTAAAACATCTAGATGTACGTTATCTTTAGTGTTTGGTGCTGCTATAAGAAAAAGAACATCCACTGGTTCACCATCAAGTGAATCAAAATCAACTCCATCTTTTATAATCATAGCCGCAAGTCCTGGCTTTGTTACAGCATCACACTTTCCATGTGGGATTGCTATACCATCACCTACTCCTGTAGTACTTTCCTCTTCCCTTGCCATAACCTGCTTAGTATAAGCTTCTATATCTCTTATGTTTCCGCTCTTTGCCATAAGGGCTGCTGCCTGCTTTATAGTATCATTCTTATCTCTAGGCGCTGCATTAAGATCAATACTTTCAGGCTTTAAAAGTTCTGTAATCCTCATATATTTATTCCTCCAATCATCTGATTTTAATCTATACATTCATATTGCTGCATTGTTATGTGATTTACATAATCACTATCTAGTACATCGTTTCGTAAATAACTATACCACCTGTACAACTTCAATTCTGCTTACCAGACTATCTACCTCATGCATAGTTGCAAGATTATCTGAAAATGCACTTGCACTTCCAGCTGCTATTCCCATCTTAAATGCATCCTCATAATTATGTTCTTTAAGCCATCCTGTTATGAATCCTGCCACCATGGAATCCCCCGCACCAACAGAATTCTTAAGAGTACCTTTAGGAGCCTCTGCCATATACACTTTATTATCATCTGCTACAAGCACTGCTCCTTTACCACCCATAGATATAAGAACATTGACAGCTCCCATTTCCTTTAATCTTAATGCATATGGTATAACTTCCTCTCTTGTACTAAGAGTCACACCAAATATATCGCCCAGCTCATCCTGATTAGGCTTTATAAGAAATGGCTTATACTTAAGAACATTCATAAGAAGACTGCTTGTTGCATCAACAACAATCATAACCTTCCTACCATCAAGCATCCTCATAATATTCATATAAATATCATCCGGAATACATGATGGAATACTTCCTGCAAGCACTAAAACATCCCCTGCTTTAAGACGTGCAAGCCTGCTCATAAGACTCTCTATATTTTCCTTTGAAATATCTGGTCCTGCACCATTAATCTCTGTTCCATCTATAGTTTTTAACTTAAGATTAATCCTTGATATTCCACTATCTGCCTTTATAAAGTCAGCATTAACGCCAGCTCTGTCAAGTCTTTTACTTATCTCATCACCTGTGAATCCGGCAATAAACCCATAAGCAGTATTCTCTAAGCCAAGATTCTTAAGTACTATAGAAACATTGATTCCCTTGCCGCCTGCTAACATCTGTTCACTGCTCGTTCTGTTAGTCATGCCAAGTTTGAAATCATCAACTGAAACTATATAATCTAACGATGGATTAAAAGTAACTGTATATATCACCTTTATACCTCCTTCCTGTTCACGTACCTTTAAGTTATTATTATAATAACTCCATATTCGTTCATATTCAATCACCATCATTCACAAACATTCATTATCTTTTTTATGCACATTGTATATTTTTTTATATTTTTTCATAGTTTTTATGGGTAATTATACCCATACATGATATTTTGTATACAATCCAGCCTGCAAATCAGTCTTTTTTAAACAACCTTTTTTCAGACATTCTTTTTTAATCATTTTTTATCATTTTTTCCAAATTAATTACATCCGGATTGTTCACGACAATGTGCATTCCGCACATAAAAAGAGACTGCCGCCTCAACGATTTTCAATCACTTGATTTTCAATCGCTAAAGCAACAGCCCTTTTTTATTTCATGACTTCGTAACTCAATCGTTTCGCCGTTCGCCAATAGTGAGCAAGCTCCCTATGGATCTCTTGCGCTCATTATATCACAATTTACTCTTTATCTGCCCCTATACTCACGAACACGCGCTATCGCGCTCTTTCGTCCTGCTTCGCATGACTGTTCATTCGTTAATGGCGCAAGAAAAGTAAATGTCTGCTTCGCAGCCGCTTCCTTTTCTTTTGCGCTCATTATATCGTTTTAAGCTCAAACTTTCTTCTGATAAAATCAACCAGAAAATCTGCTGTTTTTTCAACACCAAGTACACTGCTGTCAACCATGATATTTTTATGCTTAGGGTCAGATGGAAGAAAGCCGGCATAATGCATATGATAGTTATCTCTTGCCTCATCTACTGACCTTATCATCTTTTTTGCATCCTCTTCTGTCAGATTCAGATCCTTTACACAATTCTTAACACGTTCATCATAAGGTGCATATATGTATATGTGTATTGCAGCAGGTTCATCTGATAACACGAAATCTGAGCACCTTCCTACTATAATGCAGCTTTCTCTCTCAACAAGAAACCTCATAATATTCTGCTGTGCTTCAAATATATTATCCTGCTCAGAGCTTGATTCAGTTCCCAGAGGAAACATCATCCTCATATAAGAATTCTTGCTTGTCTTTTTAACCTTTTCCTCAAGCTCATCAATATGCGATACAGGAAGATTCAGCTTTTTTGCTGCCTGTTCTACTATATCCCTGTCGTAATATTCTATGCCAAGCTTCTCACTCATCATCTTAGCTATAGGTCTTCCAAGACTGCCAAACTGTCTGGCTATTGTAACTACATATTTCTTTTCATCACTCATAACTGCCTCCTATACAGAAATATCTCTTTTATCTCTTTTGTCTGATTTTTTCAATATCAGTCCGTAATCCTGTTTCAATAACATTTTACTTTTTATTATTATATCCATTACATCATTTCTGTTTTCTAGTACACAAAACCAAGAACCAGAAATCCCACAATACTTACTGCCGCACCTATAAGCACATATGGCAGCTGTGATACTGCATGGTCAAAGTTATCAATACCTGAACCCTGTGAAGCAAGAACTGTTGTATCACAATAGAAGCATGCATGATTACCAAATGCACAACCTGAAAGAATAGCCGCCATAATAAGTATCGCATTAGCACCTACGCTTGCACCAAGAGGAAGTAATACTGGTGCTACAAGTGTACATACGCCCCATGCATTGGCAATCATAAATGCTAATATACCTGTTATGATAAATGCTAACATAGGGAATATCTTAGCTGATAATATAGGCTGTGTAAGATCTATAAAGAATTCTGTCATCTGCATCTTGCTTGCTATAGTCTGGAAAGTAAGCGCTGCAATAAGAAGAATGATTATAGGTAACATATCCGCAAAGCCTTTTACAAAGTTATCCCAGTATTCGGTAAATGTCATAAGCTTTTCTGCAAGATACATAACTAACGTAACTGCAAGACATATAACCTGTGCTACTACAAGATTACCTGTTACACATGCAACTACTACAAGCACAAGCATAGGTATAAGGAAGTTAAGGATATTACCATCCTGAGCACCCTCTTCATCATCCATATTATACTTCTTACTTGCATCACTGTACACCTTACCAGTTGTTGCAACTCTGTCATACGCTTTCTTCATTCCACCAAGCTTAGGAAAAAGACCTGATGAAAAAAGAATAACTATAAGAAGTGCAACTATAGGATACACACAGAATGGGATTGCTTTAATATATGCTCCCATCCATGTCTTTGCGCCAAGTGCCTGCACACTTTCCTGTGCAAAGAATATTGCCCCGAAATATGCCGCCCACGAAGAAAATGGGAACATAACACATACTGGTGAACCTGTACTGTCAAGAAGATAAGCAAGTGCCTCTCTTGGAACCTTTACTTTATCATACACCTTTTTCATAGCCGTTCCAATTGACAATACATTAAGATAATCATCTATAAATATGATCACACCAAGTATAAATGTTGTAAACAATGTCTTTTTTTCAGTGTTACATATTTTAGATACAATCTTGGCAAAACCAAAATGTCCCTTAGATGCTGTAAGTAATGCTATAATACTTCCAAACAAGCCACATACAAGTATCAGATATGCCTCTGCACTCATGACCTCTTCAAGTGTTGCCACCCACTCTGTTATAAAATTCTGTTTATATAAGAATAAAGCTCCTATTATTGAACCCGCTATCAAAAAAGGTTCGCATTTTTTAGTAGCTATAGCACCGATTACAATACCGACTACTATAATTACCGCTATAAGACCATAACTCATAATCAATCCTCCTGTTTCCTGTGTAACTTTTGTTGAATCCTGATGTTTTAGAATATTGTCATATACATTGGCAATAATCTTTTTTATGACAGGTTATCTGAATAATATCTTCTTAAAGCTTCAAAAAATCCTCTTAAATGTACAAAAAAGGGACTTCTGCCGGTCGTCACCAGCTAAAGCCCCTTTGCTTCATAAGATATTATATTTAAATTACTTCCTGTCTATGAGTGTAATATATCACCCCGCCTTATATGTTTCAACATAAAATATTTCATCAACCTGCTTTATATCATTCAGATACAAATCAATTACAGCTCTTTTGTTCTCACAGTACAAACAGTATTACTACTCAACATATATTCTTATAATATGCTGTCAGCTGATTTCCATACATATAATGGCATTCATAAATTCCAGCCTGGTTATGGCATCATCAAAATCCCTGCCTGTTAACTGGCTTATGCGCTGCACTCTATACTTAACTGTATTCCTATGGGTGTATAACTGTTCAGATGCATGAATAAGACTGTTATTGTTCCATAAATATGCTTTCAGTGTTTCCAGAAGCTTAGAATTATTATTCCTGTCATACTCAATAATAACTCCCAACGTATTGTCTATGAATTCCTGCATAACCTTTTTATCTGCTAACTCTGAAAACAGGTTATATATTCCCATCTCTTCATACCAGAATACTCTTCCTGACATATTCATTTTCTCTGAGAGTATTACACATCTTGATGCTTCTGTAAAACTCTTCTGTAAATCACCTATTCCTTCATATGCACGCCCAACCCCCATAACAAGCTTTATATCAGAACTTATGCTATAAAGGTACTCTGATAAGCTCTTATATATCTTAGCCAGCACTTCTTTTTTATCCGATTCACTCACTGTATCGGTGTCCTGTATATTTTTCATTGAAGAATCAACTGGAATAATCTCTGATATATTATTACCTGACATATTAATATCAGCACTTCTGTCTGATACATCCATCTCTCCCTTTTTTAAGCAGAAACAACCGACAATATTGTTGCCATATCTTGATAACAAAGCATTCATGTTACCTGAATTGAATTCATTTTTTATTTTACTTATAACCGTGTCATATTCATATTCTTCTATTCTTCTGTCACCATGAATATTTATTGTAAACATGCGGTTCTTACCATCCAAAGCATAACCAGCTTCCGAAAACTTCATTGCAAATGCATCTTCATTAATATTCTTGCCAAATATAATCCCTGACAGAATATCATCACTAAGGGCATCTGAATTCTTATTATAAGCTATTGCATGTCCGATTTCTTCAAATATATCTACAAGTGGAATCTCACCAGATATAACAAATATCGGAAAATTATTAAGATTCGCATACGATACTACACTGCTGTCTATACTGGCTATATACTTGTCACCTGTCAAAAGCAGCGCTCCCGACATATTAAGCTTATTTGCTTTTTTAATAACAAGCGGCAGATTGAAATCTTGACTCTTAATAACCGGAGTACTTATTATAAGAAGCTCCTGCCCTTTGACCCACTTGGCAAAATTCATATTTTCCGGCTTATATACCCATCTTATACTGTTAGACAATCCACTCTTACCAGCGATTATTTTCGCCTGTGCCATAGATGGCAATGTTAATAGATCTTTACATTCAAACATTTTTTCTCTCCTGTCAAACTTTAATCCTATGCGATATAAAATGTTCCTGTATTGTATATTAACTTACATTATAGCACATTCTTTATATATCATAAAACATAAAAAACAGATTAGATTGGCTTACAAGTAAACTAATCTAATCTGTTTGTCACACATTATAATTCTACTTTATCAACTATGAATCCATTAACTATCATTCACTCTTACTTTGCCATAAAATCACTCAAAGCCTCATACTGTACCGGAGCCTTCTTGAACAGATATTCTCCATCTCGGACACTTGCCACTACATCAGCTCTTTCGCACACTGCTTCAAACTCGCTTTTAGCATCAACTACAATAAAGTTAGCTGGCTTTCCTGCTTCGATACCGTATTGGTCTGATATGTTCATAGTCTTAGCACCATTCACTGTTATAAGATCAAGACAGTTATCCATCTCCTCAAACGACATCATCTGTGCGATATGAATACCATTATCAAGGACATTCATAAGGTTGCCGTTGCCGGCTGGATACCATGGATCCTGTATAGAATCCTGTGCAAAGCATACATTTATACCATTTTCGTATAATTCCTTAACCCTTGTAAGACCTCTTCTCTTAGGATATGTATCTTGTCTGCCCTGAAGATATATATTCTCTGTTGGGCATGATATAAAGTTAAGACCTGACTTTTTAAAGTTCTTCATCATTCTGAATGCATAGCTGTTATCTACAGAACCAAGTGAACAGGTGTGGCTTGCTGTTGTCTTAGGTCCGATTCCTTCAACTATTGAAAGTGCTGTAAGAAGCTCTACGAATCTGCTCATAGGATCATCACTTTCATCACAATGTACATCTATAAGCTTATCATACTTAACTGCAAGTTCAACAACCTTATGTATAGACTTCTCACCAAACTCCCTGCAATATTCAAAATGTGGTATGCCACCAACACAATCGGCTCCCATCTTAAGTCCTTCTTCTACAAGCTTATCTCCATCCTTATATGAATACATACCCTCCTGTGGGAAAGAAACTATCTGGATAGTTACTATATCCTTCAGTTCTTCCTTTAACTCAAGCAACGCTTTAAGTGCTGTAAGGTTAGGATCTGTTACATCTGCATGTGTCCTGATATATTGTACACCATGTGATACTTCCATCTTAACTGCCTTTATAGCTCTTGCCTTTATCTCATCTATAGTAAGATCCGACTTGGTTTCACTCCATCTTTGTATTCCTTCAAACAATGTACCTGTTCCATTCGTAGCTCCCTGCTTTCTTGCCGTGAATACATAATCAAGATGAATATGTGGATCTACATATGGTGGCAATGTAAGCTTACCACCAAGATCTTCTACCTCACAGTCAGCAGCAACCTCAATAGATGGTGCAATCTTTTTAAACACTCCATCCTCTACAAGTATTTCCTGTAACTCATTATATCCCTTTAACTTTGCGTTAATAAACTTCCTTCTAGCCATAATAAAACCTCCTGAACATTATTTTTATACGATAAGTTTTTATCGATACCGAATAATTCTTGTTATTTCTTTATGACCAGAATATAATCCTATACTATGTTCTTATCAAGATTTTGTGCACTGGTGACAAGATTTTTATACTGTTTTAACAAGTTATGCTGCTCATTTTTGTTCTGTCAGGACATAATAGATGATATATTTAATATATGCGTTATTTCTTATGTTCAAGTATACCGTTAAACTTCGCCATAAATACTGTTGTTGTTACTATCGCAGCTATGATATCGCTGACCGGCTCTGCTAAAAATACTGCAAACACCTTATCTGAAAGCAGCAATGGTAACGTAAATATAAGCGGAATCAGCAGAATCAGCTTTCTTAAGCATGCCATAACAAGACTTACCTTTGCCTGTCCAAGTGCCATAAATCCCTGCTGGCAGCTGACCTGGAATCCAAGTGCAAATATTCCTGCCATATATATACGCAACGCCCACGACGTATAGCTTACCAGACTGGCATCTGATGTAAACATCCCTGCGAATATCTGTGGGAACAACATCATTACAAGCCAGCTTATACATGTAAATATTACGCATATCTTAAACTGCAGAAAAAATGCTTTCTTAACTCTATCCTTTTTATTGGCACCATAGTTATAACTTATAATGGGCTGTGCCCCCTGACATATTCCCTGTACCGGCATGACAACAAGCTGGTTGGTACTTGTAATGATAGTCATGGCACCAACTGCCATATCCCCTCCAAACTTTGACAGACTTGATGTAAAGCTTATAGAAAGAATACTCTCTGTTGACAACATAACAAAGCTTGATATTCCAAGCGCAAGACATGGACCTATTATACTGCCCTTTAACCTTAAATCACTCATTTTAAGCTTTAATATTGTTTTATTACCAGTAAGAAATCTTAATATCCATATTGCACCAACCGCCTGACTTATAACAGTTGCTAGCGCTGCACCCTTCACTCCCATTTCGAATACAAATATAAATATTGGATCTAGTATTATATTAATAACCGCTCCAATCACTGTTGTAAGCATACTTATCTTTGCAAAGCCCTGCGTTGTTATAAAAAGATTCATGCCTAATACAGTAACAACAAATATACTTCCCAGTATATATATTCTTGCATATGAAACCGCATACGTAAGTGTTGCACTGCTTGCGCCAAACCATACAAGAAGTGTTGGTGCTGCCACATAGAATATGACAGTAAGTGCAACTGCGCATATCATAAGAAACGAAAAACAGTTTCCCATTATTTTCTGTGCAGTTTCATTATCCTTCTTTCCCATATATATAGCTGCTCTAGGGGCACCACCTGAACCTGCTAACATTGCAAATGCATTTATTAACATAAGTATCGGAGTAAATAATCCAACACCTGTTAATGCACTCGCACCTATGCCAGGAATATGACCTATATATATTCTGTCTACTATATTGTATAAAAGATTGACTACCTGCGCTACAACTGCCGGAACAGCCAGCTTTGCAAGAAGTGAGCCTATACTTCCTTCTCCAAGATTTGTTGTATCTGACATATTAATCTCCATTCCTGCGTATCTTTTACGCACATTTTGCTTTTATATTATGCTATAATAATATAATAATAAGATGTAAGTTCCACCATACATTTTGCCCTGACACCATATTATACATCATGTTATAAAATATTAATCTATACAGAAAGCGAAATCTAATGAAGCATACTAATACAGACATCAAAGCAGACAACTTAAATACCCAATTAAATACCAATACACAATCTAATCCTGATTCCTGCTCACCATATAAATCCTCATCCAAATCATCATCCAGCTATGGCAGCTTTCCTGACGGTACACCCATAAATAACTGGTTTTATTCGAATTATACCAAAATCAAGTCAGCTTTACAATCTCCACCTGCTACTGCCAATTCATATATTATAACTGACTATGGAATAAAAGATGATGGTAACATATATACTGAAGAATTCCAGAAGCTTATAAACTCTGTGTACGACAATGGTGGAGGTTATATTATAATACCTGACGGAACATATATGACAGGTTCCCTTTTTTTTAAGCCAGGAGTTAATCTGTATATAGAAAAAAACGGCATATTAAAAGGAAGTCAGGATATTACAGACTATCCAGTAATAAAAACACGTATTGAAGGCGAAAGCTGCCTGTACTATGCCGCACTTATTAACGCCAGCCATGCAGATGGCTTCACTATATATGGTGAAGGAACAATAGATGGCAATGGTCTGCATGCCTGGAAATGCTTCTGGCAGAGAAGAAGCTGGAATCCTGACTGTACAAACAAAGATGAACAGCGTGCCCGCCTTTTATATATCGCACATTCAGACAACGTAACTATATATGGTATTCATATGAAAGATTCCCAGTTCTGGACGTGCCACATATATAAATGTACACATACCGCAATCTATGACTGTACAATATCAAGCCCACGTACTCCGGTGAAAGCCCCAAGTACCGATGCGATCGATATAGATGCATGTTCTGATGTACACATAAAGGGATGTCACATTAATGTCAATGACGATGCAGTTGCACTTAAAGGTGGTAAAGGGATAAATGCCAAAGCTGATTCTGATAATGGACTAAATGAAAGAATAATAATTGAAGACTGTATATATGACTTCTGTCATGGCTGCCTTACCTGTGGTTCAGAAGCTATCCACAATCGTAATATTATTATGCGAAACATACGCATAAATAATGGTTATAATCTCCTGTGGCTTAAAATGCGGCCTGACACACCTCAGCTTTATGAACATATACTTATTAAAAATGTAACTGGAAAAGTATCAAGCTTTATAAACATTAATCCATGGACACAATTCAGCAATATTAAGAATGAAGCTTCTTTAAAAAACGGCAGCGATAAACCTCCCATCCTGCTATCATATATTAACAACATTACAATGCAGGACTGCACCTGTGAATGTGATGCATATTACAATGTTAAAGAAGACCCATCGCAATATCTTATCAATAATATACAGCTGATAGATAATGCTATAACTCTTATGGATAATAACGACCTGCAGCTTCATAACAATGCTGAATGACAAGTATGTTCTTGGCTTACAAACAATATATGTTTGCCTATTTATAATAAAAGTGCTATAACAATATAGCTAATTAATGTATTGCAAAATATTGATATGCTGTATTTCTTAAAAATAACATATTATAATCATAAAATTACAGACATTTTTAGTCACAATAAATGCACAGGATATATGACAAGAGGTATATATGAATTATATAAGTAACACTATAAATAAAACTTTTAAAGACAAGTATCATAAGGATACTTTAAAAATTGCTATCAATATGGCATGGCCAGCTATAATTGAATCTTTCTTTATAGCATTTGCAGGATTAATCGACTCGCTAATGGTAAGCTCCCTTGGTTCTGCCTCTGTTGCTGCTGTCGGACTCACCACACAGCCTAAGCTTTTAGGGCTGGCTCTGTTTTTTGCACTGAATGTTTCTATATCAGCACTTGTTGCCAGAAGACGTGGCGAACAACGTAAGGATTCTGCCAATGAGATCATGCTTACAGCTATACTTTTTATCATAGCATCTGCCATTATTCTTAGTATATGTTTTGTTACTCTTGCAGGACCAATCATCAATTTCTGTGGTTCCACAGCAGAAACACATGATGGTGCCGTTGCTTATTTCAAGATAATCATGGGTGGTATGATATTTAACTGTATACAGATGGGCGTTAACGCTGCCCAGCGCGGAGCTGGTAACACTAAGATTACTATGCGTACCAATGTAACCTCCAATACAATAAACATTATACTTAATTATCTTTTCATCAATGGTCACTTTGGATTTCCTGCTCTTGGGATACAGGGTGCTGCTCTTGCAACCGTATCAGGAACTGTTGTCGGATGTATCATGAGCATAATATCCATAACAAAAAAGAATAACTTTTTAAGTATACCTTATATAATAAATAAAAAAATAAAACCAGCTTCTAAGGCTTTTATCGACCTTATAAAGGTTGGTTACAGTGTATTCTTTGAGCAGGTGCTTATGCGTATCGGCTTCATGCTTACAGCAATCATGGCTGCTAACCAGGGAACAGATGCCATGGCAGCACACCAGGTAGGTATGAACATTATGTCACTTTCATTTGCATTTGGTGATGGTCTTCAGTCAACTGCTGTTGCACTTATTGGACGAAGCCTTGGAGAAAAGAAGCCTGAGCTTGCGAAGGAATATGGAAGAACCTGCCGTCTTATCGGAGCATTTATAGCTGTATTTTTAGTTGCTGTTTACTTCTTTGGTGCAAGGGGATTGTACAGATTATTCTTTACAGATGAGCATATAATAGCTATTGGTATTAATATAATGCATGTTATTATCTTCGTTGTTATATTCCAGATATGCCAGGTAATCTACATGGGTTGCCTGCGTGGAGCCGGCGACACACTTTATACTGCTATAGCATCTATGATAAGTGTAACATTTATCCGTACTATTGTTTCTTATCTGTGTGGATATGCACTTGGTGGAGGAATAATCGGCATATGGCTTGGCGTGCTTGCCGACCAGATGTCAAGATTTATATTCGCAACTGTACGATTCAAACAGGGAAAGTGGATTAATATAAAAATATGAAGAAAATATATGGTCATGTTCATTAATATTTTTTTATAGTAGGATAATTTTAAAAATAAATATTCAGCAATAATAAAATCTCCCATTAAATGATTATTACGTAAACCATTTAATGAGAGATTGTTTAATTATATATGTTAAATACTCAACTATCTATGAATAATTATTATATAAACATTGCAATCACACAAACTTAGTTTTTATACCCTGTATAATCACGAGTATGAAGTATGCTCTCTGCTCTTTCTATCTGCTCCTTAGTTGGAGGCATAACATCTTCAAGTTCATACTTAACTCCAAGATCATGCCATTTAAACACTCCAAGAGTATGATATGGAAGTATCTCGAACCTCTTTACTGTCTTAAGCGACTTAACGAACTCTGAAAGCTTGTTAAGATCTGCCTCGTCATCTGTTACACCTGGTACAAGGACATGTCTTATCCACATATCTTTTCCGTTATCTGATAAATACTTAGCAAGCTCTAGAATGTTCTTGTTAGTCCAGCCAGTAAGCTTCTTATGTTTTTCATCATCTATATGCTTAATATCTAACATAAAAAGATCCGTAACTGCCATAAGCTCGTTAAACTTACTTAAAAATGGTTCTTCCATAGTAAATGGATTGCCAGATGTATCAAGAGTTGTATGAACATTATGCTGCTTTGCTATCTTAAAAAGCTCGGTAACGAACTCCATCTGAAGCATGGCTTCACCACCACTAACAGTTATACCACCTTTATCCTTCCAGTAATTATGATAACGATATGCCTTATCAAACACCTCCTGTGGTGTCTGAAGTTCTCCGCCTTCTTCTTTCCATGTCTCCGGGTTATGGCAATACTTACATCTCATATGACATCCCTGAAGGAACACTATATATCTCACACCTGGTCCATCAACCGAACCAAAACTTTCAACCGAATGAATTCTACCTTTAATATCTGACATAATAATCCTCCATTCCTGCGCTGCTTCTTTGCGCATCTCAAGTTTGTGCGAAGCACAAATCTTGCGTGTGAAAAATCTTATTTTCACACTAATCCTCATTTCTGTATGCGTTTTATACTAAAGCATATGATAGCATAACTGATATACATAATCTATATTATTCTCATATTTTAATATTTTATAATCTTGTACAATCTTGTGTGACATAATCATAACTTTACGCAGAAAACAAGACTTTATTTTAAGAATTATGGCTTCCAGTTCTCCATATGATTGCATATACTATACCACCCATGACACCACCCAATGTGTTATAAAAAAGATCGGAAAGCTGAAATGTTCCAACCCTGAAAAACAGCTGAAAAAGCTCTATCGACAATGAAAATAAAAAGGAAACCTGAAGTGACTTACCGACAATGCCATGAAATGTCACATTTTTTAACAGCTTATCCTTAGCCGCCCACATAAGCAATATAATAAAAGGAAAAAGCATTATAATATTCTCAATACTATCTGTAATGTATACACGGACACCATTGGCATTGTAAGTCCACATTCTCCATCCACCACATACATCTGACAATGGATTAAGCCATAGATTTCTGTTGAAGAATGTCCTGAAAAGCACAAGCGATGTATAAAGCACAAGCACAAACAATCTTCTAAAAAAGCCCGAATTCTTAAACTGCCTTAACCATGACGCTATAGCTGCCTTGCAGCCTCTGCCAGCTTCTTTGGGACAATTGGCATACATATATAAAAACATAAAAAAAACTGCTAAGACCACAGCAAACATAAAAGGCTGATACAATGCCGTAAGCATGTCCGTCACCACTGTATTAATCATCTGCTTCATAATATAACTATCCTTCCTGCTACAATATCACCTGACATTTATAATAGTCCAACTTTACAGGCATATAAAGATAATTATATACATTTTTTAAATTATATGCAATCATTTAACTACTTGCTTCTACAGCCTGTTATCTACAATCATTATATGCGGTCTTTTATCTACCTGTTATCTACCTTTTCCGGATACATATCATGCTCAGCCAGTCTTTTAAATGCAATCTCTTCCCACTTAGTTCCTGGTTTTCCATAATTACAGTAAGGGTCTATTGAAATACCACCTCTTGGTGTGAACTTTCCCCATACTTCAATATACTTAGGCTCCATAAGCTTTATAAGGTCTTTCATAATGATATTCACACAGTCCTCATGGAAATCACCATGGTTTCTGAAGCTGAATAAATAAAGCTTCAATGATTTACTTTCCACCATTCTTATATCAGGTACATAAGATATAGTGATAGTGGCAAAGTCTGGCTGTCCTGTTATAGGACACAGACTTGTGAATTCAGGACAGTTAAACTTAACAAAATAATCATTATCCTGATGCTTGTTTATGAATGTTTCCAGAACGTCCGGAGCATAATCATCTGGATACTTTGTTTTCTGGTTACCTAATAATGTTATATTTTCTGTCTCTTCCTTACTTCTTCCTGTCATATTCTGTCTCCTAATCTATCTGTCTGTTATTTCACTTTATGCTATGCTTTTATTCCATAGCCGGGTCTTTAACTCCATTTAATTCAAATGCCCTGGCTCTGTCTATACATGTTCCGCATCTTCCACATGGCTTTTCACCACCTTCATAACAGCTCCATGTGTATTTATAAGGAACATTAAGCTCAAGTCCCTCTTTTACTACCTGTGCTTTCGATGCATTGATAAATGGAGCTACAACCTTTATCTGCTTTCCACTTCCAAGATATATGGCATCATTTATAGCAGCGTTAAACTCACTGCTGCAGTCAGGATATGCACTTCCTGCAGCATCATCTGCATGCGCACCATAATATATTTCACTACAGCACTTTGATAATGCTATGCTGGCAGCACTTGATAAAAACAAACCATTCCTGAATGGAACATATGTAGATACTGGCTTTCCATCTGTACCCTTAATCTGTGCATCATATGATTCCTTAGGTATCTCCTTATCAGAATGTGATAAAAGAGAACAGTCGCTATACTGGAATATTTTTGCAAGATCAAGATAAATATGTTCTACATTATAATACTTTACTATTTTATCTGATGCCTCTATCTCCTTTGTATGCTTCTGACCATATGATATAGATAATGCTATAACATTTTCTGCACCATACTTATCAACTGCCATTCCAAGACATGTTGTACTATCTATTCCACCACTGAATAAAACCATTGCTTTCATTGTTAAACCTCCCTCTTAATGTCTGTGTATATGTTTTCGTGTCAGCCTTCCTTATTCCTCTTGCAGTCATACAGCTATGACAGCCTTCAATAAGCACTGCAACATCATCTGTCCCTGTAACCATCTGGATAATATCAGCAATATCGCTTCCGATTCTTTCCTGCAGCTGCAGTCTTTTAGAAACCATATCTGCTATACGCGCTATTTTGCTAAGTCCTATCACACGGTCTTTTGGAATATATGCAACCGTAACCTTCATATCATACATAAGTGCAAGATGGTGCTCACAATAACTGAAAATATCTATGTCCTTTACAACTACCATATCTGAAGCACCACCATCAGTAGCACATTCCTTATCAGCATGTTTATCAAGTGCAAATGTTTTATTGAACATTTCAGCTATCTCTTCATTGGTATAATTCATTCCCTCAAACACTTCTTCATACATTTTCGCAACTCTTTTAGGTGTATCTTTTAATCCCTCACGCTCAGGATCATCACCTAGTGCTTTGAGAATACCGGCTATATGATATTCGATTGCCTTAGTATCTATTTTTTTGTGTTTTTCCATAAAATCCTCATTTCTGCACCCTGCTAACCTGTATAAAAGTCTGCATCAGCCCTTTGTATACATTAATACACTAAACTCCTCTTTTATCCGGTGCCCATATTATTTTATGCAGCTGGATCTGCATATTAACATCGTTCATAGTATTATCCTTCATAAAATCAACGATTTCTTCTGGCTCTATCATGCCAAATACCGGACTTATGTAAAGATTGCATTTTCCATAAAGGTTATATTTTTCTATAATCTGCTTCGTCCTTACTAAATCCTCATGGCAGCCTGCAACGAATTTGACAGTATCATTTTTGTTTAATACACTGAAATTCTCCAGCCTCATAGCCTGCTCCATGCCACTGCATGAAAGCTTATAATCCATCGTAAATGTTACATTATCTTTATGAAGCTTACGGATATTATTAAGCGGAATACTTCCATTAGTTTCTATCTCAACATTCAGGTTGTTATCTGCAAGACATTCAATAACATCTTCAATCCCATCCCTTAACAGTGGTTCTCCACCTGTAAGAGTGACATTCTTAACCCCTGTAGATAGAACATATTCAAGGATATCCTCTTTAGTCATCTGCTGTGCTGTGGCATCAGCCTCATTAGCCCACTTCGTATCACAATATTTACAGTTAAGATTACATCCCTTAAAACGTATAAATACCGCAAGCTGCCCGGCCTTAGTACCCTCACCATTGATGCTTACGAACTTTTCAACGACTTCTAATACACTCATATACGCCTCCACAATTCTTTAATCGTATCTAATTCTTTTATAATTCAGCATGATTTCTGGAATCATTCCATATAAGCTGCACTATTGGCTGGAGTTTCATACACAGTTACAGATTTCATGCTATATCCAAGCTCTTTTATCTTTTCATAAAAATACTTTGCCATATTCTCTGCTGTTGGCCTGAAATCAAGCTCAATAATCCTGAAATTCTCACTCTTTAAGGCCTCAAGTGTTGTTTCCTTAAGTGAATTTCTCTCAATAATCAGTGCATGGTCCATAGAATCTGCTATATCCCTTAAGTCCTTTTTCAGTTCCCCAAAATCAACATACATGCCTTTATGCTGCAGATCATCCTTAAGCTCATCTGTCTGCACTTCTAAAACAATTCTCCATCTGTGTCCATGAAGATTACTACATTTTCCATCATATCCAGAAAGAAAATGTGCTGAATCAAAGCTTGCTTCTGTTTTTAAAATATACATATAAATAATCCTCTTTTATTAATTTTTTTATTATGGTTTTATTATACTTTTATCATTGTTTGCAATAATTCCATAATAAATCGTCATATACGCAAAAAAGGCATAGATACTGCGTACCCATGCCTTGATATAATCGTTCTAAATATATAAGCTATTGTAATAAATATAATAGTCCTGGTTTTATTTAGAGACAGGATGGTACAAACGAACTGTCTATCTTTAATTACGTATATCTTTAATTGCCTTGTAATGTTAGCAGATGATTTTATATTTGTCAATAACAACCGCCAGTTGGCGAGGGTATTTTCTTATATTTTATTCAGTTTAATATTGTCCAATTTCAGAAATCTGCTTGTATCCGTAATTTCCAT
>FR886205.1:31610-36025 GCA_000436475.1 Eubacterium sp. CAG:248
CACCAAGCATCTATCTGAATTCAATTATTTCTTCAAATGGTTTCCTTTTATGCTCCGATGATTATCTTTATAAGCTTCTTATCAAGCATAATCGTCCTGTTCCATGGATTAATTATTATACCTTCTATTTCATCCACCTTCAACACTGCATCAAAAAGCTTTCTTATATCTGTCATAAATGTTGACATTACACTGTCTGAGCCCTTCATTTGCTCATCAAAGCTTGTAAACGCCATCCACCATAGCTTTTCATCTGCCGTCCTCACTGCTTTTAACTTAAGTCCATAACCTTGCTGACGACTTATTTTACCATGCTCTGATGGCTGCCCTGGCATAGGTGGTTCAACCGCTATTATGAGCTGACCATTATCATTCATACATCTTCTTATAACAGTAAGAGTGTGTGCTAACATCTCCTCTGATGGTTCCTTCTGTAAAGCTTCTATGGCATTTTCTATGAGTTCATTGCCTGTAAGTTCATTGTCTTTTAACTCATTATTATGATTATTCTTTTTATCATTATTGTTTATAACATTATTGTCTGTAATATTATCATTTCCGCTGTTATTCTGTATATTCACTGTTTCTGCCACTTTCAATTCTCCATATAATTCCATTATAATATTCCACCTATAACACCACCTAACGTGCTATACTATACTAAATATGCTCACCTATAAGCTTTTCCATCCACACCATGTTATACCATCTGCCAAACTTATAACCACAGTCATAGAACTCACCTACGAGTCTGTAACCAAGATGTGCATGAAACATGGCACTGTTCTTATCAAGATATTCATCATCCTCTTTAGGATATGCTATACATGCATACATGTTAAGAATACCTCTGTCCTTAAGCTCTCTTTCAAGCTCATCATGAAGAAGTCGCCCTATACCCATATGCTTCATATCCTTATCCACATATATAGAAGTCTCTACACATCTGTCATAGGCTTTTCTTTCATGAAACATTCCGGCATATGCATATCCGACGATTCTTTCGTTATATAACGCCACTATATAAGGATACTTCTTTAATGTAGCTTCTATGCGCCCTTGAAACTCCTCTAACGATGGCACATCATATTCAAATGTTATCGCAGTATTCCTGACATACGGTGCATATATGGAAAGAAGCTCTTTAGCATCTTCCACTAGAGCAGTTCTTATATGAACCATAGGAGTATATATACCACCTTTGGCTTCAACACAGATACTGTTGCCAGATGTACTGTAACACATATTATTCACGCTATTATCTGTATTCATTATGTCTGTTCCTTATTTTAATTCAGTTTCTCAAGTACTACCTTACATACACATATTCCTCATCCCAAAAGCCAGTCGATGACATTTACAACTTTCAGCTGAGGTCAGATAGTCGGTTATACTTTTCATAAGCGATGCACTTATTATGATGTTGGGGTCAAAAGGTATTTCCCCCCTGATATCTTCTTATTAGCAATTTCCTATATCATAAATAAGGCGCTCTGACAGAGCGCCTTAAATTTTCAGATTTTATTCATGAAATGCCTTATATACCTCAGTGCACATTAAAATAAATGCTCCTGCACCATGGAGGTCATTTTCACTTGTCGGTCTTGCACAGTAGAATGCGTAATCACCTACACATGTACCAACGCAGATATTGTCGATGATAACACCATTCTCGTTATACTTCAGACGATTGATAATTCCCTTGTAACCAAGCTCTGCAATTTCCAGATAAGACTTATCCAGATATCCTGCCTTTACAGCCTTGCAGATAGCAGCTACATACAGACATGTACATGAGGATTCCAGCCAGTTGCCTTCCTGTCCCATTTTATTTACTACCTGATACCACAGTCCGCTTTCCTTATCCTGGAATTTCACTATTGCCTTAATCAGGTCAATGGTCAGACGAACCAGCTCTGCTCTATCCTTATGATCCTTCGGGAAATAATCCAGCTCCTCCAGAATAGCTACCGGAACCCAGCCAATAGAACGTCCCCAGAATTCAGAAGACAGTCCTGTCTCAGGATTTGCCCAAGGCTGAACCTTCTTTGCATCCCAGGCATGATACCATAATCCGGTCACAGGATCCTTGGTCTTCTTCTCCATCAGAAGTGCCTGGAAAGCGCAGATATCAAAATATTCCGGCTGGTCAAAGGTAGCAGCGAATTCTGCACTGATAGGTCCTGCCATGTATAAGCCATCAAGCCACATCTGGTAAGGATATTTTTCCTTATGCCAGAAACCGCCTTCATCGTTCTTCGGGAAGTTCTTGATTAATGTAAGTAATGTGAACAATGCCTTCTTATATCTTTCATCGCCGGACTTTCTGTATAATTCATATAGAAGTACACCTGGCTGGATATCATCAAGCTGTCCCTTATCAAAGGTTTCGATTGTTCCATCTTCTTTGATAATAGAATCTACCCATGCCTTAATATAATCATAATACTTTTCTTCCTGGCAGATATCATAGGTCTTCTGCATACCGGATAAAAATACACCCTGATGATAGTGGAATCTGCCCTTTGGAGGAAGATCCGGTGCATCAAACTTCTTCATCAATGTGTCGCATGCCATTTTCGCATAATCCAATGCGGTGTGATCCTTGTAAACTAAATCTTTCATATTCATTCTCCTTTATATATATATTAATGCTTCGTTCGTGGCTCCGTTTCCAGAAAGATACAGCGGAAGATCTTTTCTGGATTTCTGCAAATTATTTCCGCTTGCTACATAGCTGTTCTTAAGTGTTTCTTTCATAAGAACGTCAACTGCCAGCTCAAATGTAGGTCGCAATACAGTATTGATACTTTCCAAACGTATCCCTGATAAAATGATCCCATGTATATAAGTAATTTGCCTTTGTAGTGCTTCGCACCTCCGTCTTTGTAGAAATATATGAATACCTGCCATCCGTTTTACGATAATACTCTCCTTTTCGTAATACTCTTCCTTTACCATCTTTTCTACAAACCATCTTTTCTCCTTTCTCAAAAAGAAAAGAGCCTGCATTACTTCTGGTCAGCCATTAGTTTCTCTAAGACCGCCATTTTAACTACTTGCGTCATAGTCATGTTATGATTTCTGGTGTATTCAAGTAGCAGTTCGTGTTCTTCACCATTCAGTCTGATTGTAATCCTCTTATCAGCAGGATTTTCAGCCTTTGGTCGTCCCATCTTTGCCAATATATCACCTCCATCTGTACATAGTATACTTTATGTCAGACATAAAGTCAAGTATATTAATGCAAACTCATTCATATTCTTTTTGATTTATTTGTAGAATTCCTCGTCTTCTATATGAAATGTTTCCAGATATTCTTCAAGAATATCAAGGTTCACAAGCACCAGTCTATTCATCTTATAACATGCTTTCGCATCCTTAGCCAACTGCTGGAACTTTGATAAACTCATTGAGTACATCTCTGCACCTTCTGGATATCTGACAAATCTCTTATTATTTGTTTTCTTTGTTCTGCTATCCATTTTGTTTCACCTCCAATTCCTCTAATACCATCTTGCGTGCTACCGGTAACAGATTAAGCTGCATAATCATTGCTCTATCCATTGCTTCCCTAATCTCTGATTCTCCCGGAATATATCCCGACTTAAAGCGAACACAGCCTTTATTCAAGGTCTGATTCTGCCCTGTACTCCATGCAGGTTACGACCAAAGTCAGCATATACAACATCAAACTTCTTATATTTGTCATAATGTCTCTTATTCTTTTTCATAATCTAAAACCCCCTTAACTGCATAGCCAGTCTTCCATCGTCTACTGTAACAATAACTCCTCCGGCAGCCTGAACCTGTGCTATTTTTATAAATGCGTCAATAAGATTGTCTGTAATAACACTCATGTTTGCAACTATTACACCATCTACCTGCTTTTTTCTAATCTTATCCACAATCTGATGCCACTGTCTGTCCACATCATTCTGTGAAAATCCATGTCGGCGTTCAGTGCCAACAATCATGTATTCTTTATTTTTTACATACTCATGAATATATTTACTCTGCTTGTCCTCTAGGCGATCCACTTTATCCAATGGTGCACTTACTGACAAATACTCTATACATTCAATCGTCTTTTTCTTTCTTCTCATAGCCAAACCTCCTATGAAACAAGCATCTCTGCATTATCAAGCATCCATATCTGAAAGAACATCCATTGCCTCAGATAACAGTTCTGATTTTTCCTCATTCTTTCCATAAATAATGAAATCAACTGACACTCCAAGAACGATTGCCAGATTATCTAATGTCTGTATCTTAAAATCTCCACCATTTTCAATAGCTGATAATGCCTGTCTGCCTATATCTACTCTATGAGCTAACTCATCCTGTGATAATCCTACCGCCTTTCTCCTGTCTGCAATTCGTATTCCTCTCTCATAATCCTTTTCTCTTGTCTG
>FR886206.1:0-200 GCA_000436475.1 Eubacterium sp. CAG:248
CTTCTGGCATTGAACATAGTGTGCAGGACTGTATGTAGCTTATATTGGTCGTCCGTTCGCCAACTAATGAAATTTAATTAAACTGGAAAATTAATTAAATTGTTAATTAAACAACAATAACTACTTACATCTTTTGACAAATATGTTATACTATGTACGAATATGCTGATGATACAATAAGTGTAATTAGTAAAAAGATA
>FR886206.1:260-12578 GCA_000436475.1 Eubacterium sp. CAG:248
ACCATTAGTAAAGACATACAATCAGGAGGAATGTAAACATGTTATCTACAGATGCTAACATATTAAAGATAAAGCACGAAATATTATATCAAGTTGCTAAGCTTGCTTACGCAGGAGAGCTTGAGGAAAAGAAGGAAGAACTTCCATACGAACTTCTTCCTGGACCACAGGCTAAGTATAGATGCTGCGTATATAAGGAAAGAGAAGTTGTAAGACAAAGAATCAGACTTGTTGAGGGTAAATGTCCATCAGAAACACCTAAGACAGGAAAGGATAATGTAGTACAAGTTATAGAGGCAGCTTGTGCGGACTGTCCACTTTCACATTATATCGTAACAGATAACTGCAGAAAGTGCATGGCTAAGGCATGTCAGCAGGCATGTAAGTTTGGCGCTGTATCTATGGGAAGAGACAGGGCTTATATAGATCCCGATAAGTGTAAGGAGTGTGGTCAGTGTGCCAAGGCCTGTCCATATAATGCTATAGCAGACCTTATAAGACCATGTAAAAAGATATGTCCTGTTGGAGCGATCACCATGGATGAGAATGGTATTTGTGAAATAGATGACAGCAAATGTATAAAGTGCGGACAGTGTATACATGCCTGTCCATTTGGTGCTATAGGCTCTAAGACAGATATAGTAGATGTTATAAAGGATATGAGAGCTGGTAAGAGAGTTGTGGCTATGGTTGCTCCTGCAATCGAAGGCTCATTCGGTGTTGATATTACTATGGACAGCATAAGAACAGCATGTAAGAAGATTGGGTTTGAAGATATGTATGAGGTTGCCATTGGTGGCGATCTTACTGCTGGTTCGGAAGCTAAGGAATGGCTTGAAGCTAACAGGGAAGGCAAAAAGATGACTACATCATGTTGTCCTGCATTTGTTAATATGATTAAGAAGCATTTTCCAGAACTTACAGATAATATATCAACAACAGTTTCACCTATGTGTGCAGTTTCAAGAATGTTAAAGGCAAAGGATCCAGAGATTGTTACAGTATTCATAGGTCCATGTATTGCAAAAAAGGATGAAAGAAGAGATACATCTATAAAAGGTAATGCAGATTACGTACTCACAGTAGGAGAGTTCAGAGCAATGCTAAGGGCAAAGCATGTTAAGATAGAGCCTGAGGCTAATGCAAATCAGCAGGCAAGTGTATATGGTAAAAGATTTGGTAATGGTGGTGGAGTAACAGCTGCTGTTATAGAATGTATGAAAGAGCTTGGAGAAGATCCATCAAAGTTTACTATAGAAAAATGTGCCGGAGGTATGGAGTGTAAAAAAACACTTACATTACTTAAGATGGGCAGACTCCCAGCTGATTTTGTAGAGGGTATGGCATGTGAAGGCGGATGTGTTGGTGGACCAAGCCATCATCGTTCCAATAAGAATGAGGCACTGGTAGCTAAGGACAGGGATAAGCTTTTATCTGAGGCAGATTCAAGGGGTGTTTATGAGAACCTTAAGAATTATGAAACAGATGGATTTTCTATGCATAAATGTTAGAATTACTTTTCAGACAGTAAAGGAAATAGTGAATATGAGATATGATGGAATAAAAAAGATCCATGATGGAAAGTTTATAAGCAGATATGATATTACATACACAACTGAGGAAAATAAAACAAAGGTATATGAAATAATAAGCCGTAATAAGAATATAACATCCATAGCAGATCTTAAGAATCCATCACCTGATGGTGTAGTTATAGTTGTGACTGATACAAAGGGTGAGAAGCTTCTTCTTAACAAAGAATATAGAATGGCAGTAGGAGATTATGTTTATAATTTCCCTGCCGGACTTATTGATGCTGGTGAAACAGCTGAGGTTGCAGCAGCAAGGGAGCTGAAGGAAGAAACAGGACTTGAGCTTGTAAGCATAAAGGATACACTTTTCGACAGTTATAGTGCTATAGGTTTTTCTAATGAGACTAACAGGGTTGTTATTGGTAGGGCTGATGGAACGTTTTCAAAGAGTACATCTGCTGTAGAAGAGATATCAGCTGCGTGGTATACAAAGGCAGAGATAAGGGAGCTTCTTAAGAATAACAGGTTTGCAGCAAGAACGCAGGCGTTTTGTTATATGTGGGCGAAGAATGGAGATTAAACCATATGAAAAAAGTAAAAAAGACAGCGCTGATAAGTATTTTGTTTACAACATTTGCCAGCATGTTTCTTATGATATCAGGATGTGGTAAAAAGTATCAGGAGATAGCACTGTACAAGTATATAGAAAATACTGATGGAACATTGACGATTACTGAGCTTACAGATAAAGGCAGATCAGAATATGAGCTTACTGTACCGGCCATGCTTGATGGTAAAAAGGTTTTAGCTATAGGAGATGGAGCCTTTAGGGATGATACATTTATAAAGAAGGTTGTTATAGAAGACGGAATAGAGAGCATAGGTTCTAATGCTTTTTTATCATGCTATAATCTTGCAGATATAGATATACCTGAGTCAGTTACAGATATAGGAATGCATGCATTTACACAGACAGCATGGCATGAAACACAGTTGCAATCTTCAAAGGATATTGTCATAAACAGCATATTATGTGAGGCGGATTCTCAGCAGGAGAGCTATACTATAAGAGATGGAGTTGTAACAATATCGCCAGGAGTGTTTTATAATAATACTGTATTAAAAAAAGTGGATTTTCCATCATCTTTAAAGAAAATCGGAGCCAATGCATTTGCAGGCTGTAAGAATCTTACAGAGGCAGTGCTTCCGGATGGACTTGAAACTATAGGTTATGGAGTTTTTGCTGACAGCGGTATTAAAGAGATAAATGTTCCAAAAAGTGTCAAAAGTATAGGACAGGATGCATTTTTAGGAATAGATAAAGTGAATATGAACAGATAAGCCGCATTATTGTTTAAAGTATCTGAAAAAATGTAACAAAAAGTTATAAAGCTGATAAAAAGATGCCGGGGGTTTGTGCCCCCGGTGTTTATTTAAGGAAATCTTTTCTCATTGGGTTGAATACATCAACAAGTATACCATCTTCAAGTGCAGTAACGCCATGTTCTACATTAGATGGCATATATACACTGTCTCCCTGATTGACAATTTTAGTTTCGCCACCAATCGTGAATTCAAAGCTGCCTTTAGCAATATATGTTATCTGAAGGTGCTCATGCTTATGAAAATTCCCTTTTGATCCCTTTTTAAAAGAAATTTCACACATCATAAGATCATCTGAATAGCAAAGTATTTTTCTGGTAACTCCTGGTTCACAATCAGTTGGAATTACATCTTTATTGTATTTAAACATACATAGCCTCCTGTTTCGTTTTTTTTTAATTATAGTTATATGCTGGTATGTTTGCAATATAATAATTTGTAGTGATTGTCATATTATAAAGATTTTTTGATATATTTTATGGAATATTTATTGTATAGAATATTTTTATCAGTATTCTAATTGAGGTTTAAATATGGTATTATATATATAATAGTAACTTACAGATTAATATTGATGATACATTAGGGAATTGGGTGAATATTATGAATAAGTACAGAGGCAGGTACGGGGCTGTTATATTAGGGCTTATGTCAGCTATAATGATAAGTGCGTGTCATGCTGTGGGGAGTAAAGAAAAATATAATGATATCGAATATACTGGTATATATAATACAGCACAGTCACATGAAACAGAAAATAACGATATGATTATGGAGACAGATTCTGAATCATATGATTATGAAGGGGATAGCGCACATAATGAAAATGAATCACAGCAATCCGCAGGTGGACAAACAGCAACAGAATATACGGCACCAGAACATATGGATGGTAAGGAATATAACAATACACATAAAAGCATTGAAAGCAGTACGTCTTCAAAAGCTGCTGCCACAACCAGAACAAGTGAAACCAGTCAGAGTGCTTCTAGTGTAGATAATAATGCTACTAAAGCTTATTTAGTCAGGACAGAGGTAAGAAAAGTGGTCAATTCATATGAAAAAATTAAATATGGTGCCACACGTAAGAATATCACAGAATATACATATGAAATATATAGTGATGACAGCAGGAAAGAAGTTGCACATGCCAGCAGTGTTGTGATAGACCGTTCAACTTATAGTGCAACAGATGATATATTAAAGGAAGAAGCAGAGTATAATTCTGTCAGCTATGCCGACCTATGGAATGAAATTCTTCAATGTGTTAACCGCTTCCGCGCAGACAATAACATAGCAGCTATAGTTCTTGATAATGATTTGTGTAAGGCGGCATGTATGAGAGCTGTAGAGATAGATTATTCTGCGTATTTTAGTCATATAAGACCAGATGGCAGAAGTGCCTTCACAGCATTGGATTATTATGGCTGTGTGACAGGATTCAGAGGTGAGAATCTTGCAGGAGGACAAAGAACACCAGAGCTTGTTGTTAAAGCATGGGAGGAGTCAGATAAAGGTCATAGGGAGCTGCTGCTTAACCCGAAGGTAAAAAAGATGGGGTGTGGCTACAGCTATTCAGGTACTATAGGTTATCCGGTATGGGCTCTTGAAATGACAGATTGAATAAGTATCATAAGATAAGCAGGAAACAGGGAAATGAAAAAGAGTATGAGAATATTATGTATTATATTTGCAATTATATGCTTTGCATATTATATACGCTGCGCAGCGTACGCAGGTGTTAAGTCATCTTTTATATGGATATGGCTGGTGGGTACAGCAGCTTTTTGTATATTGTATATATTGGGGCTGCTAGAAGACAGACATATATATACGCTTCCACGCATGGTTAAATATATATCACTTGTTATTATATGTTTTGGCACAGCACTATTTATAACATTAGAGATGTGTATAACATTTTGCATGAAGAAGAAGCCAGAGGATAACTGCGATTATATAATAGTACTTGGATGTCAGATAAGAGGAGACAGAATAACAAAGTCATTAAAAAACAGACTCGATGCAGCATATGATTATGCATGCAACAACCAGGATACAAGAATTATCGTATCTGGCGGACAGGGAAAAGGTGAGAATAAAACAGAAGCCCTTGCCATGTATGAATATCTGTGCAGCAGGGGAATATCATCAGAACGCATAGTTATGGAAGATAAATCAACAGATACCAATGAAAATATGCTTTATTCTGTCAGGCATATAGATGATTGTAATGCAAAAGTTGGTATAGTTACGAATGATTTTCACATATTCCGTGCAAAGCTTCTGGCACGTGGAAAAGGACTTAACAATATATGCGGTATTCCAGCTCCAAGTGATGAAGTGCTTTTTGTAAACTATATGGTAAGAGAAGCTGTCGGAATAGTGAAAGACTTCGTATATGGTAATTATCAGGTGAAATGAATTATTTAATATGGAAAAAACTTCTTATGTCCCCCAGCTTTTCATAACACTGGTTATAGCCGTCATTATACATAGACAAAATCTTGTTTTTGTCTTTTTCTAATCGTGAGAAGCCTTTGCTTACAGCAGGACGTATTATCATAACATCGCCATTTTTTTCATATTCCTCTAATTCGTGAAGACATGCGTTATATCTTTCTGCACGGGAAAGCAGGGCATCTGAAAGCTTAGGGTAAGTTTTCTCATATGACTTTGCTATTGCCTTTGTTGAACCTGATGTGTGTTTACTGTAACCAGCTTCGCGCGTGAGAATAACAAGAACTTTATCACAACCGTCATTAAACGCTCTCTTAAAAGGAATAGAATCTGTCAGACCTCCATCCATATATGGAATATTATCAATCACAATAGGAGGAAAAAGCATAGGAAGGGCACATGTAGCCTTTAATACAGTGTTTGTATGGTCTTTGCCTGTATATTTCATATATTCAGGTTGTCCAGTAAGTATATTGGTTACGACACAGTAGAAATCTCCCTTATAAGCCATGAACGAATCATAATCAAAAAGATTAAGCTCGTTAGGTATTGTTTCATAGGAAAATTCAAGTCCGTATACAGATCTGTTGTTTTTATCAAACATGTTCTCAATACCAAGATAGCGTTTGTCATTTCTGTACTTCATAAGTACATTAAGATTACGTCCTGGTTGTCTTGAAGCCATAGATACACCATAAGCGGCGCCGGCTGAGACACCTATCATATAGTCTGGCATAATATTATTTTCAACAAGGGCATCCATAACACCACAAGAGAATATGGTTCTGAATGCACCACCTTCAAATACAATTCCTGTTTTCATACAATCCTCCATTATATATAAAAAGATGGATGCTTTTACACATCTGCGATATTAATTTATATGATGTCGGGGTCAAAGACCCCCGACTTTGATACCTACGGATTGTTCTGTGCTACGCACTCCCACGTCTCCGCTCCGCTTCGGTCAGTGCTGGACACCCACTTATTTTGATACCTACGGATTGTTCCGTGCTACGCACTCCCACAATCCACCCAATATTCGCATATCGTGGGATTATCATCCCACTTTTATGCTCATATTGGGGCGGGTCCCAAGGTCTTTCACCCACCTATGAGCGAGCTCATGTGGGTTTAGACCTTTTGACCCTGGTATCATTTATATTTTATATACATCATTTAAGTTGTCAAGTTAAAAATGCTGCGGTGTCTTACTTTAGCATGATAAGGTTGTCGATAGTTTGACAATCCAAAGAATATATGGCAGTATATAAAATGTAAGAATTAATAAAGATTTTTGCAAGGTGAAAGCCGGTATTATTAAGATTGGAAGGAGATTAGTTTTGAAAAAAGGATTAAAAGGGATTAAGGCCGTGGCATTTGTCGTTGTAGCAGTGGTAGCAGCATTATACTATTATATTGAGCTTCCTGCGATAAATATACATTCGCCGGGCTTCTGGAAGTTTATAATATTTGTGATGCTTATAGTAACTGTTGAAGTATGGCTTATGAATCATAGAAAAGCAGCCGGAGGCGGAAGGTATAGAGGAAATATTTCTGCAAAGGAGTTCTTTAGCGATTTTAAGACACAGGCGGGTTCTGTTCTTTTTAAAACTGCATTTGTGTGTACAGTTATTCTTGTTGTTTTATATGTTGCTGGAAATATTCTTTCATCACCTGTCATCAATGCATCTAAGTATCAGCAGCTTCTTAAGGTGGAAACAAGGAATTTTACTGATGATATTAAAGAGGTATCATATGACAAAATTCCACTGCTTGATAAAGATTCAGCCTCTATTATAGGAACTAGAGTTATGGGTACTATGGTGGATATGGTATCGCAGTATGAAGTTGATGATATGTATTCACAGATTAACTATAAAGAAAAACCTGTCAGGGTGACACCATTAAGATATGGCAATCTTATAAAGTGGTTTACGAATCATAAGAATGGAATTCCTGCTTATATAAGAATAGATATGACTACGCAGGAGGCAGAATGTGTAAGACTGACAGAAGGAATAAAATATTCAAAGTCTGATCACTTTTCAAGATATATATACAGACATTTAAGATTTGCATATCCAACATATATTTTCGATGATATTAATTTTGAAATAGATGATAATGGAACACCTTACTGGGTATGCCCTGTTAAGAAGTATAATATCGGATTGTTTGGTGGACAGACAGTAGGAAGAGTTGTTTTATGCAATGCTGTTACAGGTGAAATGACAGATTATTCAGTTGATGAGGTGCCAACATGGGTGGATAAGGTATATTCAGCAGAGCTTCTTATTGACCTGTATGATTATAACGGAAGTCTTAAGCATGGATTTATAAATAGTGTATTAAGCCAGAAGGATTGCCTCAAGACAACAGATGGATACAATTATATTGCACTTGAGGATGATGTATGGGTATATACAGGCATAACATCAGTTGGTCAGGATAATTCTAATGTTGGATTTGTTCTTATGAACCAGCGTACTATGGAAACAAGATATTATGAGGTATCAGGTGCCGAAGAATATTCAGCTATGGATTCAGCTAAGGGAAGGGTGCAGAATCTTGGATATACAGCTACATTTCCTCTTATTATCAACATAAGTGGACAGCCAACATATTTTATGGCACTAAAAGATGGTGCAGGTCTTGTTAAGTCATATGCCATGCTTAACATAGAAAAGTATCAGAATGTTGCTATAGGTGATTCGGTTCTGCAGTGTGAATCTAATTATATTAAACTTCTTAAAGATAATGGAATAGTAGAGGAGCAGCAGCCAGAGGTAAAAGAAACAAAAAAAGTAAAAGATATAATATCAAAAATAATGCCGGTTGTTATTGATGGAAATACACATATGTATATTATGTTAAGCCAAAATGACAGCATATATGATGTGGATGTTTCAAAATATGTGGATATTATAAAATATTCAGAAGGTATGGAAATAACGCTTGAATATACTATGGATTCACGGCTTAATAAAGTAGTTGGAATCATAAAATAATATAAGTGCATGTTATCTGTCATCTTATTTGACATGTTTCGACAGCTGCTTGTATTATAATACAGATATACCGCGCGATATTATCACTGATCATTAAATACGGTTATAAATATTCAGTGGAAATTAAGTGATTGAATAAAAAAAAGCTGTACTTATTTGGTATTTTATGACAAATAATGTTGTAAAATTTACGAAAAGTTGGTACAATTATAACTAAATTGAATGTATAAGGAGAAAGATAATGGATATTATTGTAAAATACATTGATGAATTGCTTGAGAAAAGCACACCTGATGCACCTATGTGGAACATAGAAAAGATAAGACAGGGACTTAAGTCTAACTGGAATTATATTGATGGTGTTATGATAAAAGCAGTGCTTCAGATGTATGATGTAACAAAGGATGAGAAGTATCTTAAGTTTGCAGATGACTTTATCGATTACAGAGTTCATGAGGATGGAACTATAGAAGGATATAGTATTGGTGAGAAGAATATTGATAACGTCAATGCAGGAAAGACATTATTTGAGCTGTATGATCTTACAGGAAAAGAAAAGTACAGAAAAGCTATTGATCTTGTATACTCACAGATAGAGATTATGCCAAGATGTAATAACGAGGCAAGATCTTTCTGGCATAAGGATATATATCCTAACCAGGTATGGCTTGATGGTATGTATATGGGACAGCCATTTTATCTTGAATATGAGACTAAGTTTAATAACAGAAAGAATTATCCTGATATATTTGCACAGTTTAAGTATGTTATTGAAAACATGAGGAATCCACTTAACGGATTATATTATCATGCTATAGATGTAAGCAGGGAAGCATTCTGGTGTGATAAAGTAACAGGTTTATCACAGCATTGCTGGTTAAGGGCAAGCGGCTGGTATGCCATGGCTCTTCTTGATACGCTTGATAAGATTGATAATTCTGACCACAAGTATGATGCAGAATGTAAGATGCTTGAAGATGCTTTTGTTGATCTTATTAATTCTATGCTTAAGTACCAGGATGAGAGCGGTATGTGGTATCAGGTAGTTAACTATGGTGGCATGAAGGATAATTATCTTGAAACAAGTGGAAGCTCGATTATGGCATATGCACTTCTTAAGGGTGTAAGATTAGGATATCTTCCAGAAAGCTATAGAGAGTATGCTGAAAAGGCTATTGATGGTATATGTGCTAAATACTTAAAGACTGATGAAGGTGAGATGTCACTTGGTGGTATCTGTCTTGTTGCAGGTCTTGGTGGTAAGGATGAAAGACCAGGAACATATGATTATTATATGTCAGAGCCTATAGTTGAAGATGATGCAAAGGGTGTTGGTCCATTCCTGCTTGCTTATACAGAAATGTTAACTTATAAGAAGAACAATAAGTAATATAGAATTGTTTATATTCAATGGGGGATCAATATATATTATTGGTCCTCTTTTGCTTACATAAAATGCTGTGTTGAAAATCAGATTAATATCAGATTTTCCATACGTGGAATTGATGTCTTTGCACACCTGACACAACTCCTATATGTATAAAACGTGTGCAGAATGGAGGATTATTATGAAACCATATATTACAATGGAAGAGGTTATACAGACACAGGGAGCAGACAGTAGAACACACAGGTTCCTTACAGAAAAGAATGGGTGCACTAATGGCTGCGCATCAGGAACAACTATATACGCATCAACACAGTTTTCAGACAGACCTGGTGTACATGAAGACCAGGAAGGCTTTTATGTTCTTGAGGGAGAAGGCTATGCAAAACTTGATGATCTTGTATTTCCAATAAAGAAAGGTGATTCTTTTGTGGCGTTAGCTGGTGTTGCCCATACTATAAGGACTAAAGAAGGATGTGAACCGGTTAAAGTGTTCTGGTTTCATAGTGCTAAGTGATTATGACTGATGGGGTTGCTTATGGATGAAAAGGAATTCGGAATGTTGGAGGAAAAACAGCAGAAGAAGTATCTGTTTAAAGAAAATGTAAGATTGAACGAACTTAAACAGGAGCTTGAAGCTGACAGGGAACTTATCGATATCCAGAAGGGAATGCTTCATAGACAACAGAAAAAGAACCAGTTGCTGCAAAAACAGCTTGAAAACCAAAAGATATTTTTTGACCAGAAGTGGGAGATACTTGAGCGCGAGACAAGACAGCTTGCACTTGATAAAGAAAAGTTTAACAGGGAAAAGCTTATGTATCGTGACAAGGTTTATCGTGAGGCAAGAAGAAGCATGTCTAATGCGGAAAATGTCAAGATATTTTTCCGTGGAGTAAATGATACCGAATCAGTTAAGAAGCGATACAGGGCATTGTTAAAGATATATCATCCGGATAATATGAATGGTGACAATGACCTTGTACTTGCAATTAATGAAGAATATGAAAGATTATTAAGATTTTACCTGGGAACATAGCGCAAATCTGACAGTAATAGTTATTATTGTTAGGTTTGTGCTTGTTTTTATTGTTGTTATGTAAACTGTGTTGTATAATAACAACGGATATTATACATACGATATCTATGTGGATATAATATGATGTAAGGATTGAGTGGATTGCAAAGTAATGTAGCAATACTGATACATCAAATATCAAAAGTTACTTGGATAAGGAGAGAGAAGAATGTTTAAGATTAATGAAAATTATTTAAAGCTTCCAGGAAGTTATCTGTTTTCTACTATTGCTAAAAAGGTTAACGCGTATAGTGCGGCTAATCCGGACAAAGAAATCATAAGGCTTGGTATAGGAGATGTTACACTTCCACTTGCACCAGCAGTTATAGATGCATTACATAAATCAGTGGACGAGATGGGGCATGCAGAAACATTTCATGGATATGCACCAGATCTTGGTTATGAGTTTTTAAGAAGTGCTATTGTAGAGCACGACTATAAAAAGAGAGGTGCAGATATATCAGCTGATGAAATATTTATAAGTGACGGAGCTAAATCAGATTCAGGCAATATCGGAGACATCTTCTCAGTTGACAATAAGATTGCAGTGTGTGATCCTGTATATCCTGTATATGTAGATACTAATGCCATGGCAGGCAGAACAGGCGATTATATACCAGAACAGCAGAAGTGGAGCAATGTTATATATATGCCTTGTACAGCAGAAACTAATTTTGCACCAGAGCTTCCAAAGGAAACTCCAGATATCATATATCTTTGCTTCCCTAACAATCCTACAGGTTCAACTATAACAAAGGATGAACTTCAGAAGTGGGTAGACTATGCTAACAAGGTTGGTGCAGTTATTATATATGATGCAGCTTATGAAGCATATATATCAGAAGATAATGTGCCACATACTATATATGAATGTGAAGGGGCAAGAACATGTGCTATTGAGCTTCGTTCTTTCTCTAAGAATGCAGGTTTTACGGGTACAAGACTTGGATTCACAGTAATACCTAAGGATCTTAAGAGTGGTGATGTTATGCTTCATAGCCTTTGGGCAAGAAGACATGGTACGAAGTTTAATGGTGCACCATATATCATCCAGAGAGCAGGTGAAGCTGTATACACAGAAGAAGGACAGAAACAGACAGGAGAGCAGATAGCATATTATATGAACAATGCAAAGACTATACTTGAAGGCTTAAAGTCAGCTGGCTATACAGTATCAGGTGGTGTCAATGCACCATATATCTGGTTAAAGACTCCTGATAAGATGACTTCATGGGAATTCTTTGATTACCTTCTTGAAAATGCTAATGTAGTAGGTACTCCTGGTTCAGGCTTTGGACCAAGTGGTGAGGGATACTTCAGACTGACTGCATTTGGTTCATATGAGAATACAGTTAAGGCACTTGATAGAATTAAGGCATTATAAATTGTGGTTTGGTTAAGTTTGTTGTTTATAAATAGGATCACATTACATTTCAATAGGGAATACACAAGGGGCTTGAGTGCAGT
>FR886206.1:12615-28483 GCA_000436475.1 Eubacterium sp. CAG:248
CTCAAGCCCCATCTTGTATATCCGCTATATATCTTCTATATAGTCTTTGTTATTTAAGTTATCATCTGTTATTTAAGCAGTTTTTTGGTTGTTTTTAATATGCGATAAGTTACTGTAACATCATTTGAATTAAATATGGTCAAACTTAGGCATAAGTGCTGCACCGATAGCTGTAGGACCTGTGTGGCATGCCGTTACAACACCAATACGTGTCTTGAATTCCACACCTGATTCAAGCAGTTTAGTCTTTATGGCTTCTTCTACTTCTTTACGGAATTCTTCTGCCTCGTCTTTGTTGTTACAGTAGCCAACGGTGATATCATAGTCGTTGATATCTATGCCAGGTTCTTCGAAATGCTTGCATAAAAATTCAATAACCTTAGCTTTAGCTTTCTTTCTTGTCCTAAAGAATCCACCAACACTGATTTCTCCGCCCTTCATGATGATGATAGGACGTAAACTCAACTTGCTTGTTATCATAGCCGCTGTTCTGACAAGACGACCGCCTTTAGTAAGATAATCAAGCGATTCTGTTGTGAATATGATTCTTCCGTAAGGTCTTAATGCCTCAAGCTTTTTAACAGCCTCCTCATAAGAATAACCAGCATCTCTCATGCACATGGCTTCATAAACAAAAAGAGACATAGATGCAGAGTTCTGTAAAGAATTGATAACGGTAATCTTAGCATCAGGATGATCCTCAAGAATCATATCTTTTGCCGAGCAGGCAGAGTTATAAGAGCCTGAGAAAAATGTTGTAATACAGCAGCATATTATAGGAATACCAGCCTCAACTGATGGCATGAAAGCATCAACATAATCCTGTATAGATGGAAGAGAAGACTTTGGAAAAGCATTCTCATCTGTCATTTTTTTATAAAATTCATCATAGCTGATCTCGAACTGCTCTTTATAGTAAGTATGTCCGTCAAATGTTGTATATAAAGGGACTAATGTAACATCATGTTTGTCTGCGTAGTCTTTAACCCAGTCACATGAAGTATCACTTATAAGTTTAAACATATATGCCTCCAACTTGAGTAAAATTTCTTTGTATATGATAACACATAGTTTTAAATACTACAATATATAATTTGAAAAATGTTAAAATGCCATGTAAAGATTTTTCTATATAGATGAATGAGCTATGAATAAAAGTTACAGAGAGTAAGAGCTATACGAAGGATGAAATTTATAGAAGTAAAAAATATACGAAAAATAAAAAAATATACAAAGAATAAGAAACGTAAAAAAAGATGTAAAATAAAAACACACAAACAAAAATACAAAAATATGTAATATTTATACAAAAATAATTGATAATAATATAAATATATGGTAATATTGCTATAAGTTTTTAAAGATGTAAGGGCCTTAAGTACCTTTTGATCCTGACATCTACAGTATTTTAATATAAGGAAAGAGAGAAAGAAAAACATGGAAGCATTATTGACTTTGGTCATAGTGGCATCTTTGCTTGCTATTGGCTATGCGGCATTTAACTTTGCAAGTGTTAAGAGACTTGATGAAGGAACAGATCGCATGAAGGAGATTGCATCAGCCATAAGAGTTGGTGCGAACGCATTTATAGAGTATGAATATAAAATAATAGCAGTAGTAGTTGCTGTTATAGCAGTTATCTTTATGATTATATTTACAATCCAGTATAAAGCGTTTAGCTGGGAACCATCGGTATGTTTTATAATCGGAGTTGTTATGAGCGCCCTGGCAGGATATGTAGGCATGAAGATAGCAACTTATTCTAATGTAAGAGTATCTAATACAGCAAGACAGACAAAAGATATAGGTAAGACACTAAAGGTTGCTTTAAAGGGCGGTTCAGTCATGGGATTATGTGTAGGAGGATTTGCTCTTTTAGGTCTTTTTCTTGTCTATCTTATATTCGGTTATGGATTGGGACATATAAAAACAGAATCACTTATAGAAGGACAGCATGTGTTCACGCAGTGTCTTTCATGTTATGCATTAGGCTGTTCCATAGTTGCCATGTTTAACCGTGTGGGTGGTGGTATATATACAAAGGCAGCAGATATGGGAGCCGATCTTGTTGGTAAGACAGAGGCACATATACCAGAGGATGATCCACGTAATCCAGCGACTATAGCTGATAATGTAGGTGATAACGTTGGAGATGTTGCAGGACTTGGTTCAGATCTTTTAGAGTCATTTGTAGGTGCAATATCATCAGCTATTATTCTTGCAGTAAGCTTATCACTTCATGCAGCGGCTGATGCATCTATACCATATGATGTATTACAGAAAATGATGTATTTCCCACTTGTGTTTGCCTCTATTGGTCTTATTGCATCTATACTTGGTATTGCATTTGTACTTTTAAAGAAAGGTTCTGATAATCCTCACAGGGATCTTAACATATCAACGTGGAGTGCAGCAGCTATAACTATTATTGGTGGCTTTGTGGCAACATATATGTTATTTAAAGGAAGAACAGATTTTTCTGCAATAAGTTTTAATATAGGCTTTATATCACCATGGATAGCAGCTTCACTTGGTGTTGTAAGTGGTGTGGTAATAGGCGGAATAGCAGAATACTATACAAGTTATGATTATAAGCCTACACAGCTTATAGCACTTGCATCTAAGGAAGGCCCGGCACTTACTATAACACAGGGACTTGCAGTTGGCATGAAGTCGTGTATGCTGCCTCTTATTGTACTTGGTCTTACAACATATGTTTCATATGCAGTGTCTGGTATGTTTGGTATTGCCATGGCAGCAGTAGGTATGCTTTCCTTCGTATCAGCTACAGTATCAGTTGATACATACGGACCTATTTCAGATAATGCAGGTGGTATAGCTGAGATGGCTGAGCTTGAACCTGCAGTAAGAGATATTACAGATAAACTTGATTCGGTAGGCAACACGACAGCAGCTATAGGTAAAGGTTTTGCCATAGGTTCAGCCTCGCTTGCAGCATTATCACTTATGGTAAGTTTTTTATATGCATTTCTTCCAGCAGGTGAAACACTGGCACTGGATTTTACCAATCCGCTTATACTTGCAGGTGCATTAGTAGGTGGAGCACTTCCATTCCTGTTTTCAGGTATGCTTATAGAGGCAGTAGCCAATGCAGCAAGGAAGATGGTTGAAGAGGTCAGAAGACAGTTCAGGGAAATCCCTGGTATACTTGAGGGTAAGGCAAAACCTGATTATAAGACATGTATAGAGATATCTTCACAGGGTGCATTAAAGGAAATGAAGGTTCCATCTGTTCTTGCTATTCTGTTTCCGCTTGTTTCAGGCTTTCTTTTTGGACCTATGTTTGTTGGAGGACTTCTTATAGGTGCAACACTTTCAGCGATCATGCTTGCTATATTTACAGGTAATGCAGGTGGTGCATGGGATAACGGCAAGAAGTATATTGAATCAGGTGCAATTAAAGGACAGGGTAAAGGTTCACCTGCACACGATGCAGCAGTTGTTGGTGATACAGTTGGAGATCCTTTAAAAGATACAGTAGGCCCTTCGCTAGATATTCTTATCAAGATTATGTCAACAGTATCGCTTGTAGCAGCTGTACTTTTCTATAATTATAATCTTTTATATCTTATATTCGGTATAAGATAAAGTCAGGATTGCTACATTGCTATGCAATCCACGCAATCCTGATATCATAATATACATAAGCGGAAAACTATATTCGCAGATTATTAATCTGCATAGTAGTTTCCGCTTATTTTATGCACAATTTATGTAAATATATGTAAAATAAGTTTAAAACTGAATAAAAACTAGCTAAACTAAGACAATCAGATATGGTTTATTATTTAAAAAAGTGGTAGAATAAATAACATAACATCTTATTATTAAAGAAGAGGATTTATAAAATGAAGGTATTGGCATTTCTTACAGATGGTTTTGAAACAGTGGAAGCGTTAGCAGTTATAGATGTATTAAGAAGAGCGAAGATTAATGTAATAACAGTTTCTATTACAGGTGATAAGTTAGTTGAAAGTGCACAGAATATTAAAGTCCAGGCTGATAGCCTGATATCAGAGATAAAATGTGAAAAAGATGATGTGATGTTTCTTCCAGGAGGACCAGGACACAAAGCATATGTTGATTGTGAAGCTTTGACTGATATGCTTATAACACATAACAATGAAGGTGGAAGGATTGCAGCTATATGTGCAGCACCAAGTGTTATAGGAAGGTTGGGCATGCTCAAAGGAAAGAAAGCAACATGTTTCCCTGGCTTTGAAGAAATGCTGAAGGGGGCAGAGCTTGCATGCGCAGATGTCAGAGTTGTGACAGACGGCAACATTACAACATCAAGAGGAATGGGAACATCTATTGATCTTGGCCTTGAACTTGTAAGACTATTAGAAGGAAGGGACGAAGCTGATAGACTTGCGCATAGTACACAGTATGTGAATGCATAATGTTGATTTGGGAGTTAAGATAAAAGTATGAATGAGTATTATGATTACGATGAGGCATTAAAAGTAAATCAGGAAAGAAAGCGTAAGGCTGCAGCATTAAAACGCAAAAGACAGGCACAGATACGTCTGATAAAAAGAAATATATTATGTGCGGTTATTCTTGTAGCATTGACACTGATTGTTATTCAGTTTTTAAGACACATAGTTCCGGATATAAGCAGACAGAATGAGTTAAAACAGGAAATGGTGTTGGCTGATACTGGAAATTATGATGATGTGATAACGGTTGTACAGGAAAAACCAACCTTTAGATATGCATTAAAGTCGGTTATGTATAAGGAAATGACAGATACAGATATACAGTCACCATATATAGCGCTTCTTGATGTTACTGATAATGAGTTTATAGCAGGAAAACAGATTAATACAAGGATATATCCTGCATCTATGACAAAGGTTATGTCACTGATAATTGCTGTTGAAAATATAAAAGATCTTAATGAAACATATAAGTTTGGATTTGATGAACTGAATTATCTTTATATAGAGCAGGCCTCTGTGGCAGGTTTTAGTGTTGATGAGGAAGTTAAAGCTAAGGATCTTTTATATGGTCTGGTTCTGCCATCGGGCGCAGATGCGGCTTATGGTATTGCAAGGCTGGCAGCAGGTTCACAGGAGGCTTTTGTAGAGCTTATGAATGAAAAATGTGATGAGTTAGGTTTAAAGAATACTCATTTCTGTAATCCATCAGGACTTCATGACGAAAACCAGTATACAACACCTGCTGAGATGGCTCTTATTATGAAATATGCTATGAGCAACGAAGAGTGTGCGAAGGTTCTTGGAACTTATCAGTATACAACAGAAGCAACACCGCAGCATCCGCAGGGAATATCTCTTACAAGTACTATGTTTTCAAGAATGTATGGAAATGAAGTAGAAGGAGTAACTATTAAAGCAGGAAAGACAGGATATACAGACCAGGCACATAACTGTCTAGTGAATTATGCTGTTAAAGGCGATAAAGAGTATGTAACAGTTATGGCAGCAGCTGGAAACAGATGGTATGTTATATTTGATGGATTTAAGATTCTTGAGCGTTATCTTCCATAACTTACCATAATAATATAATAAGGATTACACATAATAATACCAGGATAAGCAATAAAGCTTATTCAATAACAATGATACGTCATAAGACGTAAGGACGGAGGTTTATTATGGCTAATTCAAGTTCAACTTCATCAAAGACTAAACAGAATGCACAGGATGCACTCGACAGATTCAAGATGGAAGTAGCATCAGAGATCGGTGTTAACTTAAAGGAAGGCTACAATGGAGATTTAACTTCCGCTGAGGCAGGTTCTGTTGGTGGTAACATGGTTAAGAAGATGATAAAAAGACAGGAAGAACAGATGTCGCAGGGTAACTAGAAATAGTGCTTAAGATGTTCTGATAGTTTTATGTTTGTCATCAGCATGTGACAGGAAATGCTGAAACATCACCTGATATATGATAGATATCTTATATCAGGTGATGTTTTTTGTTGCTTATATTTTTGACACTTACATCATATTATTTATACCAATATTTGTTTGAGTCTATATTTAATTATACCCATAGGCTGTAAGTAGGCTTATCCATTTTCTGGTCCAGTGTTTCCATGAGAAATCAGAGCATGCATAATTATATCCGTTTCTAAGTTCATTTATAATATTTTCGTCTTTGTGTTCTATTCTTTTTAGAAGCTGGTTTAATATATCCGGCATAGAGTCAAGAGCCTCAAGTGAATATGTATGGATACCATAATCACTTTTATTTTTTAATACATATGTAAAATAATCAGATGTATCAGACAGGCAGAGACAGCCATTCATAAGTGATAAAGGTATGCGGTCGTGAATACCGTATTTAAACCAAGGCATCTGATTAACTGATATCTGTGAAGAAGCATATATGCATGGTAAGCTGCTGTAAGATACTTCCGGTCTTATATGAATGTATTTAGATATATCAGGAGCAAGAATATCGCATTTGTCAGCGAAAGCATCCCATCCATGTCCATATATTATTATATCGATATGATTTTTGATTATCTGGGTAATGATTTCTTCACGTATGACGGCTTGAAGAAATACATCAACAAGAAAATTATTATACAGGTATTCAACAGGCCGCATATCTGTATTTAAGATGTCTGCCTCTATCAGTTCTTTAACAGCAGCTTCCTGTGTGAGTCCAGGCTTTTCAAGAAGAAGCGTAAAAAGCGGATGATTATCAAGGGAATGCCTGCTGCTATATAGTAAAGATGTTTTGATGGGATCTGTGTAAGTGCCCGTGAATATAAGATTGTCAGGTCGTTTGAAATATCCGGATAGGACTTTGCTGGCATTGTGTGTGTATGGATCTAAGGAACCAGACAAGGAACCGGAAGTTTGCTGCAGTGACTGGAAGTTATCAGCAGCAAGAGGCATGACATGTACGCTTCTTATGTGTGGAAAACTTTCTTTTATCAATGCTGCATGGTTCATATCAAGACATATAATATTAAAGTTGTGTATGGTGGCACTGAGAGCTTCATAATGATATAAAGGATGATCCAGTATATAATGCCATATAGGAATATTAAAATAATTCAGCAGATATTCGTTGTTATATCTGATAACAGGAATACGTGTATTGATATCAATAACAGCATCATAGTCAGCATCAAAATAAGGCTTCAATATGGCGTAAGCCATATCAGAAGCCTTTGGAACTTTTATATGAGTTACATGCATACCTGCATTGATTAATTCATCTGAGATTCTTTTTTCAAAATAATCTGTTGAACTATAACATATATCTTTTGAACTTAGAAAAAGTATTTTTTTCATATATTTATTTCCTTGTTATTACTTTGCTGTTACATTAAATTCTGCATTATAAAATCATAAATATCCTGGCTTGAATCTTTCCATTTGCTGCACATTTCTTTTGCCTGTTCCTCTAAAGGTACATCAAGATTTAATTCAATAAGCTTGCTGTTTCCTTCCTTAACCATAAGATGAGCAATATATGAACCATTGGTGGTGCGGTAGTAGTCTGAGGTGGTTCCAACCTCACTCTTAAGTTCATATTTGTTTGTGACAAGATAGTTGTCTATTTCTTCCCTGATAGTCTGGGATATCTTTGTATAGAAAAAAGCTACAGTATCTTCACCTTCCTGTGTCAGCTTATATTGTGTGTTATTCTCATAGTTTATCTGTTGTATGAATGAATCCTCAACAAGTGAGTTAATAGTTTCCTGAAATGTAAAATAATTAGTATATTCTTTATCAAGCATAAAAGTAGATATCTGTACATTGGAAAGTGGAAAGTTTACTTTACTTAACATGTATAGAATCATAAGCTTGTATAGAGTTGTCGAATCAGTGTTCATGTATAATTCCGTCCTTGGTAGATGTTATTATCTTTAAAATACTGGTTGAGAGTGTTTAAAACCAGTTTCTTATTAGCACTCCACATAGGAGCTTCAAGCAGGGACTTAGGACCATCGCCTGTTATACGATGTATGACCATATCCTTTGGCAGACGTGCTATTATCTGTCCTACAATAGCAGTGTATTCGTTTAAATCCAGTGCTTTAAAAGCACCATTAATATAATCAGTATAAAGATCTGTACCTTTTAAAATGTGTAGAAGCTGAAGTTTAATTCCCCATGCACCGCTGTGTGCGATATAATCGGCAGTTTCCAATATATCAGAAGTGCTTTCACCAGGAAGACCTATTATCATATGTACAATAGGGTGAATACCTATGTTTATCAGTCTTTTTACACAATTATCGTATGTATCAAGAGAATATCCCCGTCTTATATAATCAGCAGTATTTTCGTGTATAGTCTGCAGCCCAAGTTCTATCCATACAGGCTTTATAGAAGCAAGTTCGGATAGAAGTGATAATATATTGTCGTCTATGCAGTCTGGTCTTGTCGCTATTGAAAGAATATCAATATCATTTCTTGATATAACTGGCATATAAAGATTACGAAGATAGGACACATCAGCATATGTATTGGTAAAGGACTGAAAATATGCGATATAATGTCCATCATTATATTTTGCTGCTATAAGTTCTTTGGCTTTTATAATCTGTTCATCGACAGATTGTGAAAGTGCATATCCTGCCCTGCCACCGGCAAAATCACCAGAACCACCAGCACTGCAGAATATACATCCTCTAGTGTCAATTAGCCCGTCACGGTTAGGACACGACATACCACCGTTCAGGGCTAATTTATATATCTTATGACCATATTCTTTTTTTAAGTATTCGTTTAGTGAATAATAATATGGCAACATTATCTGATATGATCCATAACAGCTTTAGCCACAACATCTGTAACCTGTGGATCAAAAGCTTCTGGCAGAATGTTTGTATCAGAAAGCTGTGATTCAGGTATAAGGTTTGCTATAGCAAGGGCAGCAGCAAGCTTCATTTCTTCTGTTATCTGTGTAGCACGTCCTTTTAATGCACCTTTGAATATACCAGGGAAAGCTATTACGTTATTGACCTGGTTAGGGAAATCCGAGCGGCCCGTTCCTACAACTCTTGCACCAGCAGCCTTGGCTATATCTGGCATGATCTCAGGTACAGGGTTGGCCATGGCAAATATAATAGCATCCTTATTCATGGTTTTAACCATATCTGCTGTTACTATGTTAGGAGCAGAAACACCTACAAATACATCAGCACCAGCAAGGGCATCTGCAAGTGAACCAGTTTTTTCTTCAAGGTTAGTTACTTCCATCATAGATTCCTGCATCCAGTTAAGGCCTTCGCTCTTTTTAGAAAGAATACCTGACTTGTCGCACATTGTTACATTCTTGAAACCATATGTAAGAAGAAGCTTGGTAATAGCAACGCCAGCAGAGCCGGCACCGTTTATTATGACCTTACATTCTTCTTTGGTTTTTCCTGTTACCTTAAGACCATTGATTATACCGGCAAGCACAACGATGGCAGTACCATGCTGGTCATCATGGAATACAGGTATATCAAGAAGTTCTTTTAATCTTGATTCTATTTCAAAGCATCGTGGAGCAGATATATCTTCAAGGTTGATACCGCCAAATGCAGGAGCTATATTAACAACTGTTTTGATGATTTCGTCAGTATCCTGTGTATCAAGACAGATAGGCACTGCGTTAACTCCACCAAATGATTTGAATAAAACGGCTTTTCCTTCCATAACAGGCATAGCTGCATGAGCTCCTATATTGCCAAGTCCAAGGACAGCACTTCCGTCAGATACAACAGCAATAGTGTTTGCTTTGATAGTGTACTTGTAAGCAGCTTCCTTATCTTTAGCAATAACCTTGCAAGGTTCAGCTACACCAGGTGTGTAAGCAAGAGCAAGGTCTTCTCTTGTAGTGATACTCATCTTAGGAGTTGTTTCGAATTTTCCGTTCCATTCTTCATGAAGCTGTAAAGCTTTTTCTGCATTAGTCATGATATATGTTCCTTTCATTATATAAGTGAATCAGTAGTGGTAAAATTAACAATACAAAATACTGAAAATATTATCCCAATATTCATATAATATCACAAGCTAAAAATATCATCAATATAAGTCTTTCATTTCTGGAAAAAATATTGTATAATAAGAAAAAAATCTAAGATACACGTTTCAGTATCGTTTCCCAGATAACATAACAGTATGATCAACGATTAATAGAATTATTAAGTTTACGAAAGCTTATATACAAAAGCAAAGAGTTATGCGTAATGTGTTGGTATTCAGGAGGTTTTGAATGAGAGAAAAGTTAGAAACACTTTCAGTAAGCGTATTGAAAGAATTTGCAAAAGATAAGAATATAAAGAATATATCTGCCATGAGAAAAAGCGAGCTTATAGATGCTATTCTGGCTGCTAACAATGAAGAAGAGCAGACACATAGTAAACATGACGAAGAAAAAACAGTTAAAAAAGAAGTGAAAAGAAGCTCGTCATATGAAAGAAATGCACATGCCGCAGATATTGTCAATGATGAAAAAGTATCATATGACAACCGGCAGCAGGAGAATAGACAGCAGGAAAGTACTGATACAGCAGATATACAGGAAAATGTACCTGAGATAGCTGATGGTATATTAGAGGTGCTTCAGGAGGGATATGGATTTATCAGATGTGAGAATTTCCTTCCGGGAGATAATGATGTGTATGTTGCACCTTCACTTATCAGAAAGTTTAACTTAAAGACAGGAGATATCATAAGAGGACCTAAAAGACCTAAGACACAGAGCGAAAAGTTTTCAGCTATCAGTTTTTTAGAAACAGTTAATGGTCTTAGTCCTATAGTGGCACAAAGAAGAAGAGCCTTTGAAACTCTTACACCTATATTTCCTAATGAAAGAATCCATCTTGAAAAGAATTCCAACACAATAGCCATGAGAATGGTAGACCTTATATCTCCTATAGGTAAAGGACAGCGAGGTATGATCGTGTCACAGCCTAAGTCAGGAAAAACAACACTTCTTAAGCAGATTGCCAATGCAGTTACCAAGAATAATCCTGAAATGCACCTTATGATACTTCTTATAGACGAGCGTCCTGAGGAAGTAACAGATATAAGGGAGTCTATAGTTGGTGATAACGTGGAAGTTATATATTCAACATTTGATGAGCTTCCTGAAAGACACAGAAGAGTTTCAGAGATGACTATAGAAAGAGCAAAAAGACTTGTGGAGCAGAAGCAGGATGTTATTATACTTCTTGATAGTATAACAAGACTTGCAAGGGCATATAATCTTACAGTGCAGGCAAGTGGACGTACATTATCAGGTGGTCTTGATCCGGCAGCACTGCATATGCCTAAAAGATTCTTTGGTGCTGCACGTAACATGAGAGAAGGGGGAAGCCTTACAATACTTGCAACAGCGCTTGTTGAGACAGGAAGCAAGATGGATGATGTTGTATTCGAGGAATTCAAGGGAACAGGCAATATGGAACTTGTACTTGACAGAAAGCTTTCAGAGAAGAGAGTTTTTCCTGCCATAGATATAGCTAAGTCAGGAACCCGTAGAGAAGACCTCCTTCTTAATAAAGAAGAGCTTGAAGCGGTTGATATTATGAGAAAAGCACTTAACGGCTTAAAGACCGATGAAGCTGCAGAAAGAATTCTTGACTTATTTACCAAAACTAAGAATAATGCGGAATTCGTACAGACTGTCATAAAGAATAGAAGAGTGTAAAATTTTCAATTTGAAAAATTTATATAAAAATAAAATTTGTGCTTGCATTATATAGAACGCTATGATACAATAACAAAGCTGTTTATCAAAATGATAAAAAGAAATAAGGATAAATCATATAAAGATATTGTAAAGAGGTGAAAATAATGAGAGAAGGAATACATCCAGCATACTACCAGGCAAAGGTTGTTTGTAACTGTGGTAATGAATTCGTAACAGGATCTACAAAGGAAGAAATTCACGTAGAAATCTGTTCAAAGTGCCATCCTTTCTATACAGGACAGCAGAAGGCTACATCAGCTCGTGGACGTATTGATAAGTTCAACAAGAAGTATGGTGTTAATAACTAGTTATGAGCATGAAGTTGAGGTTGTCAAAGACCTCAACTTTTTTACTTTATACGTTTTTAACAAAACAGGAGGTATGTGCTATGAAACCATCAGGTATAGGTGGACAGGCCGTTATTGAGGGGATTATGATGCGCAACAAAGATAAGTATTCTATTGCGGTAAGAAAGCCTGATCATGAGATAGAAGTTACTGTAAGAGATTGTAAGCTGCTTACAGAAAAACATAAATGGATGGGATACCCTATAATAAGAGGTGTTGTAAGCTTTATAGATTCTCTTATAACAGGAATATCAACAATAAATTATTCGGCATCATTTTATGACGATCCAGAGGAACAAAAAACAACGAAAGCAGATGAGATAGGAAAATCACTGTTTAAAGATAAGTTTGAGTCAGTTTTGATGGCATTTACAGTTATATTATCTGTATTTATGGCTGTAGGGCTTTTTATGCTGCTTCCTTATTTTGTTTCCAGACTTGTAAAGGGATACGTAGCATCTAAAACACTTCTTAACTTTATAGAGGGACTTGTAAGAGTTGCTATATTTATATTGTATCTGCTTATTATATCTCTTATGAAAGATATAAAAAGAACATTTATGTACCATGGTGCAGAGCATAAGTGTATTAACTGTATAGAAAATGGTGCAAGACTCACAACAGAGAATGTTATGAATAGTTCAAGATATCATAAAAGATGTGGTACAAGCTTCCTTTTTATAGTTATGTTCATAAGTATAGTGTTCTTCATATTTATAAGAGTGGATAACACAGCACTTCAGGTAGTTATAAGATTACTTCTTGTTCCTGTTATTGCAGGTGTTTCTTATGAGTTCATAAGATGGGCAGGAAAGAATGATAACGGATTCACAGTTGTTCTTAGTAAACCAGGTATGTGGCTTCAGAGACTTACTACACGTGAACCAGATGAAGAGATGGTTGAAGTGGCTATTAAGGCTGTAGAAGAAGTGTTTGACTGGAAGGCGTTTTTAAAGGAATATTATGCCCATTCGCCTAATCCTGAAGCAGATATGCTTGCATCAGAGGCTAAGCTTGCCATGGATGGAGAACTTATACACAAGGCTAAAAACACAAGAAAAATAGATGCCAGAAAGGTTGCACATGAGGCAGCAATGGCTGAAACAATAAGAGCGGTTGAGATAAAGTCTGTATCAAACAGTGATACAACATCAGATACCAAAGCTGCTGATGATAAAATCTCTGATACAGAAAAAGAAGAAGTAGTAATGTCTGAAACACAAGATACAGCAGATGCCGTTGAGACATTTGAAGATGTAAGAAAGACAGAAGATAATCTTGAATCTGCTGATGTAGCTGAAAGCCAGGATGATAGTGCAGAACAGCAGACTAAGGAAAATGAAGAAACATCACAAGATACAGAAGAAGCACTTCCAGAAGGCTTTGAAATAGAAGAGGAATATGAAACTGTCAATAAGGTAGAAGGTGCTGCAGGCGGTGAGTATGCAGTGACGACAGAAAAGGTTCCTGAAACAGATGAATCAGAGAATATGACAGTGGAAGAGGTTGAAGCTGGCTTTGAGATAGAAGAGCCTGAAGATACAGAAGAAGCAGAAGATATAAACGCAGATGATGTACCGTTATTCAAACAGAGAGACAGACACTAAATATGATGATATACAATAGTAATAATATGCCAGCTATACACACATACAAAGATGCAGTAAGATATGGTGCAAGGGTGCTTAAGCAGGCGGATATAGACAATCCGGATTATGATGCATTAGAGCTGTTCCTTTATGTGACAGGCATAGATAGAACAACCTATCTTATTAATGCGACTGATGAGATAGACAATGAAGCCCTGAGAAAATATCTTGGATATATAATAAAAAGATCACATCATATTCCGCTTCAGCATATTATGGGATACACATATTTTTATGGAAGAAAGTATATTGTGAATGAACATGTACTTGTACCAAGACAGGATACAGAAGTGCTGGTAGAAGAAGTGGCAAAGCTTACAACTGCTGATAGCAGGGTGCTTGATATGTGTACGGGCTCAGGATGCATTATTATATCGCTTGCATCGTTGGGACATACATATAGCGGTATACATGGAGCAGTCGGAGTTGATGTATCCTTAGATGCATTAGAGGTTGCACAGAATAATAAAGATATTAATAATGTACCATATGTTGAACTGATTCAAAGTGATATGTTTGAAGCTTTGGAAGGCAGTGGAATGAAGTTTGATGTTATTGTATCCAATCCACCTTATATACCAACAAGAGTTATAAAGGGACTTGATGAAGAGGTAAGGCTGCATGATCCGTTTATTGCACTTGATGGAGATGAGGATGGACTGAAGTTTTACAGGATTATTACTGATAAAGCAAGAGATTACCTAAATAAAGACGGATATCTGTGTTACGAGATAGGTCATGACCAGGCAGCTAAAGTCAGTGATATATTGTCTTCATATGGATATAATGATATTAGAGTTATAAAGGATCTTGCGGGACTTGACAGAGTTGTTGTTGCAAGATATTATGGTACGAGTGTCAGAAGTGGACGTTATAATATATAGATAGAATGGAGTCAGAATACTATGAGCATGTTTGATAGATTAGAAGATACATTACGCCGTTATGAAGACGTAACGGCAGAGCTTGGTAATCCTGATATAGTTAATGACCAGGAAAAGTTCAGAAAATATATGAAAGAACAGAGTAATCTTGCACCTATCGTTGAAGCTTATACAGAATATAAGGCAAGTAAGCAGAATATAGAAGATAGTCTTCAGATGATAAGTGAAGAAAGTGACGAGGAACTTTTAGAGATGGCAAGAGAGGAACTTGCTGATTCAAAGAAGAAGGTTGAAGAATTAGAGAAGAAGCTTAAAATATTACTTCTTCCTAAAGACCCTAATGATGATAAGGATATCGTTGTTGAAATCAGAGCAGGTGCAGGTGGAGAAGAAGCAGCGCTTTTTGCCGCAGAGCTTTTCCGTATGTACTCACACTATGCAGATACTAAGGGCTGGAAGATAGAAGTAGTTAATGCTGATGAAACGGGTATCGGCGGTATGAAGGAAGTCGAGTTTATGGTTAAGGGACAGGGCGCATACTCGGTTATGAAGTACGAAAGTGGTGTGCACAGAGTACAGAGAGTTCCTGTAACAGAATCTAACGGAAGAATTCAGACTTCAACAGCCTCTGTAGCAGTTATGCCAGAGGCAGAGGAAGTTGATATACAGATAGATGACAAGGATATCCGTATTGACGTTATGCGTGCCTCAGGTAACGGTGGACAGTGTGTCAACACAACTGACTCAGCAGTTCGTCTTACTCACTATCCTACAGGTATAGTTATTTACTCACAGACAGAAAAGTCACAGATACAGAATAAGGAAAAGGCTTTTGCACTTTTAAGAGCAAAGTTATATGACCTTGAAACTCAGAAAGCACATGATGCAGAAGCTGATGCAAGAAGAAGCCAGATAGGTACTGGTGACAGAGCTGAGAAGATAAGAACTTACAACTTCCCACAGGGACGAGTTACAGACCACAGAATTGGTCTTACACTTTATAAGCTTGATAAGATTATGAATGGTGATATTCAGGAAATCATTGATGCCTGCATAGCAGCTGACCAGGCAGCAAAGCTTGCTAAGATGGGTGAAGAATAAAAAACTTGATTTTACTGGGTATTGAAGAAATATCCTGATATATGAATTGAATAAAGGCGTAATTGAAACGGTCTTTGACAATGTCAAAAGACCGTTTTTTGATTGAATTAAAGCGAGAGGATGCTTGTAGATTAATTCCTGAAATGTCAGACATACAAATGTGGTATCCTGCTTTTAATATGTTA
>FR886207.1 GCA_000436475.1 Eubacterium sp. CAG:248
ATTTGTCGTCCGTTCGTCACCAACTAATATTCGATTAAACAACAATACTCTTAATCATCTTCACCCTGAAGAGCATCATATCCAACCTCTCCAGTACGAACCTTTACTACATTTTCAACATCATATACGAATATCTTACCATCTCCGATATGACCAGTGTAAAGTACTTTTCTTGCTGCATTGATTACATCCATAACTGGCACCTTTGAGATAACCATCTCTACCTGGACCTTAGGAAGTAACTGCATCTCCATCTGAACACCTCTGTAGTATTCAGGTGCACCCTTCTGGGCTCCACAGCCAAGCACCTGTGTTACTGTCATACCAGTTACACCGATATCGTTCATAGCCTTCTTTAAAGCCTCGAATCTTTCCTGCTTCATAAGGATTTCAACCTTAGTAATCTTCTTATCATCAGGTATTTCAGATGTCTTAACCATAGCTGGAACCGCATTTTCAACGGATTCTGAACCAACTGATACAACATCATCATATGTTATATCTATATCTGGCATTCCTGCTGCACCGAATTCAAAACCTGCATATGCACTTGTAAGACCATGCTCACATATATCAAGTCCCTTGATTTCTTCTTCCTTAGAAGCTCTAAGTCCGATAGTTGCCTTAATAGCAAGGAATACAATTGTCATACATACTACTGCCCATGCTGCTACTGTTACAAAACCTAATAACTGAAGTCCTAACTGTGTGAAGCCACCACCAAAGAATAAGCCTTCTGCTTTGATAGCACCATTTTCCATAGCTATTGCATATCCAGGTGCCTTGCTTGTTGCAAAAAGACCAACTGCGATTGTTCCCCAGATACCATTCATCATATGAACAGCAACTGCACCAACAGGATCATCTATATGCAGCTTATAATCAAGAAGCCATACACCAAATACTACAAGAAGTCCTGCTACAATACCAATAACAAAAGCACCCTTTGCATCAGTTACATCACAAGAAGCTGTTATAGCAACAAGACCTGCAAGTGATGCATTAAGACACATTGAAACATCTGGCTTTTTATACTTAATCCATGTAAATATCATACATGTTACTGTTGCTACCGCTGGTGCTATTGTTGTTGTGAGAAATACTGATCCAAGATCTTCGATTGTAGTGCAACCAGCGCCGTTGAAGCCATACCAGCCGAACCATAATATGAATACACCGAGCGCTCCAAGCGGTATGCTGTGTCCGGGAAACGCATTTACCTTGACTACCTTTCCTTTTTCATCCTTGACAAACTTACCAATACGTGGTCCAAGTATCTTTGCGCCTATAATAGCTGAAATACCACCTACCATATGTATACAGCATGAACCAGCAAAATCATGGAAGCCTAACTGTGCTAACCAGCCGCCGCCCCATATCCAGTGTGCTTCGATTGGATATACAAGTGCTGATATAACTCCAGAATATACACAATATGAAAGGAACTTTGTTCTTTCTGCCATAGCTCCTGATACTATTGTTGCTGTTGTTGCACAGAATACTAAGTTAAATACAAAGCTTGAGAAATCAAAACTCTCATAAGCCGTAAATATATCAAATCCAGGTTTTCCAATAAAACCTGCTAAATCTTCACCAAGTAATAAACTAAAACCTATCACTATGAATACTACTGTACCTATACAGAAATCCATAAGATTCTTCATAATAATATTACCTGCGTTCTTAGCTCTTGTGAAGCCTGTTTCTACCATTGCAAATCCTGCCTGCATCCAGAATACCAGTGCAGCACCGATAAGGAACCAGATTCCAAATGTCTGCTCACTTATCAAGTTAGTTATCTGTTCTACTGCCATAATCTTTTCCTCCCTAATTCTTTTCTTGGAAGTCTAATGAAGTTGATCAGTTTTCATAAGACAACTGAAATACAGAATAACACATGAATTACCCGCGACGTAATAAAATAAAAAAAGACGTGCAACCACTTTATTTAATAAAGTAATCACACGCCTTTGTGTTATTTGTTTTTCAATTATGTTGTTTATTATACATATCTTTTTTAATATTTATTGAAAAAATCCGACATATTTATTGACTTTTTTAATATTTGCTTTATTATTATTTTATAAATTCTATTTTTAACATAAGCAGCAAAAGGAGTTTACATATGAACAATCACATATACCAGCCCATGTTATTTAACCCGGACATTGATATCCAGACTAAATCATTAACTAAAATAAACAAATATGGTACAACTAAAGTCCATGAAAATATGTATATATATGAATCAGCCAGTAATACTTCAGCAAATATTATAAATTCAATGTACTCTGCTCTTGTTCCATCTACCCATACAGAATGGATCATAGGCTATAACCATACAGATAACAAGTCATCATTCTACTGTATTGGACCTGTAGTTAAAAAACGTACTTATGATTTTGGTAACTATGAGCATTATTTTGGCGTATGCTTTGATGATATATATTCCTACTATGCAAAAGGGGTCAATGCTGACACTTACCCTTCAGGCATGACAGGGGAAGTATACGAATATTCTCCTTCAGAAGGCTCATATGAATACAAGCTTATAGAAGATTTTAAAACAAGCTGCAGCTTTGAAAAACACATACATATGTTTAAGGCATTTCTTGAAAATGCCAAACAATGCTGCTATATTCCTGATAATATGATAACGCTCACTGATATCATAAAAAAAGCTTATGGCAATATACTCATATCTGAGCTTGCCACAAGCCTTGGTTATTCTGAAAGACATATTCAAAGAATGTTTAACGAAGTACTAGGCATGTCACCTAAAGATTACTGTAAAATTATACGTTTCCAGAATGTGTTATACAATATGTTATCAGACTGCAGGCAGAATAACAGCGGATATATATCCGGGTTGGGATATTCGGACCAGGCTCACTTCCAGCGGGAATTCAAGTCATTTACCGGACTGACTCCACGACATTTTCTTATGCAGTTCAAACCTGTATAAAATCAGACATGACTGTATTGCTTATATCTATTCCTCTCTGGGATAGATATAGGTAATCACCATTCTTTACAAGCAGTCCGGCAGCTATGTTATCTTTTATCTGTTTGTCATATACATCATATATATCACAGCCAAACTTCTCTTTAAAATCATTAACATCTATGCCTTTAGTCTTTCTTAAGCCAAGAAACATATATTCTGACATCTCATCTTCCTTTGACAGTTCTTCCACATCCATCCTTAACAGCCACACATCATCTGATTGTCTGGTATTTTTTTCATAACAGCAATAATCTTTATTGTTTTCGTTATTTAGTAATATATCCATGTATCTGTTTATATCAGAAATATTAGTATATCTTATATTGTCATATAAAGAAGCTGCTCCGATTCCAAAACCAATATAGTTACACCTCTCCCAGTACTTTATATTATGTCTGCACTCATATCCTTTCTTCGCATAATTGGATATTTCATATTGTTCATATCCAGCTGCTGCAAGTACTTCCTTTGTCATATGATACATATCCCTGTCCTCCTCATCTGATGGGATCTGTGGATATTTATCAATATTTTCTGAAAGTGCTGTACCATCTTCTACTATAAGGCTATATACAGATATATGCTGCATCTCTAGTGATATCGCTGTGTTAAGCACAGACTTAAAGCTTTCAATAGTCTGACCTGGAAGTGCAGACATAAGATCTATATTGATATTATCAAAACCGGCCTCTTCTGCTATCCTTAAGCTTTCCAGAAATTGTTCATAGGTATGGATCCTTCCAAGCATCCTTAATTCATTATTATTGGTACTCTGCAATCCGAAGCTTATTCTGTTTATGCCAGCCTGACGATATATAGCTGCCTTTTTTTCATCCATAGTACCAGGATTACATTCTATTGTTATCTCTGCCTCATCACTGACGTTATAATTATGTCTTACTGCCTCAATAATATCTTTTATATCAGAAGCATCTATTACTGATGGCGTTCCTCCTCCTATGAATATAGATGTAACTATATCCTTACAATGGTTATTACTTTCATTATTGCACTTATTAATACAGCTATTTGTCTTACCTTCGGCTGCCAGATTTATTTCTCTTATAAGTGCTTTAACATATCTTTTTCTTGTCTTTTCATCAGCAGGTGATGAAAGAAAGTCACAATATATGCATTTATGTACACAAAAGGGGATATGTATATATATCCCCAGTTCGTTTTTATTCTTCATCCAGCTTCAACACACTCATGAATGCCTTCTGTGGTATTTCTACATTACCAATCTGACGCATTCTCTTCTTTCCTTCCTTCTGCTTTTCAAGAAGCTTCTTTTTACGCGAAATATCTCCACCATAACACTTAGCAAGTACATCCTTACGAAGTGCCTTAACAGTTTCTCTTGCTATTACCCTGCTTCCAATAGCTGCCTGGATAGGTATTTCAAACTGCTGTCTTGGTATCTCCTGCTTGAGCTTTTCGCACATTTTTCGTCCTCTTTCTTCTGCACTGCCTGCGAATACAATAAACGAAAGTGCATCCACCTCTTCCTTGTTGATAAGAATATCAAGCTTAACAAGATTAGACCTCTCGTATCCCTTCATCTCATAATCAAATGATGCATAGCCTCTTGAACGTGATTTCAATGCATCAAAGAAATCATATATTATTTCGTTAAGAGGAAGATCATACTTAAGAAGTGCTCTTGTCTGTTCTATATATTCCATACCATTGTATACACCACGGCGTTCCTGACAAAGCTTCATGATAGGTCCGACAAATTCTGTTGTTACCATAATCTCTGCACTTACCATTGGCTCTTCCATATAATCAATCTCAGATGGATCTGGCATGTTAGATGGGTTCGTAAGATCTATGACATCTCCGTTTGTTTTATGGACCTTATATATAACACCAGGAGCTGTTGTAACAAGGTCAAGATTATATTCCCTTTCAAGTCTTTCCTGTATAATCTCAAGGTGTAGAAGTCCTAAAAAGCCACATCTGAAACCAAATCCAAGAGCTATAGATGTTTCTGGTTCAAACTGTAGTGATGCATCATTAAGCTGAAGCTTTTCAAGTGCCTCCCTTAAATCCTGATACTTTGCACCATCTGCAGGATATAATCCACAATAAACCATAGGATTAACCTTTTTATAGCCTGGAAGCGGCTCTGCTACCGGTCTGTCATTATCAGTTACTGTATCACCAACTCTTGTATCCTGGACGTTCTTAATACTTGCTGTAATATATCCAACCATACCAGCAGATAGTTCATCACAAGGTATGAACTGTCCTGCTCCAAAATATCCAACTTCTACAACCTCTTCCACAGCACCTGTCGCCATCATCCTTATCTTTGTACCCTTTTTAACAGTACCTTCGACTATTCTTACAAATATAATAACACCTTTATATGCATCATATAGGGAATCAAATATAAGTGCTGAGAGTGGATTTGAAGGATTACCTTCTGGTGCTGGTATTTTTGTTACTATCTGTTCCAATACTTCTTCTATATTAATACCATTTTTAGCTGATATAAGAGGAGCATCCTGGGCTTCTATACCTATAATATCTTCTATTTCATCTTTAACCCTGTCCGGTTCAGCACTTGGAAGATCTATCTTGTTGATAACTGGAAATACTTCAAGATCATGATCCAGTGCAAGATATACATTGGCCAGTGTCTGTGCTTCTATTCCCTGTGCTGCGTCTACTACAAGCACAGCACCATCACAGGCTGCAAGTGCTCTTGACACCTCATAGTTAAAGTCAACGTGTCCTGGAGTATCTATAAGATTAAATATATATTCTTCTCCATCTAGAGCCTTATATACAGTTCTTACTGTCTGGGACTTGATAGTTATGCCTCTTTCTCTTTCTATATCCATATTATCAAGAACCTGCTCCTGCATTTCCCTGCTTGTAAGAAGTCCAGTCTTTTCTATGATTCTGTCAGCAAGAGTTGACTTACCATGATCAATATGTGCTATTATGCAAAAGTTTCTTATGTTTTTCTGATTAATTTTAGCCATTAATATAACCTGCCTGTTCTAAGTATTTTATTATTCCATCTGATATTGCTTTAGCTGTTTTCTCTTTATTAGTTGTTACAAGCTTGTTGTCATCACTGTTATACATATTTCCAAGTTCAATTATACAGCTTGCTGATGAACTGTGCTGATTAATATAGTAATTCTTTGATGAATCATTTGGAGTACCCGTATTCACCCCACCTACCGTTTCACCAGATTCTTTAAACACATTCATAATATCTGAAGCAAGGCTCTTTGAATCAGTTGGAGATGATGTATATATCCACGCACTGACACCTCTGCCTGTTCCATCCTTCTTAGCAACATCCCTGTGCAGTGATACTGTTGCTACAGCTTTTCCTGTATTGATTTTTTTAATACGTGATGTATAATCTACATTCTCATCTGTTGTCCTTGTCATAATAACCTTAACTCCATAATCAGCAAGATTTTTTTCAACAAGTCCAGCCAGCTCTAACACCTGTGTTTTCTCATAATTCTTTCCATCATACTGTCCTGTATCAGAACCTCCATGAGATGCATCTATACATACGATTGCTTTATCTGATATATCTGTCTTTTTACCACTTGTATCATTACCGGATTCGGTATTGTCACTTGGTTCTTCTGATATAGAATCATTTGTTTTATCACTTCCAATACCAACCATTGATTTTATTGAAGTTCCAAAGTCCATATATAACATAACCGCAAAAACTATAACAGACATTAAAGCCGCTATTCCAAATATTCTATGCCACTGTATTCCTGTACCTTTATTTTTCATATTACCTTTTTTCCATATCTTTATATAATGTTGATAGTTCTCCTATACTGGGCAAATTTTCCCTTATACTAATCATACCTTTATATTTTCATAGACACAGCCTGGAATGTCAAGCAAAAAGTTATATTATTTTATATTATTTGATGTTAATTCTTCAGCACGCCCTCACCATATCCCTCTTCAATCTTTTTATTATCTTTTTTTCAAGTCTTGATATATACGACTGTGATATACCAAGCATATCTGCTACTTCCTTTTGTGTTCTTTCTTCTCCATCTTTGTCGCTAAGCCCATATCTTAAATCGACTATAATTCTCTCCCTCTCTGACAGATTGCCAAGTGCACTTTTAAGTGCTTTCATTTCCACCTCATTTTCAAGATCCTTATAACACACATCATCATCTGTGCCAAGAATGTCTGACAATAAAAGCTCATTTCCATCCCAGTCTACATTTAAAGGCTCATCTATAGATACTTCTGCCCTGATTTTACTGTTTCTTCTAAGATGCATAAGAATCTCATTCTCTATACATCTTGATGCATATGTAGCAAGCTTTATATTTTTATCACGGTCATATGAATTAATAGCCTTTATAAGTCCTATTGTTCCGATAGATATCAGATCCTCTACTCCCACACCTGTATTATCGAATTTTTTTGCTATATATACAACAAGACGAAGGTTATGTTCTATCAGCATTTTCTTGGCATAATCGTCATCCTCGGTTTTTAACATCGCCAATACATTTTTCTCCTCATCTGTATCAAGCGGTGCTGGTAACACCTCTGCCCCTCCTATATAATGAACCTCTTTTGAGCCTAGCATATATAGATTTTTTATAGATGGTACCATCTTAAACCGGAAACGATCCGCAACTGCCACTTTAATCACCATTTCTCTCCTCTTTTCTACGGTGCTGTTACTTTTATAGAAATACGAATGCACCGCTGACATATTTCCATCCTGTAATGCAAAAACTCATCCTCTCTTATAGCTTTGCATTAACGCTAAATCATACGTCCATTTATAAGTGCCTGATATTCCCCGTTTTGTGATACTTTCCTATCCGAAAGTCCTATCAGTGCACCTTTATAAGCCTTCGTTTCATCTTTTCCTGATATGTACATATAATCTGATGTAATAACTTCTATGATCCCCTCATTATTACCTATTGTTCTGTATGGTATAAAATGATACTTTAATCTCCCGTAATCATTTATCTGATAAAGAACATTTTCAAAATATGATTTATCCATCACATTTACCGGCTTACCTGTATACTTATCTGTAAGCTGATTCCCGGTATCTACTATTCCGTGAAGCATAATCTTATGATTGTCAACTATAACAGTAACCTTGTATATGTCACTGTTTTTTTTATAGGTTCTATACACTCTGGCAATCACTATTATAACAACTACGGATATCAGTATAAGATATATAAGCTGATTGTAAGTAACTAATATACGTCTTATTATCCAGCCGGCATATGTATAATATACAATCATATGCATAATCCCGCCTGAAAAACATGCTACAGACAGCATAATAATCATACCCTTAAACAGTTCTTTTAAATAATTTGTTAAAGCATACCTGTCATTGTTACTTTGTCGTGCTTTTATGATATTTAATGGACTATTTATCACAGCAAGCATAAGAGCTGTAACAATAAAATATGTGCATAAATTAACGAATAGCCTATATCTGTCAGGAATCATCACTGCAGCAACTGACCATACGGCTCCTAAAGTGGAAGAAAGCAGCAGCCGGATAGCAGATGCATGATAACGCATAATTCTGTTAACAATAAGCAGTATAATCAGATCCATACAATAATTAATCCCAAACAATATATCTATATATATTACAATCCATTCCCACCTCCTTTACGCAATATATACAAGATTATGTATAACATCCTGTATCAGCTAACAAGAAGAGTATACATAAAGTTATGTGCAAAATTTGTCGCAGTAAGGAGCCATATACAAAATTTAAGATAAAAGTCTGCTGCTTTTCATTGTGTCGTCATAAGTATAAACATAAAAAAACAGGATAGTATATAAATCAATCATACACTATCCTGCCATATATAAGTTATTATAAGACTACTGCGTCTGTTTATGTATTACTTTCTGTTCTTCTGAAGAAATGTAGGAATTGTAATTCCATTAGACTTCACATTGCTTGTAACAGGTGTTGGCTGCTTAAGACCTGGAAGTGGAGCTGTTGTAGAGCTCATACCCATACCTGCTGGAGACTGTGGCTGCTGGTAAGAATATGCTGGCTTTACAGCTGGCTTTGGTGTCTGAACCTGTGCCTGTGCTTTTGGCGAAAACTTAGCCATGGCATTATTAACGTTAACACCCTCTATACCTGTAGCAATAACTGTGATTGTACAGCTGTCTGTAGCGCTTTCATCATATACAGCACCAAAGATAATATTAGCATTGTCACCAGCAAGCTCCTGTATATAGCTGGCTGCATCATTAGCCTCAACAAGGCCAATATCACCTGATATATTAATAATAACATGTGATGCACCTTCAATAGTTGTTTCAAGAAGAGGACTGGCAACTGCCTGCTTAACCGCTTCAATGGCCTTATCATCACCTGTAGCTGAACCTATACCTATATGAGCAACACCCTTGTCTACCATAACAGTCTTAACATCAGCAAAATCAAGATTAATAAGTCCAGGAACATTAATAAGATCTGTGATACCCTGAACAGCCTGCTGTAACACTTCATCAGCCTTCTTTAATGCCTCAGGCATAGTTGTTCTTCTGTCAACAATCTCAAGAAGCTTATCGTTTGGAATGACAATAAGAGTATCAACACTTTCCTTAAGCTTTTCTATACCAGCTTCTGCATTAGTCATACGTGTTCTTGCCTCGAATCTGAAAGGCTTAGTAACAACACCAACTGTAAGTATTCCCATCTGCTTTGCAATCTTGGCAACAACAGGTGCAGCACCTGTTCCTGTTCCGCCTCCCATACCACATGTAACGAATACCATATCAGCACCTTTAATAGCCTGTGTAAGCTCTTCAACATTCTCTTCTGCTGCTTTCTCACCAATCTCTGGCTGTGCTCCTGCACCTAATCCTTTAGTAAGTTTTTCACCGATCTGGATAGCTGTAGGTGCTTTACATAACTGAAGTGCCTGGCTATCTGTATTGATTCCTATGAATTCAACACCAGATATGCTTTCATCTATCATTCTATTAACAGCATTATTACCGGCACCACCGACACCAATAACAATAATCTTTGCTGATAAATTTGATTCGTTTTCTATTATCTCTAACAAGGTTATTGCCTCCTTCTATACTTATACATATTTATAATCATATAATTTTTCACAACAAATATCAACTAATTTTTATATTTTTATTCACAATTTTCATAATCTTTGTTCATTCTATAATAGTATGATGCCAATACCAGAATTTCAGGAATCATTTCTCATCTTTTTTAAATATTATTGCATTGCTGTCTTTCGTATAATCCTGCATATAAAGTGTTCCCTTTAAGCCTGAGAATTTAGTTTCCATCTGCTTCAGTTCAAAAAGCTTGTCCGTATAATCATCACTATTTCCAAGATACACCTTAACCTCTTCAATATACAGTATTAAATTATCAGATGAATCAAAATATACCTTTGATACATCCAGATCATATTTATCAAAGCTTTGTGTAAGGTCGAGTATCTGCCTGAATATATCATCATCACCAACATCAAGCTTTGAACCTAAAACTATCGAATTAAACTTAAGCCCTATTATTTCAGGGACCTTATCATAACTTTCTGTGGAGCTTTCAACAACTATGCCATCCTTATCAAAGAACATATTACATCCCATATATCTTATATAACCAATAACTGGCTTTTCATATACTGTTATATACATTTTCTTTGGCCATTGTATTTCCACATCATACTTCTGTATAAACGGTATTGTCTTTTTTTTATTACCAAACAGCTTATAAAGTAATACATTAGGCTTGTCTTTTCCAAATATTTTTTCGGTCATCTCCTCATCAGAATAATGGGAATTGCCAGCATATGTTATACTTTCTGCCTGAAAGCCTATATATACCGCAATCCCCACTGCAACAAGAATAAACATTACAATAAAAGCTATCAAAAAACCTTTTCCTTTTTTTCTTTCTCTTGCCATACTAATTTCCATTCCAGCCTGTTTATACTTCTATCTTTCCAGGTTAATCTGGCTGCTTATATTAAACACTATTCCAAGTTCTGCAAGCAGCAATATGGTCGCCGAGCCTCCATAGCTTATAAATGGCAATGTAACACCTGTATTAGGAAATACATTGGTTACAACTGCTATGTTTATAATCACCTGTATAGCTATATGCGCAAACACACCAACTGCCAGAAGCGAGCCAAAAAGATCTGGCGAATTCTGTGAAATATATATTATTCTCCACAACATTATTATAAATAAAAGTATAACGCATATCGCACCAAATAAGCCTAATTCTTCACAAATGATTGAAAAAATCATATCATTCTGTGATTCAGGTATGAAGCCAAGCTTCTGCATACTCTTTCCAAGTCCTTTTCCAAAAAGTCCGCCAGAACCTATAGCATATAACCCCTGCATAGTCTGATAACCTTTATCATCTATGTACTTCTCTGGATTAATCCATACAAACAATCTTGTAAGACGGAAGCTTCCTTTCATCTGCGTACCAGCTTCCACTGCTTTCTTTAACCACTCACGTATACCAACATATCCTATGGCTATAAGTGCGGTCAAAAAACCATGTAATCTATAGTTTGGATATACTACAAATGACATTATAAATACTATTCCACATATAATAATGGCACTACTCAGATTAGACGTTATAACAAGGATCATTCCTGCGGGTAACAGGGCACATCCAAGAAATATCTTCGCATTCTTTGATAATGTCTTTATTTTAGTTCCTGCTGCACACATTCTTGCTGCAGTCATAATTATAACGGCTATCTTAACAATCTCTGCTGGCTGTATACTTATAGGACCAATATATATCCATCTTTTTGCACCATGACTCTCGGTTCCAAAAAATATAACAGCCACTACCGAAATCAGAGCCATAATAAATAAATAAGGTGCAAACCTTTTAAGCACATGATAGTCTAAAAACCTGGCTATAAAAAGCATGATCACAAAGCCGCCGACATCAAAAAAAAGCTGCTTCTTAAAATAATACTCCGGGTCACCATAATTAATCTGGGCAGTATAAGAACTCGTACTATATACCATAGTAAGTCCGAAGCCAACTATGAATATAAGAACAAATAAAAGACTGTAATCAAAATAGAATCCATTCTTTCTTTTTTTCTTCTTCCTTGCCATATTTTTCCTCTTTTATATCATCATATTCTTTTATTAAAGACTGTTAACATATTCCTTGAACATATCTCCACGCTGCTCATAATTATCAAACATGCCCCAGCTTGCACATGCAGGTGATAACAGTACAGCATCACCATCCTTGGCATTCTTTGCACATATTGAAACAACCTCTTTTAGTGAATCTGCAAACACATAGTTGCTAAAACCGTATTTATCACATGTTTCTGCTATCTTATGTGCTGTCTGTCCAAGTAACACAAGCATTTTGACTTTATCACCAAAGGCTTTTACATACATATCAAACTCTGAGCCTTTATCATAACCTCCGCCAATCAGAATCGTAGGTCTTACCATAGCCTCTATAGCCTTAACAGAAGCTTCCGGATTAGTTCCCTTTGAATCGTTGTAATACCATACACCATTTTTGGTAGCAACATACTCTATTCTGTGTTCTACAGCCTTAAAGTTCTTTATCTGTTCTATTATAATATCATCCGGAATCCCCACAGCCTTTGTCATTGCTATAGCTGCACACACATTTTCATAATTATGTGTTCCAAGAAGATTCATATCATGGACATTTAGCATTATCTTATCAGTTACACCATCTGTATATCTTATGTTATTCCCATCAAGATAAGCACCTTTGCATGGTTTTCTCCTGCTTGAAAACCATACAACTGATGCGCTGCATTCTTTACCGAATCTGTATAATTCTTCATCTTCCATATTAAGAACACATACATCACTCTTATTCTGGTTCTTTGCTATTCTTTCCTTTGTATGTGCATAACATTCCATAGTGTGATGTCTGTTAAGATGATCTGGTGTTATATTTAAGATAGCACTTACAACCGGATGGAATTCATGTACAGTTTCAAGCTGGAAGCTGCTTATCTCAGCTACTGTATATGAATCCTCTGTTGTCTTAAGAACCTCACCTGTATATGAATTACCTATATTTCCTACTACAAATGTCTTTTCATTGTATGCCTTTATTATCTGTCCAACAAGAGCTGTTGTTGTTGTTTTTCCGTTAGTACCTGTTATGGCTGCTATTTTTCCTTTGTCATAATTATATGCAAGTTCTATCTCTCCCCATATAGGAACACCAGCCTTTTCAAACAGTTCGACTATCGGACTGTCTATAGGAACACCTGGACTTATAACAAGAAGTTCTACCTTATCAGTTATACCTTCAGGAAGCTGTCCTATAATAATCTGTGCTTTATTACCACCAAGCTTTTTTACTACATCTTCTGTTGAAAGCTTTTCATTGCCATCATATATGATACAGTCTGCTCCTACTTTATTAAGGAGATCTATGGCACCTGTTCCACTTATTCCAGTACCTACAACCATTACTTTTTTGTCTTTTAAATCCATAATCACTCATCCTATCTGTCTGCACATAATACAGACTAACTATTCATTAAAAAGCTTATTTTATTTTACTCTAAGCATTTACATATGTAAAGTATTCATTTAATCCATATACGGCAATATATTGTCATATAGCTCTCTTATGACAGGAGCTGCTATTGTTCCTCCATAGTATACGCCCTGTGGCTCATCTATAAGACACATGGCTATAACAGAAGGATCCGTCACATCTGAAAACCCTATAAAAGAGGCTATATATTTTCCTGAACCTCTTGGAAGTTTCTGTGAAGTAGCTGTTTTTCCTCCTATTGAAAAACCTTCTATATATGCATTTTTTCCACCGCCTTCTTCAACAACCTGTCTTAATATATCCTTCATCGTATCACTTGTTTCCTTACTTACAGCTTCCTGTGTAGTCGAATATGAAAACTCGCTGTATGTTGTTTTATCAGCAGCACATGTCCTGATGGCAAAATGCGGTGTTACCAGATTACCACCATTTACAATTGCTGCAGCTGCCCTTAGCATCTGCATTGGAGTTATCTGAAACGACTGTCCAAACGACATGGTTGCCAGCTCCACCTCTCCTACGTTTTCCTTCTTATGTATGATAGTACCTGCTTCACCTGCTATATCAATTCCTGTCTTTGAGGTTAATCCAAGCTTATCAATATATGTATAGAAATTATCTACACCGACACGCCTCCCCCATTCTATGAATGCCGGATTACACGAATTCATTACTGTCTGGGTAAAGGTCTGCGTTCCATGTCCTGTTGTTTTATGACATCTTATTCTTCTATCAGCAACTGTTGTTGAACCACCACATGTATACATATCTGACAGGCTCACAACACCAAGTTCAAGTGCAGCTGTTGCTGTTACCATCTTAAAAACCGAGCCAGGTTCATATGTATCATTTATACAGAAATTTCTCCACATATTATTTAGTTTATCCATCTTATTTCCAGTTGTGTCTTCATCATCATAATTCAATGTATATGGATCATTAAGGTTATACTCCGGAGCATTTACCATTGCATATAACTCACCATTACGTGGATTCATGACTATTATTGATACCCTTTTTGCCCCCTTTTTAACAAGTGTCTTTTCTGCAAGCTGCTGTGCATACATCTGGATATTTATATCTATGCTTGTATACAGGTCACACCCTGCCTTGGGTTCAAGCCTTCCTTCTTTTTTACCTTCAAGCTCACTTCCCCACGCATCTGTAAGTGTCAGTATCTTTCCACCATCTCCTGACAGGCAGGCATCATACTTTGCTTCAAGACCAACAATCCCCTGATTATCTCTTCCTGTAAACCCTATAACCTTAGATGCCAGAGTGTCATATGGATAATATCTTTTATAATCCTCATCAACCTTCACCCCTGCATAATCATACGCCCTTATCCTGTCTCCTGTTTCTTTATCAACATTTGTCCTGATAATCTCTATTGATGATATTTTATTTACCTTTTTAGTTATCATCTCCTCTTCTTCTGACAGCTCACTGCACAACATCTCAATAACCTTTTGTGGTTCTTTTATCTGGTTATGTATAACTGACACAGTACACACTGTCCTGTTATCTGCAAGCACTATTCCATTAGCATCAAGTATACGGCCTCTCATTGCCTTTATCGCACGCTCTCTTTCGTGCAATTCTGTTGCCTTTCTGCTATAATAGCCAGCCTCAACCGTCATAATACATCCTATACGGACTGTAAGAAGTGACATGATTATAATAAGACTTATTATTATGGTCAGCAGCTTTTTTCTGTGTCTCGTTCTTACATACAAAGAATATCTTTCATCTTCATTTAACTCTATTCTTGATTTCATATAATACAATAACCCTGTGTAAACTTACTTTATTCATATGTAAGTTCACTCAGGGTTATTCTTATACTTATTATTACTAGTTAACTGATGGCATGTTCTGTAAGTTTTCAGTTGCTGTGTTCTGTATAGAACCCTCTGGTACACCATCCACTGTATATTCATCTTCCGCAGTGCCTGTATCTGTTTCTGGTTCTAATGAATCCTTGTAAACACTCATATAAGGAAGAAGCTTTTCTAATATATCATGTGAAAGTGTAAGAACATCTGCTGAGCTTCCGGATGTTCCTGTCGTTCCATCTGGTTCATCAATTATTACATATATAGCAAACTTGGGATTATCAGCTGGCGCATGTCCTATAAATGATATAAGCCACTTATTCTCACTTCTTGGTGATTTCTGCGCCGTTCCTGTCTTTCCAGCCACTGAATACCCCGTAACAGCTACCTTCTTAGCTGTTCCTGTTTCAACTGTGCTCTTAAGATATCTTCTTAACAGCTTTGATGTTGACATAGTAACTGTCTGTCTCACAAGCGTAGCTTTGTTTTCTTTTACAACCTCGCCGTTAGCTGATTCTATTCTTTTAACTATATGTGGCTGATATAACATTCCACCATTTATAATAGAACAATAGGCTGACATCATCTGCATCATATTAACATTAATAGTCTGCCCAAATGAGTTACATGCAGCATCTATAGTTGTCATCTTATTTCCATATACAATACCCATTGTTTCACCAGGAAGATCTATACCTGTTGTTTTACCGAAGCCAAAAAGTGACTGATATGCTGCAAACTTTTCGTTGCCAAGTTCTAAGGCAAGATGGATCATATACGGATTACATGAATTCATAACAGCCTGCTCTACTGTAATCGTTCCATGTCCACCTGATGAATACACATGGCACTTAAGCCTGTCAGGTCCTATCATTTCATATCCATTACATGTATAAGTATCTCCATCCTTTACAACGCCTTCTTCTAAAGCCGATGCCACTGTAACCGGCTTAAAGGTTGAACCTGGTTCGTAACTTTCCGATACACAATAGTTCGTCCATAATGAATATAATGCATTCTTATAATCATCATCCGACATCTTATCTATCTGTTCCTGAGTATACACGCCACTTAAGTCTCTTGGACTGTTAAGGTCAAAAGTTGGATAACTTGCCATTCCAAGAATATCCCCGTTAGATGGATCTGCAACTACTACTGCTGTATTCTTTGATGGTTTTTCAGCGTTATATTCTTTAATACATTTTTCTATAATAGACTGAACATTATAATCTATCGTTGTTACGATGTTATTTCCATCTACAGCAGCCTTCTGTGTTTCTGTAACCTCTAGTCCATCATCAACATAGCTGTATGTTGTTCCATTAGTTCCTGTCAATTCATCATCATACTGGCTTTCTATTCCAAGTTCACCACCATTGCTGGCACTTGCAAAGCCTATCGTATCACTTGCAAATGTGCCTAATGGATATTTTCTTAAATAGCTGTCCTCAAACCATACACCCTTAATGTTTTTTCCTTCTGTCTTATCATTCATAAGATTCTTAAACTCTTCTATCTCATCCATGGTAAGATTTCTTAAAAGCTTCTGATAACGGCTGTTAGGATTGGCTGCAACTATAGCTTCAAGCTCACTTCTGTCAAGCGAAAAACATCTTGTAAGTGCACTAAGTGTCGGTTCTTTATATTCTTCATCTGAAAGCAGCTGTTTAACATCTAATATAAGATTATAAACCTTTTCGCTATACGCAAGCACAGTACCATCGCTTGTAAGTATCTGTCCTCTTTTATATGCAAGCTCAGTTGAAGTATATGTCTGATGGTCTAATACCGCTTTTGCATACACATCACCATGTGTATAGTTTATCTTAAACACATGGCCACCAAGAACTATCAATATAACAACAACCATGCCAAGTGCAACCTTGCCCCTGACATGGACTCTTTTTAACATCACTCTTTTTCTTCTGTACTTATTTCTTCTTAACTGTTCACTATCTGCCATAAGTACCTCTTAATATTCTGATATTTATATTCATCATCACTATATAACTGTAAATCAGTTATTTACCAGCTTCTGGAACATCCTTGAACTGTTTTACATATTCGCTTTCCTTTGAGTCATATGTAATAACCTGTCCTTTACCTGGATATATCATTCCAAGATCATTGACAGCTGTATCATATATGGCATCATAATCTATACTTGCATTGATATCAGCTTCAAGAGCATCATTGTTGTCTTTAAGTGAATTCAAAGTACTTTTTAACTCTATTATCTTATCTGAATTAACCTTAGCTGCTGCCTGGACATTAAGATACTGATAGCATATAAAAAATACAACTGATGCAACTGTTGCAACAACAACTGTATACATAAGATTAATCTTATTGTTGTGTCTGATCTGTTTCTGTTTTGCACGTCTTTGTTCTCTTGACTCTTCCGATTCTTCGTTACGTCTAAGAGGCTGTGCATTCATATTAAGCTGTCTTGCTGCACTTCCATATTCATATGCCTTACCATATATCTCTCCAGAAACGCTTACACGGTTCTTTGAATTACTCATCTTCACTCTTACCTCCCCTTATGCTCTTTCAAACACTCTTAGCTTAGAGCTTTTTGATCTGCTGTTCTCCTCTAATTCCTCTTCAGATGGAATAATAGGTTTTCTTGTTATAACTTTTCCTTTAGACTTTTTGCCACAAACACATGTTGGAAAACTTGGAGGACAAGTACAAGGATTCTCATTGTTCTTGTATCTGACCTTCACTATTCGGTCTTCAAGTGAATGAAAAGTTATTATACACAGGCGTCCCTCTTTATTAAGCCTGTTTATCATCATATCTATCGAATTCTCAAGAACCTCAAGTTCTCTGTTCAACTCTATTCTTATAGCCTGATATGTTCTTTTGGATGGATGTCCACCTGTTGCCCTTACCTTCATAGGTATGGCTGCCTTTATTATCTCATTTAGCTCAAATGTTGTCTCTATAGGCTTTTTTTGTCTGGCAGCAACTATATGTTTTGCAATATTTTTTGCAAATCTGTCCTCTCCATAGTCTCTTATGATTCTGTAAAGATCATATTCACTATAATCATTAACTATATCTCTTGCTGTAACTTCCTGTCTCTGATCCATTCGCATATCAAGCTTGGCATCTACATTGTATGTAAATCCTCTCTCAGCTGTATCAAGCTGATATGATGAAACTCCTAAGTCTAACATTATGCCATCTACTTTATCAATGGAAAGTTCATCTAACACTTTATCCATATTGCAATAATTGTTCCTTACAATAGTGACTCTGTCCATAAAAGGTTTCAATCTTTCACTAGCTGCCTTTATGGCATCCTCATCCTGATCAATACCTATAAGTCTTCCCTTGTCAGAAAGCCTGCTTGCAATCTCATATGAATGGCCTCCACCTCCAAGCGTGCCATCTACATATATACCATCAGGCTTGATATTAAGTTGATCAACCGTCTCGTACAATAATACTGACTTGTGCTTGAATTCCATACCACTCTCTCCCTGTTTATACTTTAAAGATCAGTCTTTAGTGTTTCTGTTCAAAAGCTGATTCGTTCTTATATGGTAAATCCCAGACTGTCCATATTTTCTGCGACTTCATCCATATCATCATCATAACCGCTTATGCTTTCATCCCATCCTGCTCTGTTCCATATCTCTATACGGCTTCCAACACCTACGAATACAACATCCTTCTCAAGTGATGCAAACTCACGTAATACAGATGGAATAAGTATTCTTCCCTGCTTGTCAACCTCCATTTCTGCAGCTCCCGCAAGAAAGAATCTTGTAAACTTTCTGGCATCTTTATTCGTAAGAGGAAGTGTCCTTAACTTCTCTTCAAACTTCTGCCAGTCTTCTTTGGTATATACAAAAAGGCAGTTATCAAGTCCTTTGGTAACAACAAAGTTATCACCAAGACTTTCGCGGAACTTCACTGGAACGATTATTCTGCCCTTGGCATCTATAGTATGGCTATATTCGCCCATAAACATAGCAATCGTTCCTCCTTTCTACCACTTTCTTCCACTCACTACCACTTTGCTCCACTTTAGAGTCAATTTTATACTTTTTTAATAAAAAACACAAGCATTTTCCTATAGTTTTTTGGCATTTTCTAAAATTTTCCATCAACATCAGGCATATTAATATCAACCACTTGCGGACTTTTTTAAAAATATAGTACAAAAGGACCAGACAATCTGTCTTATGACAGCTGTCTGGTCCTTTAATAAACCTTTATCACATTTTATTTTATACGTTAAAACGGAAAAGAATTACATCTCCATCCTTAACTACATATTCTTTACCTTCCATACGCACAAGACCTTTTTCTTTTGCCTTTGCATATGTACCACAATCTAAAAGATCCTGATAATTAACAACTTCTGCCTTGATAAAGCCTCTTTCAAAGTCACTATGAATCTTTCCTGCCGCACCAGGAGCCTTAGTTCCTTTTGTTATTGTCCATGCTCTTGTCTCTGTTTCACCAGCTGTTAAGTAGCTGATAAGTCCAAGTATCCTGTAACTTGCTGCTATAAGCTTATCAAGTCCTGATGAGCTTATTCCAAGATCATCAAGGAACATCTTCTTCTCTTCATCATCGAGTTCAGAGATTTCTTCTTCTATCTGTGCACATATAACGAATACTTCACAGTTATCCTTCTTTGCATATTCTCTTACCTGTGCTACATATTCATTGCCAGCACCATCATTAGCAAGATCATCTTCTGACACATTAGCAGCAAATATAACTGGCTTAGCTGTAAGCAGATTGTATTCTTTCATGAATGCTTCTTCATCCTCATCCTCACATTCAAAGTTCTTGGCAAGATTACCTGCCTCAAGAAATGCAAGAAGTCTTTCTATAAGTTCACATTCCTTAGCTATATCCTTGTTATTATAAGAAGCTCTCTTCTGCTTTGCCAGTCTTCTCTCAAGCACTTCCATATCTGAGAATATAAGTTCAAGATTGATTGTTTCAATATCACGTACAGGATCAATAGAACCATCTACATGTACGATGTTAGAATTCTCAAAGCATCTTACTACGTGAACGATTGCATCTACTTCTCGTATATTAGCAAGGAACTGGTTACCAAGACCTTCTCCCTTACTTGCTCCCTTTACAAGCCCCGCTATATCAACAAACTCTATAACCGCTGGTGTTATCTTTGCAGAATTATAAAGTGCTGCAAGCTTATCAAGTCTCTCATCCGGCACTGTAACAATACCGACATTAGGATCAATTGTACAGAATGGATAGTTTGCTGACTCCGCTCCTGCCTTTGTAAGTGAATTAAATAATGTACTTTTACCTACATTTGGTAGACCTACGATTCCGAGTTTCATAATGTATATACCTCTTTGAAAATCCTCTGTTTCAGGACTTTCACCTTTCTCTTTATTTCATTTAAACAATCCGCTATATTTACTGCAGCCCAATCATGATAGCCATAACTTCCATGGCTTCTTAGCTTTTACAAACATAAACGGCTTTTTGATTTTTGGACTTTACATCATCTGATTACTATATCATAAAAAATGTATTTTTAAAACCCCTGAAAGATTATTTTCACTGCCTTTAATTTCACTGTTTTCCATGAAAGTTTAATTTTACTTGACATTTTTCTGTCCGTAATATGCATTTTTTCCGTGTTTTCTTAAATAATGTTTATCCATAAGCTCCTGTGGTGCTTGTTTTACCTGTGGATTTATGCTTTCTGTCCTATATGCCATCTTTGCACACACTTCAAGCACAACCGCATTATGAACAGCCTCTTTTGCATCCTTTCCCCACGTAAAAGGTCCATGATTCTTGCATAGTACAGCTGGAACAGCAGAAACATCTTTCCCCATCCTTTTAAACTCATCAACTATAAGCTTTCCAGTATTTTTTTCATATGCCTCATCTATTTCCTCCTTAGTAAGACATCTAAGACATGGAACCTCACCATATATATAATCCGCATGTGTAGTTCCATAACAAGGTATGCTTCTGCCTGCCTGTGCCCAGCTTGTAGCATACGATGAATGTGTATGCACTATTCCACCTATCTTATCGAACGCTTTATATAGTTCTATATGTGTCTGGGTATCTGAAGACGGATTATATCTCCCCTCTATCCTGTTTCCTTCAAGATCCATAATAACCATATCATCAGGAGTTAACAGTTCATAATCAACTCCACTTGGTTTTATGGCAAAATACCCAGTAGTTCTGTCTATCTGACTTACATTTCCCCATGTAAAAGTAACAAGTCCGTACTTTGGAAGCTGCATATTCGCTTCATACACTTTTTGTTTTAATTCTTCTAACATAGCTTCAGTATCCTTTCCTGTATCACACCATTACATTAATCAAATCCCAGACAGAAAAGTTATATAACATATGTAAATGCTATTACATCTGTCAGAACAACTCATCCATCTGGGATACCTGCTTAATATAACGACATAATTTCCTTAAACTTTTTTACATTCTCTGATGCATCATTCTTAAAAACCGCTGAACCGGCAACAACAACATTAACACCAGCCTCAAGTACTGATGCAAGATTCTCTGCATTGATACCGCCATCGATTTCTATATCAACATTATCAAGCCCCTTATCTATAAGAAGCTTCTTTACTTCCTTTACCTTCTGTATAGACTCTGGGATGAACTTCTGACCTCCAAAGCCAGGATGTACACTCATAACAAGCACCATATCAACCATTGAAAGATAAGGCTCTATAGCCTTTACAGGTGTTTCTGGATTAAGTGTAATAGCTGGTTTTACATTATATTCCTTAATCTTTTTAAGCGTTGCAGCTACATCCTGACACGCTTCAACATGAACTGTAATTATATCAGCTCCACACTTTACGAACTCCTCTATATATCTTATAGGCTCATCAATCATAAGATGTACATCAAACACCTTATCTGTACATTCTCTTATTGATTTAATGACTGGATTTCCAAATGAAAAGCTTGGAACAAAACTTCCATCCATAACATCAAGATGAATATAATCAGCTCCTGCTTTATCCACAGTTTTTATATCCTTTTCAAGATTCTTGAAATCTGCTGCCAGTAACGATGGCGATAATAACATCATAATATATTTCCTCACTAATACTTCTTCTGATTCTTAATCTCTTCATATAGCTCTACATAGCTTGTATATCGGCGGCGGCTTATAACACCCTTTTCAACTGCCATTTTCACAGCACAATCCGGCTCGTTTATATGCACACAGCCATTAAAACGACAAGTGCCTTCATATTCATCAAACTCATTGAAATAAAACCTCACCTGTTCCTTTTCAAGCTCCGGAAGGTTAAGTGATGTAAACCCAGGAGTATCACATATATATGTGCTTCCTGTTACGTTAAATATTTCAGAGTGCCTCGTTGTATGACGCCCTCGTCCTATTCTGCTGACATCTCCTGTCTTGCTTATCTCTCCTTCTTCCTTCCTGTCTGGAAGAATAATGTTGGTAAGAGAAGATTTACCAACTCCTGACGGACCTGCCAGTATAGTTGTCTTATCTTTAAGAGTATCCATCAGAATATCTATGCCCGTATTATCGTAGGCACTTATAAATATAACCTTACAGCCACATTTTTCATATATTTTTCTTAACTCTTCTATATCCTTTTCTTCAACAAGATCTGTCTTGTTAAATACAACAACAGTAGGAACATCCTGATAATCCATCATAAGTATGAATCTGTCTAAAAGATTATAGTTAGGTTCTGGAGATTTTACAGCAAATATAACCATAGCCTGATCTATATTAGCCGAAGCTGGTCTTATAAGTTCGTTTTTTCTTTCAAGAATATCACTTATATTTCCCTTTTTATTATCCTCATCAATAACGTCTATTAAAACATTATCACCTACTAAAGGTTTTATCTTTTTGTTTCTGAATATTCCTTTTGCTTTACATTCATATATACCGCAGGCTTCTACATGCACATAGTAGAAGCCTGCTATTCCCTTGATTATCTTTCCCTGCATATTATGCCGTTTCCATTAATTAGAACTATTGTTTGAATTGCCATTATTGTTTTTGTTATTAGCAGCTGTTGTTGTCTGCTGTGCTGTCTGCTGATAATGGCTTACATATATAGTAATAGTTGTTCCTGATGGTACAGAATCGCCTGCTGAATAAGGTGTCTGTGATGTAACCGTTCCATATTCTGCCTTAGATGATGTTTCATACTTGACTGTAACCTTAAGATTAGCAGAATCAAGTGTCTGGCTTGCAAGACTTTCTGACATTCCAAGTACATTAGGAACTGATACATTAGTTACCTTCTTTCCACGGCTTACATGTATAGTTACTGTAGAACCTTCTGCTACTGAACCTGAAGGACTATATTTTATAACATTACCAGCTTCAACTGAATCACTATACTGATAATCTACAGAAGCCACAAGATTAGCTGCTTCAATAGCTTCCTTAGCTTCCTGCTCTGACTTTCCCTTTACGTTAGGCACTGTCACTTCTTTGTTTTCTTTACCTGTACTTATAGTAAGTACTATCTGTGAATTCTTTTCTACCTTTGAACCGCCTACATTGCCCTGGTTTATAACACAATCCTCTGCAACCGTATCAGAGCTTTGTGTAACAGCCTTATATCCAAGTCCAAGCTTATTAAGTGCCTTGATAGCATCCTCCTTTGTCATACCAACAACTTCCGGAACTTCTACCATATCTGACGAATTGTTATTAGCTGTATTAACAGTTGTTGCTTCTACTGAGTTTTTATTATTATTTGCTGTATTTTTGCCATTTCCTACAAGCTTGATAACTACAAATATAGTTATCATAAGTATAATAACTGCAATACCGATACCGATGCATTTCATAACAAGCTCAAGCTTATCATTTCTCTCATCATCTATATCTTCATCCTTATCTGAATCATTCTCAAGAAGTTCATCATCTGTATCTTCGTTATCATCATCCAAATCATGTCCTGCATTTTCTGTAAGAAGTTCATCATCATCTGGATTATATTCTTCTTCATCCTTCTTTAATACACTATCATATGCAGAACCCATTCTGACAAAATCTTCATCTGGCATAACAAGTGACTTTTTAAGGTCAACTATCAGTTCTGCTGCTGACTGATATCTTCTATCTGTCTTTTTCTGTGTACACTTAAGCACAATCTTATCTACACTTACAGGTACACCCTCTACAAGCTGTGAAGGCAGTGGTATACTATCCTGTATATGCTGGACAGCTACTGATACTGCTGAATCACCATCAAAAGGCACTGTTCCTGTGAGCATTTCAAAAAGAGTTATACCAAGTGAATATATATCACTTCTCTCATCTGAATATCCACCTCTTGCCTGCTCAGGCGAAATATAATGCACTGAACCCATAGATGCTGATGTGTTAATAGTAGCTGATGATGCAACCTTAGCTATTCCAAAATCTGTAACCTTTACCTTGCCCTCTTTTGAGATAATAATATTCTGTGGCTTAATATCTCTGTGGACAATATTGTGCTTATGTGCTGCATCCATACCATTAGCAACCTGTATTGCTATGCTGACAGCTTCTTTATATGGAAGCCTGCCTCTCTTCTCTATATATTTCTTAAGAGTTATGCCCTCTACAAGTTCCATAACAATATAATATATTCCATTCTCAACGCCAACATCATATACATTGACAACATTAGGATTGACAAGTCCTGCCGCTGACTGTGCCTCTGCCCAGAACTTGCTGACAAATGTCTTATCCTGGCTGAATTCAGATTTCATAACCTTAATAGCAACATATCTGTTAAGCTTATGACACTTGGCTTTATAAACATCAGCCATTCCACCCGTACCTATCTGTTCAATTATTTCATATCTGTCGGCTAAAAACATTCCTTCTCTTAACATGATTCTTTACCTTTCCAACTTATGGTTCAATCAATACTACTGATATATTATCTTTGCCACCATTATAATTAGCCTTTTTAACAAGGCTGTCAGCTGCTGTTTTAATATCAGCGCTTTCTTTGACAATGTGAAATATCTCTGAATCTTCAAGCATATTAGTAAGCCCATCTGAGCACATAAGAATAATATCATTATCTTTAAGATCCACTGAAAACATTTCTGCCTCCACAGTCTCACATCCACCGATTGCCCTGGTTATGTAGTTCTTTTTCTCATGTGTTCTTGCTGCTTTTCTGTCTATCTGGCCAAGCTGTACCATCTCTTCAACAAGCGAATGATCCCTTGTTATCTGTGTTATATCTTCTCCTATAACATAAAGTCTGCTGTCACCTACGTTAGCAACTCTTAAAGTGCTTCCAAAAATACTGGCAACTACAAGGGTTGTTCCCATTCCTTCATACTCTTCTGACTCTCCTGCTTTCTTTAAAAGCAGCGTATTAACAAGCTTAATATTATCATCAACCGCATCAAGCGGATCCATACCTGCTGATTGCTTTAATAACTCAATAAGTGTATCTACTGTATATCTTGATGCCATATCTCCAGCCTTATGACCACCCATGCCATCCGCAACAACAAAAATGTTTGGCAGGCATCCTATATTATCAAGCTTTGTATAGACATAATCCTGATTGACGGCTCTTTCAATTCCAACATCCGTCTTTGCAAATGCGTTCATCTCTCTCTCCATTCTCTTTTCAATAAGTATATGCCTATATACTTTTAACATTACAGGAAAAAATCTTCCATATAGTTCAGCAGCCTTTTATACCCAATCTGTAAATCACGACCCCGAACAGTAGCATTTTATCATAAACATCCAAAAAAAGCGATATATTTCAACCGCTTTTATAATTATTTAAAATATGTCTATAACATTCCTTCTATATGATTCTGTCTTAGCTGCCCGCAGGCGCCATCTATATCACGTCCCATTTCACGTCTTATAGTGACATTCACCCCTGCCTTTTCTAGTATTTCTTTAAAATTATGTATTGAATTCTTTTCAGACTGCTCATAATCTCTTTCCTTAATAGGATTAACCGGAATAAGATTAATATGACAGTTCATACCATGAACAAGCTTTATAAGCTGCCTTGCACACTCAGGCGAATCATTCACTCCTTTAACAAGGCTATACTCAAAGGATATTCTTCTTGCTGTCTGTAAAAGATAGTATCTGCATGCATCCATAATCTGTTCTATACTATATGTATAAGCTATAGGCATCATCGTTTTTCTTAGTTCATCATTTGGTGCATGAAGCGATATTGCCAGCGTTATCTGCAGTTTAAGTTCAGCTAACTGTTTTATCCTTGGCACTAATCCACATGTTGAAACAGTGATATTTCTCTGACTTATATTAAGTCCTTTATCACTGTTTATAAGTCCAAGGAACTTTACAACATTATCATAGTTGTCCATAGGCTCACCAGAACCCATAATAACTACATTACTTACACGTTCACCTGTAAGACTCTGTATTCTGTATATCTGATCAAGCATCTCTGATGGTTCAAGATTTCTTACACATCCATTAAGTGTTGATGCACAGAATCTGCATCCCATTTTACATCCCACCTGTGAAGATATACATACTGAATTGCCATGATGATACCTCATAAATACACTTTCTATAAGATTACCATCATATAATCTGAAAAGGTATTTCTTTGTACCATCTATTTGGGACTCCTGTACCCTTACTGGTTCAAGACATGTATACAAAGTATTTTCTTTTAGAACTTTCTTTAACTTATCTGATATATTAGTCATCTCATCATAACTACAGGCAAGTTTTTCATGCATCCATGAATATAACTGTGCCACCCTGAACTTTTTTTCACCAATGCTGACAATATAATCTGCCAGTTCATCATAGTTAAGCGACTTTATATCAATTTTTTCCATATATACCTCATTTCTGTGTGCATTAACTGTTTTTTATGAGCCTTGCAACAAAAAAGCCATCATTATCCTTATCAGGTGATGGCAGCATCTGAACATACTCTCCATCCCTGGTAAAACCAAGGCTTGTGCATATCCAGTCTGCATTATCCTCATTTTCTGACCGGTTAATAGTACATGTACTATACACAAGTGTACCACCTGGCTTTACATACATGCTTACAACCCCTAGTATATCTCTTTGAAGCCTGATTATATCAGATATTTTTTCAGGACTTATATTATATCTTATATCAGGCTTACGTCCCATGATCCCAAGTCCTGAACAAGGAAGGTCGGCTATTACTATATCAGCTTTTCCAACAAGACTATCATCCTTATCTAATGCATTATATACCTGGACATCTATATTAGATATTCCAAGTCTTTCTATATTATCATCTATTAATGATACTTTATAATCGGATACATCTCTTGATATAACTCTTCCTGTTATGCTTTTAATGATATTTTCTTCAACACCATCATCAGGAATATCTTTTATATTCGCATATGCAGATTCCACTGCCTTCAATGCTGCATTTACCGACTTTCCACCAGGTGCAGCACACACATCTACTATGAGGCTGTCTATTGAGGGCAAAACATACTCTCCTGCTGCCATTGAACTTATATCCTGTATCTGATACAATCCTTCATTAAAGCTTTCAAGTGCCGTCAGATGATCATATCCTGATATTTCATATGCATATGGTATGTCAGGGACAGCATTAACTGTAACTCCCTCTTTCTCTAACACATCCTTTATGTGTTTAACGCCACCCTTTAATGTATTACATCTGATATATGTCTTTTTATCTTTTTTCATACCAGCAAGAATACTCTTAACATCTTCATAAGACATATATTCCATCCACATATTTATTATCCATTCCGGCATTGAATATTTCACCGACAGATATTTTTGTGGTTCCTGTACCATATCTGGATATACTATATTTTCTTTGTTACGTGATATATTTCTTAGTACTCCGTTAACAAAGCCCTTAAGTCCTGTAAAACCTCTTTTAGCTGCAAGCTTTACCGCCTCATTACAGGCTGCTGAATCAGGTATATTCTCCATGTATATAAGCTGGTATACTGCCATTCTCATAATACGCCTTATTACTGGTTTCATTTTATTAACAGGTGTTTTAGAAAACTGATTAATTATGTAGTCAAGCTCTATCCTGCATTCAATAGTACCTAATGCAAGTCTGTTTATAAATGCTCTTTGTGCTCTGTCCAGATACTGATACTTTGAGAGAGCATTATTAATAGTTATGTGGGAAAATTCTCCTTCTTTCTCTATCTCCGTAAGTATATCAAGCACTACTGCCCTTAAGTTAACTTCCATATAAAATATGCCCTTTCATAGTAGTATTAAACATCCTATACTAATCTGCACCAAAAACCGTTCCTGCTTCAACCCTGCAGCCAAGTAAAAATGCATCTATTTTCATTCTTTTCTTGCCTTCAAGCTGTACTTCATTGAGACTTAAATAATCAACTCCGCATTTAACTATAAGTCTTTTTTTATCTACATAGCATACAGTTGCAGGTGCGATGTTGGCATCACATTGTATTTCCTGCTCTATATCATTAAACTTAGATGAATCAGCTATATCTGATATGTTATGTACAACATCTGCATCCCATATTTTTAACATTTTACCATTGTAATGTGTATACGCACTTGGCCATGGATTAAGTCCTCTTATAAGACATTCTATATCATGTGCTGGCTTACTAAAATCAAGCTCACCCATAGACTTCTTCAACATCGTTACATATGAACTTTTTGAATCATCCTGTTTTACTGGCGTTATTGTCCCCTCTTCAAGTCCTTTCAGTGTTTCTATAAGCAGCTCTGCACCAACTATGCTTAATCTGTCAAAAAGACTTCCACCTGTTTCTTTCTTATCAAGCTTCACTTTTTTAACAAGAAGAATATCACCTGTATCAAGTCCTTCATCCATCTTCATAGTCGTGACACCTGAATATTCACATCCATCTATAACTGCCCACTGTATAGGAGATGCACCTCTATATTCTGGAAGTAATGATGCATGTACATTTACACATCCAAAGCGTGGCATATCTATTATACTTTTTGGAAGCAGCTGTCCAAAAGCAACAACTACAAATATATCTGCATCATATGTTCTTAGCTTTTCTATAAACTCTTCATTTCTCGCTTTTTCTGGCTGCAGCACTTCTATCCCAAGCTTTACAGCCTCCTGCTTAACAGGTGAAAACACAAGCTCTTTGCTTCTTCCCTTTGGTTTGTCTGGCTGTGTTACTACTGCTGCCACTTCATGTCCTGCTTCTACAAGTGCTTTAAGTGTGCCGACCGCAAAGTCAGGCGTCCCCATAAATATAACCTTCACTATTCTTCATCCTCCATTTCAGTATCAAGCAGCTTTCCCTCAACCTTATCAACATACATTATTCCATCAAGATGATCTATCTCATGGAGCAGACATCTTGCAAGAAGTTCTTCACCTTCAACAATAATCTCCTCCATATCTTCATTAAGTGCCTTTACCTTAGCATATGATGGTCTTGTAACTATACCTGATTTACCCGGAACACTAAGACAGCCTTCCTGTCCTGTCTGTGAACCGCTTGTTTCAAGCACTACCGGGTTAATGAGTACTATTGGGTCATCTCCACAATCAATAACAACCAGTCTTTTTCTTATGCCAACCTGTGGTGCTGCAAGTCCAACACCATTCGCATCATACATTGTCTCAAACATATCATCAATAAGTTCCTGTATTCTTGGTGTCATTTCTGTTATTTCTTTTGCCTTTTTTCTAAGTATCTCATCACCAAGAGTTCTTATATTTCTTATCGCCATTATTATTCCTCCGTTTTAACATTATTTATAATCATTAAGTGTTGTAAATATCTGGTACATCGTTTTCGAAACGATATACTAGTTAACATCATACTGGATGCTTATATTTTTAAACATATCATTATCCTGTATGTATTTATCTATGCAGTCCATAAGATATGAAAGCCTGCTAAAATCAGCACTTCTTAAATATATTATTTTAGTATATACATCACTTATTTTATATATAGGTGCATTCGATGGGCCAAGAAGCTTTATATTATCTGAAAGCCCTGCTGTCTTTACATCAAGCAGCTGCTTTATATTTTCTGCAGCTTTCAAAAGCTTATTCTCATCTTCTGAACTGATATTTATTTTAATCATATTACTTACAGGTGGATATGAAAGCATTTTTCTATATGCTATTTCTTTATCATAGAAGCCTGTGTAATCCTGGCTGGCTGCGCATATTATACCATAATTATCTGGTGAATACGTCTGTATAACCACTTCGCCCCTTCTTACACCTCTTCCAGCCCTGCCGGCTGCCTGGGTTACAAGCTGGAATGTTCTTTCAACTGCCCTGTAATCTCCTGAATAAAGTGACATATCTGCTGCAACTATACCAACAAGTGTAACCTTTGGAAAATCATGTCCCTTGACTATCATCTGCGTTCCTACAAGAACGTCTGCCTGCTGTGTTGCAAATGCATTCAATATATGTTCATGTCCATCTTTTCCTTTGGTCGTATCCAAATCCATACGCAGCACTGTTGCATCCGGAAACATCTTATGTACTGCATCTTCAACAGCCTCTGTTCCTGCCTTAAAGCCTGATATATATCTTGAACCACATTCCGGACATATCTTAACCTGCGGTGTTTCATAGCCACAGTAATGACATACAAGCCTTCCGTTACGATGTGCAGTCATGGAAACATCACAATGTGGACACTTACAGACATATCCACAGGCTCTGCATGATACGAATCCAGCTGTTCCACGTTTATTAAGGAACAACATTATCTGTTCTTTCTTATTGAGCCGGTCACGTATAAGCTCCTGAAGCTTTAGAGAAAATATAGTTCTGTTACCAGACTTCAGTTCTTTTCTCATATCCGATATATATACCTGTGGCAATTCACTTTTTCCTGCCCTGTTTTTTAATGTAAGCAGCTTAAACTCACCGTTTTTAGCCCTGTAAAAGCTATCTATAGATGGAGTCGCTGAACCAAGTATGACCGATGCATTATGTTCCTTTGCTATATGTATGGCAGTTTCAACCGCATGATATCTTGGAAGCTGTTCAGATCTGTAAGCGTCTTCATGTTCCTCATCTATAACAATAAGGCCAAGATTAGGAAACTGCGTAAAAAGTGCTGATCTTGGTCCTATCATTATACTTACTTCACCTTTTAGCGCACGTAAAAACTGATCATATCTTTCACCCTTAGACATACGTGAATTAATAATAGAAACCTTGTCTCCAAATCTGTGATAGAATCTTTGTACAGTCTGAAAAGTAAGTGCAATCTCGGGTATAAGCATAATAACCTGTCTTCCGCTGGCTATAACATGCTCTATAACATCCATGTATACCTCAGTCTTACCACTTCCAGTCACACCATGTATAAGATAAGTTTTATAAATCCTGTTATTATAATCAGCTATGATACTTTGTACCGCTGCTCTTTGTTCCTCGTTAAGCACTACATCCTTGCCAAACACTTTTTTATCAGAAACAGGATTTCGGTAATATTCCTCTGTTTTAACGATGATAACCTTATCCTCTTCCATAGCTTTTACCGTGGATGAAGATATATTAAGCTTACTTCTTACTATCTCACTATCTATAACAGGCTCTTCTATAAGTGCTTCTAAAAGCCTGTGCTTAGCCTTTGCCTTTTTTTTATATATCAAAAGAAGCTCTCTTGCCTTATCTTCATCTATATTAAGACACACTGCCCTCTTAACCTTCTGATTTATCTTATCTTTAACAGGAATAACTGTCTTTAATGCCTGGTTCATGGTACAACCATAATGAGTCTTTAACCAGAAAGCCAGCTTGATCATATCTGTTGCTGCATTGACACGTTTGTCAGCTATACCTTCTATGAATTTAATCCTGTTAACATCATAAGAAGGCTCCTGTGTCATTGAAATTACATAACCTGTCAGTTGCCTGTTTCCTTTGCCAAAAGGAACTCTTACGACACTGCCTATCTCTAATATGCCTTCTAGTTCAGGGGGTATTGCATACTGAAATGTTTTATCAAGCTGTTCATGTGATATATCAATTATAATATCAGCGTACATTTTTCTCCTTTAATTCATCAAGTACTTCAGCTATAAGCACTCTCTCATCCATTGGATACTTAACACCTTTTATTTCCTGATAATCTTCATGTCCCTTACCTGCAAGTACTATAATATCTCCTGGTTCTCCATGCTCAATAACATATTTTATAGCTTCTTTTCTATCTACTATATCAATATGTTTACCATCAGTTTTACTTATACCTGTCTTGATATCCTCCATAATAGCTTCTGGCTCCTCAAATCTTGGATTATCTGACGTTATTACAGTAAGATCTGCATATTTTCCTGATACTTCACCCATCTCAAACCTTCTCTCCCTTGAACGGTTTCCACCGCATCCAAAAAGACAGATAAGTCTGTGTGGATTGTATTCTTTTAATGTTTTAAGAATACTTTCAAGTGACATGGCGTTGTGTGCATAATCTATCATAAGTGTGAATTTATCAGAAACTTTTACAAGTTCTATTCTTCCCTTTACCTTCACATCCTTTAACACATTTTCAACTATATCCTTATCCACGTTAAAATGCCTTGTAACTGCTATTGCACATAACGAATTATATACTGAAAACATTCCAGGAAGTGATAATGCAACGTCCATATTGATAAGTCCCTGACACTTATATGTAAGGCCAATCTTTCCCGGTTCATGAAGCAGCTTAACATCCACAGCCCTTATGTCTGCTGCCTCTGACACTCCATAGCTTTCTGTCATACATATAGAATTCTTTAATATATCTTTCGTATGCTTATCATCAGCATTCACTATTCCTGTCCTGCATTGCTTAAAAAGTTTAGCCTTACATTCAAGATATTCTTCAAACGAAGCATGCTCGTCAGGTCCTATATGGTCTGGTTCAAGATTAGTAAACACACCTATATCAAACATAATACCAGCTGTTCTATCAAGCTTAAGTCCCTGTGAAGAAACCTCCATAACCACAGCCTTGCAGCCTGCATCAACCATCTTACGGAATGTTTCATGGATCTGTAGGGACTCTGGGGTTGTATTACACGAAGGAATCGTTTCATCACCTATCACAGTTTCTATAGTTCCTATAAGACCTGTTTTTATTCCACATGCACATAAAACATTCTTGATCATATAAGTTGTAGTTGTCTTACCCTTCGTTCCAGTAATACCTATAGTGAACAGTTTCTTGTCAGGATTACCATAAAATGCAGCTGACATAAGTGCAAGTGCAAGTCTTGTGTTATCACATTCTATTAACGTAACATCACCAGATGGAACCTCATAATCAGAGCCCTTCTGTACAACTATGACAGCTGCCTTATCCTTAATCTGCCCTATATACTTATGTCCGTCACTCACTGCTCCTACAATACATACAAATATTCCACCATCTGTTACTTTTCTTGAATCTGATGCAATACCGGTAACATCTGTATCAACACTGCCCTTTAATAATGTATATTCAAACTTTTCTATTTCATTATCCGCACATATGTCCAATATATTCTTAAGCTGCATAATTAGTCCTCCCGATAAACATTCAACGTCATATCTGCCAATTAGAATAATCCTGTTATTCTTTCTTCTTTTTCATCATAGTCTATACCTTCCGCTGCTGGTACCTTAGGTAAACCTGGCATAGTAAGCACCTTTCCTGTAAGCGCAACCACAAAGCCTGCACCTGCATCAACATATACCTCTCTTATATTGATAGTAAAGCCTTCTGGTCTTCCAAGCTTAGCCGCATCATCAGAAAGTGAATACTGTGTCTTAGCCATACATACTGGGAAGCTGCCATATCCCATCTGTGTAATATGATCAAGCTCTTTTTTAGCCTTGGCATCATATGTTACACCATCAGCACCATATATTTCTTTTGCAATCTTTAATATTTTATCTTCAAGTGGAAGTTCATCCTCATATAATGGTTTAAAATCACTCTTCTTGTTTTCTAAAGTCTTAAGCACCTTATCAGCAAGCTCCTGTCCGCCTTCTCCGCCTTTAGCCCATACATTTGAGAGTGCGAACTCACATCCTAAATCTTCACAATGTTTTTTAATGAATTCATATTCTTCCTGTGTATCTGTAATAAATGAATTCAATGTTACAATAACAGGTACTCCATACTTATGCACATTCTCGATATGCTTATCAAGGTTAACTATACCCTTCTTTAAGGCTTCCATATTTTCTTTTCCAAGTTCAGTCTTAGGAACACCACCATTGTATTTTAATGCCTTAACTGTTGCTACAATAACTGTTGCCGCTGGTTTAAGTCCTGCTTTTCTACACTTTATATCAAAGAACTTCTCAGCTCCAAGATCAGCACCGAAACCAGCCTCTGTAACTGCTACATCTGCAAGCTTCATAGCAAGCTTAGTTGCTCTTACTGAGTTACAGCCATGGGCTATGTTAGCAAATGGTCCTCCATGTACAAGCACTGGTGTACCTTCAAGTGTCTGTATCATATTAGGCTTTATAGCATCCTTTAAAAGGGCTGCCATAGCTCCTGTTGCTTTAAGATCAGATGCTGTTACTGGTTCTCCTGCATAATTATATGCAACTATTATCTTTGAAAGTCTTTCTTTTAAATCCTTCATGTCTTCTGCAAGACATAATATAGCCATGATTTCTGATGCAACTGTTATAATAAAATGATCTTCTCTTACAACACCATTTGGCTTATCGCCAAGTCCTATAACGATATTTCTTAACGTTCTGTCATTCATATCCATACATCTTTTCCAGACAATACGCTTAGTATCTATGCCAAGTGCATTACCCTGATGGATATGATTATCTAACATGGCTGCTAAAAGATTATTAGCTGATGTTATGGCATGGAAATCACCCGTAAAATGCAGATTAAGATCCTCCATTGGAACAGCCTGTGCATATCCGCCTCCTGCTGCTCCACCCTTTATGCCAAAACATGGTCCAAGTGATGGTTCTCTTAATGCAGCTACTGCATTAACTCCTCTCTGACATAAGGCTTCTGTAAGTCCAAGACTTATAGTAGTCTTTCCTTCACCTGCTGGAGTTGGATTGATAGCTGTTATAAGAACAAGCTTTCCATCTTCTTTGTTTTCAACCCTGTGTATAAGTTCATCAGATAACTTGGCCTTATATTTACCATACATTTCAAGTTCATCCTCTGTAACTCCTACCTTAGCCGCTACATCCTTAATATTTAATAATTTTGCTTCCTGTGCGATTTCGATATCACTCTTTACTGCCATGTCTTTATCCTTTCCGTGTCATATGTGACACCTACAAAGTATTTGTTTTCTTTTTAGGTTATTTCTTTTGTGCTTATTTTAGTATGTATTACTCTTTATTTACCATGCACTCATGAACCTGCACTATTTATATAGGTCTCAAACTCTTCCTTATCCATAAGAACTTTTCTTGGCTTTGTTCCTATCTCAGGTCCTACTACACCTGCATCTGAAAGCTGATCCATGATTCTTCCTGCCCTGTTAAAGCCTATCTTAAACTGTCTTTGCAGCATACCTATAGAGCCTCTTTCTCTTTCTATAACAAACCTTCCTGCATCCTCAAACAGGGTATCTTTGTCATCCTGCCTGTCAACAGCAGCACTATCTGATGTCTTTTGTGAAACAGTTTCTGCTATGCTCTCATCATATTGTGCTTCCTCTGTCATATTTTCCTTAAGAAAATCAACAACTCTTGATACTTCTTCATCCGATACAAAGGCTCCCTGCACTCTTATAGGCTTAGGAATGTTAGATGGGAAGTACAGCATATCTCCTTTACCAAGAAGTTTTTCAGCTCCATTCATATCAAGAATAGTTCTGGAATCAACACCTGATGATACCGAAAATGCGATCCTTGATGGAACATTAGCCTTGATAAGTCCCGTAATTACGTTAACAGATGGCCTCTGCGTTGCAATAACCATATGTATGCCCGCTGCCCTTGCAAGCTGTGCAAGCCTACATATGGCATCTTCCACTTCTCCTGGTGCAACCATCATAAGATCTGCAAGTTCATCAACAATTATAACTATCTGAGGTAGTTTTTCAACAGGAACCTCTCCTTCCTTAACATCCATCTTTCCGACTGCATCATTATATCCTTTAAGATTACGTACTCCCATATCAGCAAAAAGCTTATATCGTTTCGTCATCTCGTTGACTGCCCAGTTAAGTGCGCCTGCAGCCTTCTTAGGATCTGTGACAACAGGGAGAAGAAGATGTGGTATTCCGTTATATGTACTAAGCTCAACTACCTTAGGATCCACCATGATCATTTTAACTTCATCTGGTCTTGCTTTATATAAAATACTCATGATGATTGTATTTATACATACTGATTTACCTGAACCTGTTGCTCCTGCAATAAGAAGATGAGGCATTTTAGCTATATCTGCTACTATCGTCTTGCCAGCTATATCCTTTCCAGCTGCAAATGCAATCTTAGATTGGTTATTCTTAAATGCTTCATTTTCAATAAGTTCTCTTAAATACACACTGCCGGCTTCCTTGTTAGGAACCTCAATACCAATAGCCGACTTACCTGGAATAGGAGCTTCTATTCTTATGTCCGCAGCTGCCAGACTTAGTTTAATATCATCTGCAAGCGAAACTATCTTACTCACCTTAACACCAAGCTCTGGTTTTAATTCATATCTTGTAACCGCAGGTCCACAGCTTATATCTGTTATATCTACCTTAACACCGAAATTCTGGAGTGTCTGCTTAAGCGTGATTGCTGTATTTCTGTTTTCGCGTTCAAGATTAGCAGATGATGACTTTGTGTTTCTGTTAAGCAGACTCACAGGTGGAAACTTATATTCCCTGACATGCCTTGCAGCTTCTGGCATAATATTGCTGGCAGTTTTTTGTGGAACAGCCTGCTTATTATGTTGTGTGCTTCCTAAACTGCTTACTTCCTCATTATCATACGATGTTATATTCTCATCATGATTTATATCATCTGCTGTATCACATATCTCTTCGGTATCATATTCATCTGCATCATTATATGCATTTTTTTCATTATATATATTTCCTTCATCCGCTGTATCATATGTATCAGTATCGTATTCTTCCGATACCTCAGAATCATATTCTGTCAGTTTCTTCTCTTTTTCGTCCGGATATTCTGTATCATGTTCTTCGTAATCGTCTTCTCTTGTACTTATTGTTCCATCATATGACATACCATGATCCAAAGCTGTATTACCGTTATCCTGCCTGTCACTATGCACTTCCCATATATCAGATATATCAGAAGTTCTGTTTATGTTGTTATGCTTTTCTGGTATGATCAGTGGATCATATATATCATCCATATACACATCATCATCATTGGCTACAGGCTGTATTTCATGTATATCTATATCCTGATTAGCTGTCTCTGGCTGTGTATCCTGTATTGTAAGATCTTTAGTCACTCCTCTTACAACATTATTCATACGTGCATTAGCCATAGCCTCTTCTTTAGCTTTTTTAGCTGCTATGATCTGCTCTTTTTTTTCTAATCTTCTTATTCTTGCCTGATGCTTTTCATTCTCTCTCATAGCACGATATTCTTCATCACTCATACCGCTGTCTTTCCTGCTCATTGAAGAATGTTCCCTATATGCAGAATAATCTTCTCTTGCTTCTTTTACAAGCCTGTGTCCACCATTCCTTAGTCCACCTATAAATGATTTTTCTGTTATCAATATAACACATATTATTGCAAGAATAATCAAAATCACCATAGTTCCTGCCATACCAAGCGGACTTAGTATCTTACATAAAATTCCTCCAAACAGACCACCGCCTGTTTTATGCTCTGAACAATATGTAAAATATGAACCAACGGAATCCATGATATCTGGTTTGTTAGTCATTCTCTGCCATATTGCTGCTGTTATCACGGATAAGACATAAACTGCTGCAGCTTTAATACGCATGACACCTATTATGTCCTTGTTAGCAAGCATAAACAATATACTTCCTGCTACTATAAATGGAATTATATACGCAGCTATACCAAACAACCCGAACATAAACCACTTAATTGACTGTCCTACCATACCAGCCATATTAAAATTACTTAATAATAAAATTATTGTACATGCAAATGCTAATAATAAGATTATCTCATCTCTTAATGCATTATTCTGTGGTTGTGTCTGCTGTGATGCAGTACCTGTACCCTTCTTTGTGGAACTCTTTTTTGACGGAGTTCTGCTGGCGTTTGATGTTCTTGTTCCAGTTGTTTTAGAAGTTTTACTCTTTGATGTTCTATTATTGCCTTGACTTCTGCTCTTCTTAGTGTTTGAAGCCATAATTTTCCAAATCCTCCATCATAATCTTATACACATCTCTAATCTAATGTGTTTTAATCTATAACTTATTTAGTATAACATTTCCATTATTTTAACGCAAGAAAGATGCCACATATACTAACGTATCCATACATCATGGATCATTGGTATGTGACATCTTTCTGTTCATAATTTCATGTAGTGCTTAAGAATCACTGCTTAGTCTTCATCATCACTGGCAGCCTCAGCAAAACCCTGACGCTTTCTTGCCATGTCATCACTTTCAAGATATTCATCATATGTTGTAATCTTATCAATAAGCTGTCCAGATGGAACTATCTCCATAATACGATTAGCTGTTGTCTGTATAAACTGATGGTCATGAGATGTGAAAAGTGCAACACCAGGGAACTTAATAAGTCCGTTGTTAAGTGCTGTAATTGATTCCATATCAAGATGATTAGTAGGATCATCAAATATAAGTACATTAGAACCCATAATCATCATCTTTGATATAAGACATCTTACCTTTTCTCCACCTGAAAGTACCTTAACTTTCTTAACACCATCATCACCAGCAAAAAGCATACGTCCAAGGAAACCTCTTACATATGTTGGATCTGGATCTGGTGAATACTGTGTAAGCCATTCAACTATAGTATCTTCTCTGTTAAACTCTGCTGCGCTGTCCTTAGGGAAATATGCCTGTGAAGTTGTAACACCCCACTTATAAGATCCTTCATCAGGCTCCATATTACCAGTAATAATGTTGAACAATGTTGTTGTTGCAAGTTCATTAGAACCAACAAATGCAATCTTATCTTCCCTGTTTACTATAAATGATATATTATCAAGAACCTTAACTCCATCTATCGTCTTAGATATACCTTCTACTGTAAGTACTTCATTACCAATCTCTCTTGATGGTCTGAAATCTATATATGGATACTTTCTACTTGATGGTCTTATCTCATCAAGTTCGATCTTCTCTAATGCTCTCTTACGCGATGTAGCCTGCTTAGACTTAGATGCATTAGCAGAGAATCTCTGGATAAAGTCCTGAAGTTCCTTAATCTTTTCTTCCTTTTTCTTGTTAGCTTCCTTCATCTGCTTAATGATGAGCTGGCTTGATTCATACCAGAAATCATAGTTACCTGCATAAAGCTGAATCTTGGCATAATCAATATCTGCTATCTGTGTACATACTTTGTTAAGGAAATATCTGTCATGTGATACAACTATAACAGTATTCTCAAAGTTAATAAGGAACTCCTCAAGCCATGCTATAGCATCAAGATCAAGGTGGTTAGTAGGCTCATCAAGTAAAAGAATATCTGGATTACCAAAAAGTGCCTTAGCAAGAAGAACCTTAACCTTCTCACTACCATTAAGCTCTGACATATTCTTATAATGAAGATCTGTAGTAATGCCAAGTCCGTTAAGCAGCTGTGCAGCATCTGATTCTGCTTCCCATCCGTTCATATCAGCGAATTCTGCTTCAAGCTCACTTGCCTTATTACCATCCTCTTCTGTGAAATCTTCCTTGGCGTATATAGCCTCTTTTTCTTTCATTATTTCATAAAGTCTTGTATTACCCATAATAACTGTATCAAGAACTGTATAATCATCATATTTAAAGTGATCCTGTTCAAGGAAAGATAATCTCTGACCTGGTGTTATAGTTACATCTCCCTTACTTGGTTCAATCTGACCTGTAAGAATCTTTAAAAATGTTGACTTACCAGCACCGTTGGCACCTATAAGTCCATAACAGTTTCCTTCTGTAAACTTAATATTTACATCTTCAAAAAGGGCCTTTTTACCTATACGAAGTGTTACGTTGTTTGCACTAATCATTAAATCATTCCTCCATTAATGGTTAACTTAACCAGTTCATTTATATTGTGGACTACCTTATTTATTCCTGGTAGTTATAATCATATCTGATTATATGGACATTAAGAGTAATTTCAACACTTATATCGTCTAAACATAATAAGCCACAATACTAAAACATAACAATTATATATGGTAAACGAATTAAAAGCAAGCACTAATAATATTATAAATATTTTACGACTCCATGTTAAAAATATCACTCGTTACACCAAGAAAAATATCCATCGCATATGCATAAGTTTTTTCATCAGCTGTATTAGAAGAATTCTTTATGGCAACTGCATCTGAAAGCCAGCTGCATCTTGATGGATATGCTTCATGTGGCATATTATTAACAACATATACCTTTATTAACCCCTTCTTATGAAGCTTTCTGGCAAGTTCAATATAATAAAGAGCACTTACGCTTAAAAACAGTTCATCCGATACAACCATTACTATATATCTATGCTTTATAAATAACTTCTTTGTTTCTTCAATGCTAAGATCCCATATATCATCTGTCACATTCTGTCCTTTGTAAACATTGCATACATCCATCCCCATACTATCAAGATGTTCCATAAGACTATCCACCTCAGCCCATCTCTTTTGTAAATTAAATAATAACAAAAAAACACCTCCCAATAATAAAATATAAGCCGTGCATGTCCAAGTGAGCTTCGCTCTCTTGGACTGTCGGGCTTTCGCCCTATCAGACTAAATTCTAAACCTGAACTTTGTGCAAGCACAGTTCTGGTTTTAATTCTGCCCTGCACTCCGCCGTGCATGTCCAAGTTAGCTTCGCTCACTTGGACTGTCGGGCTTTCGCCCTATCAGACTTAATTCCAAATCAGAACTTTGTGCAAGCACAGTTCTGGTTTGGAATTAAGTCTGGCACGGCTCAATGCTTACGCACATTGTAGCACATTTTGGGGGGGATTATTGGGGGATGTTGTATGTTGTTGTTGTTTTGTTGTAATCCGTTAGATTTTTGCTGTCATGTAAATATTTTTTGATATATTTTATGTCAGTATAATAATTATGCTGTTATTGTAGTTCCAGTTTTACCTGCAAGTCCTTCCTTTGCTTTTTCAAGGTTGGCTATAACTGCTTTTCTATCAGAATCTGCTGTAACAAATCTTATAGATGCATCTACCTTAGGGAATGTTGTTTTAGCTGGGAAATGTCCAGCCTTAATGTACTGATGAAGCTCTGTTGCTGTCACTTTATCAAACTCTTTCTCATCAGCTGTCCCTTTACCTATTGTTAATCTATCATAAGCTGTAAGGAAAAGAAGTGTTTCAGCTCCTACAAGTTCAGCTAACTTAGCAGCTGTATAATCTTTTTCTATGATAGCTGACGCTCCCTTAAGATGAGAACCCTGCTGTAACACTGGAATTCCACCACCACCTGCAGCTATAACCACCTGGTCAGCATCAAGAAGTGCCTTAACTGCATCTATTTCATATATATCTATAGGCATAGGTGATGCAATGATTCTTCTGAACTTTCCTGGTTCTTCTTCTATTACGTAATTGCCTTTATCTTCCTCAGCCTCGGCCTCAGCCTTTGTCATATATCTTCCTATTATCTTAGATGGCTCAGAAAATGCTATATCAAAAGGATCAACTCTTACCTGTGTAATTATAGTAGAAACCGTCTTATATATACCTCTGTTAAGAAGTTCTTCCCTTATAGCATTCTGAAGATCATATCCTATATATCCTTCACTCATAGCTCCACATACTGACATAGGTGCAACTGTTCTGTCTTCTGGCTCAAGTCTTGCAAACTCTGTCATAGCAGTCTGAATCATGCCAACCTGTGGTCCATTACTATGTGTAATAACTACCTGATACTTTGCCTCTACAAGATCAGCAACAGCTTTTGCCGCTTTTTTTACATTAGTCTGCTGTTCTGGAAATGTAACTCCAAATGAATTTCTTCCCAAAGCAACTACTATTCTTTTCTTTTCCATATCACAAACCTCTCAATTCTTCACGATATTCACATAAAACCTTCAAAAACGAATTAAGTGTTAATACATTATATATTATTTTGTGTTAAAAAGCAAACAATTAGTTGTATTCACGGATATTCCTGGATACTCGAATACTTTAAAAAACAAACAATCTGAACTTTTAAGTCTATACAGAATAAAATAACTATATAAGGACTTTCTAATTTTATAAAAAGGATAAATATTTATGAATAAAAAAAATATTGGTGTTGCCGTACTTGATACTGGCATTTACAGACATATAGATTTTGACAACAGGATAATAGCCTTTAAAGATTTTATAAACAATAAGAACATTCCTTATGATGATAGTGGTCACGGAACACATGTTTCCGGTATAATCGCAGGAAGTGGAAAAGCAAGCAATGGGCGTTTCAAGGGAATAGCACCTATGAGCCAGATTATATCAGTTAAGGTTCTTGACTCATATGGCAATGGCAAAATAGGCAGTGTCATAGATGGCGCTAACTGGATAATCAACAATAAAGACATTTACAATATAAAGGTTGCAAATATATCCTTTGGAACAACTACAAACAGCAATGTAGATATTGAAAATACAATCCGACTTATAAAACACATAGAAAATATGTGGCATAACGGCATAGTTGTTGTTGCAGCCGCCGGTAATAATGGTCCATGTGCCAAAAGTATTACAGCTCCTGGTACAAGTCATATTATAATAACAGTTGGATCTATGGATGATAAAACATTTCATTCAGGGCGTGGACCTACCACTGACGGTTTTCCAAAACCAGAACTTGTTGTCGCTGGTTCTAACATCACAGCATGCAGTAACCGAAAAAATGGATATTCCACAAAAAGTGGAACATCCATGTCAGCACCTATAGTCAGCGGAGCTATTGCACGTCTTCTTACCAGTCATGACATGACACCTGAAGAAGTCCGCTGCCGTCTTAAAAAATGTTGTAACAAAGTTAACCTCCCACACAACCAGCAGGGCTGGGGCCACCTTGATATCATAAAATTCATTACTATGAAAACATAGCTTATTTAATAAAAGGATAAATATTTATAAATCCTGCATTCTGCTGTTCTGCCAATTCTCTTGAATATTGAAGCACATCAAGCATAATATACTGTATAGCTATCATAGCCAATGCAATCAGTATAAGAATCACTAAAGGAATCCACTTATGCTTTTTTAAACGATCCATAAGTTTACCGTTGCCTTTGCCACCTCTGCTATTATTTTTATTATTCTTAAAATAACTGCTGTCTACCATATTATCTCCATTTCATTATTCATATTTGTTTCTTTAACATCAAATATAAATTTTTCTTTACGTTATAATCATATCATTTTAAAAAAGCATTGGCAATTATATATATGTTGTTTATTAATATTCTGCTATTAATTTCATATAAATACACAAAAAAGCTTCTGCATTTTATTGAATGTAAAAGCTTTTTAAAATATCATAATAATCCTGAACTATCTGATATCCATCTTCATTAAACTTATCTTATAGATCTTCTTAACCGCCTTTACTTCACGCAATATATGATTTCTGCGCTTTTTACTAAAGAGCAAACGCACAATCCGGTAAAACCAATATACCGGTATCAGAAACTTGTGCTTTACCAATAACGGATAATTCTCATACAGCTCCATTCCCGGAAATATAATATATCTGCTACATCAATCACCATAAGCTTATGGTCTGCCTTGATTTCTAGTGTTTTCTTAAACTGCATGATAACTGTTACTCATTGTTTTTTACTGATTTACTAATATTTTACTGTATTTTGTGGGTTATGGCAATGGTGAGTTTAAAACGCACAACATTATAACAATTCAACTGCTGAATCATCAACACCACTATCTTTTAGCAATATTTAAGTTATCACATAAAAGCTGCCAAAATAAAAAGACAGCTTCTACATCTTATTACAGACATAAAAGCTATCTTTCTGAAATTATTATTATTCTCTTTTATACTGTAAGAGTTTTTTCTAATAGTGCTTTAGCATTCTCATACTGCTGTTCTGTGATATTCAACATATCACAAGCTTCTTCTACAGTACCTATCTTTTTTGCTAATGTTTCAATATTATTCACAAGCATCTCTGCTGCTCTCTCTTCTGCATATTCCTTTGCATATTCCTTAGCATAATCTTTAATTATGTCACACATAGAATCAACTCCCTTCCCATCATTCTTAAAGTATGATAACCTATCCGATAATTCTGGAAACTTATCATTATCAATCTCTTTCTGCAGAAAACAATATATCACCTTATATAAACCGATGTGCCTATTTTCTCGCCCATGTTAACCTTAGTCTCATATCCAGCTACTGTATTTACAAGTATATCCTCATCCGGTATGATTGCATTCTTTTTAAATATAAGCACTACTGTTGAACCGCCATATTCAAAATAACCTTTTTCAGCTCCCTTTTTAGTCCTGCACTTTTCCATATTATTGACAATTCTGCCAACCAGGAGAGCTCCAACTTCCATCACTATGACATCTCCAAAGTTTTCTGTCCTATGTACACAATATTCTCTGGTATTTTCCTTGTATATAGGATATACATCATTTGCTATTGGATTAACTGTATGAAACACTCCATTAATATGCCTTTCATGGCTTTTAATCCCATCGTCTATAAAATGAAATCTATGATAATCATCCACACACAGTCTGAATATCCCTATATATCCACCCTCATATTTTTTTGCAAGCTCACCATCTCTTAAAAGTTCCTTAAGTGTATATCTTGTATTCTTTATAAGAAATGATGACTTTTCATCTATAAAATACATACTCAGCCTTGCATCACAAGGACTTATAAGAGAGGTTTTATTCATATCAATCCATCTGTTCTGTGGCTTTATTTTTCTTGTAAAAAAATCATTGAATGACAAATAATCCTTATATGTGCTTTTCTCATATAAAGACATATCAATATTATTTGCTTTTATAAACAACGGTATTAACAATCTTGAACTACGCATATCAAGTATTGTTTTACAAGCTTCTGACAACCATGGTTTTATCAGAAATGACGTTATCGCCCTGCCAACTTTAGTTTCATACATATATTTTATCAGCTTATCCTGTGCATCATCTTTGCCAACCATCTTTCTATGTCTGTCAACAGCCTGCATACTTTCTTACCTCCCCATCACTTAGCATAATCTAACAAACTACATTTACACCACTATTCATAAACAGTCCAAAAGCTATGTCTCACAGTTTTTAACAAAGCCTTTTTGCAGCAATCAGCTCATTCTCCACATAAGCCAATGTGTTGTAAACATATATATAACAGCCATAGCAACTACAAACACAAGCACTGACAGCATAAGATTGTTTGGTTTTTTGAATTTAAAGTTTGTTACAAACAATAACGCTGTGATAAACACTGCCACCTTCAGCACTATAAGAAACATGTTGTCCGGAAATACCGGTCTTAACATATATAATATAGGTAAAATAACCGATATTGATGTTATAGGCATCCCCTGGTAGTACTTTCTGTTTTCAGATGTTTCATTCTGTCTTATCTGTTCCTTAACATTATAAAATGCCAGTCTTATAAGTCCAGCCAGTCCATATATCATAAGGCAGACAATCCCGATAATATCTGTTATACCGATTTTATAGCATATTACGATTGGCAATATACCAAAACATACTATATCGCACAATGAATCTATCTGTATGCCATAACATTTTTCTTCATCCGTTCTGTTTTTTTTAGTTCTCGCTATCTTGCCATCAAACATATCACACAAACCCGATAATGCAAGACACACTATTGCTCTTTTAAAATGTCCATCCATGCACAAAGTTATTCCATACATAGATATCATCATACTTATATATGTAAGTACAACTGTATAATCATAAAAACCAATCATTTGTATTCCTCTTCTTCTATCTATAATCAATGTTAAAGTCATCAACTCCAACTATTTCTTTCTTAGTAAAGCGCCCTATGTATATATGCGCAAACATTGTAAATACTGCACTGACAAAAAGCTCTGTATAAAAGCTTACTGATCTGCTTAGCACCAGTCCTGCCGTAATAAGATTACTTCCAAAAACAGGAAGATATATCACCCTGAAAAGTGCCTCACTTATACCCATACCTCCCGGTAGCGGAAGCATATCGACCGAAAGAGATATAACTGCCTGCAGCATAACAACCGTATACATACCAGTTCCTTTTAGCCCAAACGATCTATATATAAAATATGTTGTAAAAAAATACGCTGTCCTTTGCAATATAGTAATAAAAAATACCTTAACTACAACTAAAACATGCTTCTTTAAATATGCTGCCGTTCTTCTATACACTTCCATGGCATCGTTTAATCTGTCTATCCTTTGATTATCACTCTTCATAATATGAAGTCTTTCAAGCACACGGATAACCATACTGCATATGTTAGTTGCTAACCTGTTATTAAAAACCAGAATCAGCATCGCTGCTATACATATTATATTAAGAATTATTCCAAGATAAAACACAAAACGTATTCCATCCAGCCTTTCATTTATAAATGTTCTGTCAAAAAGCATAAGCCATACTCCTACAGCTACAAGTACAGCTTTATATGTAATAGTTATAATCATAAGTATAACTGTAGCAAATGGTATAGGAATCCTGTTCCTTTTCATATAATATACCTGCATAGGCTGTCCGCCCGAAGCAGATGGTGTAATACAGCTAAAGAAAAAACCTGCACACGAATATAAAAAGCAGGTGAATCTACGTGTCCTGATACCAAATGTTCCAAAAAGATAATGTATAATATGGGATTCACCATATATAAACAATACAATAAAAATCACAGACAGTACAACCCATACCGGATCTGCCATCTGCATTTTTGCCCACACCTCTGAAAGACTGTCGCCAGAGCCATGAAACACATAGTATAACGTTATCATGAACAGTATAATCAGAAACATACCATTAAATATATTTTTCTTATTTCTCTTCAATACATTTTTCACTTACTTGCTTCCTTTACACTATTCATAATATTGAGCAGAAATCTGTATACTCCTGTCTTGTTAACAACCAGCCAGCACACCTCAGATATCGCAACTGCTGATATGACATCGGCAATAACATGTTGTTTGGTCACAAGTGTGGAAATAAATACCATAACAGCTATCACTGCTGCCATATTCTTAAAAATTACCGGATATTCTTTAATATTTCTCACACCGATATAGCAATTCCAGCTTACAAGACAATGAATCGATGGAAACAGATTATCAGCTGCATCAATCTTATATAAAAATCTCAAAACACATGAAAATATATCTTCTCCTGTGATATCTGGCCTGATATTATAAGTAGGAATAACTATAAATAATATAGCACAACATGTACGTGTTATAATATCAAATGTAACAAATCTTGCGCATTCATATCTACCCACACGTACACTTGCTATATAATATATAATCCAGGATATATAACATCCGAAATACACCACAACAAATACAGGAATAACCGGCGTTGCCCTGTCTATGGGAAGTGTCATATCAAAATGCTTCATATCCGCATTAATACGCCTTGTTCCCCAGTACACAAGCATATTCCATGAAAAGCACGCAATAAGCGGTATTATAGCATACACAGGTATTATTCTGTTAATGTGATTAAATAATTTTTTTATATTTGTTCTGACTGAATTTTTCAAATGTTATATATCCTTTAATGTAAATTTCTGTTATTAAACGTTAATCTGTGCCGTAAGTCCAAGATCATCAGCATTAGCATCTAGTATTGGCTTAATAACCTCAGCAAGATACTCTTCCACCTGTTCCTTAGAACGTCCTACATACTTGATAGGATCAAGCTTAGCCTGAAGTTCCTCAAGTGTAACTCCAAACATAGGATCAGCTGCTATAAGTTCAAGAAGGTTATTATCAAGTCCCTCCTGCTTAACACGCTTTCCTGCAACCATAGAAAGCTCTCTGATTCTTTCATGAAGCTCCTGTCTGTCACCACCAGCCTTAACAGCATCCATCATAATATTTTCTGTTGCCATAAATGGAAGCTCTGCCATCATATGTTTAATTATAACCTTATCATATACAACAAGTCCGTCTACAACATTAAGATAAAGATCAAGTATACCATCTACTGCAAGAAAGCCTTCCGGTACAGAAAGTCTCTTGTTAGCTGAATCATCAAGTGTTCTTTCAAACCACTGTGTACTTGATACAATAGCTGGATTAAGTGCATCACATAAAACATAGTCAGCAAGTGAAGCCATACGCTCACTTCTCATTGGATTTCTCTTATATGCCATAGCTGATGAACCAATCTGTGACTTTTCAAATGGTTCCTCAACCTCTTTAAGATGCTGTAATAATCTTATATCATTAGAGAACTTGTGTGCTGATGCTGCAATACCTGCAAGAATGTTAAGCACTCTTGTATCAACCTTACGTGAGTAAGTCTGTCCTGATACAGGAACACACTCTTCAAATCCCATCTTTTCAGCAATCTTTTTATCTATCTGGCGGATTTTATCCTGATCTCCATTAAAAAGTTCGAGGAATGAAGCCTGTGTTCCTGTTGTTCCCTTACATCCAAGAAGCTTCATTGTTGATAACACATAATCAAGATCTTCAAGATCCATAACAAGCTCATTGAGCCAGAGTGTAGCTCTTTTGCCAACTGTTGTAGGCTGTGCTGGCTGGAAATGTGTGAAAGCCAGTGTTGGCTGTGCCTTATACTTATCAGCGAATTTAGATAACTCGTTGATAACATTAACAAGCTTCTTACGTACAAGCTTTAAACCTTCTGTCATAATTATGATATCTGTATTATCTCCTACATAACATGATGTAGCACCAAGGTGAATGATTCCCTTAGCCTTTGGACACTGAAGACCATACGCATATACATGCGACATAACATCATGACGTACTTCCTTTTCTCTCTTCTTAGCATCTTCATAGTTAATATCATCCTGATGTGCCTTAAGCTCATCAATCTGCTCCTGTGTAATAGGAAGTCCTAATTCAGCCTCTGTTTCAGCTAAAGCAATCCATAATTTTCTCCATGTTTTAAACTTCTTATCTGGAGAGAATATGTACTGCATCTCCTTACTTGCATATCTTTCGGCAAGTGGTGTCTGATATCTGTCGTTCATCCTTGCAATCCGCCTTTCTTAAATTGTCATTATTCAACTTTAATCGTGATTTAGTCAGAAATCACTTTTTTATTATACCATATACATGCTATCCATTCAATGATTAACATTTTTCGTTTTATTGTGCAATTACATTTCTCTTTTTATTCATTCCATATATCTTTCTTAATCTTTTTTTATTTTCCCTGCATCTACATTAGGCTTTATATAATTATCAAATGCATAGTTCCATAACTCTTCTGATCCATCCATGGTATGCTCATTTCTTTTTAGAATCTGGCTAAGATGCACTCCTTTTTCCTGCCAGCTTTTTCCACATGATGCGCTGTTAAGCATAACTGGCTGCACATTATCAAGAGTTCTTGCAAACTTTGCCTCTGGTGTCCTTCTTTCCTCGAATTCATCCCACAGACCTCTCATATATTCTGCCTGATCCTGCGGCAGTAATCCAAATATCCTGTCAGCTGCTGCAAGCTCTCTTTCCCTCTGTGTTTTTTTAGCTTCCTCATCATACGCATATGTATCTCCTGCATCTATTTCAACTATGTCATGTATAAGAAGCATTGTCATAGTTTTTAAAACATCTATTTTTTCGTTGGCATACTCTTTTAAAAGTACAGCCATAATAGCCATATGCCATGCATGCTCTGCATCATTTTCTTTCCTTGAAGCATCTGATAGATATGTCTGCCTTCCTATAAGCTTTTCTTTATCTATTTCTTCTATAAACCTCATTTGTTTATTCAGTCTATCCTGCTCATTTTTATCCATAATTATAATCATTCCTCCTGATTTTATTGTATATTCCTCATACTATACGCCAAACATATATAGAAAAGGAGAGGGATTTCCCTCTCCTTAATAAAACGTCTGTTTATTCAGCCTATCAGCCCATCTCTCCACGAATATCTATTGTAGGTGGTTCGATTGGATAATTTCCAGTAAAACATGCATCACAGAAGCCAGTCTGGTTACATATCATCTCACTAAGCTTATCTGTTTCAAGATATCCCAGCGAATCTGCGCCGATTTCCTTACATATCTCTTCAACAGTTCTTCCTGATGCAATAAGCTGATCCTCTGATGGTATATCTGTACCAAAATAACAAGGATGAAGGAAGGCTGGTGAACTTATTCTTACATGTACTTCCTTAGCTCCTGCCTGTCTTAAAAGATTGATAATTCTGCTGCTTGTAGTTCCTCTTACGATTGAATCGTCAATCATAATAACCCTCTTTCCTGCAACAACTTCCTTTAACACGTTAAGCTTAACCTTAACACTTGACTCTCTCTGCTCCTGCTTTGGCTTTATAAATGTTCTTCCTACGTAATTATTCTTTATAAATGCATTGCCATATGGTATTCCTGACTCCATGGAATATCCTAATGCTGCCGGATTACCTGATTCTGGAACGCCTACAACAAGATCTGCTTCAACTGGATGTGTCTTAGCTAATATTCGTCCCGCATTTACACGCGACTCATATACACCCATACCATCTATCTTACTGTCAGGTCTTGCAAAATATATATATTCAAACACACATCTTGCTGTGTTCTTCTGGCATAAAGATGTATCTGATTTTATTCCATCCTTTGTTATGGTGACAATTTCGCCTGGGAGTACATCTCTTATAAATTCTGCTCCAACAGTGTCCAGAGCACATGTTTCTGACGATAAGAAATATGCGTTATCCCTCTTACCTATGCAGAGTGGCTTAAATCCAAAAGGATCTCTTGCTCCTATAAGCTTTCTTGGACTCATTACAATAAGTGAATATGCACCCTTAATCTTCTTCATAGCATTTTTAACTGCATCTTCTACTGCTCCTGTGTTAAGTCTTTCCCTTGCTATCAGATACGCTATAACCTCTGAATCTATAGTTGTCTGGAATATAGCACCTGTATATGAAAGCTCTTCCCTCAACTCCACAGCGTTAAGAAGATTACCGTTGTGTGCCATGCCAAGTGTACCCTTAACATAGTTAAGAACAAGTGGCTGTGCATTTTCTCTTGTTGAACTTCCTGCCGTCGAATAACGCACATGTCCAACACCTATATTTCCCTTCAGCTTTTCAAGCGATTCCGGATTAAATACTTCATTAACAAGTCCCATATCCTTATGTGAAAGTACTTTTCCCTTAGGACCATCTGTATCACTTACAGCAATACCGCAGCTTTCCTGCCCTCTGTGCTGTAGTGCAAACAATCCATAGTATATAGTTGATGCTACATCAGCACCATCAAAATCATATACGCCAAATACTCCACATTCCTCATGAAGCTTTCTATCATCTATATAACTATTATTCATAATAATCTCCATTCTTGCGCCGCTTCCTTGCGCATCTCAAGTTTGTGCGAAGCACAAATCTTGCGTGTGAAAAATCTTATTTTTCACACTAACCTCTGTCTTATTATAATTATTATCCGTTCTTCTTCCCATTCTGCGATCATGCTATCACACCACATCGGTCTTTGACATAGACAACAGACTGATTATTGATGATGTATTAGAAATCTTCACCAGTAAGAAGCTTATAGGCCTCCTTGTACTTATCAACTGTCTTCTCAATAATATCATCTGGAAGAAGGTAATCGCTATCCGGATTAGCAAGAAGCCAGTTTCTTACAAACTGCTTATCATAAGATGGCTGTCCCTGTCCTTTCTTATATCCTTCTAATGGCCAGAAACGTGAACTGTCTGGTGTAAGCATCTCATCACCGATAACAACCTCTCCGTTCTCATCAAGACCGAATTCAAACTTAGTATCTGCAATAATAATACCCTTGCTTAATGCATACTCAGCACACTTCTTATAAAGGGCAATAGTTGCATCCTTAATCTTAGTTGCATATTCAAGTCCCTTTCCTGGGAACTTCTTCTCTAATACATCAATACTCTGTTCAAATGAAATATTCTCATCATGGTCACCAATCTCAGCCTTTGTACTTGGTGTATAGATTGGTTCTGGAAGCTTTTCTGACTCTTCAAGTCCTTCTGGAAGCTTTATACCACAGACTGTACCATTCTTCTGGTAGCTTGCCCAGCCACTTCCTGTTATATATCCTCTTACGATGCACTCGACTGGAAGCATAGTAAGCTTCTTACACATCATGCTTCTTCTTGCATACTTTTCATTCTGGAAGAATTCTGGCATATCATTAACATCAACAGAAATCATATGATTAGGAATAACATCCTTTGTATAATCAAACCAGAACTTAGACATCTGTGTAAGAATAGCACCCTTATCTGTAACCTTATTCTTTAAAATATGGTCGAAAGCTGATATACGGTCTGTTGCAGCAATAACAAGCTTATCTCCTATATCATATACTTCTCTGACTTTTCCTTCATAAAGTAACTCAAACTTTTCCATGATCGCGTCCATCCTTTAAATACTTATTTTAGTAAATGTATTCTGATTACTGATTAGCTGATATAGCATGTATTCTACTTATATTATCTAATATCAATAAACAGAATATATGCAGGTACAATTTATACCCAACACTAAAAAATTATATAACAGCCTACATTCAAAATCAATAGACAAACTTGCATATTATTGCACAAGATAGTATCATTATAAAAAAGAAATATATATACATTTCACAATAACCTAAGGAATATTCTAATTTCTATAGTTTTACCAGAATATATTCTGTACATATGAAAGTATATAATAATCACGGTATGATAATCTGAACATATTAGAGTATGTTAAACAACAAGGGATATAATCCACACAACAAAATGCATCTTACAAGCTAAATCACATATAAGGGGGAAATAGTGTGAAAAATAAGATTTTTCACACGCAAGAATGGAGGATTATTATGGAAGATAAAAATATTAAAAATGGAATCGAAAAAAGACGCTATAAAAGATTAAAAGCCGACCTTAAGCTTAATGTATCCAATCTTTTCAAGCAGAATAATGTAAACATAAGAAATATAGATTCACCAATAACCGTAACCGACATATCTAAAAGTGGTATCGGATTCAGATCAAAAAGCATTCTTCCTATTGACTTTTATTTCAACGCGGCATTGAAGTTAGGCTCTGAAGAAGATGTCATATATTGTGTTATTAAAATTATAAGATGCCAGCCTCTTGATAACTCCGACCTATATGCCTATGGCTGTGAATTCGTTGGATTAGCTCCTATTCTTAACTATATCTTCGATGAATATGAATTAGAATTAGGAAAGGCTGAGGCAGCTGATGCAGGTGAAACTACAGAGTAGACTGTTGTTTAGCATACATTCTTAACGTACGGACGACAGCATAT
>FR886208.1:0-28466 GCA_000436475.1 Eubacterium sp. CAG:248
AACATATGTCAACAACTTTTTTCAACTTTTTTCAACTTTTTTTGATTTTAATGAGATAAACAAGTTAAAAAACCCGTCAAAGCGGCTTTATTACCGGCTTTAACGGGATATATCTCACATTTACTTTAATGTTTTTCTTTTTTAAGCTGCATTATATAAGACAATATTTCATCTGCAACTTCTTCTTTTGACATGATTGGCAATTCCCTGCAATCATTTCTTGTTATTATAGTTACAACATTAGTATCTGTTCCAAATCCTGCACCTTTAACTTTTACATTATTTGCAACTATCATATCAAGATTCTTTTTATCAAGCTTTGCCTTTGAATTTTCCAGCATATTTTCTGTTTCCATAGAAAATCCGCATAAAAACTGTTCTTTCTTCTTATTCTTGCCAAGTGTACCAATAATATCCTCTGTTCTGGTAAGTTCTATAGACATATCACCATCTTTTTTCTTAATCTTATTGTCACTTACCACAGCTGGACGATAATCTGCCACTGCAGCTGCCTTTATAATAATATCTGAATATTCTGCTGCTTTTACAACCTCATCATACATATCTTTTGCAGATATGACATCTACCAGCTTTACAAATGGAACTGGTGCAATATTGACCTTTCCTGATATCAGAGTAACATCAGCTCCTCTTAGCATTGCTTCCTTTGCAATAGCATATCCCATTTTTCCTGTAGAATTGTTCGATATAAAACGTACTGGATCTATAATTTCCCTGGTAGGTCCTGCTGTTACGCAGACATTCATACCTTTCATATCTTTTTTCTTTGCTATTTCTCTTAATATATACCATTCCAGAACTTCTGGTGATGGCATTTTTCCTTTTCCTGTATCGCCACATGCAAGATATCCGCTGTCAGGCTCTATGATCTCCATTCCATAATGTGCAAGCTTTTTGATATTATCCTGGACAATCGCATTATCATACATGTTGGTATTCATTGCTGGTGAAACCATAATCTTACATCTGCATGCCAGCACTGTCGTTGTTAACATATCATCTGCTATGCCATTTGCCATTTTTCCTATAATATCTGCAGATGCAGGTGCCACCATAACGCAATCTGCTTTCTTTGCCAGTGACACATGCTCAACATTAAACTGAAAGTTCCTGTCAAACGTATCAACTATACATTTATTACCTGTAAGTGTTTCAAATGTAATCGGATTAATGAAATTAGTTGCATTTTTTGTCATAATAACATCAACATTGCAATGCTTCTTTACAAGACGGCTTGCAAGCTCTGCTATTTTATATGCTGCTATACTACCAGTTACACACAAAAGTACATTTTTACCCTTTAACATAACTATCTCCATTCTGTAAAATCCACGTTCTTATTCCACATTCTTATCATATATTATACTAAGCCCCTTTAAAAGAAGTCCTGGATCAACCTTAATATCATGTCGGCAATGTGGAATTATCACTTCTGAAAGTCCGCCTGTTGCCACTATTGTTACAGCTTTAGTTCCATTCTTATTAAATCCATTTGCATCTATCATTCTGTCTATCATTCCATCAATACATGAAGCATTACCATATACAACTCCACTCTTCATACAGTCTATCGTATTCTTGCCCATAACACTTTTAGGTGCATCAAGTGCAATTCTTGGAAGCTGCGCTGTTCTTGAAACTAAAGAATCTACAGACACTCTTATACCTGGGAGTATCACGCCGCCTATATAATTCTCATTTTCATCAACCACGCTCATAGTCGTAGCCGTTCCCATATCTATAATAATAGAAGGGGCACCATATACCTTAAGTGCAGCCACTGCATCTACTATCTGATCACTACCAACCTGTCTTGGCTGATCCATAAGAATATTAAGTCCTGTTTTTATACCAGGTCCTACTATTAAAGGCGATATTCCTATTGTTTTTTCTACAGCAGATTTTATAATATTAGAAAGTTGAGGAACAACTGATGACATTATCGCCCCCTTTATATCATATGAATCTATATTATACAATTCCAATACAGTTTTAAATCCTATTGCATATTCTAATTCTGTTTTAGAAAAATCCGTTGATAATCTTTCTTCAAACAGTACACCATTATCATCTACGCAACCTATAACAATATTAGTGTTGCCCATATCAATTGCCAGAATCATACCTTTTTCATTCTTTCTTAATCTGGTCATAGCATTTTCCACCCTTTTATTAAATTTTTATAAATTATGTAAAACTGTTTGTGCCATTTCTGAACTTACTTTCTTAACAGCCTATATTTCAATAATCACATACCACTTCACCATACATATATTTTCCAGATGCATCAAGCCCAAGGCAATTTACCTTATATATGTTATTTACTATACATTCATTTCCGTTTTCTAACTGTTTTGCTGGCACAAGCACTCTGATATAATTCATTGTGTATCCAGTATAATATTCTTTACCATCAACAAGCTGTTTTTCTTCTATAAGCACATTCATACAGGATTTCTCATATAGCTTTCTATATTCAAGAGACATTTTTTCTTCAAGTTGTATAAGCTCATTGCTTCTCACTGTTTTAACCCTGTCATCAACCTGATCCGCCATCTTATCCGCAACTGTACCTTTTCTTCTTGAATATTTGAATATATGCATCTCATAAAAATGTACTTTTTCAAGAAATGCTTTTGTTATATCAAAATCTTCATCTGTTTCTCCTGGAAAACCTACTATGACATCTGTTGTTATAGCTGGATTTTTATAATATTTTCTCAATATATTACATCCATCAAGATATTCTTTAGAAGTATATTTTCTATTCATTGCTTTAAGTGTTTTATCACATCCACTCTGCAGTGAAAGATGGAAATGCGGACACAGCTTGTATAGTTTACTTATTTCACCTACAAATTCATCTGTTACTATTCTTGGCTCAAGAGAACCAAGACGAATACGTTCAATTCCGTCTACCTCATGCACAAGCTTTATAACATCAAGAAGCGTTTCCTTTCCCGTATCCTTTCCATAAGAAGAAAGATGAATACCAGTCAGTACAATCTCCTTATATCCATTTAAAGCCAGTCTTTTAACCTCATCTACTATATCTATGGCAGAACGGCTTCTGATTCTTCCTCTTGTATATGGTATTATACAATAAGAGCAAAACTGGTTACATCCATCCTGAATCTTTATATATGCCCTTGTATGTTCAGTCACTTTATCTATTTTAAGTTCTTCATATGTTGTTTCTTTATTGTTAATATCAAGCACATAATCATCACGGCTGTTATCCTTAAAATATTCTTCAAGCACATCAACAATGTTAATCTTCATATTATTTCCAAGAACAATATCTACTGCTTCATCACTCCTTACGCCATCCTCGTCGGCCTGTACATAGCATCCTGCTGCAACAACAACCGCCAAAGGATTCATTTTCTTTGCCTTATGAAGCATCTGTCGTGATTTTCTGTCTGCTATATTAGTTACTGAACACGTATTAATAATATATACATCCGCAATTATATTCTCATCAAATGGTACTATCTCATATCCCGCATTCTTAAGCATAAGCTCCATTGATTCAGCTTCATATGAGTTAACTTTACACCCAAGATTATGTATAGCTGCTTTTTTCAACATTTCCTCATTTCCGCACATATATACTGTGCTATTTTTTATACTCACTTTATTCTTGACATAACCCATTTAAACATTATAATTAATACATAAGTAATTATTCTATGTGGGAGGTAGCTCAATGAAAACAGTTCAGATTTCATTAAACTCAATCGATAAAGTTAAGTCTTTTGTTAACGATATTACTAAGTTTGACGTAGACTTTGATCTTGTATCAGGAAGATATGTAATAGATGCAAAATCTATCATGGGTATCTTCAGTCTTGATCTTTCTAAGCCAATTGATCTTAACATTCATGCTGAGAATGATATCGACACAATACTTGCAGTATTAAAGCCTTATATCGTATAACCAGTTTTATATGATATGGTATATATAGCTTTCTTCATCATGAATTCATATTCACACATGATAGTACTGTTAAGTTATATTGGAAACAGGATGTCACACATAAGTGTGGCATCCATTTTTTATTTTTGTTTTTATTTAACTATTATTTTTTCAGTTGTTTCAATAGCTGTTTTCATAAGCTGTTCTATAACCTCATCAAGGTTATGTTCGTGCTGCTTTATTATATTAAGATTTGGCTTAGTAACCGGATGCTTTGCTACAAATATTGTACAGCAGTCTTCAAATGGCTGTATAGATGTTTCGTATGTTCCAATTTTTTCTGATATATCTATGATTTCCTGCTTATCAAAGCCGATAACAGGTCTGTAAACAGGCATAGTACATACTTCATTAGTACAATACAGGCTATGCATAGTCTGGCTGGCAACCTGTCCTATACTCTCTCCTGTGATAAGTCCCATACATTTGCTTTCTTTACCAAGTTCTTCCGCTATCTTCATCATGTATCTTCTCATGATTATAGTAAGCTCATCATGAGGACACTTCTCATATATAGCAAGCTGGATATCTGTAAAATTAACTACATTAAGTACAATAGGACCTGCATATTTTGACACAAGTCTGGCAAGATCAACTACCTTCTGCTTTGCACGTTCACTTGTATATGGTGGTGCATGAAAATAAGTCGCCTCTATCTGTACACCTCTTTTTGCTATCATGTACCCTGCAACAGGACTATCTATTCCACCAGACAGAAGAAGCATAGCTTTACCTGCTGTTCCTATAGGCATACCGCCTGGTCCTGGAATCTCTATCGAATATATATTAATATTCTTTCTTATTTCAATCTGCAAAAGCACCTGCGGATTATGGACATCGACCTTCATTTCTGGAAATGCTTCAAGGATTCTTCCACCCATTTCCATGTTAATCTCCATAGAATTCATAGGATAATTCTTTCTTGCACGTCTGGCATCAACCTTAAAAGTTATATTCTTATCCGGATATGCTTCATCTATATACTTAATAACATGTTCTGCAAGATCATCGAAACCATTATCCTCTATCTGGACAACCGGGCATATACCTATTATTCCAAATACTGTTTTTAACGCTTCAACTGTTTCATCATAATCAAATTCACTTCCAGCTGTTGCATATATTCTTCCATTTTCCTTTGATACAGTAAAGTCACCATCCACCTTAGCAAGTGCGAATCTAATCTGTCTTACAAGTGCATCTTCAAAAAGATATCTGTTTTTTCCCTTTACGCCTATCTCTCCATATTTTATCAAAAAAGCTTTGTACATTATTCATCTCCCTTTCCTAATGTCTTGTATATTTTCTTAATACCGGCAATAATTCTTTAAGTGTCTCTATAGTATAATCAAGTTCTTCCTTTGTTGTATCATAACAAAAACTGAATCTTATAGTACTATCTAACAGGTCTTTATCAAGACCTATTGCAACAAGTGTATTGCTAAGCCCTGGTTTATTAGACGAACATGCAGAGCCAGATGATACATATATCTGTCTGTCTTCAAGTGCATGCAGCAGCACTTCTGCTCTCACGCCCCTAAAGCTTGCACTTACAATCTGTGGTGCACTTTCTCTTCCCTTTAATGAATTAATCTGTACTTCTTCTAACTGTTCAAGCTGCGATATAAAATAATCTTTGAGTTCATACAACTTGTCAATCTTAGCATCAAAATTTTCATTATATATAAGCTTAACTGCTGCCGAAAGTCCAGCTATGGCAGGAACATTTTCTGTTCCGGAACGCATACCCTTCTGCTGCCCGCCTCCATATATTATAGGTTTGATTCTTGTCTTATCCTTTATATACAAAAAGCCGCTGCCTTTAGGTCCATGTATCTTATGTCCGCTTACTGAAAGAAGATCTATACCTAGTTTTTTAGGTATAATCTTAAACTTACCATATGCCTGGATAGCATCTACATGAAATACTATATCAGGGTTGTAGCTTTTAACTATATGTCCGATTTCTTCAATCGGTTCAACCGCTCCTATCTCATTGTTAGTATACATGACAGATACAAGTATAGTTTCATCATCAAGAGCATTCTTAAGTTCTTCAATATCAACTATTCCTTTACTATCGACCTTAAGATAAGTAACCTTAAACCCTTGCTCCTCAAGAAAATTAAAAGGCTCCTTTACCGATGAATGTTCTACTGACGACACAATCACATGGTTACCTTTTCTTTTATTAGCCATGGCAGTTCCTATAATTGCCATATTGTTAGATTCTGTTCCACCAGATGTAAAGAGAATCTCCTTATCCTGACATTTTAATGTCTTTGCTATAGTCTCTTTAGCATCTTTTATATAATTTTCAGCTTCAACACCCTTCATATGCTTTGATGAAGGATTACCATAATCCTCCTGCATAACCTTCACACACACATCAACAACCTGTGGTGCACACTTTGTTGTGGCTGAATTATCAAGATATGCCTTCATGTTAACTCCATTCCTAATAGCTAATGTTATTCTTCCATATTATACATAATAACTGACATCAGCATCATCCCTGCTGTTTCTGTTCTTAATATACGCTTTCCAAGTGTTATTATATTACATTCTGCTTCGCTGGCAAGCTTTAACTCTTCTCCATCAAACCCACCTTCAGGTCCGATAAATATTCCTACAGACTGTCCTGGTTTAATCTTAGATACAACCATTCTGGTATAAGCCATACCTTCGGCACACTCATACGGAAGTAAAAGCACATCAAGCTCCTTTGCCTTTTCTAATGCCTGCTTAAAGCTAAGCACTTCTGATACATGAGGTATTATGCTTCTCTTACTCTGCTTTGCTGCACTCTCTGATATTGCATTCCAGCGTGTAGTCTTCGTTCTGGCTTTTTTTTCATCCAGCCTGACAACGCTTCTTTTCATAGAAACAGGAACTATTTCATATACCCCAAGTTCGACCATTTTCTGGATTATAAGCTCCATCTTGTCTGCCTTTGGAAGCCCCTGAAAAAGATAAACTTTAACAGGAAGCTCATTCATCTTTTCTCTTGTTTCTATGATTTTTGCTGTTACAACATCATCACTTATGCACTCTATACTGCAAAGATAATCATAATTATCTCCACTGCTTATAAGCACCTCATCTCCTGCCTTAAGTCTAATAACATTCTTAATGTGATTGACATCTCCACCACGTATATCAATATAATCATCTGATATATTTTCATGCTCTGCAAAAAAATGATACATAATATTCCTCATTTCTACGCATGTTTTGTGCGCATATCAGTTTTGTTCCTGCGTCTTGCAGTCACATTAACCCATTCACCATCATGGTTTATCTCAACTATTTCAAGTTCAGGATTCTTTTTAAAGCTTTCCACTACTTCATTCTCTTTAGTATTAATTATACCTGAGGTTATAAAATAAGCTCCCTCCTTCATATGTTCATGTATGTTAACTGAAAGAGGTTCCAAAACATCAGCAAGAATGTTAGCACATACTATATCATAACATTCATAGCCACAGGCATCCTTAACAGACTTATCATCTATAATATTACCCTCTATAACTTCAAACTGTTCAGGTGTAATATTATTCTGCTCTGAATTCTCATGTGACGCAATTATAGCATTAGGATCAAGGTCTGTTCCAAAAGCATGTGCTGCACCATATTTTAGCGCAACAACAGATAAGATTCCGCTTCCACATCCTACATCAAGAACATTATCTCCAGGCTTAACATACTTTTCAAGCTGTTTTATAACCATTCTTGTTGTCTCATGTGAACCTGTACCAAAAGCAGTACCCGGATCAATACTAAGGACCGGGTGTCCCTTCATATCGTCTGTAACAGCTTCCCATGTAGGCTTGATATAAAGATTTCCAATAGTAAATGTATGCCAGTACTGCTTCCAGTTATTAATCCAGTCCTTATCTTCAGTTTCTGAGTTGGTGATAGTTCCTTCGCCTATATCAACAAACATTCTTAAATCTTCAAGCTCCTGTTTGGCTTTCTTTACAAGAGTACCGTCATCTTCATCTGAATCTATATAAAAATTAACAACTGCAGTTCCATCATCAGGTGGAAGTTCAGGAATAAAATCAACGAACATAGTCTTAGCCTCTTCCTGTGTAAGCTGCACATTATCCTGTATTTCAATTCCCTCTATTCCTATATCTGCAAGTGCACTGCTGATAAAATCAATAGCTGCTGTTGTTGTCTTAATAGAATATCTGTTCCACTTCATCTGTACAATACCTTTCTTTAAATATACATTTATGATTTTTATATTATGAAAGCTTAGAATTTTCTTATGCATTCTTAAGAAATGCTTCATATCCCTTTAATGTTTCATAAAGATCCGCCTTGCTTATAACTTCATATGGAGCATGCATATTCTGTACCGCAATACCACTATCTATAACATTCATATCAAGGTTAGCAAGAATGTATGCTATTGTTCCGCCGCCACCAATATCAACTTTTCCAAGCTCTGCGGTCTGGAATGCAACGTCCGCATCATCCATGACTTTTCTTAACTTTCCAACAAACTCTGCTGAAGCATCATTAGAACCACTCTTTCCTCTTGCCCCTGTGTACTTATTAAACACCATGCCTTTACCAAAATATGCAGCATTTTTCTTTTCAAAAACTGATGCATAATTAGGGTCATATGCAGCACTTACATCTGATGAAAGCATGTAAGAGTTTGCAAGAGCTCTTCTTAACTTAAGCTCGCTATATTCACCACATCTGTCCATAACCTCTGCAACCATATTTTCAAAGAATCTTGACTGCATGCCAGTTGCTCCAACACTTCCTATCTCTTCCTTATCGACAAGTATGCATACGCCAGTCCTTTTTGGCATGTCAGCATTAACAAGTGCAATAAGAGACGGATATGCACACACTCTGTCATCATGTCCATAACCTATTATCATACTTCTGTCTATACCATAATCTCTGGCTGGACCTGCTGGAACTGCCTCTAACTCGGCTGACATAAAGTCCTCTTCTTCTATACCATATTTTTCTTTTAATAATGCCAATATATTCTTCTTTACTGCATCTTTACAGTCTTCTTTATCACTTTTAGCACTCTCCTGCTTTAGTGGCATACTGCCAACAAGAATATCAAGTGCCTCTCCTTCTACAACCTTAGCTGCCTTCTTATCCATCTGTTCTGATGCAAGATGAATAAGAAGATCTGATATGCCCACTACAGTATCATCAATATCCTCGCCGATAACTACTTTAACTGTCGTTCCGTCTTTAAGTGCAACTACACCATGAAGTGCAAGAGGTGTTGCAACCCACTGATACTTCTTGATTCCGCCATAATAATGTGTATCAAGAAGCACAAGTCCTGTTTCCTCATATAATGGATTCTGCTTAATATCAAGTCTTGGAGAGTCTATATGTGCTCCTAATATGTTCATGCCTGACTCTATTGAAGTTTCTCCTATATTAAAGGCTACAATTGCTTTATTCATATTAACAGCATACACCTTATCTCCTGCCTTAAGCTTTTCATCAGCAGCTATAACGTCTTTAAGGTCTTTATAACCAGATGCCTTTAATATACGTACACCTTCTTCTACACATTCTCTTTCAGTTTTACATAAAGATATGAATCTTCTGTATTCATCAGCGAAATCAAAAACCTTCTTTTTCATATCTTCATCATACTTATTCCATGCATTTAATCTTTCCATAGTATTGTGGTACCTCCATTTTATTTTGTTTTAATTTATTTTATGTGTCTGTGTTACTGTTTTAAACATCAGATATCTAAGGTAAGCTGGCCATCGTCATCTTCTTCCTCAGATTTTATTTCACTTAAAACCTCATATTCTGCCTCTTCTTTATACTGTTCGATCATGTCCTCACTTATAACTGGAAGTTCATCTATTGACTGTACGCCAAATGTTCTTAAAAACTCTTCTGTTGTGCCAAAAAGCATTGGACGTCCAGGTGCATCAAGCCGTCCAACTTCTTTAACCAGTTCAAGCTCTACAAGCTTGTTTACTGCCCTGTCAGAATTAACACCTCTTATCTTTTCAATCTCCATCTTAGTTATTGGCTGCTTATAGGCTATTATTGACAATGTTTCAAGTGCCGCATCTGACAACGTATATTTTTTAGGCTGGCTGCATACCTTTATAAGAGTATCATAATACTCCTGCTTGGTACATAACTGGAAGCTTCCATCAAGTTCTATTATTTTTATTCCTCTTCCCTCAGCTTCATAACTATCCATCATATTATGAATCATCCTGATTGTTGTATCAACATCGTGATCTATCGCAGCTGCAATCTTTTCTGCTTCTACCGACTCTCCCATCGTAAAAAGTATTGCTTCTATAGCTCCCTCTGTTTGTTTTATGTTCATTATACAATCTCCATTCCGCACTTTTTACACATATAATCCTAGTCCTCTGATATATCTTCAATCATTTCAGGATTACCAATCACATCTATATATATTTCTTCGCAGGTTCCTTCCTGCTTCACTGTTATGAAGCCAGTTTTCATAAGTTCAAGCACAACAAGGAATGTCACAATAACAGCAACCTTTGATGCCCCCTTCATAAGCAGTTCCCTGAAGCCAAAGCTCTTATGCTCCATCATGAATGCTTTAATGTCCACAAGCTTTTCCGACATGGTAACTTCTTCTTTTTCAATCTTTCCAAACTTGCTCCTTACAGGATCAACCTTGTCTTCTTTTCTTTTCATAACATCTGCAAATATCGCATTCAGTTTAATAAGATTCACATCGCCTACCACTTCATTTAAATCGACAGGTGGGGTATATCCACTAACCTCTTCTGGTATGTCAGGTTTTCTGTAATAAGTTTTTAGCGCATCAAGCTGCTGTCCTTTAAGTTCTTCTGCCATAGCCTTAAACAGCTTATACTCAAGCAGCTGTTCTACAAGCTCCGCTCTTGGATCTTCTTCGTTTCCTTCCTCATCAACTTCCTTAGGAAGCAGCATCCTGCATTTTATATCTAGTAATGTTGCTGCCATAACAAGGAACTCACTTACAATATCTAGATTCTCTTCCTGCATCTTTCTTACATATTCCATATACTGCTCAGTAATATCAGCAATAGGAATATCATATATATTAACTTTATTTTTATCTATAAGATGCAGTAAAAGATCAAGTGGACCCTCAAAAGCCTCTAATTTAACGCTAATCCCCATTACAAACAACCATACCTTTCTTATCTTTAACTTATTTATTTTACATAAAAGCTGTTGTAAATGCAAGTTATTACAGACCTTATTGATAATTTGGCTAAAATAACATATAATGTCATAACAAAACACAAACAGGAGTATATATGAAACTTGCAAGAATACTATTCACCGTTCAGGAAACAGCAAAGAAAATCAACGAAGATAAAATAACTGCTTATGCTGCGCAGACATGCTACTATCTTTTATTGAGCTTTATGCCGTTCATAATAGCACTTATTAATATAATACATTATTTTCCTGTTACTTCTTCTGACCTTTTAGATCTGCTTGAAAACATAATTCCGCAGGAATTTCATCCCATGCTTATAAATATATTCACAGACATCGAAAGTTCATCCTCCGTTGCTTTGCTTTCTTTAACTGCAATTGGCCTTTTATGGTCAGCCGGCAAAGGATTTATGACTATAAAGAGATGTCTTAACAAGATAAATAACTGTGAATATAACAGAAGCTGGTTTATCCAGAGAATATTTTCAAGTCTGTACGCACTTATACTTTTATTGTCAATAGCTGCCAGCCTTTTAATTATCGTATTTGGTGAACATCTGATTGCATTCCTTCAGAACCGTCTTGCCAGCCTTGGCGGAAAATTCACAATAATAAATGCAATTTTTTCAAACAGGCTGTTTTTAGTGCCTGCTTTGTTGACTTTATTTTTCTCAGTTATGTACACATTTATACCAAATAAGAAAAAACACATTATCGAAGAAATACCAGGTGCATTTATAGCCAGCATAGGATGGTTTTTATTTTCAGAACTATATTCTTTATACATTACCTATATAGTGAAGTATTCATATACATACGGAAGCCTTACAACCTTTATGCTTCTGCTTATCTGGATGTATATATGCATAATCATCCTTTTCTTTGGTGCAGAATTCAATACCCTTATAGAAAAGAAAATATTTAAACCCTTCCGTATTACCGGCAAAAAATAAATTCACCACAAAAATAAAACTCATTAAAAAATGTTGCTGCTTACATAATCAGGCAGCAACATTTTTTATTTCAACTCCTTTATAAAAGAACTTAAGTATTTCTTCATAACCCATTGTTTCAGACATTTTTCTTACAGCATTCTGACTCATGCCTATACCATGGCCAAAACCTCCACCATATATTTTAAATGCCGATATAACATTATCATCACCAGCATATACAGGCTTTATCACTATAAATGCACTTGGCAGTATGTCATAATGTGCATCACCAGTTAGTGTGTTTATAACTGCACCGCTGCTTCCAAGCACAGTTCTTATTGTATTCTCTCCGGAAATCACACATTCAGCCTCACTTCCTTTTAACCTAAGAAGCTTAACAACACCTCCACAGCCTCTTTTAACCACTTCAATAGATTGAATATTGCCGACACTGCTTACGCTGCCTGGTATAAGTTCTTTGTTCTCATTGTAAATATATACACATGACCTGCCAGATGCATATGCAAGCTTTGAATTAATATTATCAGATATATCTTTGGCACTTATTGTCGTATTCCATCTATAAAGTGGGAAACCACTATCATAATCACAATCATGTGATTCCTCTATATAACGTTCAAACTCTGCATTATCACTCATATCAGCATCATCACCACCGCTTGCTATATGTGTTGAACCATACATTGGATAACAGCTATCATCGCTCCCCCATGCACATACATCTGTCGAATACCCACATGACGTTGAATAATAATATGTTTTAACTATTTCATCATCATAATATACAGCCCTTCCTTTTGTTTCATCTACAGCCTTATCAGCATCTTCATTTCTATAAGTGTTATTGTAAACCTGGAATGCTACACTATCATCAACATGTGCGCCATACTCACCGTAATAATTATTTTCAAGCTGTGTATATGCATAGCTTCTGGCACATACTGCCTGACACTTAAGGGCATTGACTCCGTATGACACCGGCATCTCACTTGGAACAACACATTTTAAATACTCTTCTATATCAAGTTCATTAATAACGGCTATTCCCTCCTCGTATAACGCAAGCTCTATAGTGCCGCTGTACTCCGGTCTGCCCTGACCTCTCTTAACTGATTCTATACATATAGTTCCACCATCTGTACATAATTTTATTCTTCCTGTGGTGAATCTTTCATCATTCTTATCAATAACGATATGTTCTCCCTGCATGATGTCAATAACATTATCATCATAAGAAACATGTATGACCGAATCAGAAACAAATTCTACGGAATCATGAAAAAGCTGTTTATAGCCTGACGTCTTAAGCATTACTCTTATGTTTGTCTGAACAAGCTTCCTTCCCTTTACCGCGCCACATATTTTTCCCTGCGCCACAACAAAATCCTCAAGAGAATACCCTACAATTATAGAGTCATAACCACTCACTTTATCGCCCTGTGTAATATCATATATCATAAAATTACTATCGGCAGGAACTTTTCCGTAACCTTCTATTTCAATATAGCTGTCATTAAAGGATAGTACTTTACCGCTTATCTTATCATCCTTTATATCTATTCCTTTAAGCTTCCCATTACTTATATCTATATCTGCAAGACTATTCTCAATAAAGCCCTCCACCTTATGTACTTTATATTTTTTAATCATTCCATATACATTGACAGTTACATATCCATTTTCATAAGTCTTAAGCAGCACATTCCTGTACTTAACATCATCTGATATTTTATCAACAACACATAAAAGCCTGTTTTGTCTTACAAGAGCCTCAATCGTTGTATCTATATATGGCTGTATAATAACACCGTCATATATATATGTGCCTTTAGTTGTACACACCGTCCACTCTTCACTTACATTATCTGATGGCACTCCTGACACACCCATCTGCTTAAGTTCTATTTCATCTCCATACTTAAAATACTTGCAGAGATTTTGAAAGCATCTTATAAAAACATCATTTTTTACAGGTCGGTTATCATTTTCTATATCTATATATGATTCTATCCCCTCAGACTTAAAACAATCAATATCTGCATTTATTCTACGAGCCAGCATACTTACATCTTTATATTTGACATAACTGTTAGGATTTGCAGCGTTCATGTATCCATTTATGTTGACATACTCCATATAAGGCTTGTACCATTCCATATCATGGGAAAACGCATCACAATCATCTATCTGTGCATATGATATCATCCTTGCAGCCTGTGCATATGTTATATAATCCTGATTGTGGCTGTTATCTGTCAGATATGTCCTTAGGACAATGGATGCAACAGCTAGTACAAGTATTATTATGCCATGCATTATTATATTCCGTTTTCTGATAACAACCGTCTTAACCATACTAGAAGCTATACCTTTCATTAACTATTGTTAATATATAAAGAACAAATTCTGCTCCTGACATCATATATATGCTCTTGTACTCTTATATATTACAGAAAATAAAAAAGTTGTAAGATTCTTTATATAAATACTTATATAAAGATACTTACAACTTATAATGTCAAATCAATAATCCCAAAGCGCCGTTCCCCACGTTTTCGACTCCTAGCAATGCTAGGTGGGTAACCGCATCCAGACCGCTGCCATCCACTCTTAGGAGGCCCGACATTAGAATGGAGATATAGGAATCCCGTCGATGAAATGTAGGATCAAAATAAGTGAGGTTCTCGCACGCCCCAGGAAATATATTATATTTAACTGATTCAGCCAGCAGGTCTTTCCTGCTCTCTTTACTGTCTACATTCTACTACATAAATCGTTTCTACACAATATATTATGTAAAACTTTTTTAATTATGTAAAGTTTTTTTATTATTCTATATTTTTTCAGCCTTTTTTACTTTTCATTCTGAACCTTTATATCTTCTATCTTATCAGCTGACAATGATAAGGCTTCACTTACAACATCCTCTGAAACGCCCATACGCTCTGCAACTTCTTTAACAGTTGGCTTCCTTCCCAGTTCTTCCCTAAGTCTTACAGCCCAGTCATTCACATAATTAACTTTATTAAGTACCTTTCCAGATATCTTATTGCTGTCCATCTGTTCATCTATCAGCATCTTCATACTCTCTTCTGCCTGATATCTGACCTCCTTATCCATAGCTTTCAGTACTTCTAATATATCGCTTGTACTTCCCTCTTTTATCCTGTCCTTCCATTCATAGTTATTAAGCCATAGCTTCTGTCCTATGTAAGCCATCATTGAAAGATTACTCTCCTGTACAAGATCTGCAGCAAGAACACCTTTGCATCTATATGGTTCAACCCATTCCAGTATCTTTTCAAGATATGATTCTGATAATATCTTAAGTGACTCTTTATCATTATCCTCCACTATATTGACAAGCAGATACGCTCTTGTTGTATCTGATACCGGCTGGATAGCTTCAAGTTCTTTTTTATATCTTTCGATGTATATATCATCCTCTGAATAATCCATATTATCAGCTATCATCTGGGCAGCCATAGCCGCCTCTTTTTCTGGCAGACTCTTTACCTCTTCCTCTGATATATTTATTTTAGTAATAAGACCATCTTTGTCTGTAACCTGTTTTTCTGTAAATGCATCATCCTCTGTGGATTTATATTCATTCTCCAGTGCAATTCCCTTCTCATCGTTTTTTACCGAATCGTCTACAGTACTCTCAAGCATATGTAAAAACTCATTATCAGTGCCATCTTCTCCCTTTATTGTTATTCCATTAGCCATCAGATATCCGGTTATCATTGAATATTTATTATCATCAAGACTCATGTCTTTAAAGAAGCCTGCAACATCTTCTTTACCTACTATATTACCATTTACCTTTGCGTATTCCTTAAGTGCATTTAGTGCATCCATAAAAGCTGCCTGTATATCTTTATTATGTTCCATTACATTTCTCCTCATCTTACCTTTGATTCTTATAGCAATCCGGATTTTACCATACTTTTTATATTTTATCAATTTGACAAATATTATTTATTTTCGTATAGTTATTATGATTTTTGTTAACCACTATAATGCTAACAACAGCATGTTTTTACTCACACATTTATGCATTATAGTATTGACATCAATCAATATATTATCAAGAAAGATGAGGTTTTTATAATGAGAATCGCTTTAATCAATGAAAACAGCCAGGCTGCCAAGAATGAAATGATCTATGCTAATCTTAAGAAGGTGGCTGAAAGCAAGGGACATACAGTTGATAACTATGGTATGTATTCAGCAGATGATAATGAACAGCTTACATATGTACAGAATGGTATATTAGCTGCTATACTTCTTAACTCTGGTGCATGTGACTTCGTAGTAACAGGATGCGGAACAGGTGAAGGTGCTATGCTTGCACTTAACTCATTCCCTAACGTTCTTTGCGGACATGTTGTTGATCCTTCAGATGCTTATATGTTCATGCAGATTAACGATGGCAATGCTATCGCACTTCCTTTCGCTAAAGGATTTGGATGGGGTGCTGAATTAAATCTTACATATATATTTGAAAAGTTATTCGAAGGCGAACCAGGTGGTGGTTACCCTAAGGAAAGAGTTGTTCCAGAACAGAGAAATAAAAAGATTCTTGATGAAGTAAGAAAGGTTACTCTTAACCAGGATCTTATAAGTGTTCTTAAAGGTCTTGACCAGGATCTCGTTAAGGGTGCTGTTGCAGGTAAGCAGTTTAAGGAGCTTTTCTTTGCTAACTGCAAGGATGAGGCTATTGCTGAATATGTTAAGACATTACTCGCATAAAATACCGCTGTTTAGCTGAATATCAGTTGAATAATAGTTAAACAACAGACAATTAACAGACAATTAAGGCTTGTTTGGTATTTTAAGAATATGTAAAAGTAACATTTTGGTTCCTTATTCTTAAAACACCCAACAAGCCTTATTCTATCTGTTATTCACTTCTGTTATTCAAAATAATTATTTTCACTAAATAAACTGTTTTTATGCTGCCTTCGCATCAGCCTTAATATTGTTTAATAATCCTGCCTTAACAAGAGCATATCTTACAGCATGGCCTAACAATGTAGCTATAACTATCTTTCCAAGATCAAATACTATAAAAGGATATACACAAACCTTAAGTGCATATAACAATGAGCAATGTGCACCATATACGAACCATACTGTTCCAAGGCAATAGTCAACAAATGTTCCTAATACCCATCCAACTAATGTCAAAGCAAAATTTCTTTTAAACTTTTCTATAAAAAATCCACCTATAAGAGCCATAAGCACAAATCCAACTATATATCCACCTGTTGGACCTGCTATCTTAGCCGGACCACCAACATAACCTGAAAAAACAGGAAGTCCAACTATTCCAAGAAGAACATATATGCAATAACTGCACACTCCTGCCTTAGTACCTATAACATACACTGTAAAATAAACTACAAGATTAGTTAATGATATAGGAATAGGACCTATCGGTATAGACATAGGTGCTAAAATGCATGTAACTGCTGCCATTAATGCCATAAAACACAACTGATAAACTGTAAACTTTTTCTCTTTCACTTTTGTCTCCATTCTGCACATAGTGCCTGTATTAATAAATTCATCATTTTATCAGTTTACATTTTAATTCTTATATTGTCAACTATTTTATTTTTCAAGTTAACAATGTGCAAAAACCGCACATCTAGTATATTATTTCGAAAACGATCTACTAGAGTTGTAATACCGCTGCTTATCTGATAACCTTACTTACACTCTTCCCCAGCATATATATACTGTATCATTCCCGGACCAAGTGCATCTGTAGGTCTTGCTATGAAATTATGTTTTTCATAAAACTGTTCTCTTCCTTTCGCACACATAAGACATAGCATCATCCTTGAGTTTTCATATGTAAGCGACTTTACATATGATATTATATGTTCGATAAGCATGCTTCCTATATGTTTACTCTGATACTCTGGTATTATAATAAGATCCTGGATATAACTGATAACCGCCTTATCTCCAACAACTCTTCCCATTCCTATAGGTCTGTCATCATCAAACACTGTAAATACTTTAACACTGTTATCTAAAGCCGCCTGTGCCTGACTTCTTGTAAGCTTTATCCACTCAACTTTATCTCTAAGCGACATATATATATCAACATCTTTTATATCTTCAACTATTTTTATCATAATCTCTTCCACTTCCTATAATTTCCTGATAAGTATACAATTTTTGCGAATAATTGTCTATAAAAGCATTTTAAGTTTAAAAAAAAATGTTATAATAGTATTTAATGTGATATTATGTACATATCGAAGCCCAGATGCGGTTGTAGCTTAAATGCAGCATTTTACAAAGCATGTGGTGTTCAAAAATACTTTTATATAAAAGGGGAATTTATTATTATGATTACTGTATCTAAAGACAACACTGGCGACTTCAACTCAGTTCAGGCTGCTGTGGATTCTATCAATCCTGCATGTGGTGGCGAAACTATTTTTATTAAAAATGGCATCTATAAAGAACGTGTTGAAATAAAAAAAGACAATATAACTCTTATTGGTGAGTCCAGCGAACACACTATTATAACAGAGGGATATTATGCTCTTATGACTATGGAAGATGGCAGCAAAAGAGGTACCTTCAGATCTTATACTTTCTTTGTCAATGCCAACAATTTCAGTGCATTTAATCTTACCTTTGAAAATTCAGCAGGTTTTGGCAAAAAGGTAGGACAGGCAATAGCAGTTTATGCAGAAGGTGATAATCTTGTATTTAAAAACTGCCGTATGTTAGGTCATCAGGATACACTTTTTACCGGTCCTCTTCCATTTAAAGAAAAACAGCCAGGAGGTTTTATCGGTCCAACTGAATTTGCTCCAAGAATACCTACAAAACAGTTATATGAAGACTGCTATATATGTGGAGAAATAGACTTTATATTTGGAAGTGCAACGGCTTATTTTAAAAACTGCACTCTGTATGCCTTAAACCGCAACGAAACAATAAACAGTTATTATACCGCACCATCAACATATGAAAACCAGCAATATGGATATGTATTTGACAACTGCACTTTTACAGGAAACTGTCCACCACAGACCTGCTACCTTAGCCGTCCATGGAGAATTCACGCTAAGGTCGTATTGTTAAACTGTGAATATTCCAACCAGGTTGTAAAAGATGGCTTTCATGACTGGAACAAACCAGAAGCTCATGATACTGTATATTATGCTGAATATAATGGACATGGTCCTGGGTATTGTCCTGATAAAAGAGCCTCATTCGTCCACATACTTACTGATGAAGAGGCAGCTATGTACAAAAAAGAATACATTTTAAAATAAATATCCCAGAAAAATGCTTATAAAGAACAGCTTAAATATCATCCTTGCATGAATTTTAACAAAAAGTACTCCCTTTAAGAAAGACAAGTCTTATATTACACCTGTCTTTCTTAAAGGGAGTACTTTTAATATAATTAATAATTCTATAATTTTATCCATATCCTTTAAGGTGCCATCACTACTGCAGTGTGATTGTTTCCACTGTCTTAGAACCTGACAGAACTTCCATCTTCATATCAGAAGACTTAACCGCAGAATCTGCTGGAACCTGGAATATCGCTACTGCTGTATAACTATCACCTGGCTTAATGCTCACTCCATCAAGTCCACATATATCATCCTTAAGCATAGACTTGTACTGGTTATATGTTCCACCGCCTATGTTAAGCTTCATAGTAACTGACGATGATTTAGTCGTTGCTGTTACTGCCGCTGACCCTGTATTCTTAATAGCGAATTCAACTGCAACTACCTTACATCCACTATCTGCTGGAACACATACTGCATATGCCTCTGTCGGATATCTTTCACCTATAGAAACAGCCTTATACTTAACTTCAACACCACTTAAACCAAGTGCCTGTGAAAGGCTTGATGCTGTTGTGTTTACATCTGCGGCAGCAGTTGTTGCTGTAACTGTTCCTGCCTTAGTTGCTGTCGTCATACCAGCTGCCGTAGAACTGGCATTGCCCAAACTGCTTGTATGCCCAGTATTAGGACTGTTTAACTTAGTATATTTCCATTCATTATCATATGAGTGTTTAAGTAATGAACCTGCCACATATTCGGCTATCATATCATTCTGCTCTTCTGTTAATGTAACATTATCACCGCAACCTGACAATGCAAACACACCAACCATGCATAACGCTGCCAAAGCTAATCTCTTCATAATATAACAATCTCCATTCAACCTTATAACTATTAGAATTGTATCACAATTTACAGTCAAGGTCAAACCAGAACTCAACACCATCAGAAAGATTATTGACACCGCAAGTCTTACCCATAGATTCGACTATAGCCTTTACTATAGAAAGTCCTATACCATTGCCACCATATTCTCTCGTTCTTGCTTTATCAACCTTATAAAACTTTTCCCATATATGCTCTATGTCAGCCTCTGGTATATTATTTCCCGTGTTAAACACTGACACTCTTACATTATCTTTATCTATCTGTCCTACTTTTATCTTTATTATATTTTCATTGCAGCAATGATTGATAGCATTAGACAGATAATTAGTAACAACTTCTTCAACCTTATACTCATCAGCCCATACATACAAAGGTGTATCTAAAATATCATATGTAATACTTAAGTTTTTCTGCGTTGCCCTTAACTCATTAGCATTGACTACTGACTTTACAAGCTCATTAATATCGAATCTCTCCATAACAAGCTCATCTTCGCCAAACTCTATCTGATTAAGTGTAAGCAATCTCTTTACCATATTATTCATCTTGGCTGCTTCATCCATAATAACACTACAATAAAAGTCCATACTTTCAGGATCATCAGTTATTCCTTCCTTTAATCCCTCCGCATATCCTTGTATGAGTGCAATTGGTGTTTTTAACTCATGGGAAACATTAGAAAGAAAATCTGTCCTCATCTTCTCAAGTTTCTCCTTCTTATCTATATCCCTTTGCAGTTCAAGATTCGCCGTCTTAAGCTGCGATATATTCTCTTCAAGCTTCTGTGACATATTATTCATGCTTTTACCAAGAAGCCCTATCTCACCTTTATCTTTTCCATCATACTTAATATCAAAATCAAGCTCAGACATACGTTCAGCTATATTAGACAGCTGCTTTATAGGTCTTGATATATATGAAGATAAAACAAATGCTGCAATAATTCCTATAATAAGCGTTCCAATACCTATATAAGTTATAAATGTATTTGAAATATGGACATTATCCTTTATACCCTGTATAGGTGTCCTTATGAGGATAAAATTACCATTATCAAGTGTTCCCCATAATTCTATGTAATCGTCAAGCAGACGGCTGTCATATACCTTCTGCACTGTATATTTATCGCTCTGGTATAAAATATCTCTTGTTTCACTGGCACCATTGCCCGACATATCTATAATCTTTTCAGGAAGCGTTTTCTTACCAGCATTTCTATCACCATTATCTGAATTATCACCTGCATTATCTGGCAGATCATCTGGCCTGCCATCGCCGTTCCTGTTTTCATCTGGCTGCTCCTGCATTGAACCCGACTTATCCGGCATCCCTTGGAATATATCATTATTGAAAATGCTCTTTTTTAATCTTTCAAGCATCATCTCATCACCATGAGTACTTACATAAAAAGTTGTCCAGTCACTATTTACTATTATTATTGACATACCTTTAGATGTAGACACCTGTTCAAGATTATTTCTAAGGTCTGTGTCAGATATAGAACCTGCGCTATACTGATTACACGCATCATCTATACTTTCATAAGCATTCAGCATCGCTTCCTGCTTATCCTGCATATAAAACTTTTCGGAAAAAGTTATATTAAAAAGCAGCAGCATAACTATAAGTATACATATTATACCTGCAAACAAAACTGTAATCTTAAACCTAATCGAATGTTTTCCCATTATCAATCCTCTACTTCAAACTTATAGCCCATGCCCCATATAGTCTTTATATAGTCGCCTTTATCGCCAAGTTTTTTTCTTAACTTCTTGACATGCGTATCAATCGTTCTAGCATCGCCGAAATAATCATAATTCCATACATTGTTAAGAATCTTTTCCCTGGATAATGCAATCCCTTTATTATCCACAAAATAAGTAAGAAGCTCAAACTCTTTAAAGCTTAATTCTATCTCTTCATCATTAATCTTAACTATATGTGCAGCCTTATTGATAACTATGCCTCCTACATCTATCATTTCACTGCTGTCTATGCTATATGACCTTCTTATAAGTGCATCAACTCTGGCAGTAAGAATCTTAGGACTAAATGGTTTGGAAATATATTCATCAGCCCCACAGTCAAAGCCATTAAGCTCACTTGCCTCATCGCTCTTTGCCGTAAGCATAATGATAGGTACATTTGAATTCTTACGTATCTGTCTGCATGTATCCCACCCATTCATCTTAGGCATCATAACATCAAGTATAACAAGCGATATATTCTTATCCTCATAAAACTTATCAATAGCCTCTTCACCATCACCAGCTTCTATAACCTGATATCCTTTCCTTGTAAGAAAGTCACTTACAAGCTTTCTCATCCTGCTTTCATCATCAACCATTAAAACTTTCAAACTATCCATACAATTATCTCCAATCTTTTCCTATGTGTAGAATTCGTCATATTTCCTGTAAAATTGATATCATTCATTGTATCTGCTACATTTACACTCTTTATACAATATATGATAGATAATAAATATGTTCAAAATGTGTTCTTACTGTTAATAAAATGTGTTTATAAATGAATTTTATTTTCTGTTATTAAGTTCATTTTCCCTTGCGTTAAGCGACTGTTCCTGTGACTGAAGCTGCTCCTGCCATTGTGCATACTTATTCTGCAGGTTTACCTCGTAATTAATAATATTGGGATTAGAGCTTGTATTTAGTATAATAAACATTGCCACTATGATGATTACAAGAATCACATTTATTATCATGACTCTTGTAAAATTATTCTTATATCTGGCAGCCTTTATCGACAAATCTCTTAATTCACTCTTGAATTCACTACGTTCCCTTCTTTTATTAATCTCATCTTGTGTATCAGTATTAATAGGAATAGGCTGTATCTTATCATTCGGTATCTCACTACTTTTATATAAAAATGTCTGCAATGATTTAAGGTAATTCATACCTATCTGTGTAGAAAAAAGCTTTCTTTCTATAATCTTGTTATATAGACTGTACACCTGCTTGGGATCCTTGCTGTTTGTCTTCGACGACACATATTTAATAGCATTCAGCTCGTCCTTTGCTATCTGTGCATCCTCTTTGGAAGTAAATTCATAACCTCCTACCATAAACTTTCTTTTATCCTTTTCTTCTGTCATATGCCCGCCTCCTCTCTTGCTTTTACATGTAAGATTTATCTGATGCTTGGCATCGCTTTATGCCTTTTATAAAACACACATGGCTTTATTTTAATCAACGACAATATCCGCTTCTTCAACTCTTATGACTTTCTTAAGCTCGTCATACATAGTTTCAACCTGAAAACCTATCTTACCAGCACTAAAAAATATAGTATCATCAATATCCATAACACTCTTATCTATCATAGTCTTAAAAAACTTCTTCATACCAACTGGTGAACATCCTCCATGGATATAGCCGGTAAGCGGAAGCAGTTCCTTTGACTTTATCATCTCGATATTCTTTTCACCTACACTTTTAGCTGCTTTCTTAAGGTCAAGTTCCTCTGCAACTGGAACCATAAAAACATAGTGGTTACCACTCTTACCTATGGTCACCAGTGTTTTAAAAGCTCTCTTAGGATCCTGTCCAAGTGCTGCTGCCACCTCAACGCCACTTACTGCACCCGAATCTTTATATTCGTGTACTTTATATTTAATCTTCTTCTGATCAAGAATTCTCATTACGTTAGTTTTATCTGCTGACATATTATAATATTCCTCCATTCTGCATCGCTGCATTTTTGCACATTTCATCCATAATATTCTTGAATGGCACTCTTTATTTTTGTGTATTGCAAGAATTTTAGTAATGTTATTTTACCACTAAATCATTTTTACTTAAATAGCTATTATTAATTTACTTTTGACATTACATCATTATATTTTAACTTTATAAAAAAATTAATTATTTATTTATAAGAATATATTGACTTTAATAACCATATAATGTTATATATTATATGGTCATTAAAGGCTACTATTTAATACATGGGCTTGTAAAGGTTTCGACAGGGGTTTTGAAACTGGTGAAGCTATCCGTATGCAATGCGTTAAATGGCAAACTTAAATATAAACGCTGAAGATAATTTAGCATACGCTGCCTAAGTTGCAGCAGTCTGACCTAGGGCACTCACACTTTAGGACCCAGGCTTCGAACTTGTGAGAAACGACATAGCTTAAGCTTTGCGGTTATGGACGTATTATGAAGCTACTAAGTGCATAAGGGTGTTAGTTCCCGTATGCACGAGGGAATGTCAAATAACTGACTATGATAGTAGAAGAACAGCGGATGGGCTTTTGGACAGGGGTTCGACTCCCCTCAGGTCCACTAAAACAAAATAACGGCATTGTATAGTTTAAAAAACGATATACAATGCCGTTATTTTATTTTATATTTTAACAGTTTCAATATAAGCTCTATGTTAACACCTTCTAAGCTTACCCCAGATTTCTAATCTTAAAGTCCTTAGCCGCCTCTCTTTGCTGGTCTTTCTTGGCAATAGAATCCCTCTTGTCATAGTTCTTTTTACCTTTTGCAAGACCTATCTGCATCTTAACCTTGCCGTACTTTAAGTATACCTGAAGCGGAACAAGTGTGTAACCCTTTGTAGATAACTGCCCTGCAAGCTTGTTTATCTCACTTCTGTGAAGAAGAAGCTTTTTAGGACGCAGCGGGTCTTTGTTAAATATATTGCCTTTCTCATATGGTGTGATATTCATATTGATTGCAAATACTTCACCATTGATTATCTGTATGTATGATTCTTTGATAGAACATTTGCCCTGTCTTATGGACTTAACCTCAGTTCCACAAAGCTCCATACCAGCCTCTATCTTATCTTCTATAAAATAATCATAATATGCCTTTTTATTGTTAGCAATAAGTCTGTTGCCACTGGCACTATCCTTTGCCATCTTATACCTCCTTATAATCAAATCATGATAAGCCCCACAATAACGCAGGCGCTGATAACACTTTTCTAATTATATCTGCTATCATAATCCTCTGCAAACATAAAGTCGATTGTCCTTGCTATCTTGTTAGTCCCTATAGTCACAACATCAACCTTCTGTCCCAACTTATATGTCTTGTGTGTTGTTTCATTTATCATCTCATAATGATTCTCATCAAATATATAGAAACCTGGCATATCATTTACAGATACCATTCCTTCTATTGTATTCGGCAGTTCTACATATATGCCCCAGTTCGTCACTCCTGATATGACACCTGAGAATTTCTCTCCCTTGAACTGTTCCATATACTCAACCATTTTAAGCTTGTCTGTATCTCTTTCTGCTTCATCTGCCCTTCTCTCAGTTGCGCTTGTCTGTTCTGCCACGTCTGGAAGTATCTTATCATAATGTTCTTTTCTTTTTTCACTCATACCACCATGCAGACATTCTTTTATGATACGGTGTATCTGAAGATCCGGATAACGTCTTATAGGCGATGTAAAATGGCAGTAATATCTGGCTGCCAGCCCAAAATGACCCACACACTCTGGTGTATACTTAGCCTTTTTCATTGAACGCAGAGTGAGTCTGCTTATAAGATTCTCTTCATCTGAACCTGATATTTTTTCAAGCAGCTTCTGAAGTTCTTTAGGATGTATCTCATCTGTTACATGCATTGAATAGCCGAAATTATTAATGAATGTTGAAAGCTTAAGTATCTTCTCAGGATCAGGATTCTCATGTGTCCTGTAAAGAAATGGGACCTCCTGCCAGAAATAATCCTCTGCTACTGTTTCATTAGCAATAAGCATAAAATCCTCTATAAGCTTTGTTGCTACATTTCTATCATATGGCTCTATCTTTATAGGATGTCCTTTATCATCAAGCACTATCTTTGATTCTGGAAAATCAAAATCTATTGAACCACGAGCGAATCTTTTCTTTCTAAGAAGTGCGGCTGCCTCCTCCATAAGCTTAAACATAGGTACAAGCTCTCTATATTTTTCTGTTTCATTAACATCATTATCCTCAAGTATCTTCTTAACTGATGTATATGTCATTCTTCTGTTAACATTAATGACTGACTCACATATTCTATGACCTACTACAGCACCTTTGGAATCTATATCCATAAGACAGCTTAGTGCCAGTCTGTCACAGCCTTCGTTTAGTGAACATATACCGTTAGACAACTGATGAGGAATCATAGGAATAACCCTGTCCACAAGATATACGCTTGTTCCACGTTTAAGCGCCTCTTTATCCAGCGCACTGTTCTCTGTTACATAATGGCTCACATCTGCTATGTGGACACCCAGATGATACATATCCCCATCTTTTGTCAATGATACAGCATCATCAAGATCCTTAGAATCCTCTCCATCTATAGTAACCATGACAACATCCCTGAGGTCCGTTCTTCCTGCCTTATCCTTTTCGTCCACTTCGTCAGGTATGCTCTTTAGCTGCTTTTTAACGCCGTCTGGAAACTCCTCCGGCAGGTCATATGCCTTGACTATCGACATTATATCTGTCCCTGGATCATCTATATGTCCTATAACCTCTGTAATCCTTCCCTCAGGATTCTTAGTATGTGTACCATAATCAGTTATCTTTACAACTACCTTGCTTCCTGTAACAGCACCCTGCTCATGCTCCTTTGATACGAATATATCACAGCTTATCTTCTGGTTATCAGGAACAACAAATCCGAAATTCTTATTCTTCTGATATGTTCCAACGAGAGTTTTAACCTCATGGTCAACAATCTCTATAATTTTTCCTTCTGCTCTTCTATCGCCTTTTTGAGGAAGGGTTACAACAACTTTGACTTTATCATGGTAAAATGCATTCTTTGTATCACTTGCTTTTATAAATATATCTTTTTCCTGTCCTTCTACAGATACAAAGCCAAAGCCCTTGCTTGTACTTTCAAACACTCCAATAAGTGCAACATTGTCAGGCTTCATATACTTTCCCTTTTTACTGACCCCAATCGTTCCTTCAGCAACTAGTGCATCAAGCACCTCCTGTAGTTCGCATCTTTTATCTTTAGGAACGTTAAGAAGTATTGCTATCTCTTTGGTTTTCATAGGAACATATAATTCATTATTCAGTATAAGATCTGCTATATTTTTCTTTCTTTCCTTGAAAATTTCTGTCTTCATTGCTATCCACCTCTATTCCGTATTATATTTTACCAGCTTTATTTAATTATCATATTAACTACAATTATACAAAAACGCTCTTAAGATATATTATATCTTAAGAGCGTTTCATGTAAACACTTAAATTAGAAATTAATATTTAAAATGATAGCAATAATAACAAATAATACTGCAAGTATTTTTGTAAATGTTACAAGCTTTCCTTCCATTGAACGACCCTTGTTCTTGCCCCAGTATGTGTCTGCTGCACCACTGATTGCACCTGAAAGACCATTCTGCTTGCTTTCCTGCATAAGAACTACCACTGTTAAACATATACATACTAATATAAATATAGCCATTAAGACTACTCTTATTGTATCAGCCACCGACATGCCAAACATATATCAAACCTCCTGTTAAATTGCAAAAATCACAATAATCATATAATACCAAATAAATAATAAATGTGCAACTAATATTTAACTGATATCATTATTTTTTAATAAGAAGTGACTTACCTGTCATTTCTGCTGGCTGATTCAGACCCATAATCTGGATAAGAGTAGGTGCTATATCGCATAAGCTTCCACCATCTCTAAGTGTATATGAATCATCATAATTCACAAGGATAAAAGGTACTGGATTAGTTGTATGTGCTGTATGTGGAGCACCTGTTTCATAATCTATCATCTTCTCAGCATTACCATGATCTGCACAGATAAATAACACACCATCAACATCCTTAACAGCCTGTACCGCTTTTCCAACAAGCTCATCCACCTTTTCAACTGCCTTAACAGCTGCTGGAATAACTCCTGTATGTCCAACCATATCAGGGTTGGCAAAGTTTATTACTATAACATCGTATTTATCAGACTTAATAGCCTCTACAAGATCCATACCAACCTCTGGCGCACTCATCTCTGGCTTAAGATCATAAGTAGGAACATCCTTAGGTGAATTAACAAGAAGTCT
>FR886208.1:28491-126902 GCA_000436475.1 Eubacterium sp. CAG:248
GTCTGAACTCATCTACGTTAGGATCTTCAACACCACCATTAAAGAAGAATGTTACATGTGCATACTTCTCTGTTTCAGCAAGACGAAGCTGCTTCTTTCCATTTGCCGCAAGGAATTCTCCAAATGTATTCTTAATCTCTTCCTTTTTAAAGGCAATAAGCTTGTTAGGAATAGTCTCATCATAGTCCTTAAAGCATACGAATGTAGTTGGAATATATGTTCTTTCAAAGCCTGTGAATTTATCATCACAGAATGCTCTTGTCATCTCTCTTGCTCTGTCAGGTCTGAAGTTAAAGAAGATAACTGAATCATTCTCCTTTACAACTGATAAAGGCTTTCCATTCTCTGTAATAACTGTAGGAACAACGAACTCATCTGTAACATTCTCTGCATATGAAGCTTCCATAGCTGCTACAGCGCTTTCAGCCTGCTTTCCCTCACCTGTTGTAAGTGAACGGTAAGCCTGTTCAACTCTGTCCCAGTTATTATCTCTATCCATAGCATAGTATCTTCCTGCTAAAGAAGCTACCTTACCAACTCCGATTTCTGCCATCTTTTCTTCAAGCTGTGCCACGAAATCTTTACCAGATGCTGGTGGAGTATCTCTTCCATCAAGGAATGCATGTACATAAACATTAGATACACCATTCTTCTTAGCCATCTCTAAAAGTCCATATACATGTGATATATGACTATGAACACCACCACTTGATAAAAGACCAAAAAGATGAAGATCTGAATTATTCTTCTTACAATTCTCCATAGCTGCAAGAAGTTCTTCATTCTTAAAGAAATCGCCATCTGCAATTGCCTTTGTTATTCTTGTAAGATCCTGATATATTATTCTACCAGCACCTATATTCATATGTCCTACCTCTGAGTTACCCATCTGTCCATCAGGAAGACCTACATAACTGCCAGAAGCATTACCCTTAACAAAAGGATATTCTTTCATCAGCTTATCCATAACAGGAGTGTCTGCCATAGCTATAGCATTGCCCTCTGTTTTGTCACTTAAACCATAACCATCTAATACCATTAATACAACTGGTTTTTTACTCATATTAATCCTCCATTCTAACGTATACCGGTATCATATACTACATGAACCGGAATCGTTGATATCCCATATATGTAGCAAAGCTGCCCAATATACGAATCTAATATCAATATCTTATTTCACTTGTAGTATGATAGCATAATTATTTTAAATATGCAATTAATGTTTTACTAATCAAAAAAGAGAACAACCACAAGACATCCGCAAACTGCTATATCTTATGATTGCTCCCAAAAAAGCTTTTTTGCATTTTTCAAAACCATTTTTAACAAGTTGCTTATTAACAAGCCGCTTATTTAACAAGTTAATCATATTGACCAACTACAATATGTATGGATATTATGCTCCCTCGTATTTAACTATATCACAGAAATCCGGTCTAAGGCTTGCTCCACCAACAAGACCACCATCTATATCTGGTTGTTCAAAAAGCTCTTTAGCATTAGAAGCATTCACTGAGCCACCATAAAGTATTCTCACCTTAGCGGCTACATCGTCACCATATAGCTCTCTTATATTACATCTTATAGCCTCACATACTTCCTGTGCCTGCTTTGATGTTGCAACCCTGCCTGTACCAATAGCCCATATCGGCTCATAAGCAATAACACAATCAGCTGCATCATCAGGCAAAACCTGTGTAAATGCTGCATTAATCTGCTTTTTTATAAAATCTAACGTGATACCCTCTTCTCTTTGCTGGATAGTCTCTCCACAACAGATAATAGGTGTAATACCATATTCTATAGCCTTTCTTACCTTTCTGTTGATACAATCATCATCCTCGCCAAAGTACTGTCTTCTTTCTGAATGTCCTAATATCACATATGATACTCCTGAATCAACTAACATTCCAGGTGATATCTCCCCAGTAAATGCACCTTTTTCTTCATAATGCATGTTCTCTGCACCAACTTTAATATCTGTATCCTTAACTGCCTCAACAACAGGTATTATATCTATCGCCGGAACACAAAACACAACCTCTACATCACTTCCAGCCAACTTATCACGAAGCTTATTTACAAGTCCGACTGCTTCTTTAGGAGTCATATTCATCTTCCAGTTTCCTGCTACTATCTTCTTTCTCATATTACAACCACGCCTCCATACAATATGTTACTGTTTAACGCAGGGTTTTATCTTAAATTAATAATAAGATGAGTACTCACCCTTTACCGTATTCTTACATCTAATACACAATATACTCTTTCTTCAACTCTGCACAGTAACTATAATACATTCATAACAAATATATAAAAATTATTAAGAATGCTTATTAAGATATATGAATTATATCATACAAATTTGCAAAAAGCCACTAATAATGTGAATATTTGAAATAAATACAATATTTATATTCCATTATCGTAACTACATCATATATTGTATTAAGCTGTAGCCAAAATTATGTCTATTTTTGCACAAAAAGGGACTGCATATATAATATACGCAGTCCCTTTTTGCCTAATGGTGCAGCACGATTATATGATATAACCATCCTGCTATATGTTTATGTCAGTAAACACATTACTTATCGTTAGCTGCAACAACACCTGGAAGTTCCTTGCCTTCAAGGAATTCAAGTGATGCACCGCCACCTGTAGAAATATGTGTCATCTTATCGCCAAAGCCAAGGTTATTAACAGCAGCTGCTGAATCGCCACCACCAATAATTGTAGTAGCATCTGTAAGCTGTGCTAACTCTTCTGCTACTGCGATAGTTCCCTTAGCAAAGTTAGGGAATTCAAATACACCCATAGGTCCATTCCATACTACTGTCTTGGCATCCTTAAGAGCATCCTTGTAAAGTTCGCATGTCTTTGGTCCAATATCCATACCCATATCATCATCTTCCTGGCATCCAGCTTCAACTACATGGAAAGGAGCATCGTTACTGAATTCCTTTGTTACTACTGTATCAATAGGAATAAGCATCTTAACACCCTTAGCTTCAGCCTTTGCCATCATTTCCTTAGCATAGTCAAGATAATCATCTTCGACTAATGACTGTCCAACGTTGCCGCCGTGAGCCTTCTGGAATGTATATGACATACCACCACCGATAATAAGAGTATCAACCTTATCAAGAAGGTTATTGATAACTGAAATCTTTGATGAAACCTTTGATCCACCAAGGATGGCTACGAAAGGTCTTACTGGATTGTTAACAGCATTTCCAAGGAAATCAATTTCCTTCTGCATAAGATATCCAACTACAGCTGTGTCAACATACTTTGTAACACCTACGTTAGAGCAATGTGCTCTATGAGCTGTACCAAATGCATCATTAACGAATACATCTGCGATTGATGCAAGATCCTTAGAGAATTCTTCACCATTCTTTGTCTCTTCTGCTCTGAAACGTGTATTTTCAAGAAGAATAACATCACCGTTGTTCATAGCTGCAACAGCTGCTCTGGCATTGTCACCAACAACTGTATCATCTGCTGCAAACTTAACATCCTGTCCAAGAAGCTCTGAAAGTCTCTTAGCTACAGGTGCTAAAGATAAAGTCTTGTCAGCTCCCTTTGGCTTTCCAAGGTGTGAGCAAAGGATAACCTTTCCACCATCAGCTATTAACTTCTTGATAGTTGGAAGTGCAGCAACAAGACGTGTTTCGTCTGTTATTCTGTCACCATCTAAAGGTACATTAAAATCGCATCTGCATAATACTCTCTTGCCATTAACATTAATGTCATCTATTGACTTCTTATTAAGCATAATCAAATCCTCCATAATATTTTTATAATATTATAATTATAAAATGTATATTCTATGCAAAAGTACTTATATATCATCTGCATCTATAAACAGAAATATACATTAATACTTTTTACACAACACACTTATTAAAATACCGGAGAATGAATTCTCATCTCCGGTATTATTAACTAGTTAAACATAATCAACCTTATAGGTATTTCAACCTTTAATTACTTGCTTAATTCAGCAAAGTACTTAATTGTTCTAACCATCTGGCTTGTATATGAGTTTTCATTATCATACCAAGAAACAACCTGTACCTGGCAGCCACCATTTGGAAGTTCGTTAACCATTGTCTGTGTAGCATCGAATAATGAACCAAATCTCATACCAACGATATCGCTAGATACGATAAGTTCTTCATTGTAACCAAAGCTTTCTGTTGCAGCAGCCTTCATAGCAGCGTTAACTTCATCAACAGTAACCTTCTTAGCTACAACAGCGTTAAGGATTGTTGTAGAACCTGTAGGTGTAGGAACTCTCTGTGCAGCTCCGATAAGCTTTCCGTTAAGTTCTGGGATAACAAGACCGATAGCCTTAGCAGCACCTGTTGAGTTAGGAACGATGTTGCAAGCACCTGCTCTAGATCTTCTTAAGTCACCCTTTCTCTGTGGTCCATCAAGAATCATCTGATCACCTGTGTAAGCATGGATTGTACACATAATACCAGATTCGATTGTAGCACAATCATTAAGAGCCTTAGCCATAGGAGCTAAGCAGTTTGTTGTACAAGAAGCAGCTGAAATGATATTATCCTCTGCTGTAAGTGTTTCATGGTTAACATTGTAAACGATTGTCTTAAGATCGTTACCAGCTGGAGCTGAGATAACTACCTTCTTAGCACCTGCATTGATATGAGCCTGAGCCTTTGCCTTAGATGTATAGAATCCTGAGCACTCAAGAACTACGTCAACATCAAGTTCACCCCAAGGACAGTTGTTAGCATCTGGCTCCTTGTAGATCTTGATTGTCTTACCCTTTACTGTGATTGTACCAGCTTCATCATCAGCTGTTACCTGATCTTCTTCACCAAAGTTAACATATCTTCCCTGTGATGAATCATACTTTAAAAGATGAGCTAACATCTTAGGGCTTGTTAAATCATTGATAGCAACAACCTCATAACCCTCTGCACCAAACATCTGTCTGAATGCAAGTCTACCGATACGTCCAAAACCATTAATCGCAACTTTTACTGACATAAAAATAAATCCTCCTAATATAAAGATTGTTAATAAAAAATCAACTAAAGATATTCTACATAAACTAATTTAAAATATCAAGTGTAAATTACTATTTTTTACAAAATATTCTATAAAATATTTTTATCTGTTTTTTTGTTCAAGTTCTTCAAGCACACAATCAGCAAGATTATTAGCATGATCTGACATTCTTTCAAAGTTAGAAAGTGTATCAAGGAATATGACACCATTAGATGGCTTGCACAAACCTGACGAGAGTCTTTCAATATGCTTATTACGCAGTTCTTCTTCCATGGCATCTACTTCGTCTTCTATCCTGCATACATTCTCTGCTGCTATACGGCTTAGTTTTTCTCTTGCCTTTACTGCCTCTGAGAAGCTGACAACCACCTTCTCATAAAGTGCTTTAAGTTCTTCCATGGCATGCTGTGAAAACGTGATGCCATTTTCTATTTTATACTTTGCCAGATCTGCCATATTCTCAGCATGATCAGACACTCTTTCTATATCTATGATAGCATGAAACAGATTGTTAATCATAAGATGCTGTTCTTCTGTTATCGACAGGTTGTTTACCTTTATCAGATACTCTGTAAGATACTTCTCATACAGATCAACCTTATGTTCTGTTTCTATAACCTTATCTATCATATCCTGGTCATTGTTAATAACTGCCTTAGATGAATACTTTATATTATCAAGAGCAAGATTTCCCATGATGACAACTTCACTAAGTGCCCTGTTAACTGCAACAGATGGCTGTTCTAATATTCTGTTATCAAAATGTCTTGAAAGCTCAGCCGCATAGCTGTCGCTTGCCTCAAGTGTGGCATTTTCTTCATCCTGTGATTTTTCTCTTATTATCATACCTGATAACTTAACAAGCAGCCCGCCAAATGGCATCATGATTGTTGTACATATAATATTGAAAAATGTATGGAACAACGAAATCTCAACACTTGTTATGTTATGTACCGCAAGTGAAGGTCTTAGAACGAATAATATAAATGCTGCTGTTCCAAATATGACAGCTCCTGCAATATTAAACAGAAGATGCATACATGCTGCTCTTTTTGCATTTCGTGTTGTACCTGCACTAGATATAATCGCAGTCACACATGAACCGATATTCTGTCCTAATGTTATAAATACTGCTGCATTAGTTGTAACAACACCATTAATGGCAAGTGTCTGCAATATGCCCACAGAGGCAGATGAACTCTGTAAAAGTGCTGTAACAATAATACCTATAAGTATACCCAGCAAAGGATTACTTCCTACAACCTCAAATGCCTTTGAAAATATAGGTGCATCTGTATATGGTGATATAGATTGTGACATAAAGCTTAAGCCTAAGAACAAAAGACCTATACCAACTATAATTTCTCCTACCATTTTCTTCTTTGGTTTTTTACTAAATAAAACAAGAATAGCACCTATTCCTACAAGCAGAGGTGCATAAAACTCTGGCTTTAACACTTTAACTGCATCACCTAACTGTCCAAGCGAAACAATCCATGCTGTAATGGTTGTACCTATATTAGCACCCATTATAACTCCGACTGCCTGGACAAGTGTCATAAGTCCTGCATTAACAAAACCTACAACCATGACTGTAGTAGCACCACTACTCTGAATAATCGCAGTTATAAATGCTCCTACCAGAACCGCCAGTAATCTGTTTCTGGTCAGATACCCAATAAGCTGTTTCATCTTACTTCCAGCTGACTTCTGCATACCATCGGCCATAATGTTCATTCCATAAAGAAACATACCTATGCCGCCTGCAAACATAAACAAATTGCCAACTAACTCAATATCCACTTTTTTCTCCTGTCCTGCACATATTATATTTCATGCAATCCTTATAAATCTTAATTGCTTAATAAAATTAATGTGCATTTTATGTAAAGAATGTAAAATTACGTTTACATAATAACAATCAAAAGAAATATTTTCAAGAGGTTTAACCGAAAAAGCATTTTATTACTGTGTATATAAAAAGCACATATTAGCAAACATGCTAATTAACACAATGTATTTTATTAAAAACATTTATTAAAAAAGTATAGCAAGTACATATCACTATGCTATATTGATTTAATAAACGATTATAAATTCAATAATAACGCATACAGCACAATCATGAGTATAAATGCGTGGAAATGAGGATTATTATGTGTTTAAGCAATTATAATAACAGACTTTGTGACTATCATCTGCATACTTCCTTTTCATCTGATTCAGACAATCCACCTGAAAATGTAGTCAGACAGGCTGTAAAACTTGGATTAAAATCAATATGTTTTACAGACCACAACGACTTTGATTACCCACCTGAAAATGGTGAGGTTATGTTTATGCTTGATTTCAAGCCCTACGTAGATACTATAACCAGCCTTAAGGAAAAATATTCCCATATTATAGATATTAGTACCGGCGTGGAACAAGGACTCATGCCATCAGTTGCCGGACGTGTAAACGAATATGATAAAGACTCTGTTCTTGATTTTATCATCGGCTCATCCCATCTTGTATATGGAAATGATCCATACTATGATGAGTTCTGGCAGAATATATCTGTAAAAGAGGGCATATCAACATACTATGAGGGAATCATTGACTCTCTTAAGGTGTGCAGCAACTTTGATGTATATGGACATCTTGACTATATAGTCCGTTATGCTCCTGGCAAAGATACGGCATATAACTGGAAAGATTACTCAGATTACATAGATACAATACTTCGTATGCTTATAGAAAAGGGTAAAGGCATAGAGATTAACACATCCGGACTTAAATATGGACTTAAGAATCCTAATCCATGTCCGGATATAATAAAAAGATACCACGAACTTGGTGGTGAAATAATCACCACAGGCTCTGATGCCCATAAGACAGAACATATTGCATACAGATTTGACGTTCTTTACGACATTCTTACAAATGCAGGATTCAAATATTATACTATATTTAAAAAACGCCAACCTGAATTCATAAGGCTATAATTCTATGTTTACAGCTCAGCAGACAGAATACAGGGGATATCATATCTGATCATTCATCATGATAGCCCCTGCTTACTCTCTATTTGTCCTCTGCTTATTCTCTATTATTCCATATTTATATTTCTGTACTGCTCCATCATACAGCATTGCTTCTTAGTTCCTGCACTGCTCTTTTTATACATTCAACACAATAATCACACTCTTTTTTTGTAAGCCCCCTGCCAAGTGTCAGACGTATTGACGACTGTGCTGCTTCATCATCAAGTCCTATAGCTTTTAGTACGTGAGATGGTCCACCCGAATTACCATGACATGCTGAACCAGCTGATACGCATATTCCATTTTTATCAAGCATTATTACAAGTTCACCTCCATTTATGCCTGTAAATGCAAAATTCATATTACCTGAAATGCGTTTTTTGTAGTCTCCATTAAGCGTTGAGCCTTTTATTTCCCTTAAAATCCTGTCAGTTATATAGTTTTTTGTTATATTTTCTTCCTCTATTCTGCTGTCAAGCTTCTCCTGTGCAATTTCTGCTGCTTTTGCAAGTCCCATAATACCTGCAACATTCTCAGTACCTGAGCGTTTTCCTTTTTCCTGCCCTCCTCCATATATATATGGATTTATATTTGCTGCTTTTGCATACAAAAAGCCTGTGCCCTTCGCTCCTCCTATTTTATGTGCACTTACGCTAAGATAATCTACCCCAAGCTCCTTTACATTAACAGGTATATGTCCATATGCAGCTACCGCATCCGTATGAACAGGTATTGCATATTCCGCCGCTATATTACATACACTTTTTACCGGCTGTATTGTTCCTATTTCATTATTCACAAGCATTACTGATATAAGCTTTGTATCATCACGTATTTTCGATATAAGATCATCGGTATTAATAATCCCATTTTTATCAGTTTTAATATAATCCACATCACAGCCCCTTTTCTTAAGCTGTATACATTTATTAATAACAGCTGGATGTTCTATAGCACTTACAATAATATGCGCACTGTCTGATTCCGTTGCTGATTCTGCTGCCGATTCAAGAACCCAGTTATCACTTTCAGTCCCGCCTGACGTAAAAAAAATATCATCCGGACATGCCCCTATAGTCTCAGCTATGCTCTTTCTTGCTTCTTCTACTGCTATTTTGTTCATTCTGCCTATTTTATATATAGAAGATGGATTGCCAAAGTTATCCACCATATAATTTATCATCACTTTACGGACTTCTGGAAGAAGCGGAGTTGTTGCTGCATTATCAAGATATAACATAGAATTCTTTCCGTGCATATAATCGCACTTTTCCAATATATTTATAATATTATATTCATCCAGTGCATACTATGTTAAAGATTAATATGGATTAATGTGACATCTGCCCATATATCAAAGCAAAAATATAAACTGGAGGCTGCATGAATAATCGCATAAATAATTCCTTTAACAATCCCATAAATAATTCTATTAAAAATCCACTAATTAAAGGAACCATTGTTTTAACACTTGCCGGTCTTTTCTGCCGGATACTCGGGTTTTATTACAGAATATTTCTAAACGCCCATATAGGTGCATATGGTATGGGAATGCTACAGCTCATTACACCTTTATGTGGAATAGCATTCTCTGTATGCATATGCGGATTTAATTCTGCCATATCAAGGTATACCGCAGCAGACAGACAAAGCTTAAAGCCTTTAATATCTGGTCTTTTCTTATCTATTCCCATGTCAGTAATATTCTCAGTATTATGTTATATATATGCTGGAACAATAGCTGAAAAAATCATGTTAAACACAGATTGTACTGAACTAATAAGAATTATTGTCGTAAGTATACCGCTGTCAGCAGTACACAGCTGTATATGCGGTTATTATTACGGCTGCAGGTCTGCCTTTATCCCCGCTGCATCCCAGATAGCAGAACAGCTCGTAAGAATATTTGGAGTCATCTTTTATTACTATATTTTTATACAGCGATCAGACCGTACCCTTAATATTACAGATGCCATATATGGCAATATAGCAGGCGAATTATGTGCTGTAATATTCTGCGTTTTGGCATTATATATTAAAAAAATCAGAAAGCATTACAAAAGAGTGAACTTATCATCGCTTAATCCCACAACAAAGGGGAAAATATATACATTAATCAAGAACCTTGCACTATACGCTTTACCTCTTAATCTTAACAGCCTTTTAGTTCATCTTCTTGAAAGCGGTGAAGCTATTCTTATTCCTGTACAGCTTATGCTATATGGAATGAATAACGAAAATGCTGTAAGCACTTATGGAATCATCGGTGGAATGGTGATTCCTCTTATAATGTTTCCGGGCGCAATAACTAATTCCCTTGCAGTTATGCTCACACCAAAGATATCCAAAGATAGTTCCACAAACCAGTCTGATAATATAACCAGAACTATATCATACACTATCTGCGTGTGTATGCACCTTGGTATTATGTGCTGTATTCTGTTTGTGTTATACATAAGCAGGCTTGGTGCAATTATATTTAAGCAGCCTGATGTATACACATACACCATTATACTTGCATGCGTATGCCCTTTTCTTTACTTAAAGGTAAGCCTTTCAAGCATATTAAACGGAATAAACAAAACATCCTTTACCTGCGCTGCAAACATAACCGGTCTTATTATCAGGATAGGATTTCTTATAATACTTGTTCCACGCATTGGAATATGTGGATATATATACGGCCTTATAATAAGCAATATTGTTGTATGTATGCTTAACTATATAAAGCTTTATACTATATATCATTTCAAAACAGACGTAATAAGCAATATAATATGTCCGCTAAGCATGAGTATAATATCCATCGCCTCTGTTCTTATAACAGAAAAGGCAGCATTTATCATGCTGCCTTTTCTATCACAAAACATCACTTACACAACAGCTCTTATAGCAAAATGTATAGCTTCATGCCTTGTATATATTATTATATTTATCGTTATGTATTCTTCCTGCCATCGTACAATACAGCCTGATTGATGGATGGGGCATTATCCCATTCATCCTTTCTGTCTGTATACATCTTTTGTATCCATTCTATAGCAGCTTTTCTTCCTTCCTCTGAATATTCAAACTCTTTTTTTGTTATATCATCTGCATTAACAGCTGATGATGCATATGGACCTCTCCACACAAGCGCATTCAAAGTGAAATCCGGCTTTTTACCAGTTCTTTTAATCATATATCTCATCCCATTATGGTCACCACTATAAACACCACCATACGAAAAAAAGTTGAATGGGAGAATTTCTTTTTCATCTATCAATTAAAAGACCTCTTTTCCGCCTTTTCATTAAGATCATAAGGAGTTGTCTGGTATACATAATAATTAAGCCAGTTAGTATATAGATTATTCGCATGGCTTCTCCACGATAACACCGGCTTTCTGTTGCAGTCATCATCAGGATAATAGTTGACAGGAAGTTCTGGTTCAAGCCCCTTATCATAATCTCTCTTATATTCCTGGTCAAGTGTCATTCTGTCATATTCCGGATGTCCCATAACAAATATATGCTTTCCATCCTGTCCTATAACGATATATATGCCTGCCTCCTGTGAATCAGCAAACACCTTAAGCTGCTTATTATTAAGGATATCCTCTCTGCATGCTTCTGTATATCTTGAATGTGGTGCCATAAAATAATCATCAAACCCTCTTACAAGAGGTTCCTTTCTGTTAAGGACATGATGTCTGTAAACACCCGAAAGTTTCTTATCAAGAAGGACCTTCTTTATACCATAATGATAATAAAGTCCTGCCTGTGCACCCCAGCATATATGAAGAGTTGATGTTACATGCTCCTTTGACCACTCCATAATCTTTGTTAATTCATCCCAGTAGTTAACCTCTTCAAAGTCGAGCTTTTCAACTGGTGCACCAGTTATTATAAGACCATCAAAGTTTTTATCCTTTATGTCAGTAAATGTTTCATAAAACTTCTTAATATGTGAATGAGATGTATTCTTTGAAATGTGTGATTCTGTCTGTATAAATGTCACATCTATCTGCAATGGTGTGTTAGATAACGCACGCAAAAGCTGAAGTTCCGTATCCTGCTTTAATGGCATAAGATTAAGGATTGCTATCTGCAGCTCCCTGAAATCCTGCGAAAGTGCCCTGCTTTCATCCATAACAAATATATTTTCTTCTTCCAGTTCATGCTTGGCTGGCAGATCATTCTGTATCTTAATTGGCATAATGTTCCTCCGTTCTTATATCTCACATTATATTACAGCATATCCACTAATCCCGCAAGTCTGATGAATTCTTCTTCTGTAATAACAGGTACATTTAGCTTAGCTGCTGTTTTATTCTTTGCAGACTGTGACATAGAATCGTTGTTAATAAGATACGAGGTGTTTCCTGTAACCGAACCAGTAACCTTACCACCCATGCTTTCTATAAGCTCTTTTAACTCTTTCCTGTTTGCAAAATGAGTCACACTGCCAGTTATTACGAATGTTTTTCCTGAAAGTTCCTGTGAGTTTTGTGTATCATCCATTTCTTTTAAGCTCACTTCACCTAAAAGCCTTATATATTCTTTTCTTTTTTTCTCATCCTCAAAATATTTTACATACGAATCGGCTATAACTTCTCCTATGCCATCTATATCTGTAAGCTCCTGTATATCAGCATTCATAAGTGCTTCCTTATCGCCCTTAAACTTCCTTACAATAAGCTTTGCTGTTGACAAACCTATGTTGTCTATCCCAAGTCCATACAATACTCTTACCAGATCTGTATCTCTTGCTTTCTCAACCGCTTCTATAAGATTGGCATATGACTTTTCTCCAAAGCCATCCATGGCTACTATCTCGTCCTTGAATCTGTCAAGATGGAATATATCAGTCTTATCCTTAATAAAGCCTCTCTGTATAAACTTTTCAAGCGTTGCCTCTGACAGTCCGTCTATATTAAGTGCATCCCTTGACACAAGAAGTGCAAAGCTTTTAACATGCTTTGCCTGACACTCAGGATTATCACAATAAAGTGTTTTGACATCATTTATCTCACAGATTCTTGTAGGCTGTCCACATACCGGACAGACATCAGGTATTACAATATTGCCACTTTCTGTAAGATTCTGTGCTATCTGAGGTATAATCATATTAGCCTTGAATACTCTTATATCATCACCTATTCCAAGCTTAAGACCTTCCATAATACTTATATTATGGACACTTGCTCTTGACACCTTAGTTCCCTCAAGCTCAACCGGATCAAATATGGCTACCGGGTTAATAAGACCTGTTCTGGATGCACTCCACTCTATCTGCCGTAGTACCGTGTCTGCCGTTTCATCTGTCCATTTGAATGCCATCGCATTTCTTGGAAACTTTGCTGTCCTTCCTAGTGATTCACCATATGCAATATCATCATATATGATAACAAGTCCATCTGATGGAAAATCATTATCAGAAATAGCTCTTTCAAACCATCCTATAGTATCTATAATGTTATCTTTATCAACAACCTTATACTCTACAACATCAAATCCCTGACTTTTCAGCCATTCAAACTGGCACTTTCTTGAATTCTTAAAATCAACATTGTCTGCCGATACAAGTGCAAATGCAAAGAAATTGACATTACGCTCTTTAGTTATCTTGTTGTTAAGCTGTCTGACTGAACCACTGCATAAGTTTCTGGGATTCTTATACTTTGCATCCATCTCAGGAAGCTCCTCGTTTATCCTATTGAAATCCGAATAAGTTATTATAGCTTCACCTCTTAATACAAGCTTTCCCTTATGCGGAATAGTAACTGGAACATTCTTAAACACCTTTGCATTGTTTGTGATTATTTCGCCTATCTCTCCGTTACCTCTTGTTACTGCCTTACTAAGTCTTCCGTCCTCATATGTCAGAACTATTGTAAGTCCATCCAGCTTCCATGACAGAAGTCCTGTCTGGTCCTTTAACCAGTCTCTTAGCACTTCCCTGTCCTTTGTCTTATCAAGACTTAGCATCGGTGACTCATGTCTTTCCTTTGGAAGCTCACTAAGTACCTCATATCCTACATTAACTGTTGGACTGTTAGATAGTACACAGCCTGTTTCCTCCTCTAACTTCTTTAATTCATCATATAATTTATCATATTCATAGTTGGACATTATCTCTCGTCCCTCTGAATAATAACTTTTTCCAGCTTTATTAAGTAATACAACTAACTCTTTAATTCTATCTAACTTATTCATTATTCTGCTCCGTCATATAATGTTTTATTATCTTTAAGCCCTCACAGCTTCTCTGCTTCATCATAAGCTTTCATAAAGCATGGCCTTTTCTTTACCTTCTATTATTCTGTACTCACCAATTTTAAGTCCGCCAAGCTCTATGTTCATTATTCTTACACGGGTAAGACTTTCGACCTTATAACCTGATTCCTGGCACATTCTTCTTATCTGCCTGTTAAGTCCCTGCGTAAGTATTATGCGGAATGTATAGTTATTTATGCGGCTTATGCTGCATGGCTTTGTAGTAACATCAAGTTCTTTAAGATATACTCCATCCGCCATGTTCTTTAAAAATGTATCTGTTATTTTTTTGTTGACCTTAACCACATACTCTTTCTCATGTCCGTTAACAGATCTTAATATCTTATCAGTTATTTCACCATTATTGGTAAGAAGTATAAGTCCATCCGAATCCTTATCAAGTCTTCCTACAGGATATATTCTTTTATCATATCCTATATAATCAACTATATTATTCTTTCCCTGGTTATCTGTTGTTGTACATACTATTCCTCTTGGCTTATTAAACGCCATAAGTACATCCTGCGGCTTTTCATCGCTTATTCTGCTGCCATCTATACATATTACACTATTATCATCCACCTGCTGCCCACACATGGCAGTAACACCGTCCACAGTTATCCTGCCAGCCTCTAAAAGCCTGTCAGCCTCACGGCGTGAACATACCCCCTGTGCACTCAGATATTTATTAATACGCATTATATATAACTTTCCTTTCGAATCCAATACATTGCATTAATCGCCTTATTGCTTTGCAATTCATGCAATCATTTTATCAAATAACACTAATAAAATCAAAAAGAAAAATTATAAAGCTTTTATCCGCTTGCCCTGATAAGCAAAATAGTGTATTATGAGTATTGGCTGTGTGCCATGTACATGTAGCTCAGTTGGATAGAGCGTTCGCCTCCGGAGCGAAAGGCCGTGGGTTCGACTCCCATCATGTACATTTATTTATGCCTGTCATATATATTTCACATGCCAGGTTCTCATATATGCCAGGTACGCATACATACTAAGTCCGCCTGCATTCCAGGTTTTCCTACATGCTAAGTTCGCCTGTTTCCCTGTCATATTCATATACTGTATATGACAATATCTCATCCATGGCAACTCCCTCCGCATTTACCTCCCTGACCATATTCACAAGCTCCTGCTTATTAAACATAGCAAACTTAGGAAGTATAATAACCTCATGTATAGATGAAGGCAGTATATACAGATTGCTTTCTATGCTGTCAGCAAAATCCTTAAGCACATTCTCATAAAGCATGCAGGCTGCACCATTAATACGGCAGTCGTTTGTAAGCACATAAAGCTGGCAGTCCTTAATCTCCTGAGAATCTATACAAACATCCATCTTATCATGGTCATCATAAGCTTCAAAAAGCTTCGACATCTCTGTTATGCCAGCAGGCAGAATGCGTGCTGTATTGTTCAACGCTGCTCTGTATATATCCTCTTCCTTCACTTTCCAGTAATTCATGTTGGAATTATATATAAGTGCTGATGTATTTCCCTCTTCATTCTTTTCAATCATACAGCAGAACACCATCGCAAAGTCAAGTATCTTTTTATGTGGTACAAGGCTTAGCAGCTTTCTGTTTGCGTTATAGTTTATCAGCTTGAATACAACCTTATCCCTAATCCCATTAAAAGTAGCAAAGCTGTCTGTATCAACTGCTATTCTGTCTTTATTAAACAGATAAAGTTCTTTGATTCCTGAAAATACACTTTCAAAGCTTTTTCCTTTGCAATACTGTTCATAATATCCGTTCAGATATATGGTTGGTGATATTTTACACCCTTTTCTTAATATAACCAAACCATCATATTCACATCCGTTATTCTTAATAACATGTGTAACCTGCACAGTCCCCTCTGTACCTGCTACTGATTCTGACATTTTCTTTATCTTTTCAACAAATTCTGAATACTCCATAACATCCTGGCATAAACTTTTTTCCATAAGCAAAATATAATCCTTTCAAGTAAAATAAAATAATTCTTTTCTTTTTAATCCTTCTCTTTTTAATATTTCCGGCCATGAAATATTAAGCTTAAAACTGGGAATAATCCGGCAGGAAAACTGCCACGATAATCGCATGCGATTAATGATTATAAACTAAAATGTTATCAACAACATGAGAGTACTACTTTTTCTTTTGTTTGTCAATACTATATTTTTAATTGTATAAAACAATAAAAATGATGTAAAACCCCCTGTTTTAGTTGTAATAAGCAGAATTTTTGTAGTAATATACCAAAATATGTATCTATTTCCAATATCCATATATGGCGTTATATTATTTAAATATTCTATTGTCTAAAGCGCATATTATTTAAGTATCATTCACAACCTTCTCTCCTGACAGACATTTATCAAGAATATCAGCAAGCGGCTCCATAGCATTCTTAACCTCTTCAAACGTATTAGTCTGTGCACCCGCCTCTATAAGCATCGATCTTCCTCTCTCATGCAGACAATATCTGTATGCATTTACATATATTCTCCTTAAGAAGCCCGGATAATATGCCTCTCCTATAAGCTGCATCTGAAGACTCATGGCAAGGTTATCATCCCTGTATGGATTATTAAGATACGCTATATCTCCATTAATCTTACTATAGCTAAGGCCATTAAAAAACATTATTTTAGCCATACTCTTTCCATCCATCTGTGTTACAAGATGAGTCGTATCCGCTACACCATCTCTGTGAAGGTCAATAACAACTTCTATTGAAGGGTTGTCATTAAGAATCTTTGCTATTCCGTTTTCTGCATATGTATACGCCTTGCTTCTATCCAGCTTCCCATCGACATAATCATAAACTGTTGTATCATGAATAACATTATAACCATACCGTTCTGTAAGAAGCTTTGTAAGATAATCACCTACACCAACTATAGTTGTTTTTGCATCTGCTTCAACTGAATCGATAAATCCCTCCTGTGAATGTGTATGGAATATAAGTATCTGTGGCTGTCTGCTGCTTTTATCTATGGCAAGATTTCTGTTTATAAAATCATCAGGTCTTAATATGCTCTCTGTAAGCTCAGTTATAGATGTTATTGTATAAAAATGATTATGAACAAATCCATAATCTGAAAGCTCAGTTTTGTTATAAACCGTTCCTGTTATTTCCTTTCTTTGAATCACATTCTGTACTGCAGCATCCGTATCAGAACCTGTATCAGCCTCGCCCAAAGCAGGCGTTGTTACTTCATCTGTATCTTTAACAGGTACGCTTTCTTTCTTAGAAGTCTCTTCTGCTTTATCACTGGTTTCATATATATTTTCATAGTCACACGCATTATCAGCAAGCATAATATAGTCATCGTTATTTCCTGGAAGCATGGCACTTACAGGAACAGTTGTCTTCATAAGTTCATCAAACACCGTGCACTTAAGAAGCTTCTGCGGATTCATATAACATGTTGCTCCCGGCATAGTCATATTCACACATCCACTGATAAGCACATCCTCCACGAAGGAGGCAAGTCCTATATTTTTTTCAAAAAATACTGCAGATAATAATATCATTACGCCAGCTATCATATATAACAGCCTGTACCCTCTCTTCATAGCCCCTCCAATCTCCTGTTATTTAATTGTATTAACAAAAAGTAATAATATTACATTCTTATAAAATATTTATATATGCTTTTAAATATGCAGCACCTGATTCAATGCTTCTGATATAACTCCACTTATATTCTGTACATCTGTGTCTATAGCCTTAGGTGTCACATACATATCGCTTATACCTTCCATATATATCCTTGATAAGAATTCTTCCCTTTCCTCTTTCGTACAGTTTTTTAGTAACGGACTTACAAGATCTACTGCTATGGTAAATGCATCTATAACAGTCGGTACACCAAGTGCAAGCACAGGAACTCCTATATTATCCTTATTGATCCCTACTCTGTGGTTTCCCACTCCTGAACCAGGATTAATCCCTCTGTCAGATAACTGTATTGTAGTGTTCAGTCTTGATATATTCCTTGCAGCAAGAGCATCTATGGCTATAACAGCTGATGGTTTTACCTGTTTTGCTATGCCTCTTATTATATCTGCTGTTTCAAGTCCGGTGTCTGCCATGACACCCGGAATAACTGCGCACATTCCACCATCTCTTCCCTGACCTGTCTGAATATGATAATCAACTTCAAGCCCATCCACAACAAGTGGGCCAAGTGAATCAGACGTTATACATCTGTTGCCAAGTCCTACAACAAGAAGCGTTGTATTAGCATCAGCCTGTTTTTCTATATTACTTTCTAGCAGCTTTCTTATATAATCCAGCAATATATCTACTATCTTTTTCCTGTAAGACTCACCTGCCTTACTAATATTTCTGGCCTCTATAGTTATATATGAACCCTGTGGCCTGCCTATAGCTTCTGCTGCTCTTTTATTGGTAATCTTTATCTCTGTTACCTTGACCTCTGCATCGCTATCAGTGGATTCGTTCACTATTATCCCCTTTAAGCTGCCGCTTTTCTTTGAAATGCTTTCATTAAGTTCAACTGCAAGGTCCGTTCTTGCCATATCATATTCCATGCACATTTCCTCTCTCTTTCATCTTTTTACCCATCATCATGTCAGACATATAGTATGTAAAATTGAATATTTTATTCGGAATGAATCATTTCAAAAACATTTTTATAAATTTATAGTTGACATATTACATTTTCTACTATAAGATATATGAGTATGTTTACATTAGATCGTCCGTGTCCGGCTTTAATGCGAAACATTTAACTATGAATTTTATTAAAATTTGGAGGTGTACGGATTGGCTAACATTAAATCTGCTAAGAAGAGAGTAATAACTAATCAGGTAAGAGCTGAGAGAAACAAGGCAATTAAGTCTAGAGTTAAGACATATGTAAAGAAGGTAGACGCTGCTGTTGCTGCTGGTGACAAGGCTGCTGCTGAGGCTGTTCTTCCTGTTGCTATAGCTGAGATTTCTAAGGCTGCTTCTAAGGGAATATTCCACAAGAACACAGCTGCTAGAAAAGTATCTCGCATTACTAAAGCTGTTAACACTTTAGCTTAATTATCACAGGATATTATTTAAGGACAGATGCATACCCTCGCATCTGTCCTTTTTTCCTGTTATAAGCTATAAAACACATCTTTTTATGTATACTATACCGAATATTTTATTATAATCATTTCCACGCCAAGCTTTTCCTGAAGTCTGCCCTGCTTGATGCGTTCTTCAACATCTGCACATTCCCTTAATATTTCTTTTATCTTATCTGCCGTAAAATACTTCGACTGCGCAAGATACTTTCCTGCTATAAACGGCTGTATCTTCATATAAGAAGCCACTTCCCTTGATGACATTCCTGATGCTGCATAATCCTTAGCCTGTAATATTCCGTTGAACTGTCTGACTATCAGGTACAAAATAAGCATAGGTGACTCTTTAAGCTCAAGAAGATCATAATACAAAGAAAGTGCCTTATCTCTGTTTTTTCCAGCAACCGCTTCTATCATCTCAAATATCCTGCTCGTCGTCTGCGTAGAGCACACAGCCTCCACATCCTGCGGCATGACTGCATCACGGCCAGCACAGTAGCTTATAAGCTTATTGACCTCATTTCTTATAAGCTCCATGTTAGCACCTGTCTTTTCAAGAATAAGGTCACAGGCTGCCTCTGTTACCTTATAATGTTCCTTTGACAACATTCCGGCTATCCACTTTTTAAGCATTGCTGGTGTCTGATATTTCATCTCGGTCACATAACCACAGCTGCTTACCGCCTTATATACCTTATTCCTTTTATCAACATTTTTCTCTACGAAGATCAGCACAATATAATCAGGAAGTTTCTTTATATAATCAGCCAGCTTGTCATTTGCATTTTTAAAAAAAGAGCTGTCACTAACTATAACAAGTCTTCTATCACTGAAAAACGGCATAGTTTCGCACATTGAAATAACATCCTCTGCTTTCGTGCTATCTCCTTCAAAATAGCTGTAATTAATGGTGTCATCCCCGATAATAGCCGCCTTCATTCTGTCACGGTACTGGTTTTTCAAATATTCCTCTTCACCATATATAAGATATACCTTCTGATATTCGCCTTTTTTAATATGTTCATTCAAAGTTTTCATAGCTAACATTGTACCATTTATCTGCTGTCATTGTAAACCTGTACTTTTATTTTATCAGCACTGACATTTATCATTATGGCACCGTCTTCATCTGTCCGGTATGGCTTAATATCCATATTATGAAGCCTTGTCAGCATCTCTTTATGAGGATGCTTATATCTGTTGTCCTTACCACAGGATATAAGCGCTATCGCAGGATCAATACTCTCAAGAAAAGCTTCACTGCATGAATACCTTGAACCATGATGTCCTGCTTTAAGTGCAAAAACTTTAAGCTCTTTATGCTCTTTCCAGTCATTCATCATACATTTCTCAGCCTTCTTACCTGCATCTCCCATCATTAGCATGGAAAAGTCTTTATACTCAATCATATAAACCGCCGAATAGTCATTAGCATCCTCATAATCGTACGATTCACACGGATGCATACAAGTTATCTTAAATGCCGTGCTGTTATCGCATACAAGTACATCCCCAGCCTTCTTATAGCTGATATTAATGCCTGCTTTATGCGCGTATTCTATCATGCCAGCATACGATTCTTCACTATCCTTATCTTTTATATCAGGCATGACAACTTCACCCACAGTAAATGAAGCACCACTCATATCTATAAGTTCTTTAATACCATTCACATGGTCAGCATCACCATGACTTATCACAGCATAATCTATCCTCCCTATACCCATATAACGCAGAGTTTTATATATCCTGTACTTTCCTGCCTGTTTAACATCCGTGCTTCCACCATCGAACAGATAACTGATACCATTTTCATCACGTATATATATGCAATCACCCTGACCTACATCAAGCATCATAATATAAAGTCCCTTGGGATGAACATATCTCATATTGACAGCAGCCAGTATTAAAAGCACAATTAGAATAACACTCTTAATATTATGGCTTATATTACATGAATTTCTATATATATTACACACATTCCTGCTTGCATCATGCAGATTACTCACATTACATACATTTCGCCATACATAATGTATATTACCCGCATTATTACTTACATTCCGCCATATACCATGTACATTACTTATATGATATATGGTACAATATTTCACATATTCAGAATCAGCTGCTATCCATACAGCTAACATAAACATATAAAGGACAAGCTGCCATACCTGTGGTCTTCCTGTGACATATGTTCCTGCCTGTATATCTGCACATGCTTTACACAATATATCATAAAGCTTAAGCACATAATGGGCTGCTCCTGCCATAAACCATGCACATCTTATCGACACAAGTCCTACTAATCCTGAGACTATACCACTTATCATCACAACCGGCATAAGTGGTATGACAATCAGATTTAATATAACACTTATAAATGAAGTCTCATAAGATATATATAACAATGCCGGCAGCAGCATAAGCTGTATAGCAATGCAGCCACTTAATGAATCACATAAAAGATATATAACTTCATCCTTCAATGTCCGATTTTTTCTATTTTTCTTTTTTATGAATACAAGTGTCTTATCTGCTGATGATATAACCGGAAGCACCAGTGCTATACCAAGCATTGCAAAAAAAGACATAATATATGACGTATTACATATTATATATGGATTGTCCATTATCTGCATAACAGATGCCATGGCAAGTGCCGTCAACATATCATAGGTTCTTGCCCTTACATCCGCTATTATTGTCATAACAAGCATACATACTGCCCTTGCTGCCGATACTGATTCTCCTGTAAATATCAGATAAGATAATATAACCAATATTCCTGCGAGTGCCGATATCTTCTGATTCAGCCTTTTTCTAAGCATATTATATACACTCATACCCGCTATTGATATATGCAGCCCGCTTATGGCAAGAAGATGTGACACACCACTTTTCTGATACATATCTTTAACATCTGCTTCAAGCTCATATTTATCACCCAGCACCATAGAATTCATAAGCTGGTTATCATATTCATCATAAACTGTATTATATACGGCCTTAATCCGCCGCTTTAAACTGTACAGCCATGCATTAAAGCTGTCTTTACCGCTATGTATAACCGTTATCCTGTCTGCATTACATTTATATGGATAACCACATGATATATAATATAAACGGCTGTTAAAGTTTCCGGGATTATGAGCTTTCTCCCACATACTGACTTCTCCCGATACGTCTATCTCATCATCAATGCCCGCACTATAATCATCTGTATAATATGAATACACTATTATTCCCTGCTTATTCAGGCTGTTATCCTTCACATAAAGCATCATATAATCTTCTTTATAAACTATATTCTTAACAGTTCCTGTAAAGCTCTCACAGCCATAACTCTGGTTCAGGTCGTTAACAGCAAGCATCATTGATATTGTTGTAATGGGATATAATATAAAAACAAGAAAATAAAAGACGGATATCCTGCATAACTTTATATATAACGCAAGAATACCATATAACAAAACTCCAGCAAATGATGTAACAAGAACCACTGACAACATATCCTGCTGCCCGATTCCCATACACCAAAAAGATACACATGCGGCTATAAGCTGTATCATAGCCGCAATAAACAAAGGTCTTCTCAATACTATATTTTCCGTTCCTTTCCGGAACACACAAAGTCATATTAGCAGACAAAAATATATCAATACTGTTTCACTTAACAAGCGACTGATTAAACTTATAAAACCTGTCCAGGCTGATATTATCTTTAAAGGTGCTTGAATAATCGCCATTGATAAATATCTTGACCGATTCTATGTTATCAAGCGAACAGAGCGAATTCACTATAGAATATATCTCAACCTCTGATGCAACATTTACAAGTCCATCTGCAAACTCCTCACTAAGATTAACATAGCATACTTTATCTACAACAGATACTCCTAGCAGCTTTACTGCCTCTGGAAGTGTTGAATAAGCATCTTGTGTTGTTGGACCACTTATAAGACGCTGTACCACCATTCTTTCTATAGGCATGTTTTTATTGTAAGCTAACATTTCTTTTACTTTAACAAGTCTTGTTCCACTCTCATCTGCATAAAACAGCTGTACATTACGCCAATCCATCTGCCTGATATCATTATCAGAGCTTGTAAAGTCAGAACTCTTAAACATCCCCATAACACTTCCATCTTCATATAAAGCTTCCTTGCCATCCACATAAAAATGAACATACGAAATATCATCAAGCTGTGTCAGTGTCTTTACAACTGCTGCCCTATATAAAAGTTCTACCTGTGATGGCATCTGCTTATATGTTGTTGTAAAGTTTAAAGATGCTGTTTTACCTTTAACACCGGATTCTAAAAGATTAACATTATCTGGCTTTATGATATATTCATCCTTGCTTGAAGAACGTACACCCATGTTATCAAGCAACGTTCTCACCTTATCTTCAACAGACATAGAAGCATCAAGCATACATGTACTCCCAATAAGCTTATCCTTTGAACTATTAGTATAATATATTGTATACTTTTCATTCTTACTCTCTGATGAACATGCAGGCATAGACATTGTTATACCGATGCATATTAATATACACATTATTCTTACTACGAACTTTTTAACCACGTACTTCTCCATTCTGCCTGTTACCCTGCTGAATATTACTAGTTTTCATTCTCTTCTACATAGTTGAGAGGAATCCTGAATGTAAATGTTGTTCCCATGCCTTCCTCACTGTACAGCTTAATAGTACCATGATGCATAAGAATTATATTCCTGACGATAGATAAACCAAGTCCGGTTCCACCTGTTTCCCTTGATCTGGCCTTATCTACCCTGTAGAATCTGTCAAAAACCTTGCCCTGACTGTCCTTAGGTATGCCTATTCCAGAATCTTCAACCCTTACATAAAAGAACTGATGATCAGCATTAAGCGAAACATGTACCCATCCATCGACATTATTATACTTTATGGCATTCTCAACAAGATTAGATATTACCTGGGTAATCTTAACCTCATCAACCTGTGCAACAACCGGTCTGAAGCTTTCAAACAACAGCTCTATATTCTTCTTTGCTGCAAGCGGCTTTAACCTCTTTAGCACTAACTCAAGCAGCTCATTCATATTAACTGACGATATGTTAAGTACCGACGAAGCCTTATCAAGCCTTACCATGCATAACAAATCCTCTATAATCTTATTCTCCCTGTCGATTTCACTTACAATATCAAGCATGAACTCCCTGTACACCTCAACAGGAACATTCTCCTGCGTGTTAAGCGAATCTGCCAATACCTTTATGGATGTAATCGGTGTCTTAAGCTCATGTGATACGTTTGAAACAAACTCTGACCTTGAAGAATCAAGCTCGTTGTTCTTATCCATTATACTGTTAAAATGGGCTGCAAAGCTTCTAAGCTCTGTTGAGCCCTTAATCTCAATCCTCTTGTCCGTATAACCAACATCAACAGCTTCAACTACCTTTAATGCTTTATTGTAATGTCTCATATAAAAATACGATATCACTATAGAGCTGACTATTATAAATGTGATAACAACAAACAACACCACATAAATCCCATCAAAAGCATCTCCTGCAAGAACTCTGATATCTGAAATATCAAAATTCACAACTAACACTGCAATAACAGTACCCTCACTGTTATATACCGGTGAAACTGCCTCTATACTGCCAGACTTACGGTTATAATCTGCTACTGCCTTAGAGCTTTCATATACATCAATAACCTTTGAACTAATGATAGTTTTGCCATTGTCCACAGCATACGTGTCAAGGCTTACCATGTACTTTCTGTCTACAACTCTTATCCTCATCTGGTTAAGTGCAGAATAATTCATAAGATTCTCATACATTCCACCATTTCTTGCATCTGAAAGGTCAGAATAATCCGTAAACTCTGCCGACATAAGCACAGCCTCGTTACTGATGTACTCTTTTCTTTTGTTAATAAGAGATTCTATATAAGAATATTTAAGTGCCAGCACTACAGAAATAACAGATATAACTGCTAAAACTGACATCATAAGTATAATCCTGAAGCGTGCACTAAAAATGCACCTGCGGATACCAGTCAAAAGCTTTCCTGATTTAAATGACTTATTATGTGTTCCATTATCAATATGTTTAAACATTAAAATAATAACCTACTCCCCACTTGGTATGAACATACTTTGGCTCACTTGAGTTATCCTCTATCTTTTCACGCAGACGCCTTATATGGACATCTACTGTTCTTCCATCTCCTGGATAATCTGCACCCCATACCGTCTTTAACAACGCATCCCTGCTGTATACTCTGTTAGGGTTAAAAGCGAGCAGCTCAAGCAGGTCAAACTCCTTAGCTGTAAGATATATCTCTTTTCCCTTGATAAAAAGACTTCTGCTGTCACAATCTATCTTCATATCACCTACTACAAGCACATTGCTTTTAACAGTTTCTTTATCCCTGTTACTGTTGTTTCTTCTTAAGATAGCCTTCATCCTTGCCTTAACCTCAAGAATATTAAAAGGCTTGGTGATATAATCATCTGCGCCATATTCAAGACCCATTATCTTATCCATATCATCACCCTTAGCTGTAAGCATAATAATAGGTACGTTGGAGAACTCCCTTATCTGCTGGCATACTTCAAGGCCGTTCATCTTTGGAAGCATAATATCTAAAAGGATAATGTCATAATCGTTGTTCCTTGCCATATTCAGTGCCTCTTCACCATCATATGCACAATCAACAACACTATAATCCTGCACAAGACTGAACTTTATGCCTTTAACTATCATCTTTTCATCGTCTACAACTAATACCTTACCAGCCATATCTGTTAATACTCCTTGTTTAAACACATATATAATCTTTAATCTTTGCAAATGCGCCATCTTTAATACCCGGCACATTCTTAATATCCTCTATACTTTTAAAGCTGCCATTCTTACTACGGTAACTTATTATGTCCTCTGCTCTTGATGTTCCTATACCTGGAAGTGTGACTAACTGCTCCTTAGCCGCTGTGTTGATATTGATGCGCATATTCTGCTGTGAAGCTCCATAATCACCATATAACGATGCAGCATACTCCTGTGAGGCCTTATAAGAATCATCATCATAAATCCCCTGGCTGTAGTCTTCTCCAACATATGGAATATATATCTTTTCCCCATCAGATACCTTACGCACAGGGTTAATACAGCTTTCATTGGCGTTTACTGTATAGCCTCCACATAACTCTACAACCTCATACACTCTGGAATCCTTCTTACATCCAACCACTCCAGGATTGTTAACTTCACCATATACATAAACATATATCAGTTCTTTATTTTCCTGTGTGCCTCTAAGGACTGCAGCATCCAAAGAGTCACTATCCACACTACTAACAGAAGCCCTATCTGCATCTTCATCTAAAGCCGACACCCCACTATATGATGATGTCTCATGTCTGGATGATGTATAGATATCTGCCCCGCTTTTATCTTTACCGCTGCCATGCATACCATAATATAGCGCCCCTGTTACTAGAACTATGATGGTCACAGCGAAACACCTGATATATGTTTTATACTGGTTGTATAATTTAATTATGTTCATGTATACTCCTTATAAAAAAAATATAAGGTTCCTTCGCATACATATTCATTGTACATAATAATAAGAAATAATACAAGCTAAAACAACAAATAATTCATCAATATTATTTACAGTATTTTTATATTTTGGTAATATATGATGATGTAAGGGTAAAAGGATATCTGGCTCTTACTGATGTATTTAATTAACTAACAGGGGGTATCGTTTTGGATTCACTTAACAACAATTCTATTGATTTATCAAAAAAGTCTAAGAAACATTTCTGTCTTTTTGACAAAACAAATAGTAATATTCCAAGTGGTGGAATAACTTATATCATTGCTTTTATAATCCCACTTATCATAATGACAGCCTTATATATAGCACGAGAAATATATCCTTTTGGAAACAACTGCTACTTAAGATCAGATATGTATCATCAGTATGCACCATTTTTCTCTGAGCTGTGGAACAAGCTAAGACATGGGGAAAGTCTTACATACAGCTGGGATATCGGCATGGGAACCAACTTCACGGCCCTATATGCTTACTACCTTGCCAGTCCATCTAACTGGTTTATAGTGCTGTTTCCTCAGAAATATATGATTGAAATAATGAATTCCATCATCATATTAAAGCTGTGTTTAAGCAGTGTTACATTCACTTACTATATAACAAAGCACTTTGATAACAAAAAATGCAGTATTGCACTGTTTGGTATGTTCTACTCTCTTTCAGGCTTCGTAGCTGCTTACAGCTGGAATATAATGTGGCTTGACTGTCTTGTACTTCTGCCACTCATAATACTCGGTCTTGAAAGACTCGTTAACGAAAACAAATGTTTCCTTTACTGCATAACTCTTGGTTTATGTATATATACCAACTACTATATAGCTATCATGGTATGTATATCAGTTGTTTTATACTTTATCGTACTTATTATCGCATACAGGGGAACAAGAAAGCCTGTCATATATTTTAAAAAAATACTGAACTTTGCTATATATTCACTACTTGCAGGTGGACTTGCAGCATGTCTTTTGTTACCAGAATTCTATGCTTTCACACTTTCAGCATCCAACAACATAGAATTTCCAAAGAAGCTGACACTATACTTTAGCATACTTAACACGGTTACAAGACATCTTATAGACGTTCCGGTACACTTAGGACTTGAACACTACCCTAATATATACTGTGGTGTAGCAGTACTGCTTTTATTCCCTCTTTATATTATGGACAAGAAAGTAGATTTAAGGGAAAAAATAGGAAAGTCAGTTCTTATACTTGCGTTTCTTACAGCTTTTAACCTTAATATACCTAACTTTATCTGGCATGGCTTCCACTTTCCTAACAGTCTTCCATGCAGACAGTCATTCATATATGTGTTCTTTCTTCTTACTATGTGCTATGAAGCATTTACACATATCCGCAGTATGACGACTAAACAGCTTGGTGCGGCACTCTGGATAGCTATTGGCATCATGCTCTTTATAGAACAGGTATTTGCAGTGGATGAAACTTATGATTTTACTATAGTTTACCTTAGTGGTGCTTTTATACTTATATACGCACTTCTTATGGTCATACACATTAAGCATGATTTCAGGGTTCCTGTCATTCTTTTTATTACATTTTCTTTATGTATCATAGAATGTACTATAAATATGGACTCTACCGGCATCGGAACTACAAGCCGTACCTCTTATCTGCTTGATTATGATGCCGTAAAAACAGTCACATCTACTGTGGCAGAGGATGACTCATCCTTCTACCGCATGGATAAAAAGTTCGGCAGCCGTTCTAACAATGATGGTGCATGGCATAACTACCACAGTATGTCAACATTCTCATCAACCTCGAATGGTGCTATGGAAAAATTTCTTGGTAAGCTTGGTTTTGAGCACTCATTTAATGCTTACAAATATAATGGTGCAACTCTTGTAACTGAAAGTCTGTTTTCCGTTAAATATGCCATATCAAACCGTATACTTACAGAAAGTCCTCTAAGGACATATTACACAGGTGATGATGGAGAATTCATATATAAAAACACCTACACTCTTCCTATCGGCTACATGACATACAACGACCCTTACGGATGGGAAGGAAGCGAGGCTATAGGCTCAGGCATAGACAACCAGAACTCGCTTATAAAGAATCTTACAGGAATATCCAACGTGTTCACACTGACATATGAGAACTCTACTGATGCCGGCTTTGAAGTAAAACCAGTGAAAGCCGGACACCTGTATATGATCACTAAGAATACTGCCTGTGACACAGTAACCGTCACTATACATGGTTCTGAATATACCTACAAAGACCTTAAAAAAGGTGGAACCATCATAGATCTTGGATATGCTACTCCTGAGGATGTGATAGTAGTTTCAGCTGACACATCCATGAACGCCAGTGTATACACACTTGAAACTTCAAGATTCACAGAAGCCTTTAACATACTTAACAACAACTCGCTTAACGTATCAGAATTCACTAACAACAAGATAAAAGGCACTGTTAATGCAGATAAGGATGCAACTCTTATATGCTCTATTCCATATGATAAAGGATGGTCAGTATATATAGATGGTAAAAAGGTTGAAACAAATGATATATATGGTGCTTTTATAAGTGTACATGTTCCAGCAGGTGAGCATAATATAACACTCAAATATACACCTGTTAACCTTATTTTAGGTTGCATTATCACTTCGCTCTGCATTATTATATTGATAGGTATATACTTCTTTAAACGAATGTGCCGTATGAATGTTATAAGCACAGACAGCTGGCCTGTACTTATACAGGAGCTTATATGTGAAGATGATGTGATTCTGATGGACAGAAGAAAAACAGAAACACAGTCCATATATGATGATGATATTAATCCTCATGATTCACCTATGCCACTTGATGACTTCAGTCTTGATGAGCTTGATGATTTTGATAATCTTGACAGTGATGAAAGCAATCACGCTGATTAAACAGCAGCTATATTTAATAAAGATATAAATCAGCATTTATGCATTTATATGATGTCGGGGTCAAAAGCCCCCGGCTATGATAGAATATTATTAATTGGGATGTTATAATAAATTATAATGATGTGATAATACGACAATCCCAGGAAAGAGGTAAACAATGAAACTTTGGGGCGGACGCTTCACTAAAGAAACTAACGAACTTGTAAACAACTTTAACGCTTCTATCTCATTTGACCAGAAGTTCTATAAGCAGGATATAGAAGGAAGTATCGCACATGCCACTATGCTTGCAGCACAGGGTATCATATCAGAAGACGAAGGAAAGCAGATCACAGATGGCTTAAAGGGCATACTTTCTGATATCGAATCAGGAAAGCTTGAAATCACTGATGAGTATGAAGATATCCATACATTCATGGAGGCTACTCTTATTGAGCGCATCGGGGATGCCGGAAAGAAACTTCATACTGGAAGAAGCCGTAACGACCAGGTTGCTCTTGATATGAGACTATATACAAGGGACGAAGTTAAGAATGTTGATGAAGAAGTAAGAGAACTCATGGAAGTTATCTTAAGAATAATAAAGGAAAATGTTGAAACTTATATGCCAGGTTTTACTCACCTGCAGAAGGCACAGCCTGTAACAGTGGCTCACCACTTCTCAGCTTATTTTGAGATGTTTAAGCGTGACAGAAGCAGACTTCACGATATCTATAAGAGAATGAACTACTGTCCTCTTGGTGCTGGTGCCCTTGCAGGAACTACATATCCTCTCAACAGGGAAATGACAGCCAGTCTTCTTGGCTTTGACGGACCAACACTTAACAGTATGGATTCTGTGTCTGACAGAGACTATGTTATAGAGTTCTTAAGCGCACTCTCTACTATCATGATGCACTTAAGCAGATTCTCTGAGGAAATATGTATATGGAATTCTAACGAATATAAGTTCATTGAGCTCGATGATGCATTCAGCACAGGTTCAAGCATCATGCCACAGAAAAAGAACCCTGACATAGCAGAGCTTGTACGTGGCAAGACAGGACGTGTATATGGTGCACTTATGAGCATACTTACAACTATGAAGGGAATTCCTCTTGCATACAACAAAGACATGCAGGAAGATAAAGAGCTTACTTTTGATGCTATTGATACTGTAAAGGGTTGTGTAAGCCTGTTCAAGGGCATGATTGATACTATGAAGTTCAACGATGCACGTATGGAAGACTCTGCTAAGAAAGGCTTCACTAACGCAACAGATGCTGCCGACTACCTTGTAAAGAAGGGCGTTCCTTTCAGAGATGCCCATGGTATCGTAGGACAGCTTGTACTTATGTGCATAGATAAGGGAATCGCTCTTGATGACCTCTCACTTGATGAATACAAGAAAATAAGTCCTGTCTTTGAAGAAGATGTATATGAAGCTATAAGCCTTAAGACATGTGTAGAAAAGAGACTTACTCTCGGTGCTCCTGGTCCTGAGGTTATGAATAAGGTCATCAGATTATATGATGAATATATGAAGGATAACCAGAAGCTGTAATTAACAATATCCAGCTTCGGACTGATTCTAATGCAAAAGGTGCTGTCGCTTTAACGATTAAAAATCGTTGAGGTCACAGCACCTTTTGCATTAGATTATTATTCTTAATTTAGAAGACAGCCCTGGGTTTTATATTACTTTCCCATCTTTATAACAACCTGTTTTCCTTTAAAAGCCACACCATAGCAGTATATTCTATCTTCGGACGCTCCCCTTTTTATCAGTTCTTCCTATTGCAACCATCCTGCTCATGTATCACTGCATCTATATAAAATATATAATTGCTATATTGTTACGTAACAAAAAAGCCCTTAGAGATATTATACTCTAAAGGCTTTGGGTTTAGCAAATATATTTATTTGTAATCTTAATTTTATAATCTTACTTTTTGTACTTTGTATTACTTTTTCTTTACAAGACAACGCTTTTTATAGAAAGCTATGCCATAGCAGCGAATATGTTCGCTGTCATAAGCATCTTCAAAATCTCTGGCATACATTCTCTCATCTTCTAATCCAATCTTGAACTACGCGACGTTCATTTGGTAATAAATCAGACATCAATGCATTATCTAACTTGTCAAGTTCACAACATTCATATGAATTCAAATAACCTGCGGAATGTGGCAATCCATTATCATCAATAAAACACGTATCAATCTGCATTGCACTCCCCTCACATTATTCTTTGATTACACCTTAGTTGAACATTTGACAACGCTTTTTTACAAAGCTATTCTACAGTAACACTCTTAGCAAGATTTCTAGGCTTATCAACATCCAAGCCCTTTGCCACTGATACATAATATCCAAGTAACTGTAATGGGACTACTGCCAGTGATGCTGCGAAATGTTCATCTATCTTAGGAATATATGTAGTGAAATCAACTGTGTCTTCTACCTCATACTTTCCATATGTAGTAAGTCCCATAAGGTATGCACCACGGCTCTTGCACTCTACCATGTTGCTTATTGTCTTCTCATAAAGTTCACTCTGTGTAAGCACACCTATAACAAGAAGATTATCTTCAATAAGACTTATAGTTCCATGCTTAAGCTCACCTGCTGCATATGCCTCTGAGTGAATATATGATATTTCCTTAAGTTTAAGACTTCCCTCCAGGCTTACTGCATAGTCGATTCCACGACCTATAAAGAATATATCCTTTGAATTAGCTACTTTTGCTGCAAACCACTGAATTCTTTCTTTATCTTCAAGTATCTTTTCTATCTTTTCAGGAATAGTTTCAAGCTCTGATATGAGGCTTTCATACTCAGATAATTCCACCTGACCTCTTACATATGCAAACTGAAGCGCAAGACAGTAAGCTGCTATAAGCTGTGTGCTGTAAGCCTTAGTTGTTGCAACCGCTATCTCTGGTCCTGCAAGAGTATAAAATACATTATCAGCCTCTCTTGCAATCGAACTTCCGACAACATTTACTATACCAAGTGTCTTAAGTCCCTTATCCTTTGCAAGTCTTAATGCTGCAAGGCTGTCTGCTGTTTCACCCGACTGGCTTATGACTATTACAAGTCCGTCTGGGTCAAGAAGTGGCTTTCTATATCTGAATTCCGATGCAAGTTCAACACGTACAGGAATCTTTGCAAGATCTTCCATGACATACTGTGCAACAACACCCACATGGTAAGCAGAACCACATGCCACTATGTATATCTGAGATATCTTCTTTATCTCATCATCCGTAAGTTCTACTGCTGATAAATCAAGCTTTCCATCTTTAAGAACTGAATTAAGCGTATCCTTAACTGCCTTTGGCTGCTCATGGATTTCCTTCATCATAAAATGCTCATAACCGCCCTTTTCGGCAGCCTTTGCATCCCATTTTATCTCAACAAGTTCCTTCTCTATCTCATCACCATCAAGGTTATAAAATGTGATATGACCATCAGCCAGACGTCCTATCTCCATATTTCCGATATAATAAACATTTCTTGTATAATTAAGTATAGCAGGAACATCAGATGCCACATAACAGTCACCATCATTTACTCCAAGAATCATAGGGCTGTCCTTACGGGCAACGTATATTTCTCCTGGATATTCCTTAAACATAATCGCAAATGCATATGAACCACGAATACGCACCATAGCATGGTTAATCGCATCAACAGGTGTATGCTCATACTTCTTGTAATAATAATCGATAAGCTTAACAGCCACTTCTGTATCAGTTGATGAGTAGAAGCTGTAACCATTTCTTGTAAGCTTATCTCTTAACTCCTGATAATTTTCTATAATACCATTGTGTACACCAACAACATTATAATCATCTGAAATGTGTGGGTGTGCATTAGTTTCTGATGGCTCTCCGTGAGTCGCCCATCTTGTATGACCTATTCCACATGTTCCAATCACAGACTGGCCATCGTTAGTCTTTTCTGCTAATACCTTTAATCTTCCTTTTGCTTTAACAATCTGAACCGGTGAATCACCATCCCTTACTGCTATACCGGCTGAATCATAGCCACGGTATTCTAACTTGGCTAAGCCATTTAACAGAATTGGGGCTGACTGGTTTTTGCCGGTGTATCCTACTATTCCGCACATAATAAACTCATTCCTTCACAATAATTATTTTATTTATACTTTCAATATTAACATATAATAATTTTATTAAAATAACACATATTTAGTTTTTAATTTTCACTATATTCAAATAGAACAGCAATTTTATTAATGATATCTGTTAATATTTTAAATATTCTTCTTGATAAATTATCTATTCTAATTCTTTTAAATAAATAACATCTAATTTTCTCTACTAATAGTCCTATTATAAAAATTATAAAAGAAAATATAATGCAAAGTATAACTGAAATTATAATTGGATAATCTATCAAAGATATAAATGCATCCTTCAGTATCGAATTCCAGACAATTTTATTTAATTGAAATAAATATATGCCAAATGCCAAATAAGAATATTTTGCTATTCTCTCATATTTATTTATCCTTGAAAATAAAATAACTAAAACAATTCCACATATTAATATTGTAGGAGAATCATAATTAATAAACTTTTGAATATCTAAAAAAATATGCATTCCATATGTTAAACCAATACACGAAAAAAATATAAGTATTAATGTTTTATTACTATAATTCATAAATATATGTGCACGCTGAGCCAATACACCCATACAATAAATAACTATTATCCAAATAGCTGAATATCCACCCATAGTTTTATATGAATTTGCAATAAAACCTTGACATGAAAATAAAAGAAACAAAACAATAAAACATTTTATTTGCATTGTTTCCTCTATCATAAATAACATTTTGTTTAAAAATGGTTTAACTATTTCTAATACAAAATATGCTGTAAAATACCAATAACTTTCACTTGTAACTGGAAATAGTAAATAAATCAGAGAATTCCCCCCCCCATTTTAAATCCAAATATCATAAGAACTATTGTTAATATAAAAGAATAAAACAAAACTTGAAACCACATATTTATTAACTTTGTATAATCTATTTTAAAATTATCTTTTGCAGTATAACCACTAATAAATGCAAAACCATCAACTGCACAATAACAGATAATTTCTAAAAGCCAAAACACCATATAATAAGATGTTCCATAAATAGACGCCGTTAATATACCACCCTGATTAAGACAATGCAATATACATATCATAAACATCATTACAAGTCTTAATATATCAATTCCATAATTTCTTTTACTTATCATTTTTCCTCTTAATTATTCAGTATTAATCTATAACTTATTTTTGTATTATTTGACAAGCCCAATCAATCATTTTATTCATTCCTTCTTCAAATGAATATGTAGGTTCCCACCCAAGAGCGTTCTTAATTTTATTATAGTCTCCATATATTCCAAATTGATCACCTGGTGTTCCACCAGAATACTCAACTTCTATATCATAAGGTAAATGTGTACATATAGTATTTACTACTTTTTCTACAGTTGTTGGCACTTCTGTACATACATTAAATACCTCATATCCATTATTCCTTTCAAGTGATTTAATAACTGCACTAACAACATCATCGATATAAACAAAATCCCTAAATCTATCCTTAGAACCTTTTACACATATATGTTTATCTTTAATTGCCATAGCTAAAAATATACTTGCCATACCTTGACGTAAATTATCAAGATTTTGTCCAATACCATAAACATTAAAAAATCTTAACGCAGTACATGTAATACCTGTTTCCGAATAAATTCTCATATAATTTTCACTAGCCAATTTACCTACAGCATAAAAACTTTTTGGAATGGTATCAGTACTTTCACTACATTTAGGTGGATTATGATCTCCATATGTAGACATTGAACTTGCATATATAAATTTATTACAACCTGTTTGTTTTGCATAGTTTAAAAGCAAAAGTGTTGATTGAGTATTTGTATGTAAATCATATATCGGATCATCAAATGAAATCTCACCTGAACTTTGTCCTGCTATATGAATAATAGCATCAAACTTTTCATCATTAAGTTTTTTAATTATTTGCGGATCCGAAACATCCCCCTTAATAAATCTACATTTATTAGGAATTTTTTGTTCCTTTCCAGTAAATAAATTATCTATTGTTGTACATGTATTTCCATTATCTATAAGATATTGTGCTATAGCACTACCTATAAATCCTGCTGCGCCAGTTACTAAATAATTCATAGTATCTCCTTAATAATTAATCTGTATAATTTTCTTTTATCCATTCTTTAGCAATAAACATATCTATTGTTTTATGAATATCTATTGACTCATCTATCTCATAATATGCTATATTATTACCCATAAATCCCCATGGTTGTTGTCCTTCATAATTATTTTTAATCATCATTTTTGTATTAAGTACCCAGAAATTATGAGAAAGGAAATAGCATTTAGGCAAGTCTTGACGATTAGTAGAAATCTTTCCTAAAATATTTTTTTCGTACATTTGCAATCTTCCATTTTCATCAACTGTCTTTCCTCTTAATGGATGATGGTCGTTATCTTCATAAACTGGAACTACAGCACTTATAGACATATCACTCTTCATTATCTCTATACATTTATCAATCCATTCGGACTTAATTGTTACATTATTAGCAAGCAAAACAACTAATATATCTCCTATATCTTCTTTAAGAGATATATCTTCTATAGCATGTTTTATAACATCTACATGTTGCGCAGTAGACGAACCTAAATAGTCCGGTCTCACAATACTCTTATACCCTTCTTCTTTTGCTGCATTTAAAATTTTCTCATCATCACTACTACAATAATATGAATCAATATTATAAGCTTTTTTAGCTGCATGTGCAGGATAATATAATACAGGATGTCCTAATATATCTAATACATTCTTATCATTCAATGTATTATTTCCTCTCCCTGTTAATAAAACTGTTGTTTTCATATGAACTCCTTTCTTACCTATTAATCAATTGATTTTTAACTTGTTTAATTACTTTTAAATTTATAAATAACATTAATAAAATTAATGATATTTCTATTACACGATTACCTATAGTAATTTCAACTAAAGCTTGTATAATAAGTAATCCCCATGTTAAATAATATTTATCTTCTATAATTATGTCCTTTCCTACACCAATTCTTCTAACTATATAAATAATTGCAGAAGAAATAAACGTAGCTATCGTTGCGCCTTGTATCCCAATAAAATATATCAACACAATATTAAAAAACGCATTAAATAAAGCTCCAATAATTGCTGACCACATCATCACATTTGTATTTTTTTTTGCTGATAAAATTGAACCTAGCAAACCCGCCGCACAATTTAAAACGGAACTAATTAATAAAAAGGGAACATATAACCATGCATTAAAAAAATCTTTGGCATACAATATTGTTGCCAAAGGTTTTGTAAGTATGATAAGCCAAGCACATGCGGCACACATAAGCATATTAACAATCGAAAATGTTTTACCATAAAATGTTGCCGTATCACTTTCACCATATTCTTTTATTGCTGATATTTGCCACGCCTGCGTAAAAATTGATTGAATTGCATTCAATATTGATGGAATTTTATATGCTACAGATAGTAAACCATTTGCTGCTATTCCACACATAATTGTTACTGCATATTTATCTAAAGTATTATTTACCCACCATCCAAGTGCTGTAGCAATTAAAGGAATACAATAAATAAACATTTTCTTTTTTAATTGCTTATTTTCTTTATATGTAACAATATATTTCCAGAATTTTAAACGTATAAATAAATAACATGCTGGAATAGTTTGAGATAATATATTAGCCATGAAAAATCCGACAAATCCAATTTTGCAAATTACTAAAAATAAAATATTTAATACAATCATAGAAAATGTTCCTATAACACCTGCTATTGCCATATCAAAAACCTTATCTAGTCCTTTACTAAATTGTATTAATAATTGATTAAAGCTATATGAAACATAATAAAAGAACAAATATATTTCCATACCCTTAAACATACCAAATATACGCATAAAAAATATAACAATTCCTGCTAATACTATACTTATTGCTATACTCTTTGTTCCTATAATTGCAATATCTTCTTTTGAATTACCTCTTTCCATAGAAAATCGAAGTACACTATCAACTATATTTAATGTCAAAATTGGAAATAAAAGCGAAACTGTAGATATCCCTAAATCGAAAATTCCATACTCCTCTGTTGTAAGTATACTGGTATATAATGGAACTAATAAAAAAACTAAAATTTTGGATGAAAAATTACTTAATGTTAATAAGCTCAAATTTTTAAATAAATATTTAACTCTCTGATTCATTGTAATCACCTAATTTCATTTCATCAAAATATAAAATTAATTGTTTTTCATTTTCTGGTATAAATAAATTTTCTTTATTTCTATAGGTATCTCTTATTAATTCATACTGATTAATCATATTTTCATCAATCCTGCTGCAATTATTTACTGTATTCATGCTATCTTTAAATAATTTTATAAGAATTACTTTCTTACTTTCTAAATCGAACATCATTTTATCTGACAGCATTGTTCCACATCGTATACTAATTTGAACTAACTCCCTTGTACTATTTACGCAACGATTCCATACAATTAACTCCCAAGGCATATTGGAATTTTTAATAACAGGAATTAATCCTTCAAATCTATTTTCTTTAGTCCTTGGATGTAATTTTATAGCAAATTTTTTATGATTATACTTGTTCACCAATTTAGAATAAAATTCAAAGTCTTTATTACTTTTCATATATCCATCTATAAAATGAGATTCCTCCATAATTAATATATCTGTATCTGATAATATAGGGTCTTCTATATAATCAAATATATAATTAAGTTTTTTTAACAATACTTTATTCTCAATATCAATTGGAGGTAATTGTCTTATGTCTTTTGTAAATTCTTCTGGTATTTTCATAAATTCACAACATGATGTCCACCAAGCATATATATGAAAACAAGGTTTTTGTATTTTTAATAATTTATAAATAAATTTTGTATCTTTTGTTGGTACATTAATGTCATATATTGAAGGACAATCCTCTACACAGTGATATTCAAACTGTTTTCTAGTTTTATTCATATTAAATAAAACAGTTTGTATAACACCTTCAATATTGAAAGAAATAACTTTTTTATATCCCTCCTTCGGTACATATGAATTTTTTTTAAAATCAATGTATGCTGAAATTATATAGGGTTTTTTATATTTACCAACATCTATGTAAATTACATTTCTGAAGATTTTTGTATCCTTAATACGTTTAATAATTTTCTCATCATTAAACATTGCATGTCCTAAATACAAGTCTGAATAATCATTAAATTCTTTAAAACTCGTAACTAATTGACAGGCTCTTATTAATTGTACATATGACAAACATACATAAGCATTCATAGTAATTTAATCACTTTCCTTTCTAAAATAATTTTTAAAAATCTTATCTACTCATTTTTATTCGTCAAAGACTTTGCTATTAATGGCATCATACAATAACAAACATTACATAGAAAATAACTAAATATATTATCTGTAGCATACAAAATAAACACATATAACGTGCATAATAAATATATTTCTGAAGACCAATATCCTTGATTTTTAAATAACTTTCTAGTTTTAATAATAAATATATAGATTATCCATGCAAAAAATAAAATGAAACCTAATTCTACATATTTCTTAAATAAATCACTATGCATACCATTTAATACAATAAAACCATTATTCAACAATCCATTAATACCATGAAGCAAATATGTTTCTTTATCCACAAAACTTAATCCCAAACCTGCAAATAAAATATTAAATTTAGTTCTTTTAGCCCAATAGCTCCAAGTATCTAATCTATAATTGAAATTAACATTATAAGTTGAGGCTATATCCTGTAATTTTCCAGAATATATAAGTTCAAGAAATATTATTGAAAATAATACAGCACACAATCCTGGTAATATATATCTTCTTTTTTTATTTGAAGAATATTTTTCGAACAAAATGTAAAATAATACAACACATAATATTGCTAATATCTGAATTCTTTTATATCCCATCCATATAAATAAAGTTGTAATAAAAATTTTTAAGTTTAAATTACTTATATGTTGTTTTTTACCCAACACAAGAAAATACATTAAATAAAAACCTAATGCGAATGTTAAATCATGAACTTCAAGATATCTGTTAACTAATGACTGATCCGCCAAAGAAATCATATTTAAAACTACATTTATCAAACCACAATGTATGATAGCTCTAAAAACACTCAAAAATGTATATGACAAAATCATTGATAACCAAACTAAACTAAAAACTTTGTCTTTAAAAACTATATAAGCTCTATAAATATAAAAATAAGATATTATAAGAAATGTACTTGATGAAACTAATCTTGTAAAAAACGATAATGAAGCACCATGACTTTGGGGTGGAGAAATAATCCATAAAAACATAGTATAAATAATCATTACTACAATAGGAACTAATGCTAACTTTAGATGAAACTTTGCATCTTTCTTTTCACAAGTATCATTATTATATGTATATGACAACAATATCCATATAACTGCAGCTGCATTTGTAAAATAAGAATTTACTGAATAAGGATAAAATTTTGTTAATCCACCTATTATTGTAGCTATTACAAAAACTGATTCTTTTATATTTATTCTTATTCCTTTACCTTGCATTGTTTTTTTCCTCAAATTTATTTATCATAATTTTGAAATTTTCATAATAATTTTGTAAATTATACTTTTGAGCATTTATTTTTGCACATTGTTTCATATATGCCATTTTGTTAGAATCATATAAGAGTTCTTGTATACCATCTCTTAATTGTTCTATAAAGTTTTCTTTATAATCAATAAGCATCACACTTTTTCCATCTGTATACTCTGGTATACCACCTATATTGGTTGCTATTAATGGTAAGCCAGCTGCTTGCATCTCTATTCCAACAAGTCCTGCTGCTTCTGATTTGATACTTGGCATTACAGCTAAATCACAAATATTATAATATTTATACAAATCATCTTGTTTAACAAATCCAGCCATTCTAATCTTCTTTTTTGAATTAGTAACTAAATTATTAACTTCTCTTTCATATTCCGTCATACTTGCAATTCCAAATGTTGCACTACCTATTATTAAAAGTAACACTTTACTTTCTTTTAATTTTTCAAAAGCTAAAACAAGTTCTTTTATTCCTTTTCCTTCAATAATTCTTCCTGTGTATACAATAACTTTATAATCTGATGGAATTCTTAATTTATCACGTAACTGTTTTTTTTGTTCTTCACTACATTTTTTACTAAATAACTCATAATCTATACAATTATGTAAAACATAAACTGATTCTTTTGTTCTTCCAGTTTTTTCACACCATATCTTTCCTATATAATCACTAACGGGTACAAGCGTACCAAAACTATTATCTACTTTTTTATCTGGATTTCCATCCCAATGAATATGACTAAATATTTTTTCTTTTGGAAATACTTTTGCAACTAAAACAAGCATTTCACTCATTCCATCCTCAAAAATGATATAATCTATTTTCTCTCTATTATTTTTTAAGAATTTAATTATTTGTTTAAATCGAAAAGACATAGGCAAATATGCATGAAAAATTTTTTTAAATAATCTAAATAAGAAATAAAAAATTTTATCAATATATTTTTTCTTTTTAAAATAAATATATTTAGTATATTTATATTTTTTTGCCACTTCCTCTGCTTCTTTTGAATACGTTGAAAGAACTATAAATTTAAATTTTTTTTCTTTCTCATTTTCCTCTATTAAATGCTGTACAAGAGTTTCTATTGCTCCACCTTGTATTGCAGGAATTGAATAATTATATGGCGCTATAAAACATATTGTTTTCACAATATTTATCTCCTTGCTTTATATTTACAATAATATATTAAATACAATAAATTGCTCTGTTTTGTAAGAACAAAAAAACGTATAATACTTAAACTCACATTGTCTGTTTTTTTATACTTTTTTAAAGTTAAATTAACCAATTTAGAATTACATATTTTACTAATTTCTTGAATTTTTTCTTTTTTATCAAAATTAACATTGAAATATATATGCTTTATTGATATCAAAATATTTTGTACAAATGTATTATATATTCTAAATACTGCTTCTTCTGAAAGTTGCTCTCTTCTTACAATTTTCATTAATCTATTAAATAAGTTAACTGCCTTAATAGGTCTATCTGCCTTAAAACTATTAGTTAATGACGCTCCATTATAGCAATAGTAATAAATATACTCATCATAAAAACCCACTCTAGGATTTTTTGAACATAATTCCCCTGAAAATACATAATCTTCACTTAACACAATTCTTTCTGATTCAAATTTTAAAGAATTGTTTTCTAAAAATTCTTTTTTATATATAGCTTTCCATGCAGCACCAATTTCAAATGTGTCTTTTTTCAATGGCTCAGCTATACAATATATTATTAAATCCTTTGCACTAATCTTTTCTTTAGGAAACATATCTTCTATTTGTATAATACGTTCATTATCTACACATTTTTTATAAAAACACACATCGTAATTATTTTTAACTATATAACTACATAAATCACCTAATGAATTTTGTTTAATATAATCATCTGAATCTACAAATATAATATATTTTCCTATAGCCTTTTCCATTCCATAATTTCTAGTTAATCCTAACCCCTCATTTTTCTTATGAAAAACCCTTATATTTTGATATTTATCTGAATACATATCACATAATTTTGCAGAATTGTCTTTTGAACCATCATCTACTAAAAGTATTTCATAATTATTAATGTCTTGTGTAACTAATGTCTTTATACAACGTTCCAAATATTTCTCAACATTATAAACTGGTACAATAATAGAAATTAAAATATCCGAATCCATACTCTATTTTCCTTTCCTTCTTATCTTTTGCATTATACTTGCCCCAAACAATGCAATATGATACATTTTTAATTTTAATAAAACCACAAAAATCAAAGCACTTTTGGGCAAACCTTTAGTTGTTATATATTTCATTGTATTATTGTCTTTAATTTGCTGTCTTATATGAACAGCTGCATTATGTATTGTTCGTCCACATTTAACTTCATGAAAAACTGCCATTATAAGCCAATATGCTTTAAAAGCCTCAAATTGAAGATCTAATACTGAATTTTTACCTTTTAGTCTACTTCCCATATAATCAAATAAATATTTATTATTTTTAAACCTATTAGGGTCATATGATTGATTCATAGCACTAGGATTTAATTGGTTATAATAATAAAAAATCTTATTATAAATATATATACTATTCGAATTCCAAACACACTCATACACAAATGCGTTATCTTCTCCCATACGGATTCTGTCATCTCTACAATAATGTTCTAAAAGTAATTTTCGACTATATATTTTGTTACACGCTGCTGGAAAAATTAAACCTTTACAAAACGATTTTCGATTATCATACATCATATATGGATATACCTTTTCTTCCATAGCTTTCTTATCATATAAACCATCTGGAAGATCACAAAATATTTCTTCATCATGGTCAGCAAAATTCTTTACAATTCCAAAAATAATAATATCTGGATTATTTTTTATCAAAATCTCCTTATAAATGGATTCTAGCAATTTTTCATCAACAGTATCATCTCCATCAACGTAACAAATATATTTACCCTTTGCGTTTTTAATTCCTATATTTCTTGCACTCACTAACCCTCCATTTTTTTTATGTATAACTCTAATTCGGCTATCTTTAAGAGCAAAATCATCACACATTTGAGGACAATTATCAGGTGAACCATCATCTACTAATAATAATTCAAAATCTTTATATGTTTGATTTAAAATACTATTAACACAATCAGGTAAATATTTTTCCACTTTGTAAATTGGAACTATAACAGAAAATAACAACTCCATAACTATCTCCATTTAATTTTATTTATTCATCTGTGCCGCAATATCAGCATCAACAATTTCTTCACCGCTTCTATCTTTTAGCTGTTCCATACTTGCTGCACTTAAACCATTATTTATAGTTGCACACATATCACATGTCGAACATTTGTCTAATTCTTCCTTTGTAACTTTTCCATCTCGATAATCTCTTACTATCTTGTTTTCATACATACTATATTTGCCACCAAATAGGCTCTTTAGCTTATGTGTGAATACCCACCAGGCAGGTTTCCAGATATACTTATGCATAGCTGGTGAAACCGAACCAATCATCCAGCAATTTCTGTCACAATGACGTACTTTATTTCTTACTTGTTCTGCTTCTGGTGAATTCCATAATTCTTCCCATGACTGAGTATTAAGATTTCCCATAACTTCTTTATCTTTTGTGCCATTACATGGCATAACATCACCATATGGGTCGATAAAAAATGTATCAAAAGACATATCGCAAGGCAGTAATCTGTTTTGACCATATATATAATTAATTAATCCGTGATTAAAATATGCTCTGAACCATTTCTTTGGACTATTGGATTTCAAAAGTTCATTTACGAGATTTTCGAAATTTTTTGCAACCATCGGTCTGTCATTAATAATATTTTTAGCTTCAACAAAATAAAAAGAATTATGAAGAGATGCTGTAGCAAATTCCATACCCATCTCATTTGAAATATTGTAAAGAGGCACAAGGTCAGGTGCATTTTTATCCTGAACGGTCATTCCAAATCCAACATCCTTCATTCCCATTTCTCTTAATTTTTTTAATGTCTGATATCCTCTTTGATATCCATTTTCAAGACCTCTTATTTCATTGTTTGTATCCTCTAATCCTTCTATAGAAATACGAATACCTATCTGTGGAAATTCTTTTGCAAGGTCAACTATCCTGTCTGTAAAAAATCCATTTGTTGAAATAACAATTCTATCTGACTTTTTATATAATTCTCTTACAATATCTTTTAAGTCTGTTCTTATGAAAGGTTCTCCACCTGTTATATTTGTAAAATACATTTTGGGAAGCTTTTTAATTGTTTCAATAGAAATTTCTTCATCTGGTTTTGATGGTGCTTTATATCTATTACACATAGAACATCTCGCATTGCATCGATAAGTAACTATTACCGTTCCATTTAATTTCTGTTCTTTTGACATTTTAATTCTCCTTTTTTTCATATAAATCTGTAGTCTGTCTAACTACATCATCCCAGCTGTATTTACTACATATATAATCAGCTGCTTCATTTTTATATTTTTTTACTATATCCCTATTTTCAATAAGCCACTGTAACTTAATTGTTAAATCTTCAATGTTACTTTTCCTGAAAATAGCTGCCTTATCTTCCACCACCTCTGAACACTCATCAATATCCGATACAAGGCAACAATTACCATAGCTCATAGCCTCCAGCAGACTCAACGGCATACCTTCAAGGTCGGAAGGTAATGTATATACATACGCATTACTGTATAATTCCTCTAATATTTTCCCCTGAACAAATCCTGTAAATATTATTCGGTCATCGCCTTTGGCAAGCTCTTTTAATTTATTTGCATATTCATCTGTGTCACTTGCTCCGCCTGCAATAACAAGTTTTTTATCTGTTTTAACTTTCTTAAATGCTTCTATCAGGTAATGAATTCCCTTTTCCGGTACAAGTCTGCCAAGAAATAAAACATAAGAATCTTTTGTCAATCCATATTTTTCAGTTATAATATCTGCATTACATATCTCTGGACGATTAACACCATTTGGTATAAATCTTGTTTCTCTTCCATATGTATTTTTGAAATAATCCTGTACACCTTTACTTAATACGATTATTTCGTCAGCATATTTAACCGCATTTTTTTCTCCCTGTTTTATGAACTTTGAACCAAAACCTGATTTCCATTTTTCTCTCTGCCAGTCTATTCCGTGAATTGTAACAATTACTCTTTTTCCAAACATTTTAGGAAGCCACGTAAAAAATGCCGGACCTTCAGCGTGGATATGAACGGTATCATATTTTCCAAAAGCACAGCATAAGGCAGCAAAAAAAGAAGAACTAACCGCAGCTAGTCCTTTTTTTTCAATCGTTGGAACATATTTCTGACATATTCCAGCATATTCTGTTTTTTCTTTACTATCATATTCCGAACCACTTACATGATGCCCCGACCTGTTATAACAAGTGACGGAATATCCATCCCTTGCCATTCTTGTACAAAGCTCTTTTACTACTATTTCAACTCCACCTTCTCTTGTAAGTCTTTTCTGTCCGAACATTGAAACTGAATATTTATTTTCCATAATTCCTCTATGTTTTATTTGCCATATATAATTTATGGTATTTTTATTTTTTATACTTTTCTATAATCTCAAGCCCTATCTTTATATCAACATCCTGTTCAAACATCTGTGCATTTAAAACTGCCACTCTCTTATGTCTGTCTATTTTCTTGATAAGCCCTTCCATTCCCGACAATGGACCTTCCTTAACTATTACTTTGTCACCCTCAATTACTCCTACTGAAAGTGGAATTTCATAATTATCATTAACCATTGCTTTAAACATCGCTTCCTTACCCGCTTCAATCGGTGTAAATTCATTTTTATCACGGCCAAGCATTTTGGTTAATTCTGGTACACTATTAAGATGTTCATATATCTGTTGCGGATTGTCAGAATCAATAAATATATATCCCGGAAACATAATTTCTTTTTCTTTATGCCATGTGCCATAGTATCTTTTGGCTTTATCAAATCTGATTACAAATATGTCATTATATTGTTTTCTATCTATAAGTCTTTTGCACATATCCCTTACAGTTTCTTCTCTTCCTGTCATAACCTGAACTGCATACCACATATTTTCCCTCCATCTCTTTCAGCCTTTCTGCCAATATAAGCATTTACAATGCAAGCTACTCGACTTACAGCAGGGCAGGCTCCGCCACTCCACAACAAAAAGTTACATTATCTGCTCTTTGTTCCGGATTTACTGATACTATGTCCACCCATCCTTATACCGTGTCAAAGCAACGTGTATTCCGATAAAGTTTCATGATTTTTATGTTTCTCGTTTTATATCTCCTAGTTATTTTTTTCATTATCACACAATCTTATCTCTATATGCTTATCCAGTGCCGAAGCATACTTTTCAAGCACAACGAGTGTCGGAATGCGCGTTCCTGTCTCAAATCTTGCGAGATTATAAGGAAGTATGCCTGTTATATCTGCTACATCCTTCTGCGTAAGATTCTGGCGTTCTCTCTCATCCACCAACTCAGCTATAATCTCCGTAGATAACCCACGCAGATTTTCTTGAATAGCTTCCTGAAACTCTTCAAGTCTTTTCTTTCTATAATCACGTTCGATTATGTAATCTTCTCTGTTGATCTGCATAATACCTCACCTGCAATCATTTTTGATTCTGCCTGACTGCTTGCAGCTTATTTTTAGCTTATTGTCGATACAACGTAATAAATATTATGTTGTATTATTGTTCTACTTATATGGAATTGCCGCCTGAAATGGCGTAGGATTAAATGTATTTTTACAATTATAATGCTTTATTTATATGAAATGACTCATATAATATACAAAATTCAGTCTGTAATAATGTAAATTAAATATACTAATAATGTCGAAATATTGTATTTTTATATGAAATATGTAATATTCTCTTGTTTTATCATTTATGATGTGCTATCATCTGTGAAGATTCTGCGATAATACAACATAATATTTATTATGTTATCTACCCCATATCTATTATCATATTCATCCTATCCAGCTGTCTTTTATGTTCCCTTCCAGTTGATTTTATATATATTCTTGTTGTATCTATGTTGCTGTGTCCAAGTACATCTGCAAGCTTTGCGATATCATTTTTTATTTTATAAAATATTCTGGCGAAAAGGTGTCTCATGTTATGCGGATATACTTTTTCTTCCCTGACTCCTGCATCATGACAGAGGTTTTTCATCATTCTCCATACATTACTCCGGTTTACAGGATTGCCGCAGGCTGTTATGAATATACAGCCATGTAATATATTCATGTCTTTTGCATATTTTTGCAGTACTTTTAGCAGCTCACCAGGATACAATATACGTCTTACTTTTCCTTTATTATGAATATCTGTCATTCCATATTTCAGTGATTCAGCTGTTATATATTTAAGCTCGCTTATTCGTATCCCTGTACTTCCAAGTGTTTCTATAATAAGGGCAAGCCGTATATCACCTTTCTTGTAAGCTGTTTTTACGAGTTTTTCATATTCCTGCATTGTTAACTCTTTATTTTCTGGTATGAATGTTTCATGCTGTACTTTTATCATTTTCACTCTTATATCTGTCCATCCCATCACATCGCAGAAGTTATTGGCTGCTGCCAGATATGAATTAATGCTTGATATTTTATAGTTACCACATTTTTCAAGGTATTCTTTGTATTTTAAGAGCAGTTCCTTGCTTATGCTTCTGCCATTAGCATATATCATAAGTTTTTTTACATCTCTTATATATTTCTTTATTGTCTGTGTTTCTTTTTCTGCCATTATAAGCATTTTCTCATAGTATTCTATTGTCTTCTTTGTTATTATCCTGTTATCGTATCCGCAGCTGTTTGTTTCGCTGTTACTTTTTTGGCTTATTTTTTTTAATGTTCCTGACATATCCTGCTGACTCCATTCTACTAATTCTGAATAATATAATTCTGGCTGATATTACTTATTGTGCCGGTATATTACCCTTTTAAACATTATTATGTATATGTGGCTTACTAAAACCCTGAATACATTAATGTTTAATTATAAAGTAGTTGAATAATTTATGATATATTATCGCAGATATATCATAAATGATAAAAATGTCAATGTATTTTATTTATATTTTTTATTAATTATATATTGACATCATTGCATCAATGTTTTATATTATTAATATACTTAATTAAGTCATGAATATACAGGTTGTTATTATATGATGTATTTTCAACCTTCTTATGTTCTATATACGCATTTATAGCTGGATCCAGTATCTTATTATCCCCATGCATAACCAGACAGAATATACTATGTTCAATCGTTGCAGATATCTACGCAGCTATATTATGGCTGCCATATTGTGCTCTCTTTTGCTTGTTATATAAGTTGACAGATGTTACAATATGTTTATAAGTATATTATATATTGATTTCATAGCAGTTCTGTTTGTTGTTTTCACATTAACACTCATTTATTTACTATATTTACTAAAGGAGATTCTGCTTATGAGATCTAACGATAATATCTATATCCAGCATAAAACTAAGAATGATGATAACTCATCTACTACTACCAAAAGATACAGTGACAATGTATTCTGTCTGTTGTACTCAGACAAACATAATCTATTAGATTTATACAATGCACTTAATAATTCATCTCACACGAATATTGATGAACTTACTATAACAACACTAAAGGGTGGCGTATATATGAAGTATAAGAATGATGCTTCTTTCGTATTTAGTTACGAGTTATATATGTTTGAACAGCAGTCAACCGTTAATCACAATATGCCTCTCAGATTTTTACACTATGTATCTGAAGTGTATAGAGATTTATTTTCTAATAGTATGTTACATAGAAAAAGTATGGTTAAGCTTCCAACGCCACATTTTATTACTTTTTATAATGGACGTGAACATATGACGGAACGTATTAAGATTCTTAAATTGTCAGATATGTTTGAACACCATGTTGATTTTCCCGAGCTTGAATTGGAAGTTACCATGATTAATCTTAATTACGATAACTCTTCTGATGGTACTTCTGATAAAGTTTCAGATGGTATCTTTGACACTCAGGAGATGTCCGTTAACTCAGGATTGTTCACTACTAATATTCTTGACAGATGCCGTTCTCTTAAAGACTATATGACATTTGTTAATAAGGTCCGCTATAAAATTGACAGACTTGGGATGAAAGTAAGGCTTGCTGTTATCGAAGCTGTAGATGAATGTATTAAAGATGATGTACTATCTGATTTCTTCATAAAACACAGGGACGAGGTGATTGACGTGAGTATTTTTGAATATGATGAAGAGGGTGTTATGGATGTTATGCGTGAAGAAGGACGTGAGGAAGGACGTGAGGAAGGACGTGCTGATGCTACCTTAAAAGATATCAGAAACATCATGACTAAGCTTAACAAGTCTGCTGATGAAGCGATGGATATATTAGATGTCCCAATCAAGGAAAGAGAAACCTTAAAAACACAGTTATAGTCTATAATCTGGTTATTTGGATATCTTGATTTAATACCAGAATGAATGGAATGAATACCATACGTTCCATTCATTCCGGTACTATTTATTATTATTTGTACTCAATCTTTTTTTGATTTCTATTGATTTTCTTTATTAATTCTCTTATTAATTCCCTTTATCATCCTCTCATTGTACCATTTTATGATTTATGCTATACTATATAAGTTATTGTCATATTTTTACATTATTTACACACAGGAGGATTTATGAGTCAGGAAACAAACTCTGCCCCTAGGGTAGAAAATAAAATGGGTACTATGCCCATAGCCAAACTATTATTTAACATGTCTTTGCCAATGATGATTTCTATGCTTGTTCAGGCACTTTACAACATTGTTGACAGCATATTTGTTGCCAAGTTATCAGAGAATGCTCTTACTGCAGTTTCTCTGGCATTCCCGCTGCAGACTCTTCTTATAGCTGTTGCCACCGGGACCGGCGTTGGTATGAATGCCTTACTATCCAAGTCGCTTGGTGAACACAACTATAAGAAAGCGAATAAGATTGCATCAAATGCAGCATTTTTATATGTATGCAGCTATATCGTCTTTTTAATTCTTGGTTTCACTATAGTTAAGCCTTTCTATAAAAGCCAGATGGGAAACGCTGATATGCAGATTATGGAATACGGAATAGAATACTTAAGTACTGTTATGATATTCTCTTTCGGACTACTTGCACAGATTTTCTTTGAACGTCTGTTAACATCTACAGGACGTACCATATTCAGCATGACATCACAGCTGTGTGGTGCTATTACAAATATTATCCTCGACCCTATTATGATATTTGGTCTTTTAGGCTGTCCAAGGATGGGTGTTACTGGTGCTGCTGTTGCCACTGTTATCGGTCAGTGTGTTGCAGCCATAGTTGCCGGAACATGTAACCATAAGTTTAACCATGAAATCAAGCTTGATTTCCACAGGTTCAGACCAGATGCACATATTATAGGCACGATATATGCCATAGGTGTGCCATCTATTATTATGCAGTCTATCGGTTCTGTCATGACTTACTCCATGAACAGAATCCTCATAGGTTTCTCTTCTACAGCTACAGCCGTATTTGGTGTATACTTCAAGCTTCAGAGTTTCTTCTTTATGCCAGTATTCGGTCTGAACAACGGTATAACACCTATTATTGCTTATAATTATGGAGCACAGAACAGAAAACGTATGCTAAAGACTATCAAACTAAGCCTTATAACTGCATTTTCACTTACTTTTATAGGTTTCCTATGTTTTGAAGGTATTCCACAGGTACTGCTTGGTATGTTTAATGCATCTGATGATATGTTAAGAATAGGTATCCCTGCATTACGTATAATTGGTATCCATTATCTCATCGCATGGTTCTGTATTATATGTGGTACAGTATTCCAGGCACTAGGAAAAGCGGTATTCAGCATGCTTGTATCCATCATGCGTCAGCTTGTGGTACTCATCCCAGCAGCCTTCATACTCTCTAAGCTTGGAGGACTACATGCTGTATGGTGGGCATTTCCTATTGCTGAACTTATATCACTCACTGTTTCGCTTATATTCTTTATAAGAATCAACAAAACGATTATATCTAAGATACCAGATGGCAGTGATATATTGTAATGCTGAGAAATTCATGAATTTCGTGCATCTCATAGTAATGCTGCTATAACTTAAACATAATATTTCTAATATAAAAAGCTTTTTCTGACTGTATGAAAGAGCTTTTTTACTTTTGCATCTACATCTGACATTATCATTTTGTATGTATTTTTCTTGTATTTAAATGCCAGTTTAATATCAACTGGCATTGCTTTTTTTCTTTATATTGAGTATTTTAATATATCCAGATAAGTTCTATTATATCCACAAGTTAGTGATTACTTAGCGTAATCAACCAGTCATGACACACTTTACATTATTGGACTTACAATAAATATCAGTATTTAAAAATAAGGAAAAGAGGTTATTTATTATGACAACTACTTCACAATACGAATTAAACAAAGGACTCGCCCAGATGTTAAAGGGCGGTGTTATCATGGATGTAACTACTCCTGAACAGGCTAAGATAGCTGAGGCTGCTGGTGCTTGTGCTGTTATGGCACTTGAAAGAATCCCAGCTGATATAAGAGCTGCTGGCGGTGTATCACGTATGAGTGATCCTAAGATGATAAAAGGTATACAGGATGCAGTAAGTATCCCGGTTATGGCAAAATGCCGTATTGGTCACTTTGTAGAAGCACAGATTCTTCAGGCTATAGAGATTGATTATATAGATGAATCTGAGGTTCTCTCTCCTGCTGATGATATATATCATATCGACAAGACTCAGTTTAATGTTCCTTTCGTATGTGGAGCAAGAGATTTAGGTGAAGCTTTACGAAGAATCAATGAAGGTGCATCTATGATAAGAACTAAAGGTGAACCTGGTACTGGTGATGTTGTCCAGGCTGTGCGCCACATGAGAAAAATGAATTCAGAGATCCGCAAGATAACATCTATGCACAAAGATGAGCTTTTTGAAGAAGCAAAGCAGCTACAGGTACCTTACGACCTTGTTCTTTACGTTCATGATAACGGCAAACTTCCTGTTGTTAACTTTGCTGCTGGTGGTGTTGCTACTCCTGCTGATGCTGCCCTTATGATGCAGCTAGGAGCCGAAGGTGTATTCGTAGGTTCTGGTATCTTTAAATCAGGCAACCCTGCAAAGCGTGCATCTGCTATCGTCCAGGCTGTTACTAACTATCAGGATGCTGCTCTTATCGCCAGATTATCAGAGGATCTTGGAGAAGCTATGGTTGGTATCAATCCTAGCGAAATACAGATTATTATGGAAGAGCGTGGACGCTAGAAATGAGGTTTTGATTATTATGATTATAGGCATACTTGCTGTACAGGGCGCTTTCATAGAGCATGCTCATATGATTGAAAGTCTTGGACATACAGCTAAACAGCTTCGTCAAAGGGATGATTTAGAGGGGATAGATGGTCTTATACTTCCTGGTGGTGAAAGTACAGTTCAGGGACAGCTTCTTAACAAGCTGGATATGATGGATGATATCCGTTGTATGATTAACAACGGACTTCCTACTCTTGCAACTTGTGCAGGTCTTATACTTCTTGCAAGACATATCGCTGATGATGACACTGTCCACATAGGAACTCTTCCTGTCACTGTAAAGCGTAATGCATACGGAAGACAGCTTTCAAGCTTTGTGACTAACGTTGATATTAAGCATATTGGAAATTATCCTATGACATTTATAAGAGCACCATATATAGATAGTGTTTCGGATGGTGTTGAAGTGCTTGCCTCTGTTGATGACAAAATCGTAGCAGCCAGATATAAAAACCAGATTGGGCTTGCATTCCATCCTGAGTTAACAGATGACACAAGAATACATGAATATTTCTTATCAATGGTGCAGGGTGCACAGAATTTATCATTAAAAATTGTGAGTTGATTTTTTAGGGTTAACATTTGGAGGTTGACTTTAAAAGGCACCAGTAGAAAGAATAAATAATGTTCTTTCTACTGATGCCCTTTTTTATCTTACTTTATCATAATGTGTCCACATTCTAATAACTTTAATGATTCCCTCATATTCAGTTTCATTAATTACAACTGGCTGATTGTATACCTGATATACTAATCTATGCTGAATATTTATTCTTCGCGAATATACTCCCTGTAGAATCACTCTCACACTCTCACCTTAACTCCCTTAGTATCCCTGTGTGCCATCTTCATCTTTGCAAAGTCTATATTCTTTCCCTTGTATTCCATGGTGAATTCTGTTCCATCATCCATAATGAATATTTCTTCTATATAATCATCCTTGCCAAGCTTGATACCTCTGACACCAACAGCACTCTTTTTCTTAACTGGTATCTCTGAGAGTGGGAACTTTAAGAAGTATCCATTAGCTGTCTGTACAACAACGTTCTTGCTGCTGACAATATCTTCAACTTCACTTGTAGTACCATCCAGATTGAACTTGGAGTATGTCTGTACCTCTATATCTGCTTTTTCTATGCTTATTATCCTGTCATCATCCTGCAGCTTGGTTGCGGCTACTGTTCTTTTCGCCACATCGAATTCTTTAGAATCTACTATCTTCATCATGCCCTGGCTTGTAACGAAAAGAAGCTTCTGATTCTTAATAGTATCATATGCACACAGATAGATGATCAGTTCCCCGCTGCTGTCATAGTTTCCAAGATTATCTATAGGTGTTCCCTTATCCCTGAACTTTGTAGAGTAAGGTATATCCTTAACTTTAACCTGATGGAGCTGTCCGTTGTCTGTAAATATGCATATCTTATCTGTATTCATGCATGTGAATACATACTTGAAATCGTTGTATATAGCTTCCTTGTTACGCTCATAAGCAGCATTATCTATAGTCTTGGCATAACCGAATCTGTCCATGATGAATACTACTTCCTGTGCTGGAATTTCTTTTTCTACAAACACAGCTGCCTTTGCATCTGTTATAACTGTTTTTCTTGCAACTCCATATTCCTTCTTTATCCTTGCAAGATCATCTTTTATAACCTTAGCCATAGCTTTTTTACTGCCAAGTATCTTCTCATACTTTTCTATCTTTGCAAGACACTCATCATATTCTTTCTGAAGTGCAAGTATCTCAAGACCTATAAGCTTGTACAGACGCATTTCAAGTATTGCTGATGCCTGTTTTTCTGTGAAATCAAGCTTTGAAGCCTGTTTTTTTGATGCTTCTGACTTAAACTTTATGCCTTCTACATTACCATTTATAAGGCAGTCCTTTGCCATCTTAAGGTTAGAGCTTCCACGAAGTATCTCTATGATAAGGTCGATTATGTCACATGCCCTTATAAGACCTTCCTTTATCTCTTTATTAGCAAGCTCTTTGTTAAGAAGTGTTGTGTATTTTCTTGTGTTTATTTCATACTGGAAATCAATATGATGCTTTATTATCTGGCGAAGTCCAAGTGTTTCTGGTCTTCCATCCACTATAGCAAGCATATTTACTCCAAATGTGTCTTCAAGCTTTGTTTTCTTATAAAGAAGGTTCTTAAGATTCTCTACATCTGCATTTTTCTTTAACTCAAGTACTATTCTTATTCCCTCTTTTGATGACTCATTTGATACATCTACTATATCTGTAGTTTTCTTAGTTTCAACAAGTTCTACTATATCAGATATGAACTTGCCGATATTAGCACCTATCATAGTATAAGGAATCTCTGTTATAACAAGCCTGTCCTTCTCGCCCTTCTTAGAAGCTGCTTCAAAAACAACCTTTCCTCTTAGCTTTATCTTGCCAGTTCCTGTCTCGTATATACCAGAAAGCTCTGACTTGTTGATGACCAGTCCACCTGTTGGAAAGTCCGGACCTGGCATGTACTCCATAAGTTCATCTGTAGTTATATCCTCATTATCCATATATGCACACACTGCATCTACTACCTCACTCAGATTGTGTGTAGGGATATTGGTTGTCATACCTACTGCTATTCCATCAGCACCATTTACTAAAAGATTGGGAACTCTTACAGGCAGCACTGCTGGCTCTTTTTCTGTCTCATCGAAGTTAGGTACGAAGTCAACCACATTCTTATCAAGATCTGATAAATACACATCCTGGGTGAACTTCTTTAGCTTGGCCTCTGTATATCGCATAGCAGCAGCTCCATCACCTTCTATAGAACCAAAGTTACCATGTCCGTCAACAAGTGCCATGCCTTTCTTGAAATCCTGTGAAAGTACAACAAGTGTCTCATAGATTGAGCTGTCACCATGTGGATGATACTTACCCATTGCATCACCTACAATACGTGCAGACTTTCTATGAGGCTTATCATAGTTTAACCCAAGCTGATCCATAGCATACAGTACTCTTCTTTGTACCGGCTTAAGTCCATCTCTTACATCAGGAAGCGCTCTTGCTGTGATAACGCTCATGGAGTAATCTATATAGGACTTCTGCATCAGCTCGGAATATTCTGTTTTTATAATATTCTCTGCCATTATTATCTCCGTATGATATTTTATTATCAATAATATATTTAATTATAATGCTTTACGCATCTATCTGCGCTTCATTTGCATGTGCATGTATGAATGCCCTTCTTGGTGTGACATCGCTTCCCATAAGCATAGACGTAACCTCTGTCGCCATTCTGGCATCTTCTATCTCAACCTGCTTTAGTATTCTTGTTTCCGGGTTAAGTGTTGTTTCCCATAACTGTTCAGGATCCATCTCACCTAGTCCTTTGTATCTTTGCAGTGTAAATGTTCCACTTGCATGAAGCTCCTTGTATCTTTCTAGTGCTTTATCATCATAAAGATACTGCACAAGCTTACTCTTATCTTTCTTGGAAGCTTTAAGTGCAGATCCTGCTGCTATCTTTTTTACAGCCTTGTCTTCCTTAGGTGCCTTCTTAAGCTCTGCCCTGTATAGAGGTGGTGTAGCTATATACACATGTCCCTGGTTGATAAGTTCAGGCATGAATCTGTAGAAAAATGTAAGAAGCAGTGTATCAATATGCGCTCCATCCACATCAGCATCAGTCATTATGATAATCTTATTATATCTTAACCTGCTTATATCAAAATCATTGCCATAGCCTTCAAGGAAACCACACCCAAAAGAGTTTATCATCGTCTTTATCTCTGCATTGGCAAGCACCTTATCTATGGATGCTTTCTCAACGTTTAATATCTTACCTCTGATAGGAAGTATAGCCTGTGTACGTCTGTTACGTGCTGTCTTTGCAGAACCTCCGGCAGAATCTCCCTCAACTATAAACACTTCACATTCTTCTGCTTTCTTACTCTCGCAGTTTGCAAGCTTTCCGTTAGAATCTATGGAAAACTTTGACTTTGATAAAAGATTCGTCTTTGTTCTTTCTTCTGCCTTTCTTATCTTAGCTGACTTTTCAGCACATGCAATAACCGCCTTTAGCTGTTCTAGGTTTCTGTCAAAGTACAGCTGTACCTCATCGCTTGTGACCGCACTGACAACTGTTCCAGCATCTGGATTATCAAGCTTTGTTTTAGTCTGGCCCTCGAATCTTGGTGCAGGATGCTTGACAGCTACTATCGCAGTCATGCCATTTCTTACATCCAATCCTGTAAAGTTGTTATCCTTATCCTTAAGAATACCAAGCTCTCTTGCATACTGGTTAATGATCATTGTAAACTTTGACTTAAAGCCAGTTATGTGTGTTCCGCCTTCCTGTGTATATATATTGTTACAGAAGCCAAGAATATTTTCCTCAAACTCATTGACATACTGGAAAGCGCACTCCACTTCTATGCCATCCTCACTCTTTTTAAAATATATGATATCTGTGACAGTTTCCTTACCGTTATTCAGCTCTTTTACATATGCCCTGATACCATCTGGCTCAGAATATGTAATCTTTTCTTCACTGCCGCTTCTTTTATCCTCAAAATGTATTGTAAGTCCAGGATTAAGGTAAGTTGTTTCATGCATTCTGCTTTTTATGGCATCTGACTTGAATCTTGTCTTTTCAAATATTTCTCCATCAGGTAAAAAAGTCACCTTTGTTCCTGTGTCACTCTTCCTGCATGTTCCTATTTTTTCAAGCGGAGCTGCCACCTTGCCTCTTTCATAACGCTGCTTATATACACCGCCATCTACTCTTATCTCTACCTCAAGCCACACTGAAAGTGCATTAACTACTGAAGCACCTACACCATGGAGTCCTCCTGATATCTTATATCCTCCATCTCCGAACTTACCACCTGCATGAAGTACTGTAAACACTACTTCAACTGCAGGTATTCCAGCCTTTGGATGAATCCCTATAGGAATTCCACGTCCGTTATCTATGATAGTAGCTGTACCATCATCATTAAGGGTTACTGTAATCTCGCTACAGTACCCTGCAAGATGTTCATCTACTGCATTATCTGCTATTTCATATATAAGATGGTTAAGTCCCTTAGTTCCTACGCTTCCTATATACATTCCAGGTCTTTTTCTTACAGCTTCAAGACCTTCAAGAATAGATATACTATTTGCATCATATTTTTCTGCCATCTATATTTTATAACCATACCTTTCTGTTTAGTTGATTGTTATTGTATTGAATGTATCTTCAAACTTTACATTATATATAACCGCTGAAGATACGCTAAGCTTTTCCCATTCGCTATCATTCCATTCAACATATTTACCTGCCTCATATTCTTCAAACTTTTCGTTGAAGGCAGCAAGCTTTTTGTCTGCTAAGATAGCTGACTTGTTGACCTCTGTTTTTGCTTTATCGTTATCTGATGTACATCTTATAATGTAATACTTTCCTTCTGCCTCTACTATGCTGCTCATCTCACCTGTTGATAAAGCATAGGCCGCTTCTTCAAACTTACTATCCATCTCGCCTCTTCGAAGCTCGTACTCATACTCACCATCCGAATTATACTTCTTTGCTATAGCAAAGAATGAGTTGCCCTCCTTAAGCTCAGCATATGCTTTTTCTATCTCATCCTTAGAATCTGTTACTATATACTGTATATTAATAACTCTTGAATCATCCGCACTGATTTCTATATCCATAAGTGATGTCTGATCATTATACAGCTTCTGGGCTATAGCAAACTCTGTAAACATCTGGTTAAGCTTATCCTCTGTTATATTATATCTGCTTCTTTGTTCTTCTGTTAGTGCATTATAGTACTTCTCTGCTGCCTTATTAACGCCATCTTTTTCTTCTCTTCCAAGAACTATTCCCTTTTCCTTAGCCATGGCATTCATACATCTTACTCTGATAAGCTTTACCCTGATCTGGTCTTTTACATATTCTTCAAATGTTTTTCCATCTATCTGCTGTGACCATATTGAACTTGTAAACATTTCTTCATACTGTGACCTTGCATCTGACATAAGCACTGCTGCATCCATAGTGTATGTCTTTTGTCCATCCACCTTTGCAAGAACATCCTTGCCCATGCCTGTTGAAATATATATTCCGTTGCCGTTAAAGAATTTTATAAACACAAACACTGCTGCTATAGCAATTGCTATTATAAGAAATGTAACTATTCTTTTTTTCGTTCTTTTCATATTAATCTCCATTCTTGCGTGTGAAAAATCTTATTTTTCACACTAATCTCCATTTCTGCACATTTTTAATATCAGACATTATCTATGTCACTTATGATATGGCTCATTCTTCATTATCCTGAAGCTTCTGTATATCTGTTCTAATAGTATAACTCTCATAAGCTGGTGTGGAAATGTCATTTTGGAAAAACTAAGCTTATAATCAGCTCTGTCTAACACTCTCTTATCAAGCCCAAGTGAACCACCTATAACAAAAACAATATCACTCTTACCTGATAACATAAGATTATCAATCTTTTCTGATAGTTCGACTGAATCTAACATTTTACCATCTATTGCAAGTGCAATAACATAGCTGTCATCTTTTATAAAGGAAAGCAGCCTGTCTCCTTCTTTTTCTTTAATCATCCTGTTAACAGTATCACTTGCACTATCCGGAGTCTTTTCGTCTGCTGCCTCTTTTATCTCAAGCTTACAATACTTGGATAATCTCTTTGAATACTCTTCTATCGCCTGGCTGTAGAACTTTTCTTTTATCTTTCCTACACAACATATAGTTATTTTCATAGTAATCCTCATTTTAAGTATACGATAATACATAATACCCGGTAAGTACTGTTATGCCTCAACGAAAAAGTAGCCATGTCCATCATCGAGCTTGAATACTTCAAGCTGCTCCTCTATCTCTTCATCTGACATGCCTGATATATCCATGCCTTCATCATCCATAACCTGCTTTAACTCTTTAATGTTTTTACAATACTGTGCAAAGCAGTCCTCAAGGAATTCTTCTGCCTCTTCTACATCAAAAACTACCGGCTCGTCAAAAAGTCTCTTCTGATCTCTTAAAAATACTGCTGCACATTCTTTTATATGCTTATCCATTATTCATTCCTCCGTTAATCCTATATTATAATTCGCCATTCACTATTTAAACAACTATTTTAACAATACTTTAAATTAAACAACACTTTAAATTAAACAACACTTCAAACAATACCGTAAGCAGTTATTTAAATAATACTCTTAAAATTCTCACGCAAAGACCCTTCTACCCAGTCTGTCACGTATTTTCCATGCTTCTTTATATCATCTGCTGCTGTCTCCATAACATATGAATATGTAACTGAATTAAGCATATCTATGTCGTTATAATTATCACCAAATGCCATACATTCATCCCTTGACAACCCAAAATACTCCTGAAGCTGCCTCATGGCTTTTCCTTTGCTGACACTGCTCTCCATAAAGTCAAGATAAAGCTCTCCTGATACCGCTATTGATGCCTGACCCTTCCACCTGCTAAAGAAATGTTCCTTCGAGTTGTTTATTCCACTAAGGTCACATACTGCAATCTTTAATATATCTTCATCTATATCTGAGAATTTATCAATAATAGTTGTTTTATAGTTAACTACCTTGGTCATCCTGTAAAGATATTCTTCTGTCTTAGGCTTAATGTATGCTGTGTGCTGTCCAGATATAAGCACCTCACAATGTGGCTGTTCATACACATCTTCTATTATCTGAAGCGCAAGCTTTCTTTCCATGGCTGTCTTTGCTATAACCTCACCACGATACTCACTGAGTGCGCCATTCTCTGATATATATACAAGTCTGTCACTGATAGGCTCAAAAAGTCTTTTAAGGCTCACTATCTGTCGTCCACTCGCAGGTGCGAAAAGAAGGCCTGCATCTAAAAGCTTACCTATAACCTCTATCGTAGACTTATCAACCTTCTGTGCCCCATGTCTTAATATAGTTCCATCAAGATCACTTGCAATTAACTTAACCATAACTTCAACTCCTGATATACCCTTGATACTGGTAAACCGACAACATTGTTATAATCGCCATCTATACCTTTGATAAATGCAGCAAAGCTTCCCTGTATGCCATATGCTCCCGCCTTGTCCATAGGCTCACCTGTACTTATATAATCATGGATTTCCTTATCTGTAAGCTCATAACAGTATACATCAGTCCTGTTAGAAAAGCTTTTGCTGCTGCCATCACCATAAAGTAATGTAACACCTGTATATACCTGATGACAATCTCCTGATAATTCTTTTAATATGCGATATGCATCAGTTTCATCAACCGGCTTTGTCAATATATGCTCCTTATGGCTTACGATTGTATCTGCTCCTATGATCACATAGCTGCCTGCCATAATATCGTTATACCATTCTCCACTAAGTTTGATATCGTTATCTTTATCTGTTAAGACATTCTGAATCATATCGTGTACTGCCTCTGCCTTAACGGATGACAGATATTCAACATATCTGGCTGGTTCCTTTATACTGGTATGCTCATCTGCTTCACTTGTTATGACTGTGAACTCAAGTCCAATCTGGCTAAGAAGTTCTCTTCTTCTTGGTGAACCAGAAGCTAGTATTATTCTTTTCATGTTTATTAGTTCCTTTTATCCAATCTGTTATTCTAAATAGTTCTTATTGTTTATTATTCTGACATCCCAGACATTACTGCGAACATGTTTTCGCTTTATTGTAACACATAAATAAGCAGTATGCAAAAGCTAATTTACGTCTTTTACATACTGCTTGTATTATAGTATATCTTTTTTCTTAGTTACTCATGCTTCTGTTCATAGCTGATTCTACAGCATCTATAGAAGCCCTGATGATATCATGGTCGATACCTATACCAAAGTATTCCTTACCATCTTCACCCTTGATGCCTACATAAGCTATCGCACTTGAGTCTGAGCCCTGCTTTAACGAATGTTCTTCATAGCACATTACATCACATGGCTTTCCAAAATGCTTTGCAAGTGCGTTACTTACCGCATCAAGACGTCCGTTACCGCCAGCATTGATAACAACATCCTTTCCGTCCTCTTCAATAGTGACTTCTGTCTGGATACCATCTATCTGCTTGAAGTGTACTTCTTTAATCTTAAATACTGGTGTGTACTTTTTATATCTCTTTTCAAATATCTCAAGTACTTCATCTGGTGTAAGTTCCTTATGATGAACATCTGACACATCCTTGACCGCATATCCAAGGTCTTCTCTCATAGCCTTAGGAATGAGCATGCCGTAGTTGTGTTCAAGAACGTATGCAACACCACCCTTACCAGACTGGCTGTTTATTCTGATAACATCTGAATCATATGTACGTCCAACATCCTCTGGATTGATAGGAAGATATGGAACTGTCCACTTAGATGGATCCTTTTCGATTCTATAGTGCATGCCCTTTGATATAGCATCCTGATGTGAACCAGAAAATGCTGCAAATACAAGCTTGCCGCAGTATGGATGTCTCTCATCTATCTTCATCTGTGTAAGACGTTCAAACATCTCTGTAAGCTCTGGCATGTTAGAAAAATCGAGCTCAGGATCAACTCCCTGTGCATACATATTCATGGCAAGATTAACAATATCAACATTTCCAGTTCTTTCACCATTACCGAATAATGTTCCTTCTATTCTGTCTGCTCCTGCAAGTAATCCAAGCTCTGCATCAGCCACTCCTGTTCCTCTGTCGTTATGAGGATGAAGTGATACAACAACGTTCTCACGGCTATGAAGCATCTTGCTCATGTATTCAACCTGGCTTGCAAATACATGTGGAAGTGACATTTCAACTGTTGCAGGAAGATTGATAATACACTTCTTATCAGGAGTTGGCTGCCATATGTCTATAACAGCATTGCACACCTCAAGTGCATATTCCGGCTCTGTTCCTGTAAAGCTTTCAGGACTGTATTCAAAAAGGAAGTTACCACCATCTGCTTCTGCAAGCTCCTTAAGAAGCTTTGCACCTTCTATAGCTATCTGCTTAACTTCTTCCTTAGACTTTCTAAACACCTGTTCTCTTTGTGCTAAGGATGTTGAGTTATATACGTGTACAATCGCTCTTGGTGCACCTTTGACTGCCTCAAATGTTTTCTTGATGATATGTGGTCTTGCCTGTGTAAGAACCTGGATAGTAACATCATCAGGAATCATATTCTTTTCAATCAGTGTACGGCAAAGCTCATATTCAGTCTCTGATGCAGCAGGGAAACCTATCTCAATTTCCTTAAAGCCAACTGCTATAAGCTTGTTAAAAAATTCGAGCTTTTCATCAAGACTCATAGGTTCAACTAATGCCTGGTTACCATCTCTTAAGTCAACTGAACACCATGCTGGTGCCTTATCAATATACTCCTTTTTCACCCAGTCGTTACACTCAACTGGTGGCATAAAATAACCTCTCTTATACTGTCTGTAATCGAACATTCTTTATTCCTCCTGATTTTAATATAAGTGTTAAAGATAAATCCTTTCATGATATAAGTAAATACCTGTAAATCTATACATTGTATGATTATATACCGCATATTAGTTATCAGTTTATGTTAACATAAGAATCGTCCCTAAACTAAAAAAACTTTCGTCTCAGAGAACATACAGTCCAAAGAGACGAAAGATATAATTAATCTCACGCGATACCACTCTTATTCGCAGCTTGCACTGCGCTCTCACCGAATACGTGCATATCTTTTAAACTATGCATTATATTCTGTCCGCTTTAACGGTCGGCCTCCGTCTACGCCTACTCTATATCTGTACGATAAATATTTCGGGTAGCAGCTCCAAGGCGAGTTCAATAAGTTCCTTCCACTGTCTTGCACCATACGACAGCTCTCTGAAGCCGGTTCTTATCTAATATTCCTCTTCATAGCATTTACTTATTATCAATTAGCTAAATGATACCTCATATACCAGATATTGTCAACCACAAAATAGTAAACTTTATTGCACGAAACTTTATTGCATAACTTTATTCGTAAGTTTATTGCCACACTATTATAACTTTTTCAAAAATTCTATATCTTCTTTTGATACTTCACTGTCTGAATAACGTGCTTTTTCATAGTTCTTAGTTATTATGCTGCTTTTTTCTTCATCATCAGTTATAAGCTTTCTTGTTATCTCATCCGGCATCATTTCCTTATCCGGCTTAACACCAGACAACTTGTTTTTTGTCATATACTTCTTTGATCTGGCATATTTTTTATAAAGCTTTCTATATTGAATATTATTCTTATCCGCAGGCTCTCTTTCTTTTTCCGGCTTTATTCCATACTGTTCTTTTTCTGAAGCCTTATTAAGATATTCCACCTCATCAACATCATCATCAAGTGATCTGCCGAAGTTTTTAGCATATTTTACTATAGCATATATAATCCATATAAATACACCTATGATGGCTGTGATAGCCACTACCTCCATAAGTGCATTAGCTATAGCATTATTCTGTGGCACAAAAAGGTCTTCGTTTGTGCCAAACTCCGCCTGTGTAGTCGTTGTTTCTTCCTCATAAACGGTCGATGAGTCTGGTCCTCTTCCTAAAAGCTTTAAAAGCACCCACAATATAGCCTTAAGAACCGCCATGAGTCCTGCTGATATTGTCTGGAATATATTCCCATACTTTCCGCTATAGAATATAAGCATTCCAATAACCATAAACGATGCAAACACTATCATCATGATAACATTTATACGCAATATTCTTCTTGCCGGAAATTCTGACTTTCCCTCATTTATAGAGAATATCTTATATAGTTCGTTAAGCTGGTTATAAAAAAACTGGCATATTACAAATGCTATAAACAAAAACAGCTGTATTCCCATAAGCTTATTATTATGCATATAGCTTCCTGCTATGTAAAATGCAACCATGAATATACCATACGCAATATGCAGCTTTTCCTCTGCTCCTACCGCAAGCTTCATATCATCACTGCTTCTGCCTGAGACATCATAGCTTATCTCTTCTGCCCTTTCATACTGCTTTTTCTGTATATAAAGGCTTTTTAGCCTTATGGAATGTACTGCTATAGCCGCTGCTACAAACACATAACCGGCGAATTCTATATCCGTTTTAGAAAGCTTAGCCGCTATAAAAACAAATACAATATTAATAAATATAAACAGTGGATAACTTGATACATATTTTCTTGAAAAATATGTTACCAATACAGGAATCAAAACTATAAGGCAGTAATATGATGTATCAGGATTATTGCCAGCCAATCCTGTATACACACCCACAGCCATAGACATATATACAATACAGAGTATTAATATTTCAAGCAGAATCCTGCTGTTTCTAATGTGTTTTATCTGCATTATTCCTTCCTCATTTCAATACATTCTCATAATACATACTTCCTGTTCCGCTTATAACCTGTGGAACAATCCATATTTTATTAAACTGGCTATCCATCAGCACACGGGCTGCTTTTTTTATTCTGTCATTTTTATTGGCAGATATAAGAACATATACCATATCATTCTGCATGCCCATACCATCAGCAAGCACTGTATTATCCTCATATAATGCAGTTATCATATCAGAAAACTCATCCATATCCTGCGATATGTCTATTCTTGCAAGCTCCATATTTATCTTGTTAAAATGTGACAGACCTGAACCTGGTTTTATCGTTATATTCTGCTTTGTATCTATATCCCGTCCGTTAGAAACCATAGACACATTAACGCCTCTTGCTGCTAAAAGCTGTGAAAGTCCAGCTGCTATACTTATAGCGTGTTCTACTATATCCTCCTGAATATATGCGCCTTCACTTTCAAGATTCAGAAGCAGACATACGTTTCTGCTGACTGTTTCATTATAATGATTCACCATAAGACTGCCAGTTCTTGCGTATGCATTCCAGTTGATATCCCTTATACTGTCGTAAGACTGATAATCCCTGATTCCTGCAAACACAAACCTGTCTTCACTAAGATACTTTCTTCTTTCAAGTTCTCCCATAATCATGTTGTTAACATCCGACATCTGCCCTATAGCTGCCGGCTTTGGAAACACTGTAATGCTGCTGTATAGTCTGCTTTTATGTATCATTATTTCGTTCATAAATGCACCTGGAAAAACCATCTCTACAGCTTCAAGCCTATATACGCCTCTTCTGCTGCACTCAACCTCTATACGCCTTGTAACCTTCTGATTAGAAAGCAGCGAAAACACATCGTTACGATACGTCTTATCAGACACCATGGAATTCGTATCCTTCTGTCCGAATATAAAGCTTCTGTCTATATCAAACTTTACATTCATGCAGAATACAGGAAGCTTTTTTGCATTTACAACTGTTTCTATTATCTCTACTTTATCGTCTTTCGTTGCTGTTGTATGTGAAAAGGAGACATCCGTACTAAGATTCTCATCCCATTTTTTCCTGTATACAACTGATATAACCTTGTAAACAATAACAACACCTATAAGCATCAAAACAATATTCATCTACTTAGTCCACTCCTCAGTTGGTACTTCAACCTGTGCAAATGCTGCATTAACAGCCTGTTCCCTGCTTCCCTTTGATACAAGTCCTGTACTAAATACAAGTCTGTGTGCCCATACACATACTGAAAGTTCCTTAATATCAGATGGCACAACATAATCTCTTCCGTTCACATATGCATATGCACGTGCAGCATTAACCATGGCTATTGAACCTCTAGGACTTATGCCTATGGCAACCTCTGACATCTTACGTGTCGCCTGTGCAAGTTCTGCTATATAGTTAATAAGTGATGGATGAATATAGACCTCCTTAGCTTTCTTCTTCATATTTGCAATATCCTGTCTTGTGCATACACTTTCAAGGTCTGTAACAGGGTTATTGTTTAAGAATCTGTTAAGTATCTTAACCTCTGCAGCCTTATCAGGATATCCCATCTCAAGCTTCATAAGGAAACGGTCAAGCTGGGCTTCTGGCAGCGGATATGTACCTGCTGTTTCTACCGGATTCTCTGTAGCAAGTACTATAAATGGTTCTTCCAGCTTAAGTGTATCTCCATCTATAGTAACCTGTTGCTCTTCCATACACTCAAGAAGTGCTGACTGTGTTCTTGGTGTCGCCCTGTTTATCTCATCTGCAAGTATGATATTGGCAAATACAGGACCTTTACTTAACACAAACTCCCCACTCTTCTGGTTATATATATGAAGTCCTGTTATATCTGACGGAAGTAGGTCTGGTGTAAACTGTATTCTTTTAAACTCACAATCAATACTCTTAGCTATCGTCTTTGCAAGCATGGTTTTTCCTGTTCCCGGAACATCCTCTAAAAGAATATGTCCTCCGGCAAGTATGCTTGTAAGCACCTTTACTACCACATCATCTTTTCCAACTATAACTTTACCAACATTGTCTAATATACTGTTTATATTCATAAATTCCTCTTTTCTATAATATGATGATACCAGGGCCAAAAGGTCTAAACCCACATGAGCTTGCTCATAGGTGGGTGAAAGAGAATTGTGGGAGTGCGTAGCACGGAACAATTCGTAGGTATCAAAGTCGGGGGATTTTGACCCCGACATCATGTTATTAACATATTGTTAAGTATAACAAAAAGGCTACAGAAGTATCAATAACAACTGTAGCTTTTTCACAAAACTTTTTCAATATTGCTTTTACATTATATGTTATTCCTGTGGTTCTTCTCCTGGAAGCTCCTGGTTGACATCTATGCCCCTTGGTGCAACAGGCGTAGAAAATACTATCTGTGTACTTGTTCTTCCAAACTTCTGAAGCTGTCCTATGAATGTATCAAGCTCCATTGTACTTGGAAATACAACCTTTAACAGCATTGAATAATTACCTGTTACGCAGTTACATTCAACTACATTAGGGCATGACTTGATAAATGGATAAAACTCCTGCTTCTGTACTGGCGCTACCTCCAGATTAATAAATGCTGTTATGTGATATCCAAGCTTTAACTGGTTAATCCTAACCTCGTAACCTTCTATGATTTCTTCTTTTTCAAGCCTTTCTATTCTTGCTGATACAGCCGGTGAAGATAAAAAGACATTCTCAGCGAGTGCCTTAAGTGGCATTCTGGCGTTATTCTGTAGTAATGTTATCAGTTTCTTATCGATTTTGTCCATAATTGTTCTCCATTTCCATATTTACTATTCTATAGGTTGGTAATCTTTATTAATCAAAAAGTAAAAAGGGAACAACTCTGACTATATACGTTAGAATTGTCCCCTTTGACTTCAAATATTAACTTATTTGTAATATACACCTTCTTTTCTAAGTTGGCAACCCGGAATATTGTATTTTTTTTCGTACTTATATTATTTTATTAAGTTTTTTTATTTATTTGTTAAATATAAATTGCTATGATATACAATATATGTTAAAGTCTTATAGGAAAACTTTGTGTCACAGCGCACATGACACATCATTGTGATAAAACACCAACTAAAGATAACTTACTTAAGTTAACACAATATTCGTTAATATAAAGTGCGCAGAAATGAGGATTAATATGTCAGCTAATACAGATTACAATAACAATTCAGAATATTCATCTGTAACTCTTTCACTTGATGATGGTACTGAAGTAGAATGTGCAGTCATAAGAACATTCCCTGCTGGTGATAAGAATTATATAGCACTTCTTCCAATAGCAGATATTGATGAAGATGAAAGCGAGGTATATCTTTACAGATATTCTATCAATTCAGATAATGAACCTGTTCTTGAAAACATTGAATCAGATGAAGAATATGAGATTGTTTCCGATGCATTTGATGAGGAGCTTGATGCCATGGAGTATGAAGAACTCTATGCACAGGAGGATTCTTAAACAGAAGCTTCACTGATGAATCTTGACATAGCTGTATCTTGTCCATACCTTTTTTTCGGGTATACAAGATACAGCTTTTCTTTTGCCCTTGTCATGGCAACATACATAAGTCTTCTTTCCTCTTCTATCTGGCTGTCAAGTAACGCTTTATTATATGGAATTATTCCTTCACACACATCCGTTATAAATACTGCCTTGAATTCAAGTCCCTTGCAGCCATGCATTGTATATATATTGATGGCATCGTGATGTGCAGCATCACTTTTATTTGTTTTTTTCCTGTCATGATTGTTATATTTATTATATGACTGTTGTTTTTGTTCTTCACTCTGTTCATTTATATATATAAGCCATTGCTTTATATCTGTATATTTTCTTAAAGACTGCTTCAGCTCTTCAAGTTTTCCATATACTTCTTCCCTGTTAAGTCTTTTTGCTGTTATTTCTTCTTCTATATAATCTTCATAGCCTATGCCCTTAAGTATGTAATTAACTGCTGCATATGGTGTCAGCTTTGCAAGCATTTTTATATCAAACTGCATATTATTTATTCTTTCAAGCATACTCTGATTATCTTCATAACTGCATCTTAAGGCTTCAAAACTAAACGGCTGAGTTATCATGGCTCTCTTTACATATCTGACCGGTTTATTGATTATTCTTACAACATTTTCCCTGTCATATTTTCCTGCTGCAAGCTTAAAATACGCTGCTATGTCCTTAACAAGCCAGTAATCATATATGTTTTTTTGTATCATCTGTGTCCTGCAGGCGATACCCTCACACTCAAGCTTTGTATAATATATGCTGCTTATTATATTGGTTCTTGATATAACAGCTATATCTGACAGCTTCATTCCGGCAGCCGTCAGTTCTTTTATCCTTGAAATCACATAACATGCTTCCGCTTCTATGTCATCAGCCATGTATACATTCACTCTTCCAGCACACATGCCGCACGATCTGATATCCTTTGCAAACCTTACCTTATTATACGCTATAAGTGTTCCCGCCGCTGATACTATCTCTGATGAACATCTGTAATTCACGTTAAGATTTATCTGTGCAGCTTCATCATAATCTTTTTTTAAACCAAGCATTATATCAGGCTTTGAACCTCTAAAGCCATATATACTCTGGTCATCGTCACCTACCACAAAAAGGTTGGCCTGCTTTCCTGCTATAAGCTTTATAGTATCATATTGTGCCTTATTTATATCCTGAAATTCATCTATGAGTATATATCGGAACTTATTCTGCCATGCCCTTCTATAGTCAATGCGGCTCTTTAACAGTTCATAGCACATCAGTATCATATCATCATAGTCTATCAGCCTTCTTTTTATGAGCATCTGCTCATACTCCTTATATATAAGCCTGAATGTTTCTATAGGACAGCTTACTGCCTCATAAAGTTCTGCATTTATTCTTTCACTTTTCACACGGCTTATCTCTGATATAATAGATGATACCATCTCTGACTCATCCTGATATTCCAGCTCAAAGCTGATAGCGGCATCTCTTATAAAACTATATTGTGTATCTGCTGTTATTATTGAACCTGCTGAATAATTATATGCCTGACGCAGCATATTAAAAAAAACTGCGTGGAATGTACCAAATGTAACTGATACATAAGAATCCCCAACAAGGGATAGAAAACGCTGCTTCATAGATATTGCAGCTGCCTTTGTAAACGTAATAACTAATATAGAAGACGGCTCTATATTATGTATTCTTATAAGTCTTTCGATTCTGTTAATTATAACAGTAGTTTTACCAGAACCAGGACCTGCCAGTACAAGTGCAGGTCCATCCTTATAATATATTGCCGCCTTCTGTTCCTCACTAAAAACCATAAGACGCCTTTCAGTAGTTTAGTAACTCATAATATCATCATCTGAGTCATCCGTATTCTCTATAGCCAGTATATCTATGAAATAGCTTACATTACTGTTAACCACTACTTCAACCCTGTCACCAGCCTTATGGCCAAGTATAGCCTTTCCTAGCGGTGACTCTATACTTATAAGTCCTTCCAGGGAATCACCCCTTACAGTTGTTACAAGTTTTATCTTCTCAGTAGTTCCATCATCTTCATACTTTACTGTTATAGTGTTATTAACACCAGCCTCATCATCTGCCGAATCTTCTGATATAATCGTGGCTGTCTTTATCATCCTCTGAAGATATCTTATACGGCTTTCGTTCTGATTCTTGAACTTCTTTGCTGCATAATACTCGAAATTCTCACTCAGATCTCCCTGTGCTCTTGCCTCCTTGACATCTTCGAGTGCTTTTTTTCTTACTTCATGCACACGATATTCTATCTCATCTTCCATCTTCTTTATGTCGCCTGGTGTTAATTCGTTATTCATGACAACTCTCACTCCTATCAATAAGCCACTCTGTATTACCAGAATATTTCTTTATATGAATATTCACCCCTGTAATTAGATGCATTATAATCAGGATACTTATATGGCTTATACACATCCTCTCTTTGCTCATCATCCTGAGTGTATATATACATATAATTATAATCCCATGTAACTATTTCATCTCTTGCATCTCCAAGAATATTAACTGCTTCCGCACATAATGTTGGGTGTCCATCATCCGGGAACTTCACGACAGTAACGCCATCACCATCTATCATGCCGCCACGTTTTACATCTGCATTAAGCAGGATGAAGTCCTGTCCGTCTCCTGTCCAGTTAACTGGTGTAAGAAGGTTGCCATTAAGCTCATTCTCCATCTCCCACAGCTCATTACCTTCACTGTCATAAAAGTATATAATACCCTGGTGACCCCAGAAGTTAACAACCGCCATCTCATAGCCTGGCTTATCTGGACAGTAATTAGCAAGACTTACTCTCTGTGCATGTCCTATGCCATCCTTTTTTAATATGTTTCCATCAAAATCGCAGAGAATAAATCCCTGTGTTCCTGCAACGCATGCAAAAAATTTCTTACCCTTATTAGGTCCTGACTCGAATCTGCCAGGTACTATCTCATCTATATGATCATCCTTAAAAGGCATTGTCCATAATCTTTTACCATGGCAGTCAAGCATATTAAAACCAACAAGAAGCTCATCATGACCATCTCCATTGATATCTATGGCAAAAGGAAAATGTCCTGTATTCTTATCACTCTGGAAATGCCACATAACCTCAAGATTATCATTAAGTGCATATACTCTGCAGTATCTGTCCTTAATAAGAATATCTCTTGGCTTATCAAGTCCACGGAAATTGCATATTCTCATTCCATCTGGATTGATTCTGTCAAATGCATATTCTCCATCTGGTACTCCTATAATAGTGCCATCCTCAGCTGCTGTAGAATAAGGTGTCTTTGCTCTTTTCTTGACTTCGCCTGTACGTCCATCAAGAATAAGCACCTCAAAATTCTTTGCTGTTATAACCTCGTCATAGCCATCGCCATCTATATCGTATATCTGCATAGGCATATCCGCTGAAATATTACCAATCTCAGTGTTATCTGTAGGTTCACCATGCTGCCACAATATATTGCCATCAAGATCCATAGCTGTAAGACAGCTTATTGTACCATAAGCATCTCTGTTAACTCTCTTCTGGCATTGTGCCATAACCATCTGATATTCTTTTGTTCCAAGCAGATGTCCGAATCTTAACTGTCTTCCAGTACCACAGCCCTTAAGGTCTATTTTTTTGGCAAGTTTCATCTTAGGATACTTTTTCTGTGCTGTCTCACACTTTAATTCATATTCTGTTCTGTCTTTTTCTATTCTTTGGGCTGTTGCTTCATCAACTGTTACCTTTACATAACCGAATGCAGCCGGTATCGTTGCTGTCACAGCGACTTTTCCACCATGAAGTGCGTAATCTGTCTGCACATCTATATATGTACTGCCATCTACGCTGCATATAACATGGCTTCCTTTAACAGATACCTTTATGTTATATGTGTCATCGCAATTGTAGTCAAAGTCAACGCTTTTGATTTCTTCTACATCTTCTTTATGTCTGTATACAAGCTTCAGCTTCTTATCTTCAAATATACATGCAAGAAGGTTCAGGGAATTCTGCGCACAAAAACCAATACCTGCGCTTCCCCATTTGGTATTGAACATTCTAAGTCCTGCTTCTATATCATAATCTCTCCAGAATCTGTCACCGGTTTCTAGTGTAGGGAATGTCCTGTGTGGTTCTGTATTGTGAAGCCTCATCTGTTCCATATAATGTCTGCCATTATACTCCATAATGCACCATGAGGCACCCTGTCCGTTATATCTGTAGTTACATACAGGGTCATACCATCGTCCATAAAATCCAGGATAATGTATAAAATGATATTCCCCCATAGCCGAATGGTTTTTGTCATATGGGAACTCTCCTATAGGAAAATCCATGAAGTCCTCATCTATCAAGCTAATGTTTTTCATAAAGCAATCCTCCATTATATTTATTGATACTCAGATGTGTATTGTTTGAATATATTGATATTATACATCCACCATCTGATTGCAACAACCCATAAATATTGTCCTTTTGCTTATATATTACTGATTATTATTCTTTTTTGCATTCCTATGAAGTGCTATTGGCTTTCTTGATACATTCTCTGTTTCTCTTTCATCGAGAGTATGCATCTTTCCGTTACGGTCTCTCTTATGCTTAGGCTTCTCTCCTACATAAACTGCTGTCTGGTTTTCTTTATTAAGCTTTGCCATACAGTCAGGACAAAATCTTCCATATCTGATATCAGCGCCACACATCTGGCATTTTATGTATGAATCTGAACCATCTGGAATCTCTATTCTTCCCTGATATAAAAACTTCTGGATAGTTTTTACACTGACACCTGTTGCATCTGCAATAGTCACTGCATTCTGAGGTCCATGTGTTTCAAGATATTCTCTTATTTTTCCAAAATCTGTATATTCTTTATTTCCACACTTTGGACATTCATATGTCTCTCCAAAAGCATATACCATTGTAGTTCCACATTTAGGACAGATTTTTGTCATAGAATACTGATCATCTATTTCTGCTCTTACGAACTCCCGTTTTTGTTTTTTTTCTAAGCTATTGCTTCCTGTTTCCCTCATATTAGTTTCTCCAATTCCTCTTTCCCTTTTTATATACTGAATTCATTTTATTTACTGAATACTTTCTTAATTTGCTGAATTCATTTTCACTTAATACTTTTTTATTTTCCAGCTTTTATTATCATGTTTTCTTTTTATTCACCTGTTTATTATTGTTATTAATATACTTAGGCGGTTCTCTTAATGCATTTCTAATAGCCGCCCTGTTAGCATTAATCTGGGTATTCTTTGCTGTTGAAAGATAGTATCTTTGTTTTGCATTGATATAATGTACAATATCTGTGTTACATGATGTTAAAGCACATCCATATATTATCTTTTTTTCACCTGCCTTTACTTTTCTTACAACGACTCCCATAAGGCTTATAGTTTCATCCGTATCTTTAAATACAAGTCTAACTGGCGATTTATTAACCTCTATGTCTTCATTTCCCACGAATGAAAATCCATTCTCACTTATATCTTTTAAAATAACATTAACAGCTTTTTTATTAATACCTATCTGTGCTACTGCTCCTAATCCAAGAAACAGCCGGAATGCCTGTCTTCTATTCATCTCATAACCTTCCACGGATGAGGTTATCTTATACATCGACTTTCCATTCTCAGTGACAGTCGATATTCCTACACCTCTCCATAGCACAGGATTCTTATCTTCTCTTATATATACAAGACTGACTGACAGAGTAACTGAAGCCTCAAAAGAGACTCTTTTTCCATCTATAATTATAGGTCTGGCATACAGATAATTCATGCCTGTATCTATACATTGCGACTTAAACTCCAGTTTTCTTGCAGCTGCACTGACCTCTATCGTAAGCTCAGCATCTTTTGGAACTTCTTTTATAAGCATTATATTCTCCGTCTTAATAATCATCTTCCCTGATAATTACAAAATATTTCCTTAATAATAACACTAAATCATTCAAAATAAAAGCCCCCAAAAATGTTTAGTTTACATTATCCAACTCACTTACTGATTTTGATCAGCTGGTGTATATAAGGCAAATATAAGCTTTAGACAATAGACAGCATAAAAAGAAAGGCAGGCCAAACCCAAAAGCGGGCCAGCCTGCCTCTAATACAATACATTAAAGCATTATTCTTCATCTTCTACTGGTTCATCCCAGTTGTGGTAAACATTCTGAACATCATCCTCTTCGTCAAGAAGTGCAAGTATTCTTCTCATTTTCTTAATATCATCTTCTGATGTAAGTTCAACCATAGTCTGAGGTATCATAGTAACCTCTGCTGATGCGAATGTTACACCTTCGTTTGAAAGTGCATCACTTACAGTTCCAAAATCATCTGGAGCTGTTGTTATCTCATAGCAGTCATCTTCTTCATTAAAATCATCTGCGCCGGCATCAAGAGCAAGCATCATAAGGTCGTCTGCATCCTTGTCACATTCTTCCTTATCTACGATTATCTGTCCCTTGTTATCAAACATAAATGATACACAGCCAGGTGTACCTACATTACCGCCACCCTTTGTAAATGCATTTCTTATGTTAGATGCTGCACGGTTTCTATTATCTGTTAAAGCCTCAACTATGATAGCTGTTCCGTTAGGACCATATCCTTCATATGTAACTGATTCAAAATCAGACATATCTGTGCTTGCAGCCTTCTTAATAGCTCTGTCAATTGTATCATTAGGCATATTAGCTGCCTTACACTTAGTAACAACCTGTCTTAGCTTACTATTATTATTAACATCAGGTCCACCTTCTTTAACGGCAACCATAATCTCCTTACCAAGTCTTGTAAATATTTTACCCTTAGCAGCATCATTAGCAGCTTTCTTATGGGCTATGTTAGCAAATTTTGAATGTCCTGACATTTTATTTCTCCTTTTTTAACTCAATTATCTAAAATACGCCGACAGATATTTTATCACTCTTTACCTGACTTTTCAAGCAATAACACAAAATCTTCTATTGGCATAGGTCTGTAATAATAATACCCCTGGGCATAGATACATCCATTATTAACAAGAAAATCAGCCTGTTCCTTTGTTTCAACCCCTTCTGCTATCATGTCTATGCCAAGAGCTCTGATCATCTGTATAACATTCTTTAACAGAATTCTTCCCTTATCCGTAGCTATATCATCCACAAATGTTTTATCAATCTTAACTTCATCAACATGTTCATCCTTAAGCATTCCAAGTGATGAATAACCAGAACCAAAATCATCCATAGAAAACCTGTATCCACAATCCTGAAGTGATTTAATCTTTCTATAAAGACTGCTCTCTTCACTTGTAAATGCGCTTTCTGTAATCTCTAAAGGTATAAGCTTTGGATTGATATCATATTTGCTTGTAATTTTTTTAATCCTGTCTATAAAATCTTCCTGATAGACATGCATTCTCGATACATTAATAGATATAGGAACTGGGGTTTTGCCTTCCTTTTCAAGCTGTTTTATATAATAGCACACCTTGTCCCACATATAGTCATCAACGTCAAGCACATATCCATTCTTTTCTATAACTGGTATAAACTCATCCGGATATACCATACTTCCGTCCTCACGCTGCCATCTAACAAGTGCTTCACCGCCAACTATACGTCCTGTACGCATATCAACCTTTGGCTGTATATATGTCTTTATGCAGTCATTCTTAAGTGCTGGCAGTATATCATTCTCTATCTTTTTCTCAAAGAGCATTTTCTCACGCATATCAGTATCATAGAACTCATATACCCTGAATACCTTGCCCTTAATCCTATTTAATGCAAGATCTGCATAGTCACACATAAGGCTTATATCAAGATTTCCAGCATTGGTACATATGCCAAATGCCGGGATAATCTTACATGATATCTCATAGCTGTCTATCTCTTTCTTAATATCCTTTGATATATCTATAAGCTGCTGTTCGTCCTCAAACTTCGTACACAGGGTAAATATATCTGCCCTCAGATGTCCTGCAACAGCATATTCTCCTATATATCTTTGAAACAGTTCTGATATGTACTTTAACAGTTTATCGCCCTCCTGTCTCCCACAGAATTCATTCACCGTTTTAAAATGATATATATCCATTCTTATGACTGCAAATCTTTTATCCGGATTTTTTTTCATTAATTCATTGGACTGATAGAAAAATGCTTTTATTCCATATAATCCTGTCAATGGCGACTCATTGCTGTTAATATTATTATCAGCCATTTTCTTTAACGAATATAAATATAATTCATCTCTTTCAACTTTTGAAGCCGTTATTTTCTTCTGTTGATTGTCTCTTGTATGTTCCATAAATAGCCTCTCTGATAAATGCAATACATTAATATGTACAATTTCTTTTGCTTCACACGTTTAATTTTCGTCAATTATACCACATGTCTGCATAAAAAGCAAAAAATATCGTTATACCTGGCATATCATAGCCAGATATAACGATATTTCACACTACAACATTAATAAATATGATGTTATAGATTAAAGATTTGCCTTAATCTTTTCAATCATTTCTGCATATTCTGCATCTGTTAAATACTTTTTGTCAGGATTCATAAGGAATACCCCACCCCATTCATATTCATCCTTGTATTTAGGGCAAAGATGAAAATGAAGATGATGTCCTGTATCTCCATATGCACCATAATTAACCTTATCTGGATTGAAAGCTTTCATGATAGCTCTTGCAACTCTTGCAACATCTTCAAAGTAAGCTGCTCTTTCTTCTGCTGTAAGCTCATTCATATCACCTACATGCTTTTTGTGAGCTACGATACATCTTCCTGGATGGCTCTGCTCCTTGAAAAGATATACCTTAGATGTTTCTAATTCACAGATTTTAATACCGAACTTTGCAACAAGTTCACCTTCCATACAATATGCACAATTCTGATCTACCATGTCTGTATCCTCCTTATAATTTAATGTATTTATATTTATTCAGCATCCTTGATAGAGAAGCTTATTCTTCCCATCTTGTCCTTGCCCATACACTTACACTTAACAACATCACCAAGAGTAAGAACATCTTCTACCATATTGATTCTTTCCTTAGATATCTTAGAGATATGAACCATACCTTCCTTACCAGGTGCAAACTCAACAAAAGCTCCGAATTCCTTGATGCTTACAACCTTACCTTCATATATCTTTCCTTCTTCGAATTCATCTACGATAGTTCTTATATACTTCATAGCCTTATCCATACCAGCCTGGTCAACACCGCATATTGATACAAAGCCATCATCTGTTATATCAATCTTAACACCGCATTCTTCAATGATTGCATTGATAACCTTACCACGCTGTCCAACCACTTCACCAATCTTAGCTGGATCTATAGTTGTCTGGATAATCTTAGGTGCATATTCACCTACTGTCTTTCTAGGCTCAGCAATAGCTGGCTTCATACATGTATCCATGATAAAGAGTCTTGCTTCTCTTGTTCTTCTTATAGCTTCCTCTACGATAGGACGTGTAAGACCATGAATCTTAATATCCATCTGGATAGCTGTGATACCTTCTGTTGTACCTGTTACCTTAAAGTCCATATCACCAAAGAAGTCTTCAAGTCCCTGGATATCTGTAAGTACTACATAATCATCATCTGTATCGCCTGTTACAAGTCCACATGAGATACCTGCTACCATGCTCTTAAGTGGAACACCAGCTGCCATAAGTGACATGCATGATGCACATGTAGATGCCATAGATGTAGAACCATTAGATTCAAATGTTTCTGATACAGCACGGATTGCATAAGGGAAATCCTTTTCTGAAGGAAGTACTGGAATAAGTGCTCTTTCAGCTAATGCTCCATGACCGATCTCACGACGTCCTGGTCCTCTTGAAGGCTTTGTCTCACCTACTGAGTATGAAGGGAAGTTATAATGGTGAATATATCTCTTAGTTGTAACGTTATCATCAAGTCCGTCAACCTTCTGTGCCTCTGATAAAGGAGCAAGTGTTACAACATCACATATCTGTGTCTGTCCTCTTGTAAACATAGCAGAACCATGTACTCTAGGAATGATATCAACCTCTGCTGCAAGTGGTCTTATCTGGTTAATAGCACGTCCATCAGGTCTCTTATGATCCTTTAAGATCATCTTACGTACAGTCTTCTTCTGATACTGATAAACAGCCTCACCAAGAACTGCAAGGTATTCTTCATTGTCAGCAAAAGCTTCCTTCATCTTTTCTGTTACTTCATCAATGTTCTTTTCTCTTGTCTGCTTATCATCAGAGAATACTGCTATTTCCATTTCCTCTGGTGAAACTACCTGCTTCATGGCCTCGAACATTTCTGCTGGAATAGCACAGCTTTCATATGAATGCTTTTCCTTACCAACCTCTGCTACAATCTTTTCAATAAAGGCAATGATTGTCTGGTTGATATCGTGAGCCTTATAGATAGCCTCTATCATCTTATCCTCTGGGATAATATTGGCACCTGCTTCAATCATAATAACCTTCTGCTTAGTAGATGCAACTGTAAGCTGAAGATCACCTTCCTGCCACTGTGTCTGTGATGGGTTAACAACAAACTCACCATCAATCATACCAATCTGTGTCATGGCACATGGACCATCAAAAGGAATATCTGATATACATGTTGCAATAGAAGCACCTATCATAGCTACAAGTTCTGGACGGCACTCTGGATCTACTGCCATAACCATATTGTTGAGTGTAACATCGTTACGATAGTCCTTAGGAAATAAAGGTCTCATAGGTCTGTCTATTACTCTTGATGTAAGAATTGCGTTCTCAGAAGCCTTTCCTTCTCTTTTGTTGAAGCCGCCTGGTATCTTACCAACAGCGTACATCTTCTCTTCATATTCAACACTAAGTGGGAAGAAATCGATTCCTTCTCTTGGTTCCTTAGATGCAGTAGCTGTTGAAAGTACTACTGTATCCCCATAGTGCATAAGTGCTGCTCCGTTAGCCTGTGCACATACTCTGCCAACATCAACTCTTAATGTTCTGCCAGCTAATTCCATTGTGTACTGTTTAAACATGCTTTCCTCGTTTCTGCCTTTTGGCTGTTTAGTTTAGTTTTTGAACAGAAGGTCCGAAACAACTCAAAAAAACACCACTTAAATATGCATCTGCATATCCATATATCGTCATAAAAATGATATTCTTTTGAGTGGTCTCGGTTATCCCTTCTGTTATATGCCTGTTTCTGCTGCTTTTTATGGTTATTTTATAGCTTCCCTTCTGTATCTACCTGGATATTTCCGTATATATAGACACAAAGCAGGGCGAAGTTGTACATATAATATAGGTACAACTCCGCCCTTATAATTACTTTCTGATTCCTAAACGCTCGATTAAGTTTCTGTAGCTCTCGATATCGTTCTTCTTTAAATAAGAAAGTAAAGCTCTTCTCTTACCAACCATCTTTAAAAGACCTCTTCTTGAGTGGTGATCCTTCTGGTTAACCTTTAAATGTTCTGTTAATTCAGCAATTCTTTCTGTTAAGATTGCAACCTGAACTTCTGGAGAACCTGTATCTCCTGCTTTTCTTCCATAGTTAGCGATAATTTCTGCTTTCTTTTCCTTAGATATCATTCTAATATTCCTCCTATTTTTTAATCACCTGTCACTAAGATCCGGGTCGGAGTGTCCCTAATCTGGGTGACGGCTCATACGCTATGTAATATAGCATATCTCCATCTTATAATCAAGTATTTTGTCAAAACATTTTCGCAAAATTTAGTAAAGACATCTATACAGACTAAAGCATAAACATTTCTTTTGCAAAGCTTGCATCACTTTCCATCTGTTTCTTTAAAGCTTCTATATTCTCAAACTTCATTTCCTGTCTTAAAAAATGAAGCAGTTTAACCTCTACCCTGTTTCCATACACATCTTTATCAAAATAAAAAACATTGGTTTCTACACTTATTTCATATCCATCACTGACCGTTGGCTTTGTACCAAGATTGGTCACTCCGTAATATTCGATGTTATCAATAAGTATTTTGGATGCATATACTCCATTTGGCGGGAGCAGCTTTATCTCTGTAGGATATACATTAATAGTCGGGATATCTATCGTTCTGCCAAGCTGGTTACCCTTGGCAACAATTCCAGATATTGAATATGGTCTGTTTAACAAAACATTCACTGTTTCCATATGTCCCATTTTAAGCTCTTCACGTACATATGTACTGCTTATATCTTTTCCCTGAAACTTTTCTTTTTCTACAACTATTGTTTCATATCCATATCTTGCTGCATTTTTTATAAGGAACTCAACATTGCCGCTTCTGTTTTTTCCAAAGCAGTAGTCTGTACCAACAACAAGCACTTTCGCCTTAAGCTTATCAACAAGAATATCTTTTATGAAGTCATCTGGTTCCATGTTCATAAGCTCTGTCGTGAACGGATATTCAACTTCAACATCAAGTCCATAATTCTCACAAAGATTTCTTCTCTCCGAATTCGTAGATAAAAAATGCTGATTCTTCTGCGGACATATGCTAAGCGGTATTCTGTCAAATGTAAACATAACTGACAGCAATCCAAGCTCATCCGCCTTTTCCCTGACTATTGATATCAGCTTCTGATGTCCAAGATGAACACCATCGAATTTGCCAAGTGTTACAGCACTTGGTTTATCAAGCTTGAAATCCTCAGTACCATGTATGTATTCCATCCTGGTATGCACCACCTTTCAGGTAACTGATTTTTCATAAAACATTTTCTTTGGAACTAATTGTCCTCCGATATATTTATATATGCCGACAAAATCCTCATCTGCATCATATATTCTGAATTCTTCCATATCCAGAAATTCGCTGTTCTGATCCTGCACTGCCTCAAGTGGAAGCTTATTGCCATTATAAAGGAGTTTGTTATATCCTGCACTGACAACAACCTTTCTGTAGCCAGAAAACATTTTATCTATGCTGACTATGTACTGCTCTATATCACCCTTTAAAGTAAGCGCAGCTATCTGGTTAAGTGTCAGTGTATCATCTATGATAAAATCTCCGACTCTCGTTCTTTTAAGCGACATCATACAAGCTCCACAGCCCAGCTTTTTTCCTATATCATCACATAATGTCCTGATATAAGTTCCTTTAGAACAGTCTACTGTTATTGTTACTGTTTTTATATCATCTTCCAGATTAATGTCATTAACTCTTAGCGAATTAATAACTACTCTTCTTGGTTTTCTCTCAACCTCTATTCCAGCTCTTGCAAGCTCATAAAGCTTCTTTCCATTAACCTTTAATGCCGAATACATCGGCGGAATCTGTTCGTACTCACCTTCAAACTGGCTGCATACCTCAATAACTGTTCTTTCGTCTACATCAACCACCGACTTTGTTAAAACATTTCCACTTGTATCCTGCGTATCAGTGGTTGTACCAAGAAGCATCACTGCCTCATATGTCTTAGTCCAGTCTGTTATCATAGATACCAGCCCTGTTCCTTTTCCAAGACACACCGGCAAAACACCTACTGCATCTGGATCAAGTGTTCCGGTATGTCCGATTTTTTTCATATGAAGAATACCTCGTAGCTTTGCTACTACATCATGAGATGTAAACCCTTTTTCTTTATATACATTAATTATACCGTTCATACCGCATGTACTCCTTTAATTAATTCTGCATATCAGAATACTGTTCTTCTATCATTTCTCCTATACGGTTGATTATATCATGCACAGTTCCTTTTGCCAAAAAACCAGCTGCCCTCACATGTCCACCGCCGCCAAAAGCCACTGCTATAGCACTGACATCTATCTCTTTTTTAGATCTTAAGCTGACTTTATATTCGTCATCTCCGGTTTCATATAAGAATATAGCAACTTCAACACCCTCAGTAAGTCTTAACTGCTCTATTATACCACCCAGTTCTTTTCCTGTCACACCATAAAAGTTCATTTCATCTCTTGTGACACTTGAGAATATGCATTTTTTATCATAGAAAAGCACGCTCTCAAGTAACGCTCTTCCAAGTATCTGGTTCTGTACATATGTTTTCTTATAAAAGCTGTTGTCTATTATATCAGAATAATCTATTCCCATCTGCATCATCTTTCCCGCTATTTCCATAGTATGAAGAGATGTACAGCTATACTTGAACACACCTGTATCATGTATAATACCTGTATATATACACTCTGCCACTGCTTTATCTATCTTTTCATCATCTAATGTATCATACAGCACTTCACATGCTGAACTGGCATCAGGAACAACCTGGTTAACATCTGCAAAGCTGTTATTACTTATATGATGATCTATGCATATAGTCTTATCAGCATTTTCAAAACCTCTGGCAAAAGGCTCTATTCTGTCTATTGAACTACAGTCAAGAACAATAAACACATCAAACTTTTTGTCTTCTTCTAATGTATTCCTTATATCTGAATATCCGCTAAGATATGAGAATTCCTCTCCTGGCTGTTCAAGGTATACTGAAACATCCATATCCGGCATATTTTTTTTCAAATAATTATATAATGCAAGTGTAGAACCCGTACAATCGCCATCTGGTCTTATATGTCCAGTTATTCCGACAACATGTGCACCCTTTAATTCCTCAATCACATTCATACCTTATTCTCCATTCTTAACTAAAGCTTTTATCAGTTAATCATCTACTATTTATGACTCTCATCATCTTTTTTAGTCACTTCGTCTATAAGCTTAGACATATTAATTCCATACTCTATTGACTGATCAAGTATAAACTTAATCTCTGGTGTGTTACGCAGATTAACTGTTCTTGCAAGTTCTCTCCTAATATAGCCTTCCGCACTCTTAAGTCCTGCAATAGTATCCTGCTGTGACTTTTCGTCACCAAGAACACTTATATATGCTTTACATGTCTTAAGGTCTGGTGCAACCTCAACAGATACAACCGAAGTCATAGGATTAATCCTTGGATCTTTGATTTCACTGCGGATTATATTACTAAGCTCTTTTAATACCTCGCCATTAATACGGGTATTCTTTACGCTGTTTTTACGCATTGTATCCCCCTTTTCTGACACTTTTTATATGAATCATATTCTTTTACTTTAAAGTATCCGGATACCCATAACCCGGATACTTTAAATATATTGACATTTTTATCTTGGCACCTCAACCATAATATGTGCTTCTACAAGGTCGCCTTCCTGAATCTGTCCGAAGTTTTCAAATACCATACCACATTCAGAACCAGCCTTAACCTCCTTGACATCATCCTTGAAATGCTTAAGTGTTGCGATAGGTCCTTCGTATATCTGTTCTTTGTCTCTTGTGATTCTGACAACAGAATCTCTTGTGATTCTACCCTCTGTAACGATAGCACCTGCAATGTTACCAACACCTGATGCTTTGAATATCTGTCTTATTTCAGCATGACCGATAATCTTTTCTTCGTATATAGGTTCAAGCATACCCTTAAGTGCTGCTTCTACATCTTCAATAGCATTATAGATAACGCTGTAAAGTCTTAAGTCAACCTTTTCTCTTTCTGCTACTATTCTTGCCTGATTATCTGGCTTTACATTAAATCCTATAATAATCGCATTAGAAGCTGATGCTAAAACAACATCGGATTCGTTGATGTTACCAACACCACCATGTATTACCTTAACGATAACTTCTTCATTAGAAAGCTTAACAAGGCTCTGCTTAACAGCTTCTACTGAACCCTGTACATCTGCCTTTATGATAAGATCAAGTTCCTTCATGTTACCAGCCTGTATCTGTTCAAATAAAGCATCAAGTGAAACCTTATGCTTAGTATCATCAAGAAGCTTCTTTTTGCCCTCTGCTATGAATGTATCAGCAATATTTCTTGCTTCTTTTTCGTTATCTGTAGCCATAATAATCTCACCTGCATTAGGTACATCGTTAAGACCAAGTATCTCTACAGGCATAGAAGGTGTTGCTTCCTTAACTCTTCTTCCCTTATCATCTATCATGGCTCTTATCTTACCATAGCATGAACCAGCAGCAACTGCATCACCCACTCTTAATGTACCCTTCTGTACAAGAATTGTAGCCACAGGACCGCGTCCCTTATCAAGCTCTGCTTCGATTACAATACCTCTTGCCTTACGGTCAGGATTAGCCTTTAACTCATTAACCTCAGCTGTAAGAAGTATCATCTCAAGAAGCTCATCAATACCTTCCTTTGTATGGGCAGATACTGGAACAAATGTAGTAGAACCACCCCAGTCTTCAGCTATAAGCTCATATTCTGTAAGCTCCTGCTTAACCTTTTCGATGTTGGCGTTAGGCTTATCAATCTTGTTAACTGCAACAATAATCTCCACACCTGCTGCCTTGGCATGATTAATAGCTTCGATAGTCTGTGGCATAACGCCATCATCTGCTGCTACTACGAGAATAGCAATATCTGTAGCCTGTGCTCCACGCATACGCATAGCTGTGAAAGCTTCATGTCCTGGTGTATCAAGGAATGTTATCTTCTGTCCGTTAACATCTACCATATAAGCACCAATCTTCTGTGTGATACCACCTGATTCCTTATCTGTAACATGTGTCTCTCGGATTGCATCAAGAAGTGATGTCTTACCATGATCAACGTGTCCCATAACACAGACTACTGGTGGTCTTGGAACCATCTTTGACTCATCTTCTTCATCTTCCTTAAGAAGCTCTGCTATAACATCAACCTTTACCTCATGATCACATATACAGTTGAACTCAAGTGCTATTTCCTCAGCTGTATCATAATCAACTTCCTGGTTAATCGTAACAACCTTGCCCTGAAGGAATAACTTCTTAACGATAGCTGATGGCTGGACCTTCATCTTATCAGCAAGTTCCTTTATAGTGAGGGTATCTGGTAAAACAAGCTGCTTAATTGTCTCCTCTTCCTTCTTTTCTGGCTTTGGAACTGGCTTCTTCTCATGCTTGCTGTTAGCAAACTTAAGATTCTCCTTTGCCTCATTGTCCTTCTTTCTATCATTCTTTCTTGAATCATTCTTTCTTGAATCAGGTCTTCTTGAATCAGGTTTTGTTTCAAATATGAAATCTTCCTTAGGTGCTGAAGCTGCTCTGTCATTTCTTCTTGCACCTGAAAAGCCCTGTCCGTCTCTTCCTGAACGTCCATTGTTATTTCCATTGCGGTCGTTATTTCTATAACCGTTATTGCCATCCTTGTTGTCTCTGTTTCCGTAGCCGTTGCGGTCGTTGTTTCTATAGCCGTTGTTGTTTCCGTCTCTGTTGTCTCTGTTTCCATAGCCGTTGCGGTCGTTGTTTCTATAGCCGTTGTTGTTTCCGTCTCTGTTATCTCTGTTTCCGTAGCCGTTGCGGTCGTTGTTTCTATAGCCGTTGTTGTTTCCGTCTCTGTTATCTCTGTTTCCGGTCTCTGTTATCAGACTTCTGGCTGTTCTGTGGGAAATAAACCTGTGATATATGTTTCTTATCCCCATCCTGTGCCACATTTTTCTTTTCAGCTGATGCCTTTGCATCATCTGGCTTTATCTTCTCTTTAGTTTCTGATTTTATTTTATTTTCTTCCGTTTTATTAATCTTTTCTTCTACTTTCACGTTTCTTTCTTCTGCCTTTTTAGGTTCTGTTTTTACTGTGCTATTGTCAGCAACTGCTTTTGCTTTGAATCTGCTTTTAACATTGTTAATTTCATTTTCTCCAAGCCCGCTCATTGCTGTGTACTTTTTTTCATTGCTGCTAAGCATATCAGTTATATCTTTTGAAGAAATATTTAATTCCTTTGCAAGTTCATGAACTCTCATATTTGCCATTTGACCTCTTTCCTAATATGCAGATATACATATATGTGTTATATCCGCATATTATTATACACTGATTATTACTAATCTACTTAAAATGCTTCTCAATACTATTCTTAAATCCTTCATCAAGGATTGCGAGTGATGCTCTGAATTCTTTACCTATCGCATGCCCCAGTTCTTCTTTATTACTAAAGAAATAAACTGGAACCTTATAGAATTCGCACATGTTTTTAAAATTCTTTTTTGTATTGTCAGATGAATCATCTGCAACTATCACCATATAAGCCTTACGCTCTTTTACTGCCTTTTCTGTTGAAAACTCTCCGCTTGCAACCTTTCCAGCCTTCATGGCAAGACCTATCATAGATAATGCTCTGCTATTGTTCAAGACCTGTCATCTCCTTTTCCAGTTCATCATAAACAGCTGGATTTATTGCCATCTTGAAAGCTCTTTCAAGTCCCTTTGACTTTCTTGCTTTCTTAAGGCACTCTGCATCAGGGCATATATATGCACCTCTTCCATTTTTCTTTCCAGTTGTATCTATCACAATCTCGTCGTCCTGTGTTTTAAGAATACGAATAAGCTCCTTCTTATTCTTCATCTGGTTACAACCAATACATTTTCTTTGTGGAATCTTCTTTACTGCTGTCAAAATATCACTCCCCAAAATATTATTCTTCTACAACATCTATGTCAGAGGTTGTATTTTCTTCTACAACATCTATGTCAGAGGCTGTATTTTCTTCCGCATCAGCTTCACTCTTTATATCTATTCCATATCCTGTAAGCTTTGCAGCAAGTCTTACATTCTGTCCTGACTTGCCAATAGCAAGTGATAACTGCTGTTCAGATACGATTATTCTGGCTTTCTTTTCTTCTTCATCAGCAACTGCTGATACTACCTTTGCAGGACTAAGTGCATTAACAATAAGCTGTGCTGGATTAGCATCCCACTCAACTATATCAATCTGTTCATTACCAAGTTCATTAACAATATTCTTTACTCTTGCACCATTGATACCTACACATGCTCCAACCGGATCAACATGAGGAACATTAGCTCTTACTGCCATTTTAGTTCTTGAGCCTGCTTCTCTTGCTATAGCCATAATCTCAACTGTACCATCTTTTATTTCAGTTACTTCTTCTTCAAACAGCTTCTTAACGAATTCAGGAGATTTCCTTGATATTTTAATACCAAGTCCGTTTCTTTCCCTGTTGCTTACACTTACAACATATACCTTTATTCTGTCACCTGGCTTGAATTCCTTATCCTTAAATCTGCTTCCTTCACCATTTCTTGACTTATCATCAGCCTTAAGAACAGCCTGTGTTCTTCCGATGTCGATTGTCATATCACCATTCTCGTTAATTCTTTGTACAACGCCTGTGATGATTTCTCTTTCTTTATCATGAAGTTCATTATAGAGTGCGTTCTTTTCCTGTTCTCTTATTGTCTGTACTATTGTATTCTTGGCATTCTTAGCTGCCTTTCTTGAAAACTCTTCAGACTTGACTTCTATTGTGATAACATCACCTATCTGACATCCTGGCTTAATCTTTCTTGCATCTTCTATAGCTATCTCTGTGCCAGATACATATTTTTCTTTTTTGTTTTCCCTGAATTCTGGAACTTCCACCTTCTCAACAACAGTTCTGTCTGAATATATATGAAAATCTCCTGTTATTCTGTCAAGTGAAACTCTTCCGTTATCTGCCTTGTCAAACTCTGCCTTATACTCATCCATTAAAGACTTTTCTATAGCATCAAACATAACCTCTTTACTGATACCATTTTCTTTTTCCAAAGCCTCAATCGCAAGTATTAAATCCTTATTCATTTTATCATCCTCCATTATATAATATAAACGCATCTGCTAACGTGTAATTTTAAGCATAAGCTGCAGGCTTAAATGTCCACAGTTAATTTTACTGCTCTACATACGCCCATCTGATCATCGAAAGATTACTTCTTTCTATAGTTATCATGGAATTATCTGCTTCTATCATGATAACATCTTTATTATATTCTTTAAGAACTCCTGTATATTCCTTCTTACCCTCAACCGGCTTATAAAGTCTGATATCTATAAGACGTCCTAAGCTCTTTTCATAGTCTTTTTCTTTCTTTAAGGGTCTTGTTAGTCCTGGTGAGCTCACTTCAAAAATATACTGGTCAGAAATATAATTCTCCTTATCAAGTATTTCATTGAATGCTCTGCTTACTGCCTGGCAGTCATCTATAGTGACTCCGCCTTCTTTATCAATATAGACTCTTAAATACCAGTCCTGGCCCTCTTTAACGTAATCAACATCAAAAAGTTCCACATGATTAGCAGCAATAATAGGTGCTATAAGCTTTTCTGTCTTAGCTTCATAATCTTCTCTTTTACCCATATCTACCTCTTTTCTGGATTATTCAATTAGATACTGAATCATATATCTGGCTTTATCTTCTTAAATCTACAGATGTTGTTGATTTCTGGATAAAAACGAAAGAGTGGACATTAATGTCCACTCTTGTCAGTTGAATATAACTCAGAATAGCTTATAGGGGAGTCGAACCCCTGTCTTCGCCGTGAGAGGGCGACGTCTTAACCACTTGACCAATAAGCCATATCTTTAACGCTTTGTGTAAGTCGTTACCGCAAAGCACTTCATTATAATACACGTTAATCGGTATTTCGTCAAGCACTTTTTTAAACTTTTTTTAATTTTTTTTATTTTTTTCAAAACCACCTAAAATCCATATGTTTTCAGCCTGTCACACAGCCACAGTTTTAACATGATGCAAAAACAAACCTTCTTAATATTGATACAGCTGGTATATGCCGCATAACATATACCAGCTGATTATAATTATATTATCTGCATGTGCCAATTCTGTATAAAAACACTTACACAGATATTATGCAAAGTTAAATATAGCTGTAAACAATCCTGCTGAAGCAACGCCCATTATTATACCTGCAAGTAATACACCTGCAAGCACTGCTATTACGCTCTTCTTAAATCCCATATCAAGAAAACTTGCAGCAAGTGTTCCTGTCCATGCTCCTGTACCAGGAAGTGGTATGCCAACAAACAACAAAAGTGCTACAAACAGTCCATTACCTGCCTTGGCTTTAAGCTTCTCTCCACCCTTATGTCCTTTTTCTATACAGAATGTAAAGAACTTACCTATATACTTTTTATCAGAGCCCCACTCTAACACTCTTCTTGCAAAAAGATATATAACTGGAACAGGAAGCATATTACCTATTACACATATTATATAAGATTGCAGCAAAGGAAGCTGGAAACCCTGCGATATAGGAATCGCACCTCTTAGTTCCACAATAGGCACCATTGATACCAGAAAACATATAAGATATTTTTTTAACATTTCTCACCTCATGATATTATTAAGATTATTCATTGTATTTTAATGCTAACCCGTCAAATATAACATATATATATGTATTCTGACAAGTCATTATGATACTGCATATTAAACATTTATGTTACAGCACATCAAACAACGATAACTGGTTACTCTCTGCCATACCATCAAGCAGCTTTAACTCACTCAGCTTATCAATAACTGTCTGTCCTATCTTTGCACGCTGTCTTAAGTCATCCTTTGATAAAAACTTTCCACCTCTTGCTGCTATCTCTATAGATTCTCCGGCTGATTCACCTATCTTTGATACAACCTTAAAGGATGGCATTATTTTTCCATCTATTATCTGGAAGCTTCTTGCCTTGGCCTTATATATATCTATTGGTGTGAATTCATATCCACGCGCATACATTTCCTGGACTATTCTCATGTCCTTGTATTCATCAAGCTCTGTTTTTTCTATAGTTCCATCTGCCTTCTTCGCTTTATAAATATCAAGATAATATTCAAGACGTTCTCTTCCCATAGCCATCTTCTCATAGTCAAAGGCATCTGCTCTTATACTAAAATATGCACAATAGTAAGCAAGTGGATAAAACACTTTACAATACGCAACACGCCATGCCATCATAACATATGCTGCCGCATGCGCTTTAGGAAACATATACTGTATCTTGTTACAAGACCAGATATACCAGTCAGGAACACCATGTTCCTTCATTATCTGTTCCCATTCAGGAGTAAGACCTTTACCTTTTCTTACTTTCTCCATAATCGTAAATGCAAGCTCACTTTCAAGTCCTTTCTGGATAAGATATATCATAATATCATCTCTTGTACATATAGCTGTCGATATAGTTGCCTTGCCTTCCTTAAGAAGTGTCTGTGCATTACCAAGCCATACATCTGTACCATGTGAAAGACCTGCTATTCTTACAAGATCTGAAAAGTACTGTGGTTTGGTATCTATAAGCATCTGCATGGCAAAGTCTGTACCAAACTCCGGTATACCCAGCGCCCCAAGCTTACATCCGCCTATATCTTCAGGCTTGATCCCAAGTGCGGATGTATCCTTAAAAAGTGACATGACCTCTTTAGAATCAAGTGGGATCTCAAGAGGATCTATACCGGTAAGATCCTGAAGCATACGTATCATAGTAGGATCAAGGTGTCCTAGTATATCAAGCTTTAACAGGTTATGGTCAATACTGTGATAATCGAAATGTGTCGTTACTATACCACTCTTCACATCATTGGCAGGATGCTGTACCGGTGTAAATGAATGTATTTCATCTCCAATAGGAAGTACTACTATTCCTCCAGGATGCTGTCCTGTTGTCCTTCGTATATCTATACAGCCCTTAGCTATCCTTTCTATTTCGCAGCGTCTTTTAACCTTCCCGCGCTCCTCCAGATACTTTAATACATATCCATATGCGGTTTTTTCAGCAACCGTACCGATAGTTCCGGCTTTAAATGTCTGTCCTTTACCGAATATAACCTCAGTATAAGCATGTGCTTTACTCTGATATTCGTTAGAAAAGTTAAGATCAATATCTGGCTCTTTATTTCCTTTGAATCCAAGGAATGTCTCAAAAGGTATATCAAAGCCAAGCTTATCCAGCTTATGCCCACACTTAGGGCACTTCTTATCCGGCATATCACAACCTGCACCACCTGCGAATTTCTTTACTTCATCTGAATAAAAATCAACATAGTAGCACTTCGGGCATAAATAATGCGGACTAAGCGGATTAACCTCTGTAATACCAGCCATTGTAGCTGCAAAGGACGAACCAACCGAGCCTCTTGAACCTACAAGATATCCATCATCATTTGATTTCCATACAAGCTTCTGAGCAATAATATACATGACAGAATATCCATTAGATATAATAGAATTAAGCTCTCTTTCAAGTCTTTCTGTAACTATCTGAGGCAGTTCTGGCCCATATATCTCATGCGCCCTGTTATGACATATTGTTCGTAACATCTGGTCTGAATTCTCGATTACGGGCGGTCTTTTATCCGGTCTTACAGGTATTATTTCTTCACACATATTCATGATTTTATTCGTGTTAGTCACAACTATCTCATATGCCTTATCACTTCCAAGATAGTCAAACTCATGAAGCATCTCATCTGTAGTATGAAGATATAATGGTGGCTGGTTATCAGCATCATCAAAGCCTTTTCCTGCCATGATAATCCTTCTGTATATCTCATCCTCAGGATTAAGAAAATGCACATCACAAGTTGCTACAACTGGCTTATCAAACTTTTCTCCAAGAGATATTACTCTTCTGTTAAGATCTCTTAAATCTTCCTCATCCTTTACATAGTAATCTTCTTTTTCTATCATGAATCTGTTATTGCCTATAGGCTGGACTTCAAGGTAATCATAGAAATTAACTATTCTTGCTATCTCAGCATCTGAACGTCCATTAACCATTGCACGAAAAAGTTCGCCTGCCTCACAGGCACTTCCTATTATAAGGCCTTCACGGTATTTATTCACAAGGCTTTTAGGTATCTTTGGAAATCTGTTAAAATACTGCATATGCGATGCCGAAACAAGCCTGTAAAGATTAATTCTTCCCATTTCATTTGCAGCAAGTATTATACAATGGTACTGATGAAGCTTTTTAACAGATTCTTCATCAAGTGTTCCTTCTTCATTCAGCTTATCAAGCGTATATATATCCCTGTCTGCAAGCATCCTTATAAGCTTTAAGAATATATGTGCTGTTGCCTCGGCATCATCTACTGCCCTGTGATGATTGTCAAGAACAACATTAAGATGCTTTGTAAGCGTATCGAGCTTATAATTATGAAGTGCAGGTATAAGGAACTGTGACAGCAGCACAGTATCTATATATGTAGGCGAAAAACTAATACCTAAACGCTCTGCATTATTAATAATAAAACTCATATCAAATTCAGCATTATGCGCTACCATGACACAGCCCTCACAGAACTTAAGAAAATCCGGAAGTATATCTTCTATAGTTCCAGAGGACATAACCATCTGGTCGCTTATTCCTGTAAGATTCTCTATTCTAAACGATATAGGAACCTTAGGATTAACAAATGTAGAAAATCTGTCTACTATTTCTCCATCCTTTATCTTTACAGCACCTATCTCTATAACCTTATCCACTAAAGCTGAAAAGCCTGTTGTTTCAAGGTCAAACACTACGAATTCGCCAGAAAAGTCCTGTCCATCGGGGTTTGTTACTATGCTCTTGGTATCATCCACAAGATAAGCCTCAACACCATATATAACCTTGAAGTCCAGTTTTTCTCCTTTAGCCTCATACTTTCCCCAAAGCTTCTGCATAGTATGATAAGCCTCTGTAAATGCCTGTACAACTCCATGATCTGTTATTGCAACAGCCTTATGCCCCCACTTTATAGCCTGGTCAATAATATCGCTGGCGCGTGACACGCCATCCATATCACTCATCTTTGTATGACAGTGAAGCTCCACTCTCTTGTTGAGTGCAAGATCCGTCCTTACACTTCTGTTATCAGTACCCTTTCTTATTCCGGATACATTAGAGATTGTTATTTCCTGGTCGTATTTATCCATAGCAGCTATTCCCTTAATCTTAAGGAAATTCCCTTTTTTTATAAAACCGTACATATCATCCAGCTGCTCATTTTTAACAAACATTTTTACTATTATGCTATCTGTAAAATCTGTAACAGCTATTGAAAGAATAGTTCTCTCATCTCTTATCGGTCTTGGTTCAACGCTCATAACCATACCATTAACAGCGACCTCTCCTACCGGTGTTTCAAGCTGTTCTATCGCAGTTATATCATCATTAAAATCTCTTCCATATAACACATCCTGATTAGCTGGCTTTCTGTATCTTGTAAGATCCTTTCCTGTTGCACCTCTTTCATTAAAAAATGCTGCTGCCTTAGCTTTCTGTTCTGCCTTCTTTTTATTTTTATCAGCATCACTTAACTGCTTGCTTTCACCATCACCATTCTGGACTGCTGCCTGAAGCTGTTCTTCTATCTGCTTGACTCTTAAGTTAAGCTTGTGTGCATTTTCCTTTTCATAATGGTTCTCTGTCTTGCTGGCATATTTATATTCAACATCTATTTCAAAGCCAAACCTGTTAAGATATATTTTTTTAAAATAATCTGTAAGATTATCCGCATATGTCCTTGCAAGAAACCCGTCCTCAAGTGTAAGCACCAAAAGATCACTTTTCTCAAACTCCCACGTTGAATTCTTCAAAAGATTATATTCAAGAGTCCAGTATTTTTCGAGTTCAAACAATATACTATCATAATAAACATCCATAATAGTCTGTGGTGTATACTGCTTGGAAAGACTATAACGGTCTATTATCCTTACATCCATGTTCTGTATACGGAACACCTGCTTTTTAAGGGCATCCTCAACCTTATATATTATCTTCTTGCTTATAACCTTATCATTCTTTATGTATACACGGGCAAGAGAATTAGTGGAGGTCTTCGAAACCTTCGTGACCTCCACATTCTCCATATATACTCTTATATCATCTGGCAACTTAAGCGTTCTAAAAACATCTAAAAACTTATACATCTTATCTCAACTTTCCATTATGCCTGCCAGTTATCAAGTTCTTCCTTTAATACTGATAGCAGCTTATCCTCATCACACTTCTTTACAATCTCTCCGTGCTTTATAAGAACTCCACAGCCATCTCCACCAGCTATTCCAAGGTCAGCTTCCTTTGCCTCTCCTGGTCCGTTAACAACACATCCCATAACTGCAATCTTTATATCAAGGTCATAATTCTTAACAAGCTCTTCAACACTTGATGCAAGCCCTATAAGATCTATCCTTGTTCTTCCGCAGGTTGGGCATGATACCACTTCTATACCACCTTTTCTAAGACCAAGTGTTCTTAATATAAGCTTTGCTGCTTCTACCTCTCTTACAGGATCATCTGTTAAAGATACTCTTATTGTATCACCTATACCCTGGTTAAGTATGAGTCCAAGTCCTATAGATGATTTAATACTTCCTGAGAATATAGTACCTGATTCTGTTATTCCGACATGTAAAGGATAGTTAGTCTGCTCAGCTATAATCTCATGTGCTTTTACACACATCAAAACATCAGAAGACTTAATACTTATGACAAGATTATCATATCCGAGATCTTCTATTATCTTAACCTTATCAAGGGCACTCTCTACAAGTCCCTCTGCTGTAACGCCATTATACTTTTCAACAATATCCTTTTCAAGCGAACCGCTGTTAACGCCTACTCTTATAGGTATATTTCTTGATTTAGCAACATCTACTACTGCTTTTATCTTGTCAGTCGAACCAATATTACCAGGATTTATCCTGATCTTATCAGCACCATTTTCCATGGCAGCAATCGCCATCTTATAATCAAAATGTATATCAGCTACAAGTGGTATATGAATCTGTTTTTTTATTTCCTTAATAGCATGTGCCGCTTCTATAGTAGGAACTGTACATCTTATGATATCACATCCTGCTTTTTCAAGCCTTAATATCTGTTTAACAGTAGCTTCAACATCCTCTGTATGTGTATTAGTCATAGACTGGATCATAATAGGGTTGCCACCACCAATAAGCTTATCACCTATCTTTATAATCTTTGTATTATCTCTGTACATACTCCACCTCAATCTTTTCCTATATAAGTTTCAACATCTGAAACAATCTAAGTCCAAAATAATCTATATCTAAATCAATATATCTGAAACAATCTAAAACAATCCTCTTATATCTTTAAACATAATATAAACCATAAGTGCAAGAAGCAGAATCATTCCTATAAAATGAACTATTCCTTCATGCTCCTTCTTAACCGGTTTGCCTCTCAGCACTTCGATTATAAGGAACACAAGTCTTCCACCATCAAGTGCCGGTATAGGAAGAAGATTCATAACCCCAAGATTGGAGCTTATAAGTCCAGCAAGGTTAAGGAGGTTAAGGAACACATAAAAAGCACCATCTGCCTTGCTTTCTTCCACAATATCACTCATAATGCTAACTGTACCAACAGGTCCTGATAAATCATTAACACCAACCTGTCCCGTAAACATCATTCCAAGACTCCTTATAACTGTATTAACGCTGTAGCCAACCTCACCAAGCGCATACCTAAGTGTCTTTATTGGTGATACCTTTTCTCTGGCTCCATAGCAAGCAAATCCAGTATAATAATATTCATTTTCAACTAACTTAGGTGTCATGGATAATGTAACATCCGAACCATTTCTTGATACTGTTATATCTATGCTCTGTCCATTGCACTTGTTAATCTGTTCGCTTATCTGTGTGCTGTTTTCAACCTTCACACCATTGACAGCTGATATTCTGTCACCACTTACAATTCCTGCCACTGCTGCAGGTGTTTTATCTGATACTGCTGAAATGGTACCATTCTGTTCAAGCGAAACTCCTATCTGATATTTTTCCTGCTTAACATACTCTGGCATAAGTGTTGTTGTATACTTCTGCCCATCTCTTATATATGTTATATCCATCTGTTTGTCAGCATGATAATATCTGTAAAACGAGTAATCCCTGTAGAATGTAACCTTCTGGTTATTCACCTTAACTATTGTATCCCCCTCTAAAAGCCCTGCAGCAGCCGCTGGCGAATCCTCATACAGCACATCAACCCTGCACGGATCATATCCTATGCTTCCAACTATAACAACTGCACATATGAAAGCAAGAATAAAGTTAAACAAAGGTCCTGCTGCTATAACAGCTATTCTTGCCCACACCGACTTGTTAGCAAATGATCTGGACATATCATATCCATGTTCAAGTGCCTCATCCTTTGCCTTCATGGACATATAGCCTCCAGCAGAAGCAGATGCCGCATCGCCTTTATGTGCTGCATTACTTATATCATAGGCATCTGTATTTTTTTCTTTTTCATTTTCATCCTGATTATCTTCATCATCCTCTTCAGCATCAAGAAAATCCTGTCCAAGCATTATACATGCACCGCCAAAAGGAAGAAGCTTAAGGCTGTATTCTGTCTCGCCCTTTTTAAAATGGAGCAGCTTAGGACCAAACCCCAGCGAAAACTCAACTACTGTTATTCCATTAGCCTTTGCAACTATGAAGTGTCCAAACTCATGTATGATAATTATTATGCTTAAAACAAGAACCGCCAATATTATATTTAAAACCAATTTACCACTTTCCTCCGATCATCTCATATACATTCTTCTCTGTATCAAGAATCTCATCAACGGATGGATTGTCGATAAAATCCACCTCATTCATAGCGTACTCTATAATATCCGGTATATCAAGATACTTTATCTTTCTGTCAAGAAACTTTGCCACTGCAAGCTCGTTTGCAGCATTGAAAGCTGTTGGTATATTTCCACCTCTGTCCGATGCTTCATATGCAAGCTTAAGACCTTTGAAAGTATCCATATCAGGCTTTTCAAATGTTATCTGCCCTAATTCAAAGAAATCCACTCTCTTAGTATTAAGTTCTTTTCTATGAGGATAATACAATGCGTACTGGATTGGAAGACGCATATCCGGACTTCCAAGCTGTGCCATAATACCTCCATCAACAAACTCTACCATAGAATGTATTATACTCTGTGGCTGCACGACAACACATACCTTTGATGATGGTACATCAAAAAGCCACTGTGCTTCCATAACCTCAAGTCCCTTATTAACCATGGTTGATGAATCAATAGTTATTTTACGTCCCATAGCCCAGTTAGGGTGATTAAGCGCATCCTCAAGTGTAACACCTGCAAGCTCAGCTCTCTTCTTTCCTCTGAATGGTCCACCTGAAGCTGTCAGAAGTATTCTTTCAACCTCTCTTTTATATTCACCATTCAGTGACTGGAATATAGCAGAATGTTCACTATCGACAGGATATATATTAACACCATTATCCTTAGCAAGCTTCATAATAATATGCCCTGCTGTTACAAGTGTTTCCTTGTTGGCAAGTGCTATATCCTTATGTGCTTCAATAGCTTTAATAGTTGGTATTATTCCCATCATGCCAACAACTGCCGTAAGAACTATATCTGCGCTTTCTATTGTAGCTGCTTCTATAAGACCTTCATCACCATATACTATCTTAACATCAATATCAGCAAGCAAAACCTTAAGTTCTGCTGCAAGCTTTTCACTTCCTATACACACAAGCTCTGGTCTGA
>FR886208.1:126922-167225 GCA_000436475.1 Eubacterium sp. CAG:248
GTCTGAACTCCCTCACCTGATTAGCAAGCTCTTTAACTCTTGTACCTGCTGCCAGAGCGACAACCTTTATATCATTATTTCTTCTTATTACATCAAGCGTCTGTGTTCCGATAGAGCCTGTTGAACCCAGTACAGATATGCCTCTCATCGTTATACCCCTTTCCTGCTATCTTCCTAATCCGTTAATAATAACGACAGCCCAGTATACAACAGGTGCTGTAAATATTACGCTGTCAAACCTGTCTAATATACCACCATGGCCTGGAATAAGTTTTCCATAATCTTTAACATTATAATTTCTTTTTATAGCTGATGCTGCAAGATCACCAACTATCGCTAACATAGCTCCAATGCAGCTTGCAACCGCAAACGTAAGCATTGGACTGACAAGCTCCTCTGTCATCCTTGTGCTGACTATGCTTCCATATATTACTCCAAGAGCCGTTGCACCTACGATTCCACCTATAGCTCCTTCTATTGATTTCTTAGGAGACAATACTGGTGCCATCTTGTGCTTTCCAATAAGCACTCCTGTAAAATACGCAAATGTATCATTTCCCCAGGATGAAACAAATATAAGCCATACAAGATAAACTCCATTGTCTAATCTTCTTGTTTCGTAAATATATGCAAGCATCATAGTTACATATATTATTCCAAAAAATGACCACATTATATTCTCAGCCTTATATTTTGGAAATGTGAACACATAAATAGTCATTAGTGCAAGAAATGCAGCCACTAACACAAGCATGCTGTATCTGTTATCTGCGCTGTCAAGTAATATGTAATAAACTACTGTTGATACATATGCACATATCGCTAATGGACTTTTCTCTAATCCAGCCACTCTAAGGAGCTCATAATTGCCTTCAAGAGATATGAAAAGACACAATGCATATAAAAACCAACCCCCAAAATATAATGCTGGCGCAGTAATAATGACTAAGCATATTCCACTTATAATTCTTTTTAACAATGCTTACTCCTCCTTAACACCACCATATCTTCTTTCTCTCTTATTATACTTTTCGCATGCCTTAATAAGCTCTTCTCTATTAAAATCAGGCCAATATACATCTGTAAAATAAAACTCTGTATAAGCAAGCTGCCAAGGCAGATAGTTAGACAATCTCTGTTCTCCGCTTGTTCTTATAAGAAGATCAGGATCTGGAAGCTCAGCGGTATCCAGATTGCTGCTTATCATGTTTTCATCTATATCACCAGGAGCTATTTCACCTACCTTAACCTTATCTGCTATTTTCTGTACAGCTCTTACTATCTCATCTCTTCCACCATAATTAATAGCTATTGTAAAGTTAAGTCCCGTATTATTTTTAGTTTTTTCCTCAAGATTATTAATGCTCTCTATTATGTCTGCACTTAACTCTTCTTTTCTTCCTATGACACGACACCTTACATTGTTTTTCATAGACTTTTTAACACAGTCTTTTAAGTACTTTCTTAGTATATTCATAAGAGTACTCACTTCATCTGTAGATCTTTTCCAGTTTTCAGTTGAAAATGCATATACTGTAAAATATTTTACACCTAAATCATCGGCTACATATAACATATCCTCAACAACTTTGCTTCCCTGCATATGTCCATAAGTTCTTGGCATATGTCTTTTCTTTGCCCATCGTCCATTACCATCAAGAATAACTGCAACGTGTCCAGGTATATTTAAGCCTAATTCCTCGTTAAAACTATCCATAGTAAACCTCATTTCTATCTGTTCTTATAAAACACCTGCTCTGATACAACTAAATAAAGACTGTTGCAATAACCAACAGCCTTTTTTCATATATCTTATACTGTAAGTATTTCTGCAGACTTCTCTTCGATTGCTTTATCAATCTGGGCTACATATTTATCTGTGAGCTTCTGAACTTCATCTTCTAAGTTCTTAGCCTCATCATCAGAAATATCCCCTGCTTTATTCTCTTTCTTAATAGCATCATTAGCATCTCGTCTGACGTTTCTTATAGCAACCTTTGCATTGTCACCCTTCTTCTTAACATCCTTTGCAAGTTCTTTACGTCTGTCTTCTGTCAATTCAGGGAAGATAAGTCTTACAACCTTACCATCGTTATTAGGTGTAAGTCCTAGATCTGAAACAAGAATAGCCTTCTCTATATCTTTTATAAGGCTTGCTTCCCAAGGCTGTATCTGAATCATACGTGCTTCTGGAACTGATATGTTAGCAACCTGCTGAAGTGATGTAGGTGTTCCATAATAATCAACCTTTATTTTATCTAATATATGTGGATTAGCTCTTCCAGCACGGATTGTTGTATAATCCTCTCTTAAGTTCTCCACTGATTTCTTCATCTTTTCTTCATATTCTCTGATATCACTCATTACTAAAAACTCTCTTTCCTAGTCTACATTATTATTTAATTTTACCTTGCGGTATTATCTTCATATTACAATAATCTATTGCAATAATCAACTGTAATTATCTAACTGCAGCTATTCAGTTGTAACTATCAACTATAACTATTCAACTGCAACTATTCAACTGTAACTATTGTTCCGTTGAACTTACCTGAAAGGGCGTTTACTATACTATCTTTTTCGTTAAGTCCAAATACCATAAGCGGCATTTTGTTTTCCATGCACATAACTGAAGCTGTCATATCTATAACACCCAGATGCTTATCTACTACATCTGTTATAGATATACTGTCGTATTTCTTAGCATCAGGATTAAGCTTAGGATCGCTGTCATATACTCCGTCAATAGCTTTTGCTAAAAGAATCGCATCAGCATCAAGTTCAATAGCTCTTAACACAATACCTGTATCTGTAGAAAAGTATGGATGCCCTGTTCCTCCTGCAAAGAATACAACCATTCCCTTCTCAAAATACTTGTTAGCTCTGTCCTTTGAGAAAAGCTTAGTCATACTTCCACATTCAAAAGGTGTAAGAATATTTGTCTTTAACCCCTGTGATCTGAATATTTCAGATACATATATACAGTTCATAATTGTTGCAAGCATACCTATCTGATCTGCCTTTGTTCTGTCAATATTATCATTGGAACGGCCTCTCCAGTAGTTACCTCCACCGATAACTACACCTACATTAATACCCTTATCTATTATCTGGCTTACCTGTTTTGCTATGTCTATGATAAGTTCATCATCATATCCTGACTTCTTATCTCCTGATAATGCTTCTCCACTAAGCTTAAGTATTACTCTTTTTATATCTTTCATTGTATTTACTTCCTTTTATTATATTTAGTCTGCTTTACTTTCTGCCTTACCACCTGGAATGTTAAATATCGCATCCATATCAACATCCGAATAAGCCTGTGAACATCTTCCGTCAATAGTTGCTCCATTATTAATCTGGACTGACTTAGACTTTATATCTCCTGCAATAACTGCTGATGAATCTATTATAACAGGCCCGTTAACATCCACATTACCCTTAACAGCACCTGCAATAACTGCTGATGTTGCTGTTATATTACCTACAGCTACTGTTCCCTGGCCTATCTTTACCGTTCCTCTTGCCTGTATATCACCAGTTATCTGTGCATTATTAGCAAACACTTCATTAGCTATAGTTGTTCCATTTATCGTTCCACTGACAGTAAGCTTGCCTTTACATGATACATCACCATCAACAACTCCAAATATATCTATCGAACCTATAGAATCAAGATTGCCGCTCACAACAAGACCTGATGTAATAACAGCTGTCTCATCTGAAATCTGTTCAAGTTCTGTCTTTGGCTCTTCCTTTACGACAGTGTCAGCTGGCACATCCTCTTTTTCAGTGCCATTAAGCTCTGCCTCAAGCTTATCCGTTATTGCACCATTGCTGCTCGTCATGTTTTCTTTTCCAGTCTGTCCAGAAAACTTTGCAGGCTCTGCAGCATCAAGAGTGTTAACCATCATACCCTCTTTTTCTTCTTTGCCTAATCTGCCAAATATATCTTTTGAATCATCTGATGAATTAGTTTTTGTTCCAAATAAACCCATCATTATCCTCCTTTGCATCACGTAATGATCTTATGTGCCAGACAGCTTACATACAGCACATTAACTATGGAAATTATAGCATAATATAATGTCAGGGTCAAAATATATTTTACACAGTACTATCTATATTTTTCTTTGTCATATCTATAAAAGAGGTGGAAAAAGCTTTCCACCTCTTTTATATAACAAGTACATGTACTTATATTTATTTATCTCTTAATACAAACTGAGCTGTCATTTCATTCATAGCTTCTGCCTGGGCTGATAACTCTTCACTTGTTGCCGAACACTCTTCTGATGCCGCTGAGTTAGACTGAACAACCTCAGATATCTGTTCTATACCCTTTTCAGCTTCTCTTAAAGCTGCTATCTGCTGATTAGAATTCTCACTTAACATCTTAGATGTATCTGATATATCATTGATACCCTGTACAACTATCTCCATAGAATCAGCTGCTTTCTGTGCTACCTGATTACCTTCTTCTATCTCATTAAGAGCTCCCTCTATAAGAGTTCTTGTATCTACAGCAGACTTTGCACTTTCATCCGCAAGCATTCTTATCTGTTCTGCTACTACTGCAAAGCCCTTACCTGCTTCTCCTGCTCTTGCCGCCTCAATAGCTGCATTAAGTGATAAGAGATTAGTCTGGCTTGCTATGCTTTCTATATCTGATATGATATTCTCAATCTTCTTCGATGTTTCACTTATACGCTGCATTGCTTCCATAAGCTCACGCATATCTGTTTTACTAGAATCTGCTGATTTAGCATATGATTCTGCTTTTTTGCTCGTATCATTAAGATTATTAACTGTATCAGCAACCTGTTCAGTTATAGTTGACATTGTTGCCTGAAGCTGTTCAACTGCCCCTGCCTGCTCTGTTGCTCCCTCAGCAAGATCCTGTGCTGACTGTGCAAGATTCTCAGAGCCCGCTGTTACCTGCTCTGCTGATTCTTCAACGTGTCTTAATGTTGAATCCATCTTTCTGTTCATATTACGGATAGACTCTAATAATTCAACAAATTTTCCAACATATTTATCTTCTATTTCAGTAGAAATCGCAAAGTTGCCATCTGCCATTAAAGACATAAGTCTGCTAAGGTCACTAATTATAAGATTAAGATTAGCTGCCATTTCCTTTGCAACATCATTCATAAATGCAACCTCATCTTCATTGTTCTGCTCAGGAAACGGTGAATCAAGATCACCCTGTGAAAACCTCTTTAATCTTTCTGCAAGATCGGCAATAGGCTTTTCTATCTGGTCAGCTATCTTAGCTCCTATTCTCTTAGAAGTTATGATGCTTCCACCTATTATCACAAGTACCAATACACCAAGGACAATCTTTATTACAAATAATATGTCTTCAAGATCATCACCCATATTTACATTGAGATTCATAAGTTCTTTCATATCATTGTATAATTCATCGTACTTAGGTCCAAGTACTTCGTACTCCTGCTTCTGTGCATTCTCACATGCTGCAGGATCTGACGTAGAAGCTATCTTTAGTATGCTGTCGCTCATATTCCAATAATCATCAAGCTTGCTTACTATATTGGCATAGGATTCTTTTCCTTCCTTTGTTACCATGCTTTTTTCCACCTCACTAAGATAGGTATCAAAAAGCTGCTTTTTTGTCTGATATTCCTTCTTTTCACTGTTAATCTCTGTTGTACTCTTGTAACTGATTACTGCTCTTAAGGAACTTCTTGCTTCCGAGAATGTAACCATAGCCTTACCAATGTCACCCTGTGAAAATCCATAGTTTGACATGGCATGTTCATACTGGCTGCTCATTGCAAATATAGCAATATCACATAAAACAAGAGCTATGCAACACACTATAGTAATAAGTGAAAATCCCTTGTTCAGTCTTTTTCTAATAGGGTTCTTTACTTCCATGCTTTTACTCCTTTTACTTTTTTCTTATTAGTTTTTATATGTATGCAGAGTACTATTACTATATATCAGCTACATTTCTCCACATCAACTAGTTGATATAGCACGTCTATCAGTATAAAGCAAAATACATAAGATAGCCGCATACTGCAATCAACAGGATAACACAAACAGATGTCATCAATATTCTTATGAAGAACATTCTCACTTTCTGTTAACCCTATTCTGTCAATATATATAACACGTACCATATGCTATATATAATTATAACAGTACCTTTTTGCTTTTTCAACTCTATTTTGTACGTTAAAATTTTCACATTTGCAGAGTATAAAATAAGATAATTTTCAAATATAAATCTTATGTTATTAAAAATAGCAATAAATTAAATAAGGGGCAATACCTTTTTGGTACTGTCCCTTAACATTCTATATAATCTATAAAGAATCAAAGCCTTATTTCAGATTGAAAACCTTGCTTAGTTGCCAAGCTGTGCAGCTACTTCTGCTGCGAAGTCTTCGCTCTTCTTTTCAAGACCTTCACCTACTTCAAAACGCACATAACCGCTGATTGTGAATGAAGCTCCTACTGCCTTGCCAACCTCTGCGATATACTTAGCAACTGACTGCTTACCATCCTCAGCCTTAACGTATGTCTGATCCATAAGGCAGATTTCCTTAAGCTGCTTAGATACACGGCCTTCTACTAAGCCCTTGAAGATCTTATCAGCTGCAATATTAGCTCTATCTGCTAATGCAAGTTCAGCTAACTGAGAAGCTGCTTCCTTTGAAAGGAAGTTGAATAAATACTGCATATTGCTCTTATGCTCTTCATATGTTGCGATATCTTCATCACTCCATACCTTATCATTGATAGCCTTATCAATTAACTTGTTTAAGATAGGCTTTGGAAGAGATGCTGGATCGTTTAATGCGCTCTCTTCGATGATTTCTCTTAACTTAGCAAGTTCTTCTTCTGACATATCATTTCTGCTGATATACTGTGGATTCATAGCTGCGATCTGCATAGCTATATTAGTAAGTGCTTCCTTAACTGCATCGCCTGAAGCACCCTTAGCAGCAACAAGAACACCGATTCTTCCACCACCATGAACATATGAAGCTACACAATCGCCTGTAAGCTTTTCAAATCTTCTTAAAGAAAGCTTTTCTCCGATTACGATAGTCTTTTCTTCAAGCTCTGCCTTCATATCAAGAATACCACATACATCTTCTCCGTCTCCGGCCTTATCAACTGATGACTTAAGAGCCTTATCAGCTACATCCTGAACGAATTCCTGGAATACTGCATTCTTTGCAACGAAATCTGTCTCTGAGTTAACTTCTACTACTACTGCTGTATTACCCTCAGATGCAACTCTTGTGATACCTTCTGCTGCGATTCTTCCAGCCTTCTTTTCTACCTTAGCTGCTCCGCTCTTTCTAAGAACATCAACAGCTGCTTCCATATCTCCATCTGTCTCTGTAAGAGCCTTCTTACATTCCATCATGCCTGCGCCAGTAGACTCTCTAAGCTCTTTAACCATTGCTGCTGTAATTGCTGCCATTTTAATATCCTCCAATTATAATATTTTAGAATAATTTTAAAAAATGCTTCAACCTGAAACAACAGGCTGAAGCATACATAAACTTAAGTCAAACCTTAAATATTAAGCTTCCTCAGCTGTTTCTTCTACATCAGCGGCTACAACTTCTTCACCCTGATTAGCTTCAATAACAGCGTCAGCCATCTTTGATACGATTAAGTTAACAGCTCTGATAGCATCATCGTTACCAGGGATAACATAATCTAATTCATCTGGATCACAGTTAGTATCAGCGATACCGATTAATGTGATTCCAAGTGCGTGTGCTTCCTGTACACAGATTCTTTCCTTCTTAGGATCTACTATAAAGATAGCATCTGGAATTCTCTTCATTTCCTTGATACCGCCAAGGTTCTTCTGAAGCTTTTCTAATTCCTTCTTTAAGTTGATAACTTCCTTCTTTGGAAGAACATCAAATGTACCATCTTCCTGCATTGTTTCTATTTCTTTAAGTCTTGCAATTCTTGACTGGATTGTCTTGAAGTTAGTGAGCATACCACCTAACCATCTTTCGTTAACGAAATACATACCACATCTTGCAGCTTCGTTAGCGATAGCATCCTGAGCCTGCTTCTTAGTACCTACGAAAAGAATTGTACCACCATCAGCAACGATATCAGAAACTGCCTTATAAGCTTCGTCAACCTTTCCTACTGACTTCTGTAAGTCGATGATATGGATACCGTTTCTTTCTGTATAGATGTACTCTGCCATCTTAGGGTTCCATCTTCTTGTCTGATGTCCAAAGTGAACACCTGCTTCAAGTAACTGCTTCATTGAAATTACGCTCATTTTAATACCTCCATTGGTTAAATAATCTTTTGCGGGTTTCATACTCGCATGACAACCAGCGCGTATACTGGCACCAGTCACACAATCCACCTGCATGTTTTTTCACACGAAATGCATTATATCAATAGTATCAATTATTTGCAAGTGTTTTTTATATATTTACTCATAATTTTTACTCTTATTTACACTCTTATTTTGCATTTCCTATTTCTTTCTTATTGTCTTGTTATTATTTTAGCAATATTTTCATATGTATCGCCTTTTATAAGCTCGAAATCGCCCTCTTGTATCACTCTTGAATAATCCTTTGAATACAGATATTCAACAAATGCATCTGCATTATCTATAATTCCGTTTTCAGCAAGCATTCTGGCTATATCAGAGGCAACTGTCACCGAACTTATATGTACTGTAACCTTTTCTTTAGGAGCTGTCGTCTGCCCTTCAGTCGTTTTTTGTGTTGCAGCTATAGTACCTGCTGCTGTAGTAACAGCATTATCTGATGCTGCTGTTCCCTTTACATCTGCCTGTGTTGTATATGCTATAACCGAACCAGTAGTTTCATGTATGTCTTTATTATTGCCCGAAGCTTCCGGTGTAATCTTATTAGCAATCATAAGAACAAGCACTGCTAATATTATGCCGCTTCCAAGACCACACATATAATATTTTAATTTCATTTCTTTAATCCTTACTGTGCTATAAAACACTAATTATTACCTGAGCTAAGATTGATAATAAGTCTTACTTCTCCTACACCCATTTTAAGTCTTTTAGCAATATCCACATCCCTGTATCCGCTATTATACAGCTTTATAATCTTTTCATTTGAAGAAAGTGCATCATCTAAAATAACTTCAGCTATATCATTTTTTACAGATGGCTTATTCTGAACTGATTGTTTATTCTGCGATTTCTTTTCTGAATATGCATTCGTATTTCTGTTCATGCGTGTACCATTGACATCTTTAACTGTTGTTTTTATTTCTTTGTCCTTCTCGTTTAACATGTCATACATAAACATAACTTCATTATGATTACGATTTATTTCCTTAAGCACTCCATCTGCATATTCATTCATCTCAAGAATCTTTGTGTTAGATAGTTTATCAAGTCTTGCTTCTGTCTTATCTTCTATATCCTGCATTTTCTGTTCTATGATATTGTCTATAGTCTGGGACACCTTGCTCACCTGACTTGCTGCATCATAATCTGAAACAGCTGGATTCATATCTTTATCATGGTCATTATTATCTGTTATGCCTAATATAATACCTACAATAACACATATTATCCCTATTACTAAAAGTACTATCTCTACTGTTCCCATTATATCCTCCGAAGCTGTTTCCTTTTTTCTATGCCCATATATAACACCATGGTCATAAGGTCAAAACCCGCATGAACCAGCTCATATTTATTAAATCCTGACATCGAAATCAACGTTCTGATATTCCTGACCCTTTATAATAACTTTTCCATCGGGCCTTTTATTTTTATCATTCTTATGCCCTGGCTGGTATTCATTATCGCTTTTATCCTTGGCATCAAACTTTTTCTGTCTGTTATCGGCATCGTCCTTATTATTAACCTTCTCAGACCTGACATTAGCATCCTTTTGTGACTGTACAACTATAGTCTGTTGTTCAATCATCGGCTTAGCATCTTCTCCATGTCTTATCTGGGATACTGTATTCTGCTGTTGGATCATACCGAATTCTGTAGGTCTGATTATCATATTCTTCTCCGTTTCTGTTTACAGTGGAGCACTCTTTATATCAGCACCCTCTTTTCTGAACTGGCAATAATTATACTTTTCCTTAAGGAACATACATATATCTCCAAACATCAGCTGTGTACCAACATATGCAACATTAGAAACCTTTATACAGGCATTCTTTTCCTCGCCCAATGTAGATTTAAGCTGCTCATACTCTTTCTTTTCCTGATTAAGCTCCTGATCCAGTATGATAAGATTTCTCATTGTTTTAGAAAGCATCTCCTGCTTATCCTTATCCAACGTACCTTCCATGTCCTGTTTTTTTCTTAACGCTGTCATAAGCTGTGTCAGCTGTATTTTATTGTTGCCTTTAGTGCTAAGACTGTTTTTAAGCTCATCCATACGTTTCTTCATCGTTGGATTAACCCCAACTCCTACCACAGTAGTTGTTCCCATCTCGTTACCTATAGTTTTAGCTTCTATAAATGATGTTGCTTTCACATCACCACCTATTATAAGTCCTTTTTTACCAGTAGCTTTAATAAAGCCCTTTGCAACTACTCTTGAATGTAATATCGAATCAGATTCTATATTGCCACCTGATTCCACAAGACTGACACTTTCAATAAACTTTGAAACTATATTGCCGCCTGCCTTTATCACAGCTTTATTCATTCCCTGGATACCTCTGTTAAATGTTATATTGCCGCCAGCTATAACGGTTGCACCTTCTACAACCCCCTGTACTACAACATCGCCCTTTGCTTTAACAGAAAAACCGGCAAGTATATTTCCTTTTATTGTGACATCTCCATTATACTCGATATCCCCTGTTGAATTATCTATATCAACAAGTTCAAGCACATTAGATACAATCACTTTATCATTTTCAAGTATAACATGCCCGTTAACCTGACTGATAAGCTTTCTTCCATCCTCTGATATAACAAGGTTTCGTCCAAACCTGAATATCACATGCTTTACCTTATCTGGATTAACCTTCTTACCGAATACATCCACGCCAGCTTCGCCCATGTCCTCTGGATGCAATATTGCTACAACATCACCTGCATTAACATGGTTCACATTCTCTAGTGTATGAAAATCAACTGTTCCATCTTCATTCATCTTAGGTCTTGGCTTAAGTTCTTTATTGAACTTATATTCTATGTATCCGTCTTTGCCATTTCGGACTTGTTTTCCTATTGCTACAACATATATTTTTCCATATTGTCTTTCTTTTATAAATGTATCAATAACACTTTCATCTATTCCGCATTTTATTCCTTTATGCTCAAGATCCTGCATTATTTCATTCTTATCAAGCCTGGTTCCACCCTCAAACGGCGGATAAAAAACAGCCTCCACTCTCATGCCATCATAGCTTATTCTGTAATCACCGAATTCTCCATATGTAAGCTGCTGCTCATCTGAAACCTTGATTGTTGTTTCTGATAAAGCTCCGGCTTTAACTGCCTCCATTAGTTTAACACTATTACATTCAATTTTCCTTTGATCAACATAATACATGACATCATCTATAGATGCTGCATTATATCTCTCCTTAGGTGGGTAAACCGTTATATAAAGTCCGTCTACTTTAGAAGAAAATTGAAAATACCCTGCCATACATTCTTCAATCATCTTAAACCCACTTTCTTTTATCGTTTATTGTGATATCGGAGGTAAAAAGTCCTCCGACTTTGCTTCACATGCATAAATATCTTTCATTATGCCGGAAACATATAATCGCCCATAACCTTCTTCATTTTATTCAAAGCTTTTGTGTGAAGCTGCGAAACTCTTGATTCTGACACTTCAAGAGTCATACTTATTTCTTTTAGTGTCATATCCTCATAATAATATAAAACTATCACTCTTCTTTCTTTTTCAGTCAGTGTATCTATTGCTTCGACAAGCTTTTTTTTCGTTTCCTCTTTTTCAACCACAGATTCCGGCTGGTCAAAATGCGAATTTCCCACATTCTCCATTTTGATTTCACTACCCGCTTCTGTGTATTCATCAAGTGATATAAGATTAGAGGATTTCATCTGACCCTGCCATTCACTCAGCTCATCTATTGATATTCCAAGCTCTGCTGCCAGAAGCTCATCAGTCACAACTTTTCCAGTTTCAGACTCTATCTTTGCCATTGCTGTATCTATCTTCTTTTGTTTCTGCCTGAGTGATCTTGGAATCCAATCCATTTTTCTTATCTGATCAAGAATTGCACCCCTTATTCTAAGACTCGCATATGTCTCAAACTTGACATTCTTACCGAAATCAAACTTATCTATAGCATCAATCAGTCCAAATACGCCATAACCAACAAGATCGTCATATTCGACATTGTATCCAAGATACATATTCATCCTGCCGGCTACCAGTTTAACAAGCTGTGCATATTCTGTTATTAGTTGTTCCCTGATTTCACTGTCATGACTTGCCATGTATCTTTCCCATAGCCTGCTTCTTCCCAATTCATCCATAAAAGAATGCCCCCGTAACGATCATTTAGTTGTTATACCGCTTCTTTGGAATCTTCTGAATTCTTCTTTTCTGACTCAGCTATCCTTGCTTCGATTTCCTGTTTTTCCTTTTCAAGCCGCTCTTCTTCAGCTTTTTCTTCTTCTTTTGTTATATGTCTGTCACATATAAAGCATATGATTCTGCTTACAATATAAAACACTGCCATTACAACCGCCAGTATCCATATAAATGTTAATAAATCATATTTGTTAATAAACATAACGACTGCGGTTATAAAACCAGCTAATAATGATACTATTGCAGATACATTTCTAAACCTTTTCATACATCATCCTCACAAACTCTGCTTATATAACTTTTCTTGGTTTACCTACCGATTTTATAACATAATCGCCATTTTCTGTATAGAACTCCACCGTTCTACCATAATTAAGTCCACAGTCTTCTGATAAAAGCCTGATACCCATTTGAGACAGTTTTTTCTTAACTGCCTCAACATTTCTCTCGCCAACCCTTAAGGTATCATTGTTAGTTTTCATAGCAAACATCTGTGCTCCACCTGCTATCTTGGCAACAATCCTTGACCTGTTAGCACCTAGACTTACCATCTTTGAAACAAGTTCATCTATTCCACTATCTGCGTACTTTGCTGTATTAGAATTATTCTTAAACTGTGTACTGTCAGGCAGCATACAGTGTAATAAGCCACCTATTTTGTTTACAGGATCATATAGCGCTACACCTACACAGGATCCTAGCCCAAGTGTCGTCAATACCCCTGGTGACTTACACAACTGCAGATCTGCCATTCCAACTTTAATCATTTCATCTAAATTCATAACCAAACTCTCATCCTAAAGATAATATCAATCAATAACTCCTAATGAACGAAGAATCTTATCATACGATTCAAGTTCTGGAATAAGAAGAAAATATCCTTTAACAAAATCCAGCTCACCGAACTGTGTCTGAATCAATAATAACTTATCACCATATTTACCAAATTCTGATGCTGGAACGCTCAAAAGTGCTCCAACCATATCTATAGTCATCTGTGGAACATCTGCTATAATGTTCATATTTGTCAATGATGAGATAGCTGTAAGATATGAACCTGATGCGATATTGCCTATCTCATTTAATGCAGACATTTCCATTTCTGTGAACTCTGCACTATCGTTATCTTTACTGTCATCCTGTAGCATAAGCGAATTAACAAGATGGTGTGCTGATCTGGTATCGAATATAAACATCATCATTCCGTCTATATCTCCACCCAGCTCTAACAAAATACCTACTACAGTCTGATCTTCACTACCTATAATCGTTGATATATCTTTAAACTGGATTAAAGCTACATTAGGAACTGACATGTCCATCTTTACATTAAGCATAGTAGACAACGCCGTTGTTGCATTACCAGCACCTATATTTCCAATTTCTTTTAAAACATCAAACTGTACATCATTAAGCTTTTCTAAACTTACCTTTGACATAAGAAACCTCAATTCTGTGTTTAATCGTTCTCAACAATAAGAGAAACAATATCTAGCAATGATATAAGCTCACCATCATGCTTACCAATACCACTTATGTAACTGTTAGCAACATCATCACCTGCTGAACGGTTAACCTTTTCTGTATCCTCACTGTTCAGAGTGACTACTTCCATTACCTGGTCTACTATTATACCTATAGTAGCACTTTCCACCTTAACGATTATATATCTAGTCTTATCTGTATACACATCATCTTCAAGCCCAAGCTTTAACCTTACACTCATGACTGGTATTATCTCACCACGTAAGTTTATAACTCCCTTGTAGTAATGCTGTGTCTTTGGTACTCTTGTAATATCCTGCCTTCTTACAATATTATCAATATATTTAATATTAATTCCATACTGTTCATTGCCTATTTTTACAACAATGTACTGTATTGTTGTTGATACTTCTTCATTTTTATCTTCTATTGCATTAATGTTTTCCATCACAGGCCACCTCCTATACTAATGTGTTAGCGTCAATAATCAGTGCTACAGAACCATCTCCAAGAATAGTAGCTCCGCTTATCATTCTATTAATATTAATATACTTACCAAGTGACTTGATTACGATTTCCATCTGTCCGATAAGACTGTCAACAACAAGACCAGCAAGCTTATCGCCCTTTCTTACTATAACTACTATAATAGTATCAGTTTCTTCAGCCTCACCTGGTACATCCAGTATATCTCTTAATCTTATAAGTGGTATTACACTGCCTCTAAGATTAATAACCTCTTTAGCATGTACATACTTTATATCACCTACTGGCACATCTTCGATTGTCTCGATAGAACCTAATGAAATAGCATACTTCTCATCTCCAAGCTTAACCATAAGTGCCTGGATGATAGCAAGAGTAAGTGGAAGCCTTATGCTGAAGGTGCTTCCTTCGCCATACTTTGTCTTAACTTCTACGTCACCACCAAGAGCCTCTATCTTAGACTTAACAACGTCAAGACCAACTCCTCGTCCTGATACATCTGTAATCTTATCTGATGTAGAGAAGCTTGGCTTAAATAAAAGATCAATAGCTTCCTTTTCTGTTAAAGCATCTGCCTGTTCCTGAGTAAGTGTTCCTTTCTCAACAGCCTTAGATTTAACTTTTTCTACATCTATACCATTACCATCATCTGCAACTTCAATAACTACGTTATTGCCTTCCTGGAACGCATTAAGATAGATTGAACCAACTTCTGGCTTTCCTCTTTCTGCTCTTACCTCTGCACTTTCAAGTCCGTGATCAGCTGAGTTTCTTAAAAGATGCATGATAGGATCACCGATTTCATCAAGAACTGTTCTATCAAGCTCTGTCTCTTCACCTGTTATATATAATTCCATCTTCTTGTTAAGCTTTTTATTAAGATCCCTTATCATACGTGGGAACTTGCTTATAACACCTTCAATAGGCATCATTCGTACCTTCATGACAGATTCATGAAGATTCGTAGTAACTCTTTCAAGGTATTCTATCTGCTCAGTGAATTTCTGATTGTTAGAAGCAGTTTCTCCGTCATCAGATATACTTGCTGATACAAGTCCGTTCTTTGCTATAATAAGCTCACTTACAAGATTCATAAGCACATCAAGCTTATCTATATCAACTCTTACTGTATGGCTTACAGCCTTGCTGTTAGCTGCTGCTGCTTTCTTTGCCTGTGTAAGCATAGAAGGTTTCTTTGTTTCCTCCTTCTTTGCTTCCTTTGAAGATGTTGCTTCTGATACCTCAGTCTGTTCTGTCTTTGCTTCTTCCTTACTTTCTGTCTCTTCACTTTCAGGGAAAGGTGTTGTTATCGCTTTGGCTTCTGCTGACTTTATTTCAGATACATTTCTTATTATACCAGATATATCTTCCATGCTTTCTTTTGATACTACTACTATTGTAAACTTTTTATCAAACTTTTCATCTTCTATATCCTGTGTTGAAGGTTCAGACTTGATGACATCACAATGTCCCTCGAGATTCTTAAACACAAGAAATGCTCTTGCTGCCTTTAATATACAGTTCTCATCTACTGTAACATCTATCTCGTATACACCAAGTCCCTTCTTTAATGCTTCATTAACTGCATTCATCTCAAAATCAGCAAATGCAAGTTCAGAAGTTCCTTCTCCTGCTGTTACAGCAGAAGCAGCTGTCTGTGGCTGTGTTTCTTTACTTTCTTCGTTATTGCCACCTATAAATGAATTAAGTGCTTTGATAATAGGTTCGTTATCATCAGTACCTTCATCCTGTGTATTCTGGATGTTTGATACATAATTCTCGAGTGCATCAAGACACTGGAACAATACATCACACATATCTGATGTTACTTTTATGTTACCATTGCGGACTTCTGAGAATACATTCTCCATATCATGTGTAAGATTCTGCATTCTCTTATATCCCATAGTACCTGCCATACCCTTTAAAGAATGGGCAGCTCTGAATATTTCATTTATTGTATCGCTGTTCTCTGGTTCTTTCTCAAGTATCATTAACTGATCACTTAATGACTGTAAATGTTCATTTGATTCATCAATAAAAATCTCTAAATACTGGCTTACATCCATATTAAGACACCCCCACGTTTTTTGTTATTGCTTCTGCGACATGGTTAAGAGGCACAACCTCATTAACCAGACCTGTATTAGCTATTGCTTTTGGCATACCGTATACCACACTTGTTTCTTCATCCTGTGCTATAACGTATATGTTTTTATGATTTCTGCTGAGTGCTTTTATTCCATTCGTACCATCTGCACCCATACCTGTAAGTACGACACATGTTATTTCGTCATAGTTACTTTGTGTAAGCGATTCATACATAATGTTGGCACATGGTTTAAGACCATCTAATGGTGCCTCATCACTAAGTGAAATAACATAATCCATGCCTTTCTTTCTAACTCTTATATGCTTTCCACCTGGTGCTATATATACCCAGCCTTTTTTAATAGCTTCACCATCTGCTGCTTCTTTAACATTGATTGCACTCATCTCGTTAAGTCTTGCTGCTAGTGAGGCTGTGAATCCTGCCGGCATATGCTGTACAAGTACCATACCCGCATCAAGATTTGCTGGAAGCATCGGTATCACCTGCTGTAACGACTTAGGTCCGCCTGTTGAGCATGCAAGTGCAACAAGCTTATTCTTACCAGCTTTTACTCTGCTATACTTACTGCCATCAACCTTAACGGCATGTTCCAAAGAATCATAACCCGTTGTATGCATAACTGAAGTTCTTGATGAATCTTCTACTGTTCTTGTACTGTTAAGATTTCTTCTTGCCGAAGCAAAAAAAGGCTTACTGCTATCTTCCGGTTTTCTAAAAGTTCCTGTGCTTCTTGCTGATGATGCACTGCCCGTTCTCATAGATGTTCTTCTTAAAGAAGATCTGGAATTCGTGGCTACATTAAGCATATTAAAGATTTTGTTCTTAAAATCAATACTCTTTGTCTCCAGATAATTTTCCGGTTTCGTAACAAAATCAAATGCTCCATATTCAAGTGCCTGGATAGTTTCTTTAGCACCTTCCTTTGCAACAGTACTTACAACTATAACTGTCTGTTCTATGTGATCCTTCTGCAATCTTTTTAAAAGCTCAAGACCATTAAGCTTAGGCATATTAATATCAAGAATGATAGCACTATACTCATATGGGTGCGACACTATCATATCAAGACCCTCAAGTCCATCTTTTGCGATAGCCACAACCTCGTATTCATCGCTTTCGTTTATTATATCAGATATGACTCTTCTCATGAGTGCAGAGTCATCTATTACCAGGATTTTTTTAGCCATTATAGCCCAACTCCTTTTTTAACATATTTCTTTGTTGTTCAAATACATATTTAACTATTTCTTCTCTGTCTGCTTCACTGATGTTTATAAACTGAAGCCTGCTGTCAAACATAGTTTCATCTTTTGAATTCTTCTGTGAATCCACAACCTTTGCAAGTACGTCAGCTTCCTTATCGCCACTATTAAAATTCAGTGTGAATTTAACATAAACCATCTCATTTTTTTCAAGCTGTCTTTTGGAAAATACTCTTATTCCACCGCCGCTTATATCTACTATAGTACATTTATAATTATCTTCATTAAGAATAAGATCCTCAATCTCATCCAGGCCTTCTTTAAGATCAGTTACTGTTCTTAAAGAAGCTGGCATAATACAGCTCAGCCTGTAATATTCTCTTCTCTGTATTCTTACAAGTGCAGAATCAAGCTTTATTTCTGCAACATGAAGCTTTTCTTCTTTTCCTCTTGATACTACAGAACACATTGCCCTGTATATCTTATTATCCGAATAAAAATATCCCTCAAATCTTTTCCCCTTTTCCAACGGGACTATGTGCCCCTCATAAATAGGCATTGCACACATAATACCTTCATCAGTAAAATCAAGTATCTGGCTGGCATATTCTACAGTATCATCATCGCCTGACCTGCTCTTAAACACCATTTCAACCCTGTTTCCCAGCTTTAGCGGTTCAAACATAATCCTTCCTCCTACAGCATCATGATTTATCTTACGGATATCATTATATTATATTTCTACATTTTTCTTGAAAATACATTTTTGAAATAACTTCGTATTCCCATCCTGTGTGCAGGAACAGTAATATCATTACCAAGAAGTTCTGCTGCAATATTTTTAAAATGTCTTGCTGCAGAGCTTGAAGGATACATAATAGTTACAGGTTTCTGCTTCATAACAGCTTTTCTGACATTTGAATCCTGAGGAACACTGCCAAGATAACTGAGTTTTATTCCAAGAAACTTCGTAACAACTGCATTAAGCTTTTCATAAAGATTACGTCCTTCACTCTCAGACTCAACTCTGTTAGCAACCATCTTAATAGAACATTCTTCTTTATTGTAGCCTTCATTCATGCTAAGCGCCTTTAATAGTGCATATGAATCTGTTACAGATGTAGGTTCAGGTGTTGTGACAATAATAGTCTCCGGACTAGCAAGCAAAAACTCCATAACACTTGGTGCTATTCCTGCCCCCGTATCAATAATTATCACATCTGCAAGTTCCTCTAAATCTGTCATTTTTCCTACGAGCCTTTTTACCTGCTCCTGATCAAGATTAATAAGATTAGCTATTCCTGAGCCGCCTGATATAAATCCGACACCTTCTGGTCCTTCTGTTATAATATCCTTTATTTCTTTTCCTTTGAACATAAGGTCGCTAAGATTATATTCAGGTATAACACCGAACATAACCTCAACATTAGCAAGTCCAAAGTCTGCATCAAGGATAATAACCTTTTTCCCCATCCTTGTTAATTCTAACGCAAGATTAACCGACAGATTAGACTTTCCAACTCCGCCTTTTCCACTTGTAATAGCTATAACACGGGCATTCTTTATATTATTCTGATTCTGCTTTCTGATCATATTACGAAGATTCTCTGCCTGATCCATCATCATTCGCCACCTCCAAGTAACTGTCTTGCAATACCCTGCTCGTTAATCACTTCTATATCATCTGGTACGTTCTGGCCTGATGTTGTATATGAAAGTGGTCTGTCTGTTAACATGCGGATGTTTAATATATTACCAACAGAACATGTTTCATCCAGTTTTGTAAATATAACTGCCCAGTCAACATCATCATACTTATCAGCAATACTCTTAAGATCCTTATACTTTGTCGTAAGACTTAAAGTAAGATAACACTCAAAATCAAACTCATCTGCTCTTTGTGCCACCTCTTCAATAAATGCCTTAAGTTCATCCATCTGTTCTGTTGCTTTATGCGATCTTCCAGCTGTATCAACAAGTATGAGATCATAATCCTTATATTCAGAAAGGCTCTTGTTCATATCTTCTACTGAATACACAACACTTACAGGACAGTCAATGATTGATGCATATGTGTTAAGCTGTTCAACAGCTGCTATTCTGTATGTATCTGCTGTTATGAAGGCAACTCTTGCCTCCTTTTCTATCTTAAAGCTTGAGGCAATCTTTGCAATAGTAGTAGTTTTCCCTACTCCTGTAGGCCCGATAAAGAATATAACCTTGGCTTTATCGCCTATTTCTATAGTCTTTGGTTTTCCCAGCTTTAATATAATCTTCTGGTATACTGCTGCAAGTATACTGTCAAGGTTAGACTCTTTTTTTAGTGAATTCTCTATTTCACCTATTATTTCATCTGCGAATCTGCTGTCAACCTCATTATCTATAAGCTTCTTATAAATAAGCTGAAGGAACTTATAATTCGCATTTTCTCTTTCTTTTACCTGCTTATTTTCACCTGCTGCACCGGATATATCCTCTTTAATATCTGACATTCTTTTAGTATATGCAGAAGCTGCCACTGTCTTTCCCTGACTGCCTGATGATGACATATCAGAGTTTAAGTTTCCCTGGTTCTGTAAAAGATTATGCAGGCTGTCAAGCTTCTGTTCTATGGCTGATGCTGAGCTTACTGCTGTATTATCATCAGCTATAAGATTAATAGTCGATGAAGTGCCTCCTGACACCATGCTCTGGTTAATCATTCTTTCCGGCTTTGCTTCCTGACCACTGGCAGCATTATTATCAAATACTGGCTTGTTTTTGTTGATACCATCAACTATATCCTTTTCCTCAAGTGCTGCAGTAACCTCTACAGCATCCTTTTTAAACAATCTTGCCAGGCCTCTCTGCTTTATACTTTTTATATTAAGTACAACTGCTGTGCTTCCAAGTTCTTCTCTTGCTTTTATTATGGCTTCCATCTCTGTTGGTGCCTGAAACTTCTTAACTATCATTACGCTGTCACCATCCCTACTGATTGTAATTCAATATTAGATTCAACTTCATTATATGAGATAACTATAATGTCCTTATAATAATCAGATGCAAGTTTCTTAAAATACAATCTGACTATTGGTGAAGTTATAACAATCGGATTTTTTCCCATATCCTCAAGCTTCTTTAACTCTTCTCCCAGTGAATCCATGATTGCCTTTGTACGGGCAGGATCCAGTGAAAGGTAGGAACCCTGTTCTGTATTCTTGACTGCTCCCATAATCTCCTGTTCAACCTTAGGATCCAGTGTAATAACATTCGTAACTTCATTTGGTGGAAAATATTTTCCAGAAATTGCTCTCTTTAAGCTTTGTCTTACATATTCTGTAAGTATATCTGTATCTCTTGTAACTGCTGCATGATCAGCAAGTGTTTCAAATATTGTAACAAGATCTCTTATAGATATGCCTTCTTCAAGCAGATTCTGTAACACCTTCTGAATCTCACCTATTCCGAGCAGCTTAGGTACTAACTCATCAATAAGTGCTGAATTATTATCCTTAATATTATTAATAAGATTCTGTACATCCTGCCTTGTAAGAAGCTCTGCGATATGCTGTCTTATAACCTCAGTAAGATGTGTAGCTATTATTGATGGTGGATCTACAACTGTATATCCCATAGATTCCGCTCTTTCTCTCTGGCTCTCAGTTATCCATATAGCAGGTAGGTGGAACGATGGCTCAAATGTAGGTATACCTGTAATCTCTTCCTCCACATATCCTGGATTCATAGCCATATAATGGTCAAATAAAATCTCTCCTTCACTGACCTGTATGCCTTTTATTTTAATAACATACTGGTTAGGATTCAGCTGTATGTTATCCCTTAAACGGATAATAGGAACTACCGCACCAAGCTCTAATGCAATCTGCCGTCTTATCATAACAACACGGTCAAGAAGATCACCACCCTGATTAACATCGGCAAGTGGAATAATACCATAACCAAACTCAAGCTCAATAGGATCAACGTTAAGCAGCGAAACAACATTTTCCGGCTTTCTTATCTCCTGTGCCTCTGTTTCTTCTGCCTCCGCCATCTCCTCGATAGTTGCTTCACCAGATTTATCCTTAAGTTTTCTTCCATATACTATAAGAAGTATGCCAAGCGGCACAAATATATATATAGGCAATGGTGTTAAAGCCCCTAAAAATGCAAGAGCAGCACCTACCATAATAAGAACTCTGTCTATAGAAAACAGCTGTCCTACCATCTCATCACCAAGTTCACCTTCACTTGATGCCTTTGTAACAAGAATACCTGTTGACAAAGATATAAGCAATGATGGAATCTGTGAACACAATCCATCACCAATAGTAAGAATTGCATATGTAGAAAGTGCCTCATTTACAGACTGTCCACGATACATCATTCCCATAATAATACCGCCAACAAGGTTGATTGCTGTTATAATAAGTCCCGCTGTTGCATCTCCCTTAACGTACTTTGTAGCACCATCCATAGAACCAAAGAAGCTGTTTTCCTGCTGAAGCTTTTTTCTTCTTTCAGCCGCTTCCTTATCTGTTATCGCTCCTGTATTAAGATCAGAATCTATAGCCATCTGTTTACCAGCCATCGCATCAAGTGTAAATCTTGCTGTTACTTCTGATACTCTTTCAGAACCTTTATTGATAACTATAAACTGTACAATAATAAGAACAATAAAAATAATCGTACCAATAACAAGATTGCCGCCACCGACAAACTCTCCAAACGTAGCAACTACGTGTCCTGCATATCCATCACGTAAAATCATCTTCGTTGATGATACATTCAGCGATATCCTGAAAATAGTCGTGAATAACAGCATTGTTGGAAATGCAGCCATATCCAGCACTTCTTTAGCATATAATGAATTAAATAATATAATAAGTGCTACCATTATATTAAACGCAAGTAATATGTCAAGTAACCATGAAGGAATAGAAATAATGAAGAATAAAACTGCTGATAGTATATATATGCCCATGAATAAGTCATTTTTCTTTAACTTCACTTTATTTCTCCTTCCCGATGTAATATTGTATCATAAATATTTATCCTTAATAATAGTGTTATATCTGTAATGTAATCGCCACCATATCTGGCAGCTTCTACATATTTCGACATTGATTAGTTAATTATATCACACATTTTAATTATAATCTATTATTTGTTCGCATAACTACAGCAAGTATTTCTGCCACTGCCTGATATAACTCTGGAGGTATCTCCATGCCTATATCTATGTTATGATATAGTATTCTTGCCAGTGGTTTATTCTCCACTATAGCTATATTGTACTCTTTTGCCTTATCCTTTATCTGGAACGCAAGATAATCTGCACCTTTTGCTATCACTACAGGAGCTTTTCCCGCATCAGGCTCATATTTAAGAGCAACTGCAAAATGCGTTGGATTAGTAATGACAACATCCGCTTCTGGCAGCTGCTGCATCATTCTCCTTCTTGAAACCTCCTGCATCCTTCTTTTTATCTGGCCTTTAACCTGCGGATCACCTTCTGTATTCTTGAATTCATCCTTAATTTCCTGCTTAGTCATCATGTTATCGTTTTTAAACTTAATTCTCTGATAAAAAAGATCTGCAAAGCCAACAATAAGAAATACAGCACTTATTTTAATGCCGAGGTCAATAATAATACTGCCTATTGTGGATAAAGCTGTGTTTAGTCCTACATCATAAAATGTCAGAAGAATATTCATTTTACTTTTAACTGTATTATATACCACAATCATTATAATGGATATCATCGCTATTGATTTAATCAGCTCTACAAGCTGTCTTACTGAAAACATCCTCTTAAATCCACTTATCGGACTTATCTTGCTGAACTTTGGCTGCAAAGGCTTCGCTGTAACCATCCATTTCTGCTGAAGCATATTTCCAAGTATGGCTATTACAATAGCAACTAATAAAATAGGTATAACAAGCTTTATCATATCTATAATAACCTGCTGCATAACGGAGCCTGCCGTTCTTATCGGCAATCCGTTATAGCTGTCGTCTACAACCTTAGATATAGAGTTATATACCTGTGTATACACATCTATAAGCCCTGTTCCAAGTTTTGATAAATATATCTTTAATATAATAAAAAGAGACATAAGCGAAACCGCCGTTATCAGCTCTTTACTTTTAGCAACCTGACCTTCCTTTCGGATATCGTTAAGCTTTTTACTTGTAGCTGGCTCTGTCTTTTCACCACCAGGTCCATCCTTTGCAAAGAACTGCAGGTTAAGCTTTAACAACAAAGTTTCATTATCCATATCAACTCATTCCCCTTACAAGTAATGAAAACAAATCTTTTATTTCCTCAAATATAAAATTAGAAACTGCTGGAAGCATTCTTATCGTGAAGAATATGACAAATATACCAACAAATATTTTAAGCTGCATACCAACAACAAACATATTCATCTGTGGTGCAATCCTTGCAAGAATCGCAAGAATACAGTTAAGCAGAAGCATAGTGGCAAAAACTGGAAGTGCTATTCTGAATCCAATAACAAAATAATCCGACATAAACTGAATAATAGTTGTATATAAACCTGCACCAAACTTAACTCCACCAATCGGAATAAAATTGTATGTTTCAACTATTGCTTCTATCAGGAATCTGTGCATACCTGAAATTATCAGAAGCAGCATCAGCATATAATAATAAAAATTTCCCATGATACCAACCTGCATACGTGTTGTCGGGTCATATATCTGTGCCATGGATATACCTATATCCATATCTATCATTTTACCTGAAAACTGTATAATCTGAACTGCAAAAGATGAAACTGCACCAAGCAAAACACCAACTATAACTTCCTGTACTACAATTATACAGAAATCCATCATATTGTTATACTGCACAGTCATGTCCGAATTAATAGAATACACTATAATACTTAGCGCAAAAGAAAAGCCTATCTTAAACCTGTTTGGTACATTCGCAGTATTAAAAAAAGGCGCAGCAAAGACAAATGAGGCTAATCGGATAAGTATCAAAACAAATAGCTCAAATTGTCCAAGTGCGACTTCATAATTAATCATTGTAATTTAATCCTTTAATCAAATATACTGGGAAAAATTCCACAAATTATTCATAAATCCTGTAATCTGATTCAACATCCATGAACCTATAATCATAATAGTAAGCAGAATTGCTATAAGCTTAGGCACGAATGTAAGAGTCTGCTCCTGAATAGACGTAAGTGTCTGAAACAGACTTATCACAAGACCTACCACCATAGATACAAGCAATACTGGTACTGCTGTTTCTACTATAACCCATATTGTCTGTCTTGCTATATTAATAACTGTACCAGCATCCATCTGTATACATGCCTCCACATCCTGTATAAATCCATAAAATCATCATGTATTACTTAAAAGTAAGCATCAGATTACCTATAATAAGATTCCATCCGTCCGCCATAACAAACAGTAGTATCTTAAATGGCGTTGAAATAGTTGTAGGTGGCAGCATCATCATACCCATAGACATAAGTGTCGATGATACAACCATATCTATAACTATAAAAGGCAGGTAAATCAAAAAGCCTATAATAAATGCTATTCTTAATTCACTTATAATGAATGAAGGAATAAGAACTCTCAATGTAATATCATCCTCTGACTTTACAGAGCCTTCCTCATATCCTGCAATCTTCAAAAAAGTATCCAGATCCTTTGTAGATGTCTGCTTAAGCATAAAAGTACGCAATGGCTTTATGCCTTCATCAAACGCCTCCTGTACTGTCATCTCATTGTTCGATAACGGAACCACCGCATTATTATATACTTCTGTAAAAGTAGGTGTCATGACAAATACAGTAAGGAATAATGATAAGCCTATAATCACCTGATTAGGCGGTACAGTCTGAGTACCTATAGCTGCTCTTGTAAAATGAAGAACTATAACTATTCTTGTAAAAGATGTCAGCATGATCAGAATAGATGGTGCAAGTGAAATAACAGTAAGTACTATAAGCATCTGTAATACTCCTGCCATATCGCTGCCATCGCCACTTGATATGCCTATACTTATAAGATTATCTCCATCTGCAGCAAGAACCTTAGCTGACACAGCGAAAATAATACCCATTATTGTACTCATTGCAATGCTTGCTTTAGCTAAAGTTTTCTTATGTTTCTTAATATACTGTAACATACTAAAATCTGCCTAACTTTCTGGCTTGTCCTTTTTGAATTTCTCTAAAATCTCTTTAAAATTATCATTGTTAATAAGCATCTTACCAGATGAAGATTCTTTATATATAAGTTCATCTTCATCCAGTTCGCATAAATATGAAACAGTATCTTTAGCTACTGCAATGGCAAAAACCCTGCTCCCTATCTTTACTATCTGTATGTATTTATTATTTGCTATACGCATAGTTTCCAATATGTTGATATTGCTGCCAGACAACTTATTCTTCTGATAGTTACCAACAAATCTTGTAACGTAATATGTAACAGCTAATACAAAAATAAATATTATAAGTAAAGTGAGAAGCTGCGCAAATGCCTCTATTCTGCTGCTCATCGATGCAATAACCATCAGCCTACAACTTTCTGGACAGCTTCAAGAACTCGGTCTGCCTGGAAAGGCTTAACAATGAAATCCTTAGCACCTGACTGTATTGACTCAATAACCATAGCCTGCTGGCCCATGGCAGAGCACATGATAACAGAAGCGTTTGGATCTGTTTCTTTTATCTTCTTAAGTGCCTGGATTCCATCCATCTCAGGCATAGTAATATCCATAAGGACTAAATCTGGCTTTAACTCATTATACTTTTCAACAGCCTTTGCGCCATTTTCTGCTTCACCTGCGATATTGTAACCATTCTTTGTGAGGATATCCTTAATCATCATTCTCATAAATGCCGCATCATCACAAATCAAAATATTCTTAGCCATATGATTGATTCTCCTATCTTATCTAAAATAAAAATATAAATTATTCACTAAAAATCCTTATTTATTATACATCAATAATCGTGATTTTCATATATGTATTTATTAAAAAATTTATAAATAAAATTTATTTAACAATTTCTGTTATTCTTACACCAAAGTTTTCTTCGATGACTACTACTTCGCCCTTGGCTACATACTTTCCATTGACGAGTACATCTACAGCCTCACCTGCTATTTTGTTAAGTTCAACAATAGTTCCTGGCGAGAATTCAAGAATATCCTTAATAGACTTTGACACTCTTCCAAGTTCTACTGTAACCTGAAGAGGTACGTCCATAATCAGATCAATATTTTCCTGCTGTGTTAGCGGATTAACATCAGCTGCAAATGGCTGGAAAGCTGCTGGTGCAACATTAACATCCTGTGCTGGCTGCTGTGGCATTCCGTATCCATATGGCATACCCATATTTGGCTGCATTCCCATATTTGGCTGTGCCATTCCATAGCCATATGGCATGCCCATATTAGGCTGCATTCCCATATTCTGTTGTGGCATTCCCTGCTGCATATATGGCTGCTGTGCCGACATATCGTTAACAGGCTGCTGCATCTGCTGTGGCTGTGCCTGTGGCTGAACTGGCTGCTGTGGTGCTGCTGTAGCTGCCTGACTTTCCTGACCTGCTGTAGCACCAGTTGAAGCTGTTGCCTTATCAGAATCAGTCTGACCTCCCATTGTTGGATCAAGTGAGAACATATTAAGCAGTTCTCTTGCGAAATCTATAGGATATAACTGCATTATCTCACTATCAATAAGATCTCCTATCTGCATTTTAAATGCAACCATAACAAAAGGTTCTGCTAAAAATGGTGGAAGTGAATCATCTATTTCGTTATATGTTTCCACAATATTAGCTATAGGTGGACTTATATCTATTTTTCTGTTGAACATAGATGAAAGTGATGTTGCCGCAGAACCCATCATCTGGTTCATAGCCTCACCTATTGCACTAAGATGAAGATCAGTAAGTTCTTCACTATCATCAGCATTACCAGCTCCACCCATCATGAGATCTGTTATTATCTTTACATCTTTTTCTTTTAATATAAGCACATTGTTTCCATCAAGACCTTCTTTATATCTTATCTGTAACATTACACAAGGTCTGTCATACTTTCTTGAAAGATGATCCCAATCTGCCACCTCAACTCTAGGTGTAGTTATATTTACCTTCTGATTAAGCAGTGAACTAAGAGTAGTCGCTGCTGTTCCCATACTTATGTTAGATATTTCACCAACTGCATCCTTTTCGTAATCAGAAAGAACCTCATCAGCACCTGGATCATTGTTTGTAGTATTATTATCACCAGTTACGCTGCCATCATCCTGAGTTGTCATATCCGCATTATCATTGCTGTTGTTATTATCATTATCCATTCCATTTAATAATGCGTTTATCTCATCCTGTGATAACATGCCATCCATCTGTTACTCACTCTCCTCTCTAATTACGTCTGTTATCCTAACTGCGTATTTATCTTCAAAGTAACCAGGTAATGCATTGAACTTTTTAATATTGCCCACATATACATCAAGCTCCTGGTCAACTTTTTTATCAATTTTAATTATATCTCCTATCTGAAGATTAACAAAATCTGAAACGTTAACCTTAGATTCACCAAGAATAGCCTTAATAGGTACTTTTGTCTTACTAATTACATTTTCAATAACTTCACCATACATTGTTGGATCCTTCTCCTGCATATTGGAGAACCAGAACTTGGTGTTAAGCTTATCCATAACTGGCTCAAGCAAAGTATATGGAAGACATACATTCATAAGACCTTCAACATCACCAATCTTAAGATTGATAGTTATAATAGCAATCGTTTCTGTCGGTGATATAATCTGTGCAAACTGTGAGTTTGTTTCTATTCTTTCAAGCCTTGGTGTTACTTTAATAACATTCTCCCACGGCTCTTTTAAAAGATTAACACATATTGAAAAAATTCTTTCTATAATGGTAAGCTCTATCTCAGAAAAATCTCTTTCCTTATCAAGAGCTGTACCTGTTCCTCCCAGCAGTCTGTCAACTATAGCAAATCCCAGGTTTGATGCCATCTCCATAACCATATTGCCCGCTAATGGTTTCATACTTACAACACCAAGCAGAACTGGGTTAGACAAAGCATTTGAAAATTCTGAATATATTACTACTTCTGAATTTACTATATCAACGTTGACTGATTTTCTTAAATAGGCTGGAAGATTAGTTGCTAGAAGTCTTCCAAAATGTTCAAAGATAATTTCCAGAGTTCTTAAATGTTCCTTGGAGAACTTAGATGGTCTTGCAAAGTCATAATTCTTAACCTGTTTTTCATCAGTGCCCTTCATTTCTTCAACATCTAACTCTCCACTGCTAAGAGCCTTCAAAAGATTATCTATTTCGTCTTGCGATAAGACATCTGGCATATCTTCCTCACCTCCTTATATTTCTTAATCATAAACGCATTCCTTTTATTTACTGTACTACTATAGATACAATCACTGATGTTATACATTTTGTCTGGAATGTATCCTGCAGCTGTGTTAACAGTTCGCTCTCTATAGTTGTTTTGCTTGCTGCTATTGTACTATATGTATATTTCATAGCCTCTGTCTGGACTGCATTTACTATAACTTTCATTCCATTGTTAATTGTAGTGCTTTTAGCCGAATAATCCTTAGCTTTAGTATTAAGACCAAGTGACACATTCATAACAGCATAATGAGTTCTTCCGCCATCTGTATAAGATATCATTATATCATTGGAACCATTATTAGTCACATCCACATAAGATGTATCTTCTATTTCTCCACCAGATGATGAACTCTTATCTGAATTATCAATACCAGCTACATCAAGATCTATTATTTCTGCAACTTTCCCTATAAGCTTATTTGTTTTATTATTAGTTGACACCAATGAAAATGTAAGAATAACCGTAAGTGCAAGATTAATAAGTACAAGCGCTAGTGTTATTACATTTAATGTACTTTTTTTCATATGCTTTCTCCTTTTACTGAATATCCTTATTCAGGTTATTATATATTCTTATCTCAACTCGGCGGTTCTGGGCTCTTCCTTCTGCTGTTGAATTATCAGCTACCGGAACGTTTTCACCTCTTCCTGATGCCGTCATAGTCTTAGAATCGAAATTCTTATTTTTCACAAGATAATTATATACGCTATGTGCTCTATGAACAGAAAGCATCATGTTATCAGGATACTTTGCTGTGCTGATAGGATTGCTGTCTGTATGTCCTTCTATGGTTATGTAATTATCATTGTACTGATATATTGCATCAGCAACGCTATCCAAAAGCTTAACTGCCTCTGGTGTAAGCTCTGCATCTCCCGAATTAAATAGAACACCACCATTCATGTTAAGCATAACATATTTGCTTGTTGCAGTTATTTCAATCTGATTATTTACATTAGCAGACTTCAGATTGTTTTCTATCTGTTCTGCCATGTTTTCAGACTCTTTTATACCTTCTTTTTCTATCTGCTCCTGGGCACTTTTAACCTCTTCAGTGAATTCACCATCAGTGTTAAGACCCATATTATTGTAATAACTGCTAAGATCATTAAGCTGTGTTGCTCCACTTCCAACGAGTATTCCTTCATCAGTAAGTGCCGAGCCGCCTGCCGAAAATATACTAAAGCTTGCATTAAGTGATGCTGCTACTTTTTCAAACTTTTCTGCATCTACTGTTGACATAGAGAAAAGCAAAACGAAGAAGCACAACAGCAGATTCATCAAATCACTAAAAGTACTCATCCACGCTGGTGAACCAGCCGGCTGTTCCTGAGCTCTTCTTTTAGCCATTAAGCTTCACCTCCACCTTCTTCTCCTATGCCTGTTCTTGAAACTGGTGAAAGGAATGACTTAAGCTTTTCTTCTATAACTCTTGGATTCTCACCTGCCTGTATTGAAAGAAGACCTTCAATAACTATCTCCTTAAGCTGATACTCAACAGCATTCTGCGCCTTTAACTTGTTAGCAATAGGCGTACAGAACCAGTTAGCTATAAGTGAACCATAGAGAGTTGTAAGCAAAGCTGTTGCCATCGAAGGTCCGATTGCTGAAGAATCCTGAAGATCCTTTAACATATTTACAAGACCTATCAGTGTACCAATCATACCCCATGCAGGACCAAGTGCAGCCCATGTTTCGAAGAAGCCGGCTACGCCTCTGTGTCTTTCATCCATATTCATAAGCTCTGTTTCAAGAATTCCTCTTACAAGCTCAGGCTCTGTACCATCTACTATAAGAAGAATACCTTTTTTCATGAACTCATCATCTAAATTCTGAGCAACCTCTTCAAGAGCAAGAAGTCCTTCTTTTCTTGCAACGTTAGATAATTCAATAATCTTAGATATCGTAGCTCCGTGATCATACTTTGGATCTTTAAATGCAAGACCGACTCCCTTAAAGCTTCCAAGGAAATCTTTTAGAGTATAAGAGGTTATAAGTCCTGATAATGAACCTCCAATTGTAATAATAATTGAAGGAACATCAACGAAATTCTGTAAAGTGGAAACTCCGTTTCCCCACAGAATACCGAATACTACCATTACTGCTCCGACAATAATACCAATAAGTGTAGCTATATCCATTCAATACACCATCCATTCTTTTGTTGTGGGGTAAACTTATCCATATAAATACAATACCCCCATGTAAACTATCTATATTAAAACACCAATGGCAAAATATTGCAACAAAATACTGCCATTTTATGCATATTTTTCTATTTTATCAGATGCGCTGCAGAATATCTTCTGCAGCGTTTCATTCATGCATAGATTACTTTAATCCAGTTAATTATCTCTTAAGATTAATAAGCTCATCAAGCAACGTATCTGATACAGTTATTATTCTTGAATTCGCCTGATATCCTCTCTGTGTTGTAATCATATTAGTAAATTCTGCTGCAAGGTCTACATTGGACATCTCAAGAACACCTGACTGAATCTTTCCAGCTGTATCTGATATTTCCTTTCCTTCACCATCAAATATTCCTGAATTAAGAGTTGCCTTATAAAGGTTTTCACCAACCTTTTCAAGACCAGCCGGATTAGTAAACTCTGTTACAGCTATCTGTCCTACATACTTTGTATCACCATTACTGTAGCTTGCAACCAAACGTCCTGATGTATCTATACCTACAGATGTCATAGTACCAGCTGCTTTACCACCGCCAACATATCCACCTGCATCATTATCATATATACCGTATGTCTGATTGATTGAAGTTTTATCCTTAATCATTTTAAGTCCTGATACATTAACTGATATTTCATGGTTATCATTACCTATATCACCAAGGTTAGTTCCATCTGGATCTTCTATAGTAAATGTGATGTTATCACTATCACCATTTTTTACAAAAACGCCTGTATCAGAGTTGAATGTGATAGTGTCATTAGTTAATATTGAAAGGTTAGTCTTTTCTCCATCCTTTGTTACAGACGAACCTTCTACAGAATATGTAACCTGGCTTCCTGTAGTACCTGATGTACCCGTTCTTTTTATTTTGATAGTAGCCTGATATGAACTGCCTAAACTATCATAGAAGTTAAGTGTTGCAGTAGTATCTTCATCCGAAGAAGAATTGATATTACCAGTTAATGTAAGTCCTGTTGTCTTCTCTGGCATAGTATACTTAGTATCAGCGGATTCAAGATATAACTTAGATACCTTATCCTTAACTACATCACCTGTTTCAGGATCTACCTGCCATCCCATAACATTAGCTCCTGACTGGGTAACAAGTGCTCCTGCTTCATCTCTTGTAAAGTTTCCTGCTCTTGTAAAGAATGTTTCTCCACCACTGCTTACTATAAAGAATGCATTAGCTCCTGTTATTGCAAGGTCTGTAGCATTATCTGTTCTTTCTGGAGAGCCTTCTGATGTTATCGATGTTGATATAGCACCAACCGATGAACCAAGACCTATCTGTTTTGCATTGGTACCACCTCTTCCAGTAGTTGCATTAGGTCCTGTAGCTGTCTGTGTTGTCTGATAGAACACTTCATTAAAAGTCATAGACTGTGACTTGTAAGCAACTGTATTAACGTTAGCTATATTGTTACCTATAACATCCATTCTCGTCTGGTGTGCTCTTATGCCTGATACACCAGAGAACAATGATCTCATCATAATATTGTTCCTCCATATTGCCTATACCTGTATTTATTGATGAGCGTCCATTCCTTCTGTCATTCAGGAATGGATAGCATCCTTTATGGTCCTGCTATATAATCACCGCACCATCAATATTCGTATATATATTATCTTCACTTGAATTCTGGTCAATTGCTGTTATAACCATTTTTTTATCAGTATTAACTATGAAAGCAAGATCATCCACAAGCACAAGGGATTCCTTGATTCCTTTATCAGATGCTTTTTTAGTACCTTCTTCAAGTCTTGTCATCTGGTCGTCAGTAAGTCTGATATCTCTCTGAGTAAGTCTTGCATCAGCGTGCTTTGTAAATCTTATCTGTCCCGTGACAGCTTTTTTTACATCCGTTCTTTCTGATACAAGCTCATCTATCGACTTCTGCCTGCTTAATATTTCAGTAAATGAAGGGCCATCATAACTGGCATTAACATCCTGTTTCTTTCTCTTACTGATGACTTCGGCCATTCGTTCAATTGAATTAATATTATTGTTAATCATATTATTCATACGAATCTCCTGTTCCTGTCCAGATACTTAAACTCCTTTTACAGTATCCCTTTACTTTGTCTTATTGTCTGTATCAGTTTTGCTGCTACCTGTAGTGCTTCCACTATTATTCCACTTTTCATAGTAATCCTTGTCAATAACCTGATCAACATCGTTGATATCATAAAGGTTACCATTAATACCAAGATATACTATTCCATCAATCTCCTGCCAGCCATTAACTATACCACCTGCATAACCTGTGCTGTTAGTATCTGTCTTTACTATAACAGCCTTGCCTATAAGATTAGATGCTGTCTGGCTGAGTACCCTTTCATTCATCTCACTAGTAGCTTCTACCTGTGAGAAGGTTGCCATCTGTGCCATATAATCTGAATTACTTGTAGGCTCAAGGGGATCCTGGTTCTGCATTTCTGCTACAAGAAGGCTTAAGAAATTCTCCATATTAAGAGTATTTGATTTCTTTGTGTTAGATGTCTTAGATGTAGAACTCATAATCTGATTAGACACTTTACCTGTTGTATCTATAGTTCCTGCCATAATATCATCTCCTTTCACATATTAAAATTTTAAGTAATAATTGCTTTAATATCAGATAAAACTCTTGCATTATGCCATATATTCAACACTGCTGTTTCCATTCTGTATTGAATCTTTTCTTCTGATATCCTGTGCACTTACAGTCTCATCTTCATCATCCATATAGTCGGATAAATTAAGCTTTTTGTTTATCTTTTGCTCTGACTGCTTTCTTTCAGACTCGTTTTGTCCAAAGTTCTGTCCCGCTTCAAACTGATGAGTCATAACAGTAATCTCTACAGCCTCTACTTTTATTCCCTGATTCTGGAAATTCTCTTTAAGAGCTGTTACCTGATTCTCAAGTGCTGTCTTGACCTGTTCATTCTGAGCTGCTATCTGGGCTGAAAGAATACCATTCTTAGCTGTAACCGTAACATGAACACTTCCAAGTCTTTCAGGATTAAGCATCACCTCTATACTTGTAAGCTCTCTTCCCGATGAAAGCTTAATCTGGTCTATAACCTGATTAACTATATCTGCTTCACTTACACGTGAAGTATCCTCAGTTACAATGTCAGCAAAACTATCCTTCATGCTCTGGATAATACTATCAGCAACACCGCCATAGCTTTGTGTATTGTGATTCTGTTCGCCTGTATGTTCGCCTGTATGTTCGCCTGTACTCTCCTCATTTTTTGAAGAGCCCTGTGCTGTAACCTTAGCAGCAAGTACGTCACTAAGTGACTCTGTTTCAGAAACTGACCGATTATCTGTTATACTGCTATCTGTATTTTTTACAACTGTTTCATCTGTATCTTTTTTTACCACAGCATCCGTTCTTACCACTAACACAGCATCATCAACATCTGTGTTTAACATATCTGCTATATCTTCCTGTGCTGTATTAACAGCATCCAGAACCGATGTAAGCTTACCAGACATATCATCATCTGTTATAAGTGTTATAGAATCAGCGCCTGTTAAAGCACTCACCAGCTCAGTAACTTTTACTACCGAAAGTAAATCATTATCTGTTATCCCAAGCACTTCCATCGCCTTAGCTATGTCTTCATCAGAAACATCCAGTTCTTCCTTAATAGTATCCTTCACATTCTGAACTGCATCATTTACTTTTTCATCAGACTTATTATCCTGTTTACTCTTGTCAGTTTTATCAGCTTTACCTGTGTCAGCTGCATTCTGCTTTTTATCAACTGCATCTGTATCAGCTTTAGTATTCTTTGTATCAGTTGTATTCTGGTCTTTAGCTGATTTTACATCATCTGCTATTCCAAGCTTACTATCTGATGAACCTGTTCCTGCATTAGAAGTATTCTTAGATATTAAGGCTGCCATGACAGACTTAAAATCTGATGATTTGCTTTTGGTATTACTGCTTTTTGAAGCTGTTCCTGAAGAAGTATTTCTTACTGCCACAGCTCCCGTAACTGCTGAACTTACCATACTTTTTACCTCCTTTCCTGATATATCCGTGAGTGCCTTATTCACATACAACACTCACAGCATCTTATATATGTAACAGATTAAAGATTATACGACTGTTAATCTTATAATCTAATTACCAGTGTTAACTCTATGGATACATAATCTTTGTTATCTTAGCTGCATATACAGGATCCATAGCTGCAAGAACTGCACCTCTCTGCTTTGAAGTCATACAGTTAAGAATCTTTGCAACAAGGTTGGTATCACCTGTCATTTCTTCAAGAATAGCTGCTGCTTTATCAGCATCCATCTTTGAATATGCCTCTGCCCAGTCCTTAACACGCTGTGATTCCTGAAGATCCTTAACAACCTGCTGGTATAGCTTTGCTGCATTATCTGCATCTATTGACTCATACCACTGCTTATAGTTTTCTATATCTGGTGCATTATCTGCATATACAACCTCACGGTCAAACTTATCTTTAAGGTCCTGATAATACTGTGCATTTTCTTCAAATACCTTAAGTCTTGCAATCTCAGCCTGAAGCTCTGATATAGTCTGCGAATCTGACGAATCTGAATTCTTGTAATTATCAAGTTGTGACTCAAGCTCATTAATTCTGTCTATTGCCTCCGAGAGGTTCTTATATTTACCACCTGTTTCTTTGGCTATATCCTCGTCTGTTGCAGCTGGAAGAATCATATTGACACCTGGAATATTCTTAAGGTAAGGACGCAGCATACTGCCTATACCGCCAACATTCATCTTTATAAGCAATGCAAATATAGCAAGCCATACGATAATAACAGCAAGTACAATAAGTATATTAAGGAACTTATTGCCACCAGCACTTTCAGATTCTTCGCCCATGTCTAAGTCATTATCAATATCTAATTCTTCCTTGGATTTCTTCTTTGCCATAATAATCTGTTCTCCATATTAATTCATCTGTGTTTTCTATAATACTCTATTATAGTTATCATAACAATCACACATCATCTTCTCTATTATTATAATTGAAACTTACAACTTCATCAATCTCTTTCATTTCCTGGGCGTTTAATTCATGTAAAAATTCTTCAAAAGCTTTTTCTTTCAACTTTTCCTGAACCTTTCTTTCTTTAACTGCCACCGTCAGCTTCATCATAGCTGTTTCTACATTCTTTTCAGCAAGCCTTACCCTTACAGCTTGGTTCTTTACCATATCCTCTGTTATCTCTATAGCCTCATTGCACCTTCTTATCTTTGCAATATCCAGCTTTCCAGAAGCTAATGCCTTAGCCTGCGCCTTATATGAATTTAAAGTATCAACTATGCTTCTCATTCTGTTTTCTTCATCATGAAGTGCACCTAACATCTGCGCATATTCTGTCTTAGCCTGTGTTTCCATACGCTCCTTTATGTTAAGCACATTTTGCATACTATATATAAACTTTGCCATTATCCATCTTTCTTTGATATACCTGTCTGTTTCTTAAGCAGAAGTTATTCTGATATCCATGATTATAAAGGCTCCACATCATTATCTTCTCTGTCCTGAAGGTGGACCTCCAAGTTTTAGCTTACCTGTTTCAAAATCATCATAATCTGCAAACAGTTCAATAAGCTCCTGTAGTTCTTCTTCAAATGAAAACTTTTCATCTGTCTGCTGCATAAGAAACCTGTTAACGGCATCTATCTTATATATGGCATAATCTATATTTCTGTTAGAACCACTCTTGTATGCTCCTATATTTATAAGATCCTCTGCTTCATTATAGGTTGCAAGAACTGTTTTCAATCTTCCTGCTGCCTTCTTATGTTCCTTTGTAACTATCTGGCTCATACATCTTGAGATGCTCTGAAGTACATCAATCGCCGGATAATGATTTTTATGTCCAAGCTTTCTTGATAACATGATGTGTCCATCAAGAATACTTCTTGCTGTATCAGTGATAGGCTCATTAAAATCATCTCCATCTACAAGCACTGTATAAAGTCCTGTTATTGAGCCCCTGTCTGACATACCAGCCCTTTCAAGAAGCTTAGGCATCTCACTGTATACACTTGGCGGATAGCCCCTTGTTACTGGCGGCTCACCAGATGCAAGCCCAATCTCTCTTTGTGCCATAGAAAAACGTGTTAATGAATCCATCATAAGAAGAACATCTTTGCCCTGATCCCTGAAATACTCTGCTATAGCTGTCGCTGTCTTTGCAGCCTTGTTTCTTATAAGTGCAGGTTTATCTGATGTTGCAACAACAAGTACACTTCGTTTCATGCCTTCAGGACCTAAGTCTCTTTCTACGAACTCTCTTACCTCTCTGCCTCGCTCTCCTATAAGAGCGATAACATTGATATCTGCCTTTGTGTTTCTTGCAAACATACCTAACAACGTACTTTTTCCAACACCACTTCCAGCAAATATTCCTATTCTCTGTCCCTTACCTACTGTAAGCAGGCCATCGACTGCTTTAACACCGAGAGGAAGAACTTCACTTATTATTTCTCTTTCCATAGGATCTGGCGGTGCAGCCTCTACGGAATAACTGTTATCCAGTGTAAGTTCTGCCCCATCTGTCGGGTTACCAAGGCCATCAAGTGTATGACCTAATATATCATCTCCTACTTTTACAGCAAGTGGACTTTCTGTATTCTCAACTATGCTTCCTGGCCCTATCCCGTCTACAACATCAAAAGGCATAAGAAGTACTCTTGAATCCTTAAAACCAACCACCTCTGCATATAGCACCTGGCTTTTATCTGCTGAATATATTTTACACAGGTCGTTTAACTTAGCATCCGGTCCTATTGACTCAATAGTAAGTCCAACTATCTTTGTAACCTTTCCAAGCTTCTTATAGAAAGATTGCTCTGTTAAAGCATAATACTTATCTTTATTCAGAATTGACAACTTTCCTTCCTCCCTGTCTGAATCATTCAACTGATTTTTTATTGTGTACAACTTAGAAGTTTAATATCCCTGATAAGATTGTTAAGCTCAATATCCAGACTGCAGTCATATACACCAGTGTCACTCTCGATAATGCACTGATTCTTCTTCATGGCTGCATCTTCAACGATATCCATATTAACTTCCTTAGATACTGCACAGTATATTTTCCCCTGATTGTTTACAAGGAACCTGTAATCATCTGGCGAAACTCTTATAACGAATTCATTGCTTATATCCGAATTCTTCATAACTCCATTGATAAGACCAATGATAATCTCTTTGTTATCCTCAGCTACCGTATAAGTTATCTTTCTAAAAACCTCTGTAATAGTTTCTACCAGCTCAGGTTCTATTGCAGCCTTCAAGTCATTGTATTCTTTTTCAAGCTGTGCCTTTTTTTGCTCGTACTCCCTTTCAAGTGCTTCTGCCTTTGATTCATACTCTTCTCTGGCATTGCATGCACCCTGCTCATATCCTGTACGCTTAGCATCTTCTATTATTTTTCCAGCTTCCATATGTGCCTGTGCCAACACCTCATTAGCTTCATCTTTTATGCTTCTGGCCTGTTCATTAGCCTCTTCTATAGCTGCTGCAAGCTGATTTTTAACATCATCCGGATTCTGTGAATCCACAGCTTCATTTTCATTTTCATCTTCTGAACCTGTAAGAAGCTGTTCAACAACATCTGCCTTTAGTCCATTCACGAAGCCATCCGCATCAACATTACTATGGCTTTCTTTATCACTAACAATATTTTTAAGCTTAAGCTTTATAAGTTCATTATAGTCAATGATTCTTTCTTCGCTTATAAACGTAGTTCCTCTTTTTAACAGATTAGACAATTATTTCGTCACCTCCGCCTCTTGCTATTACGATTTCAGCTGAATCCTCAAGCTTTCTGATTATATTAACAATCTTCTGCTGTGCCTCTTCAACATCCTTCATACGTACAGGTCCCATATATTCCATATCTTCCTTTATCATTACAGCAAGACGCTTTGAAAGGTTATTAAGAATAACATTCTGTACTTCTTCTGTTGCTCCCTTAAGTGCAAGAGCAAGATCAGAGTTATCAACATCTCTAAGCACTCTCTGGATAGCTCTGTCGTCGAGTGAAAGAATATCCTCGAATACGAACATCTTCTTTCTGATCTCGTCTGCAAGCTCTGGCTCTTCGACCTCGAGTGTTTCCATGATATGTCTTTCTGTTCCTCTGTCAACAGAATTAAGGATTTCAACGATAGCATCAACACCACCAACAATCGTGTAATCCTGATTAACTAAGGATGCAAGCTTCTTCTCAAGTACCTTTTCAACCTGCTTGATAACATCAGGTGATGTTCTATCCATCTGGGCAATTCTGCGCGCTACATCTGCCTGCTTTTCAGGTGGCAGTGAAGATATAACAGCTGAAGCCTGTGCCGGAGGAAGATACGACAAAATCAAAGCTATAGTCTGAGGATGTTCATCCTGTATAAAGTTAAGCAGCTGCGATGAATCTGTCCTTCTGATAAATTCGAAAGGACGAACCTGAAGGCTTGCTGTAAGCTTTCCAATAACAGCTTTTGCTTTTTCTTCACCAAGAGATTTCTCAAGAAGCTCTTTAGCATATCCTATACCACCTTCTGCGATATACTGCTGGGCAAGACATACTTCATAGAACTCATTAAGCACCTGCTCTTTAGTTTGTGGAGATACACTGTTTGTATTGGCTATCTCAAGTGTAAGCTGTTCTATTTCTTCTTCTTTTAAATGTTTGAATATTTCTGCTGATTTTTCAGGACCAAGGGCTATAAGCAGTATCGCTGCTTTTTCAACCCCGTCCATGCCTTTTTCGCCATTGTTATTCTTTCGTGCCATATATGTACTCCCATATTATATTTATTACTGTTCTTAAC
>FR886208.1:167271-196257 GCA_000436475.1 Eubacterium sp. CAG:248
AGTTACGAAGCAGTAATGCAACTGCCTCTGGATTCTCATCAACAAACTTCTCGATTGCCTTTCTTGTTTCAGACTTCTCCTGAATATCAATATCATCAACAGAAGCCTGCTGGTTCTCTCTTGTTGAAGCAAGCATTTCTTCAACTGACAGCTCAGGTTCTTTTTCTTCAACAGTAAGTGGACGTGCACTTCTGATAATAACAAAGATAAGTATTCCGAGTATAGCTGCTGCTAAAGCAAGCTGAATCCAGAATGATGCCTTGCTTAAAATATTAGTTGCCTGCTTATCAATAAATGAATTCTTCTGATATGCCACAACAGATATATTAGCAGGATCAATACCTGTACCCTTTGATATAATATCTATCCATGTGTTATCTACTGTTATAGGAGAAGGCTCTGCATTCTGACTCTTGAAAGTATCCCAGTCAGTTCCATCAAGATATCCAAGCTTACCCGCCTGTTCTTCCTCATATGTCACATCCTGTATAAGTGTTACTGCAATAGAAGAGTTAGCCTTAACTATCGCACCAGGATCGGTATTAGTTGTTGTTACAAGCTCATTAGGAAGATAATCAAACTCATCAACTGTATACGTAGATGATGATGTTGTTCCATCTGTTATATCGTAAGTAGTTTCATTATTACTTGCAGTTCCAGGTGTTCCACTTGCACCGTTTGTTCCTGTTGATGCCTGCTGATATGAATGACTATAAAGTCCCTCATCTCTTCCATCCTGTGCTGTATACTCTTTAGCTATTTTGTTAACTGTATTCCAGTCCAGTTCATAGTTAAGTGTGATAACTGCATCATCATAAAGACCTGTTGCAAGTATATTTCTTAGCAGAGAGCTGCTTGTTGTAGCCTCTATCTGTGACTTATACTTTAACTTATCATTCATTCCAACACCTGATGTTGTACTGTTCCCTGATGCTCCGTTAAATAATGTATTTCCCTTGTTATCTATGATAGTAATGCTCTTCGTAGAGTCATTTCCAACTGCCATAGCAAGAAGTGCTGCCATACTCTCCGCTGTATCACCGCTTATCTCTTTAGTTGTAACAAGTTTTACTGCTACTGTTGCATCTGTTGCTGCCTGATAGAACGAGTTAGTCTTCTCAGGCATATTAATGGTAACAGAGGCTGTCTTGACCCCATCCATATCCTCAAGGTCTCCTGCCAGCTTAGTTTCAAGATAATGTGCATACTGCTTCGTGCTATCTGAATCTGTTGTTGTAAAGCTCCTCTTCATGGCATCTTCAAAAGTATAACCATCTGACTTAATATCCTGTGTTGCAAGTAACATCTTACATGCTGTAAGCTCTTTTTCATTTACGCTTACTACCATATTGTCTATTTTATACTTATGGTTATTCTCGGTAAGTATCGATGTTACTGAATTCATCTCTGTATAATCTTCACATGTTACAAGTACCTGATACTTAGGACGTGTAAGTACAACTGACAATATGCTTACTACAGCTATAAAAGCCACTATTGAACTTACTATTATTATTCTTTTCTTTACCGACCAGCTCTTCCAGATATCTAATAACTTCTGTGGAATCTGTTTTAATCTATCTGCCATTATTAACTCCTAAGTAATTATATCTGCATATTCATGATTTCTTTATATGCTTCTAATGCTTTATCTCTTATTGCAACTGTGTACTGCAATGCTATATTAGCCTTCTGCTGATACACTCCAAGCTCGTGTGTATTCGTCATATTGCCAAGTGCATAATCAACCTCAGCCTGTTGTGCCTGCTGGATATATGAATTCGTACTGTCTAAAAGACCTGATACTGAATTAAATACTGAATCAAATGTAGAATCTCCAGATGTATCTGTCTTTGTAACACTGTTGTTAGTTAAAAGATCTGATACTTTATTGATATAATCATTTCCAAGTGAATTAACTGCCGTTGTTAAATCCATGTTACAATTCCTCCGTGTATCTATATACATAAGTAAATCCATAAATAATACTTATGTTTCTATGCTTTGTTACTTATTAAGACTGTCCTATGGTAAGTCCCTTTGATGCCATACTCTTGCTGGCATTAAACGCTGATATATTAGCTTCATATGAACGTGACGCATCAATAAGATCTGTCATCTCCTGAACAACATTAACATTAGGATATGTAACATATCCATTCTCATCAGCATCTGGATGTGATGGATCATATACCATATTCATATCTTCTGTTGTGTCATCATATATAGAAGTAACCTTAACACCATTTCCTACTATGCCACCACTTGCTACTCTTAAAGCATCAGCAAATGTTCCTGTACTTCCCCTGTATCCAGATGAATATACAGAAGTTCCAACCCCTGCCTGTGCTGAGGTGAGTGTCTTTTCTGTAAACACAACTGACTTTTTAACATAAGGTGTTCCATCGCTTGTTCTTGTTGTGTTAGCGTTAGCTATATTCTGCGATATGACATCTGTTCTTAGCTGCTGTGCTGTCATTCCTGATGCACTTATATTAAATGCTGTAAACATCGACATAAGATTATTCTCCTTATCACTATACTACTTACTTAAGTACCGTCTTGAATCTCGAAAATTCATTATTCATGCTGTCAATAAGTGCATTATAATTAATCTGTTCTGATGCAAGTTCAACATTCTCTGTTGAAAGATCAACATTATTGCCATCAAGCCTGTATGATAAGGTTGAATTATCCGTGTAAGTTCTGATAGCAATATCATTATAATTGAGATTATTAACTCTGTTCGTAAGGGATGATGAACCTCCGTTGGTACGCGAAAGTGCAGATCTTAAATAAGTTGTAAAATCTACATCCTGTCTTTTATAGTTAGGTGTATCTACATTAGCTATATTGTTAGTTAATACTTCTTCTCTTGTCCAGCTGGCATCTGCTGCCGCTTTTAATACATTAACGAATCCAAACATTCCTGAACTCATATATACCCCTTTCCAAACAATGGATATAAATAGTTTTATTCACATAGTTTCTGTTTATTATATCACGATTCGTAGCTTTGCTACTCGCCGCTGCTATCGCAGCTATCGTGATCGTCATTCGCCAGAAATCTGCAAGCAGCTTTCCGGCTCTCTTGCGCTCATTATAATCATAAACATAATGATACTACTATCATTATAAATATTTTCGACAAAAAAACAAGCTATTTTTGTCTATTTATTCCATTTTTAATAGTATTCATGACAAACATTATTATTTTCCCTTAAAATAATTAATGGGAGGGCATATATATCACATGCTCTCCCTTATACATAACTAAATTATACTTTGTAAACAATCCTGCAAAAGACTATTCATCATACTTTGAAAGTTCATCAAACACATATTCGTTAATAACTTTAATATATGTTCCCTTCATGCCAGATGATTTACAATCTATAACTCCGGCACTTTCAAACTTTCTTAACGCATTAACTATTACAGATCTTGTTATTCCAACATTATCTGCAATCTTACTAGCAACAAGAGTACCCTCGTTTCCGTTAAGTTCTTTAAAAATATTCTTAATAGCATCTAGCTCAGATGTCGATAATGTGTCTATAGCTGATCTTACTATCTTCTTCTTTCTGACTTCTTCTGCATTCTCTTCGTTAACAGAACGCATCATCTCAAGTCCTACAACTGTTGTTCCATATTCGCTAAGGATAATATCATCTATCTCGTATGAACTATCACTCTTATACATAAATAATGTACCAAGTCTTTCGCCAGCTATCTCAACTGGTGCAATCAAAGCCTGAAACTTCTTAACGTTCTCAATAGTAAATCCTAACGTAGACAGATTAACATTCTCTTTAGTTGATAATACGCTTAATAATCTCTCGTTAAGCATCTCATCCACAAACCCACCAACTTTGTCATAGACAAGCTCATTAATCACTTCGACGCCAGCATAATAACCAGTACCAAGGACCTTTCCCTTCTTACTTATGACAAGGATATTGGATTCGAGTATACTACTTAATACATTGCACATATCGTTAAAATCAACTCTTGCTGAATGATTATTATGCAATAACTTGTTAATCTTTCTGGTCTTATCCAAAAGCTGTACACTCATCATACATTCCTCCATATACATAATTACACCGATAAATATCTGTATAAGAGAATACTATCACACAACTTTCAAATAATCAACATTTTTATTATATTTATCTGACAATTTCAATAAATTTCTTTCTAAAGTCACATAAAAGCTATATTAATGTGATATATAGAACCATTTATTTAACATTTTTCGTATCATCTAATATATAACCGCAGTTTTCATCACCGCACACAAGCTTGTTACCTTTAATAAGCATATAACCTCCACACTTAGGGCACTTCTTATCCGAAGGTCTCTGCCATGTCATGAAATCACATTCCGGATATCCTTCGCAGCCATAAAACATTCTGCCTTTTTTAGTCTTCTTAAGTATGATATCTTTACCACACTTAGGACACTTTACTCCTATCTTTTCAAGATATGGCTTAGTATTATGACACTCAGGAAATCCTGGACACCCAAGGAACTTACCATGAGGTCCATACTTTATAACCATGTTACGTCCACATTTATCACATATAACATCAGTTACCTCATCTTCTATCTTTACATTCTCAAGTTCCTTTTCCGCACTATCAACTGATTCTTTAAGGTCTGGATAAAAATTCTTAATAATCTCTTTCCACTTCACATCACCATCTGCCACACCATCAAGAAGCGATTCCATATTAGCTGTGAAATTAACATCTACTATCTGTGGAAATGCCTTTATCATGGCATCATCGACAGCTCTTCCAAGCTCTGTAACATAAAGATTCTTCTGTTCCTTTGCTATATAATGTCTTGCTATGATAGTTGATATAGTAGGCGCATAAGTACTTGGACGTCCTATTCCAAGTTCTTCAAGAGCCTTAACAAGCGATGCTTCTGTAAAATGCGCTGGTGGCTGTGTAAAATGCTGTACTCCCTCCACGCCTTCAAGTGTGAGCTGCGAATCCTCATCTATACCCTTTACAAGTGCGTTAGGTTCATCTTTATCATCATCACTTCTATATACAGACATAAAGCCATCAAACGTAATCTTAGAAGCCGCTATGCTGAATCTATAATCTCCAGCCGCTATCTTAACAGATGTTGTTTCATATATTGCTTCTGCCATCTGGCTTGCCGTGAATCTTTTCCATATAAGCTGATATAATCTGAACTGATCTCTGGATAATGAATCTTTTATCATAACAGGTGTAAGTGCTATATCAGTAGGTCTAATAGCTTCATGTGCATCCTGTATTTTCTTATCATCTTTTTTTCTTAAGCCACTATGTGGAAGATACTTTTCACCATAATTAGCAGCTATATACTGTTCTGATGCTTCCTTTGCCTCATCAGCAACTCTTGTGGAATCTGTTCTTAAGTAAGTAATGACACCTATAGTTCCTCTTCCATCTACATCAACACCTTCATATAACTGCTGTGCTATTCTCATAGTCTTGGCTGTCGCAAAGTTAAGAGTCTTTGAAGCCTCCTGCTGAAGAGTACTTGTTGTAAAAGGAAGTGGAGCTTTTTTAACTTTCTCACCTTTTTTAATACTATCAACTGCAAATGTGCTGTTTTCCACTTCTTTTTTTATAGTTTCCATCTGTTCTTTGTTTTTTATGTCAATTTTTCCGTTGACATCTCCATGGAATCTTGCAACTATAGGCTTCTTTTCGCCTTTAACTTTAAGTGTTGCATCCATAGTCCAGTATTCATCTGGAATAAATGCATCTATCTCGTTTTCTCTGTCACATATTATTCTTAAAGCTACTGACTGGACTCGTCCAGCACTAAGTCCTCTCTTTATTTTTGCCCATAATACAGGACTTATGCTGTATCCTACTACTCTGTCAAGTACTCTTCTTGCCTGCTGTGCATCAACAAGATTCATATCTATCTTTCTGGCATCCTTGATGGCTGCCTTAACTGCACTCTTTGTAATCTCGTTAAATGTTATTCTGTATATATCCTTATCCTCTAACTTTAACGCCTTTGAAAGATGCCATGAAATAGCCTCTCCCTCACGGTCGGGATCGGTTGCAAGATACACCTTGTCAGCTTTTTTTACTTCTTTTCTAAGTGCTGCAAGAATCTCTCCTTTTCCTCTTATAGTGATATACTTTGGCTCGAAATCATGCTCTACATCAACACCCATCTGACTCTTAGGCAAATCCCTTACATGTCCCTGTGATGCCATTACTTCATAATTCGAACCTAAAAACTTCTTGATTGTCTTTACCTTTGCTGGTGATTCCACTATAACAAGATACTTTGCCATTAAACTAACTCCTTAGATATGATTAAATGTTTAGATTACAGGGTCAAAACATATTTTCTGACTAATGTCTGGTATTTATAATTATTGCTTCTATACGTATATCCTTGCATAGCAATTATCAGCAACTTCTTCTATCTTTCCCTCAAGCTCCAGCTCAACCAGTGCATTACTTATTTCCTGCAATGATAATCCGGTTTTTTCTATAAGTTCATTTAACCCCACCGGATATAAATCCACACAACTATACAACATATTTTTAGGTGTTGCAAGTTTAAATTCATGTACAGAATTCACATTTTGCTCGTATTCCGGTATACTGTTTGTGGATTTTTCTTCTGTTTTATTACATATCGTTTCATTTTCTTCTGTTTTCATGCCTATATAAGATTCACCACTTCTGCTCGATTTATAATCATAGATATTCCTGTAATCATCTAACTTTCTTCTTATTTCTTCTATATCTAATATATCTTCGGGCCTTGTTATGACGGCTGCTCCAAGCTTTATTAAATCGTTGCAGCCTTCACTTAAGCTGTCCCCTATTCTTCCAGGAACTACCATAACCTCCTTATTCTGTTCAAGTGCTGCATCAACAGTTATAAGCGAACCACTCTTTTTTCTTGCTTCTACAACTATAACAACATCTGACAAGCCACTTATAATCCTGTTTCTTACCGGAAACTGTCCTGCATGCGGTGCGGTCCCAACTGGATATTCTGATACAATACAGCCTTTTTCTTTCATCTGTGTAAAAAGCTCTATATTCTGTCTTGGATAACATATATCAACCCCACACCCAAGTACACCACACGTATATCCATCTGCCTTAAAAGCCCCCATATGTGCCGCTCCATCTATTCCCCTTGCCAACCCGCTTATAACCTGTATTCCCATCTTTGCAAAGCTTTTTGCAAACACGCCAGCCACATTATATCCATAGGTTGTATTCTGCCTTGAACCTACGATTGCAACTGATGGTTTCTTATCATCTGGCAGCTTTCCATAATAATACAGACATAAAGGATAATCATATATATGTAACAGCCTTTGTGGGTAATCTTCCTTTCCTGGATACGTAAAATGTATTCCTTTCTTTCTGATACTGATAAATTCTTCATATATCATATTATCTTTTTTAGAATCAGATATATACATAAGTTCTTTATCACTCAGTGATCCCAGACCTCTTAGAACTTCCACATCTGCTTTATATACATGTTCTGGTGATTCAAATACCATTAGCAGCTGCCTTAGCTTAGTCTTTCCTATACGTGGTATGTTGCAGAACCAGTACCAGTAATAATCTTCGAGATATGAAGATATAGCCTTATTTTTACTCATTATATATTTTCCCTCGCATTATAAAAAATATTTACATATCAGTTTCTTATATTACACTTCGTTCTTTTTATAAATAAGTGCTTCTGTTATATGTTCACTTAATATATTCTCACTGCCTGCCAGATCTGCTATTGTCCTTGCAGTTTTAAGTACTTTTCCATATCCTCTTGCTGACATGGATAACTTCTTATACATAGACTCCATAATCTTTGAGGATTCTTCATCAAGCCTGCAATATTTCTTTATTTCACGCATATTCATCTGTGAATTATAATCTGTTACAGAATCTTTAAACCTTTCCTGTTGTATAAGCCTTACCTTCTCAACTTGCTCTTTCATATATGCTGAACTGTATACAGCACTGCTGTCTTTTGCACCAGTTATATCCTCATATGTCACTTCATCGACTTTTATACATATATCAAATCTATCCCACATAGGATTGCTTATACGCCCTATATACCTTCTGATATCATACTCTGAACAGTGACAGCGGTTTCTATCTGGATAATAACCACATTTGCAAGGATTAATAGCAGCAGCAAGCATAAATTCCGCTGGATATGTATACGCAGCATTAAGCCTTACAACTGTTATCTTCTTATCCTCAAGCGGTTGTCGTAAAGACTCCATAAGCTCAGGTCTGAATTCCGTCATTTCATCTAAAAACAGAACGCCCGAACCTGATAGCGTTATCTCTCCTGGCCTTGGTATCCTTCCACCACCAAGCATGGCAGCCGCCGTTATAGTATGATGCGGACTTCTGAATGGTCTTCTAGTTATAAGTCCCTTTTCTGCATCAAGTTTTCCTGCAACACTGTATATTTTAGTAACCTTCAGCTTCTCTTCATCTGTCATATCAGGTAATATAGTAGGAATCCTTTTAGCAAGCATGGTTTTGCCACTTCCAGGTGGACCAACATACATAATATTATGCATTCCTGCTGCTGCAATAAGAGTTGCTCTTTTCGCACTATACTGACCTCTTATATCAAGATAATCTTCCTCTTCGTTTAAACTGTCAGCTAATATAACACCTTCAGAAATCACTCCATCAGATTTAGCTTCATATTTTTTATTAAAATCATCACTGGGATTATTGGCTGAAACGCCATCTAGACTATTATTAATAAGTATATCCTGTACATCCTTTAAGCTCTCTGCACCATATAACCGTATTCCTTGTGCTATGCTGCCCTCTTTTAGATTATCCTTAGGAATAATACATAGCTTTATACCAGCTTCTTTTGCTGCACATACTATAGGAAGCACTCCATTGACAGGATTGACTGTTCCATCAAGGCTTAATTCTCCAAGCACAAGCGTGTCTTTAACCTTTTCCTCTTCTATGATTCCGTTTGATACGAGAATGCCTATCGCTATAGGAAGATCAAACCCTGTTCCTTCTTTTCTTATATCTGCCGGCGAAATATTAACCACTATACGCTGCGGCGGTAATTCAACTCCAGTATTCTTTATGGCTATCCTTACCCTGTCTCTTGCCTCTTTAACCTCCGTACCAAGATATCCACTCATATCAAATGTTGGAAGTCCACTTCCTACATCAGTCTCAACACTTACTATACGGGCATCTATACCACACAACGCTGCAGTTGTTATACTGCTAAACAATACATTACACCCTCTTTCTTAACTTTTGCACTTTTCATCTGTGTTTTTCTTATAAATAACTTGCACCTTTCATAGCACACTGAAACAAACTTATAAGCCAAGCATCTTACGATATCTTACTTTATCCTCATCAGCTATATCAAGCGTATCCATAGCTTCTTCTGCAGTCTGGTCAAGCTTTTTCATTAAAGTTCTTATACTGTCAAGTCTGGCTTCATCCTTTCCTTCTATCCTGCCCTCGCGCTGTCCTTCTATTCGTCCTTCACGCTGTCCTTCGCGCCTGCCTCCTTCTAAGAACTCTTTCATTGCATTGCACATCTCCATATTAACCACCTTATCCTTTCTGCCATGATATGCATATTTATATACTATATATATCATAAAAATATTAATATTGCAAGTATTGTTTTACTTTTTATAAACACTTTATACTTTTACAAACACAATAAAAACAGACTACAATCTACTGCCTATACAGTAAATCATAGTCTGCTCTATCGCCTGCAATTTTTAATGTCCTAATTCAACTTAAACAAATCTCTCCTTACAACTCTTATAACAGCCTTTCCAGTTCCTCCCTTGGAATCAGATACCTGCATTCCAAGATATATAACACCTTTATCTGCCAGCTCATCACACATATTTTTATATATCTGTGTACTTTCTGATGTGAGATTAACATTTGTATCTGATGAAGCTGTTGCACTCTTATACACAAGACTCGCCAGTCTTGTATATTCACCTGACTTGTTGAATCTGGCCGACATAAGCTTTTCACTTATGCCATTATATATATTATATCCACTATTTAAACCTTCTGTCACCTTATCAAATGTCTGGATAACAACATCTTTGTCTGCGTTATTCTTAGTATAATTACCATCTTTATCCTTATCCCAATAAAATACACCTGATGACATCAGAGCACTTGTGTCTGAACCCATATCTATATCAGTTGCAACGAACTGTATATCTGGTATAGAACCGTCTAGTGAATACATTTCATATATGCCATCATCAGTCATCACGGCATTCTCAATCTTAATCTGAGGTGCATTATTTCCAGAGTTAATAGACCATATAATAGTATTAACAAAGAGTTTAAGTTCATCTTCACTTATGGCCTTACTCATAGTAGAATGTCCTGCACCAGAATAAGTAACATTACCCTTAGAATAAATATAATAATTATTGGCCGCATCATTTCCAGTTACTGAAAAATAATCACTCTCACTATATTTAGATGTTCCCTGTCCTAATGTATACCATACAACCACATCTCCTCCACTATCTATACTGCTTGCTGTATCATCCTGCTTTTCAAGGTCAAGAAGATAATACTGTGCATGTGTTTCTGCTACATTCAGATTATCTGGTATCGTATATGGATAAGAGGTAATCTGTCCATCATTAATCTTATTAACAGCATTGGTACGAAGCGATGAAACCGTTCTTTTCGTTCTATGATTATATTTGTATATATAATTATTATCATTTTTATAATCATAGCCTGGCAATACGCCATATCTTGTAACTATTGTATTGGTGTATCCCTGCTGGTAAGACAGATTTTCTTTAGCCTGTCCGACCGTAACATGATACATATCCATACCAACTATGTTTCTGAACGCAGTTGTGAACATATAGCCCTTTGATATCTTATCATCTATCATTATTGGAACTGCTCTTCTTATATCGGAATCATCTCCTTCAAATAAGCTTTCAGTTTCATCAGTATTCTCATCCGTATATGAATACTGTCCGATAGTATCGTGAGTCATAAGTACAGCCTTGCCACTCTCTATATAATCACGCAGATTAGCCAGAGCATGTGTGTTCGTAATATTGTCAAATGCATCTGCAAAGCCAAGAACAACAATAGTATAATCCTTTAGCAGATCTTCTCCATCTTTATTAAGGCTTGTTCCTGCTGTATACCTGCTGTTTTTATACCAGTCATTACCTTTATTATCACCTTCACACAACTCCTTAACAGTTACAATATCAACATCCTTTTTATTTATTCTTAATCCAGTTGTGCCACTTGCATCATTAAACAATTTCATAAAATCAGAATCATTTAACTTAAGACTGTAATCATGCTTACTATCTATATCAGGCATTATCTGTAATATCTTTACATCTTCCTGCTTTTCGTCTGGTACATTTATTCTTAATATTCCTGTTGTTTCAGTCGTCAATCCTGTACTTACATCCCTAATAACAAGCTTCCAAGGTAAATAAGGTCTTAAATCTTTTGGTAATGTTGTTGTCGTAACAGTTATATATCCATTGTTATAAGTATAAACTTCCGGATTCGTATCACTAAATCCACCTGCGTATAACTCACCAGTGTCATCATGTGCATTTACAAACACACCATTTGCATCTTTATCAATATAAAACTCTACATTATATTTTCCAGATGTATTATCTGTCTTGAATTTAACTGTAAATGTGTTATCTTCCTCATTCAGGCCAGTATCTGCAATAGTCTGTCTTATAACTGGTTTAAACTTATATTCTATTTTGTCATTATCTGAAACAGCCGCATCTGAGGCAGCTTCTACCGTTATGTTAGAAGTTTTACCTACACTTCTGGCATATGGTAATACAGAATAAATGTTAGTATCAACTGTTCTTGTATAATTACCATTACTATCTTTAACCAAGACACCACTAGTTGATGCATTGTATATATCAGAGGCTAATATAACTGGTTTATCCATATTGATATACTCTTTAAGTTTTTCCAGAGTCTTTTCAGTTATATCATTTCCAGCCGAAGCAACATCTTTTCCTGTATCATTACCTGAACGGTCCCACAGACTCACAACTGCACCCTGCGAATAATAATAGCTGTCAACAGTATTACCATTATTCTGCTTAATAAGTCCTTTAATGTTAAGAAGATTCTTAGAATGTTCATCTCCTATAATAACAAGATCGTATTTATTGGCTATATTATCTGTCATACCATTAAGTTCATTTACAGTAACTGACGTAACATCAATATATCTTTTATAATTCTTTTCTGTAATTCCCGATACATTTATTTTAAACTTTGCATTACTAAAATATTTAAGCAAAGACTTTGCCCCATCACATGTATTATAATCATAATCAGCAGATGGCTGGATTTCAAGAACTTTGAGCTTTTCTATAGCCTTATTTCTCTTATATCCACCAAGAACATATTGAATCATTTTAGCAATATCTATATTTCCATCATTTATATTGTATGTTTTTAAGACATCATTAACCTGATTGAACTCGTTATTATTTCCACTGATATCAATTTTAGATGATATAAAGCCTGATCTAAGAGGATTATTCTGGTATCCAAACCAGAATACATTCTCATTAATTCTATCTGGTGCAACGTTATATCCTTTATACGGAAAATTGCTATAATAATTACTTACTTTAGGCCATTCACCGAGGTATTTACCAAAAACACCCTGATTAAAATTAATCCATCCAGCAGTATCATATGTTACACGGTATGTATTGCTCCTGTTCTCATTAAATATGTATATTTCCATATTATCAAAGTCAAACCTGCCATACTCTCCCTCATATACACCAGTTATTTCATTTGTTGTATCTTCATCAATAACCTTATACTCGCACAAATCACGCAGACATGTATCCCTGTCTATTCCAGTTATTGTTACAAACATTTTCATAAGATTTTCCTGTCTGCTTTTATCAATCTTATTATAATCAAATCCACCTATTATACTAAGCTCCTGATTTAAATATTTGAAACAAATGCGTCCTGCAACTGATGCATCACTAAAGTCTTTTCCCAAACACGCATTATTTCCCCATGTATGAGATGACCAGTCTTTATCAGTGATTCCGGCTTTAGCTGGATATTTTGCTTTTAGTTGTGCATCACCATAAGCCTGTGCATACTCATACATTTTTTTATATGTTTCTGCTGGATAAGAACTGATATTTTCTCCAGCAGATACTATTATTGCATCCGCATTATCAATCATATCTGTTGTCAGGGCATCAATAGAAACACTTGTAACCCTGATTTTATCCATCATATTATAATCGCCTTTAGCTATTGAATTATCACCAGCAAATACCATGTAAGCAAAGAGATTATCGTTATAGCCGCTTATATTATTTCCCTGTTCATCGACAAATGTTTTATCATATATATCAAGTTCTTTTTTATTTCCATAATTATCAATAACATTAAATTTAAACTCAGTATCAGAGGTTATCTCATTAGCACAATCCTTTGAATAAAGCTTCCATTCAGACGCGCTATTCTTTCTATAATAAATATTCTTTCCTGCATACTCAGCTTGATTCTTATTTTCTGGAATCTTATAGTCATTATACTCAATAATACTTTTCATATAATTATTCAGCCATGTATTACACAGGTCATGCTTTGCAGCACTATCTGGCAATCCAGCAATATCTGACCACTTGACAGCACCATTATCCATGCCTGTAAGATATCCCCATGCACCTACTGCTTCATCAGGAACCAATTCAATAATATTAAGCGGATTATCCCTTGTATATGTCCTTTCACCTATTGTGACTGCATCAGCAATCACAGCTTTTCCGCCACCTGTCGCCTGCGTCTTATATATCATTCCGCCGATGACAAACAAAAACACAAGTGCCACAGATAACAAAACTGTACTAATATATTTTCTTTTTCTTATCTTACCTAACATTCGTTTCATATTGTCATCCTTTCTCTGATACTCTTCTCTGATACTATTAATATGTATTCCACACACTAAACATTCTGTCAAAACAAGCTGTTACCAACATTTATGATTACAAGCTATAATCAGGCATCAACATACCCTTGCGCTTTTATATCTCCCAGCTTAAAATACTTTATCTCTATGATTGTTTTATCACTGCCGTTTACCTTCACTATTTTAACCTTGTTGGTTAAATCCTCTCCATAAAGAGAATTTCTAAGTGATACTTCTCTCTTTACTTCACGGCTTACATTCTGCTTATAAAGCTTTATATATGCCTTTACCTTTATATTTGATGTAAGAATAACCCCCTCTTCTTTCTTTGGTGTTTCCCCAACTCTTGTTGTAGGCTGCTCCACATCTCCTGCTGATACACATTTATCATCAATTTTTATAGAAAAGTCCTCGACATACTCACATGCCACACTCACGTTATCAAGTGGCTTATCTCCTAACGGGTAGAAATCATTTGAAAAATATAATATCTTATTAGCTTTATCCCATATATAACCATAGTACCTTGACTTATTAGTATTAGAATACTTAGTAAGATAATAATCGTATCCACTATTCTTATCAGGACTTCTATACATTATAAGCATATCCGCTTCCATTATATCGTTCTCGATCTGATTTAATGCAATATCCGCATCGCTTTGCAGCTGTGCCTGTGCTGTCTGCTTCGTGAAGTTATGCACTGAACTCTGTATAAGAACAACCAGAGCTGACAGTACTATACCGCCTATAGTCAGGGCAATAAGCATTTCTACAAGTGAAAAGCCTTTATTATTAAGTTTTTCATCAGCCTTTCTCTTATCAGCACAATCTGCTGACACATTAACCTCATTCATAGAATCCTTTGCTCCTTTTACTATGATAACGATAACTTACCAGTACTGTACCACACTGTAACATCATACGAATGGCTTCCACGGCTTATAGTTATAACCGCCTTTAGATTATTATTAACATCTAATTTATCGGACCTGGAGGCTCCTGCGTTAACAACAAAAGAGCCAACCCTTCCACTGCTTCTTGTATAAGTCACAGTAGCTTTTTTATCACTATCTACAGCATAGTCTGTCTTATCAGATGAATTGGCATAATCTGATATCGTTATATTATAACCTTTTCCTATAGTTTTACTTTCTGTCTGGACATCATTCTTATATGTAACAAGCCTGCATGTTCCATCTGTATCCTTAACTATATCAAGCTTCCAGTCTGCATTAACTGTAAGAGTTTGTGAACGCAGATTATTAAGCTCTGTATACACGAAATTACCTGCTTTTTTTACATTTCCCCTGCTGATTACTGACACTCCTATAGCAGAGCCGCCTATAACTATCGCCATAATAGCTATAACAACGAGAAGCTCAACGAGAGTGAAGCCCTTATTTAGTTGTAACTGCTTCTGTAGACTGTGTCGTCTTTTCCGAATCATCACGTTTCCTCCAATTAGCAACTCGTATCATATCCTTATATGTCATATTCTGAACATCCAAAAAGCCGCTGTCATCACTGTTTTCAAGCGGATTCCATACCTTGAATATCTCTGCATATTTCTGATCAGTTTTTATAATATCAGTAGTGTCAGAAAGACCTGTAACCGTAACATCGCCTTCTATAGTTATAGTTCCACCAGCTATTATAGTTCCAGAGAAATTTTTCTTAACGACAACATCCCCAGATGCAACTATAACACCACCATCAACATCTCTAAAACTATAAGTTATATCATTTGACATATGTGCTTTTTTTCTTATAACTTCATCATTATTACTTATAATAAGCGGTTCAGCAGTTGAATTGCTATTATTAAACGCAACCAGCGCATACTTATCATAACCACCTGTAAGCTTTGTAGTAACAGGACCAAGCTTATCCTTTGTATAAGCTTCTAGACCAATAGTAGATATAATATTGACATATACCTCTTTGGAATACTTATTTAAATCCGGATACATCTGACCTATAATTGTGTTATTCATCTTTTTTGTATCTGTTATTTCATAAAGCGTTCTGCTAAGAACATTGAATCTTGAAGCCAGATCCTCATAATCTCCTGCATAATCATATTTTGTTGATGATGCAGCATCATCTGATTCATTATAAACAAGACTCATGCTGCCATCTGCTGCTGCAACAGCTGATAACATGGAATTCTTAGTATACACACTGCCTGAGCCAGCCTTTATGACACTATTAAGACTCTGCGCATTAAGTGTCATCTGTGACTTCAATCTTTCTCTCTGCTCATTGTATGTTTTCTTTACTTTATCAGATTTACCTGAAAGAAGACTGTTGAATTCAGTATCATCAAATATAGCCTTAACATAAGAAGCAGCCGCCTTTTCATCTTTAAAGCGCAGATAATAATAATCTCTTGTAAGACTTCCTATAGTTATAGTCTTTTTAACAAAATATTTACCTTCTGCCTCAGATAAATACTTATATCCAAAGAAGTTATCTTCTGATATTGTTATATTCACATTAGTTCCTGCCGCAGCCGGATTAGTTTCACCACCCATAAGTGCTGCAGGCACAAGATATATCTCCTGATTTCCAATAAATGATACTGACTCACCTGTATCATAATCTCCTGGTACAGTATATCCATCAGCATTTGCAAGAGAATAATAATCTATATACGCCCTTCCTGAAACAAGAAGCTTGTTAAGTGACTGAAGATCAAGCTCTGAATTAGTACCATTTATAACAATAGCACTACTTCTGTTTACCTTTTCAGTAGCATTAACCCCTACATAACTATAACCATAATAATTACCTGACAGCTTGACCTTGCTGTTGTTTCCGTTTAACTCCAGATCATCTCTTACATATGTATCAGAGCTTCCGTTTACTGTTATGCTAGAAGTTCCACCTGTACTGTCAGAGGTCTTGATATTCTCACACCATATCCTGCTGCCTGTTCCACCATTTCCTGCATTAAGTGTTCCATTTTCAACAACTATATCACCACTTGTAGCAAGAAGTGTGTCTCCTGCTACATTAGCTGTTGCCGCTGGATTCACTTTAAAACCACCTGCTGAGCCTGCAAAAGCATTACCATTCAGGTTAAATGAGGCATTGGATGCAACTGATATCCCCTTGTTTCCAACAATAGCATATCTTAAAAACGAATCAAGACTAAGTTTCTTTGAATCAGTTATATTAACAAGCTTGTCAGGTATTCCAAGGGTCATATCAAATGTAATATATGAATAATACCCTGCCTGTGTAAGATACTTTACAAGGCAGTTATTAATATTAATTGTATAATAAAAAATATTCTCCTCAACCTGACTCTTCTTACTTACAATCTGGATGTTATCTATGGATTCAACATCAAGCGTGTTACTTCCTGATTTATGCGTTGCTTCTATACAATCATTAAGGACACTGACTATACCCTGCGCCTCTATTGTATTACTGCCTCTTTCGTACACGCCCTCCTGCTTCTTGCTTACATAATCACTATCATCCTTATACTTGATACTATCAAGCATATTATCCTGTATCATGCCAAGCTTATTAAGCATTCTATGAATATAATCAAGTCGTAGTTCCTTATTACATGTTATATTATCAACAGTTGTTATACCACTTTCGGTATTGACAACCATCTTCGCAACCTGATCCTGGTATGCACTGTTAAAACAGTCTGATGACATCTGTCCCATAGCAACATATATCTCATTGACTGCATCCTCAGATGTATAAAAAGTTTTAGCTGACTGCTTATTAGCTACCTTCAGCTTAAGATTCATAATAGTAGATGAAGTAACTACGGTGGCAAGTATCATAACAAATGATAACATTATAAGTACGATAACCATAGTTGAACCGTTATTATTACACTTAACTCTTTTTCTTAAATTATGTGCCATCATAAGCTTCTCCTCACCTTTCTCTACCCGATCTTTGTTGTAGTCATCTGTATCATCGGTTCTTCCTTCGATGTATCGGCATTACCGCCATAATATACTTTAACCGTCATAGTATACAAAAGACTCTTACTTGCTACTCCATTGCTGCCTGAACCTGTATTGTTAATATCCTTATATTCATCCCACTTATATATATTAGAAAATACACTTACCGGTCCTGGATTAGTTGTTCCATCTTTATTAACTGTCTTATTTCCAAGATTAATCGTCCCTACGTTTGCAAACTCCTGTCTTGAAGTATCTTTGTTAAGATAAAGACTCACCTTGTCTTTGTTAATCATCATATTCTTAGAGCTGTCTGTTGTGTTGTTAGATGTCTGCTGAATAAGGAATACATTACAATTATCATATTTAACAAATGCATTTTCCTGATAATCGTAAGTTATATTAATCTTATCAGTAGTATAATAATATCTGTTATCACCTACAGTTAAAGTCGAATGTCTGTCATAAGGTATATAAAACATATACACATCTTTAAGATTATTAGGTAATGAGGATGATATTCTATAAGAATTATCACCTGTTATTTCCGCCTTGAAATAATTATTAGGATATGTAATAGATGCTGTATATGCATAAGCCTTATTTCCATCATATATGTATTCAAAATCCAGTGTTATCCTCTGATAATATGCATCTATGCCTGTATCAACCGCACTTGAAGCCTCAGCTGGTGCCTCAGATAATTCACTATGTTTAACTTCTATCTTAACATTAGTTGTTTTTTCTATCTTATTTTTATCAAAACCAGCTGTATATCTTTCCTTGAAATAATTCTCAGCATCTATATCGTGGCTGTATAAATCTTCTCTTAACACAATATTCTTAACCGAATTTACATAAGAGTTAATATTATTGTTATAGTTCTTATCACTATCATCACCTGAATTATATATACCTGGATCAAGTTCAGTTACAACAGTATATTCTTCCCCATTTGTTCCTTCCTTTGTTTCCCTGAATATATATTTTCCAGAGCTTTCTGTATATTTTCCAGCATAATCCTCAAGTATCCTGCTCATGCTCACAGACTTAAACTGTTCTACTATATCAGAAGCAACAGTATTCGCATTTTCTTCTTTACGAGCCTTATGATTGATTCTTGCTGCGTTAGAAAACGAACCTAGAACAGGAATAGAAAGAATAGCAAGCACTGCCATGGCAACAAGTACCTCTACAAGAGAGAAACCTGCATTATTCAGTTTTCCTTTTCGCTTATCAGCACCTGATTTTTTCATCATAATCATCTGTTATTCTCCATTTCCTGGCTGGTTACTTAACCCTTAACTATTCAGCTGGCTTTGCAAATATATTATCTGTTCCTGTCTTTAAGTCAAACTTAGGTTCACTGAACTCTCTTCCGTTACCTGTTATAGAATACAATGCAAGTGTCATCGTACCTGTAACAACATTTGTTGCTTCATTATAAGTTGTTGTTAATGCCTCTATCGTATTCTTCTTTTCATAGTTGTTGATAAATCCGATAAGATTCTTCCACTCTGCATAAGTACCTTCATAAGATACATTGATAGTTTCCTTGTAACCTACATTATTAGTCTGATATGCGCTGCCTGATGTATTCGATGGGTTAGAAGATGCCTTCTGTCCAAATGTATACACTGCAACAGGATCAGAGAATGTTATACTCTTTATCCATACACCAGTTGAACTCTCAATAGTGTTTAAGAACTGTAATGTTGCCGGCTGGCTTGTACCATTTTCAAATGTCTTTAAAAGCTTTGATGAATCGCTCTGTAAAGAAAGTGTATCTGACTCATACTTAGCTTTGTTATCATTCTTTTTCTGTAAATCTTTCTTTTTCTTTGTAAGCTCTGTAACCTGCTTAGTTGATGTATCAAGAGAAGCTGACAGATTCTGGTAACCAACAAAGTAAGCTATAAAGATTATAAGAAATGCAAATACATACACAAGTAACTTCTTATCTTTTTCAGATATAGTAAGACTATTCTTTAACTTTTCCTTCATTACTTATTACCTCCCTGTGAAGCACCCTTTATATCCCCAAATGAGCAGCTAAGAGAAAAAGTAAGCTGTACAGTTCCTGTATTATCCTCATTTTCTGTTTCATTGGATACAATAACATTAGATACAGTTGGTATAGACTTAAGCTGAAGTATAAGCATACCAAGTGATGACTTGCTTGCTGCTGTACCACTGACTGCCACATTGCCAGATGTTATACTCATACTTGTTATGACAACATCACTAGGCACCTTGCTTTCAAGTTCCTTTACAAATGTATCAACTGAATCGTTGTTGTTAGAAGCCTGTGTCTTGAATGTGTTCACATCTGTATTCTCATCCTTGGCTTCATAATACTTATTTACAATCTCCTCAATAGGCTGAAGCTTCTTGACATCATTCTTAAGGGCAGCTACTTCTATGTTTGTGAATACCAGCTGGATACCTGGGACAAGTACAAGTAAAAGTGAGGCTGCAACCGCCGCTATAACGACCAGTGCCATGCCTTTTCCTGCATCCTTTTTCTTGTCCTCCTTTATCTTGTTAAGTGAAACAAAATTGACCGGTGCTATGAATGCACCTATAGTTGCTGTATACGCTGTAAGCGCATTTTCATCCACGTATGTTCTCTTGTCTGTAAGCACACCATCAAGCTTTTCTATCGGAATAACTTCCATATTAAATTCATTTGTTAACAGCTTGTTAAAACCTCTTATAGTTGTGGCATTACCTATGATGTATATCTTCTCTATAGGCGTATTATTTCTTGAAACATAATAATCTGTAATTCTGCTTATATTGCTTATAAGTGCTCTCACTGACTCTGTAACATCATTAGAATCTACTGTCTTACCAAGAAGATATTCTGTCTGAAGCTTTTGAAGTGCCTGATCATAATTCAGCTTATATTCATCCATTACGGTTTTAACCATAAGAGTCTTACCATAGTGGACAGTTCTTTGCAGCTGTAAGGCACCTGCCTTAAAGATACTTACAAGTGTTGAATCATTCTCTATAGATATAACAAGATTAGTACCTTCATCTATCTGCTGTTTTATAAGCTGATATGTACTGTTACCTGCATAATCAATGAATGCCACCTTAAGCCCCATAGCCTGTGCAAGCTCATAGTACTGTTCTATCATATTCGCAGGAGCTGCTATAACCACAACCTTTAACTTCGGTGTGTTATCCTCTTTTACCTTCTCGATAGGATAATACTGTACTATATAATCTTCTATTTTAACTGGGAAATACTCTGCTGCATTGGTTTCTATGATTTTATCTATCTTGTTACTCTTAATATCAGGAACAATGACATCCTTTGTAGCTATTTTACTAGATGATATTGAGAACACAACATCATTAGAATTCATACGATTGTCATCAAGTGATGACTTTATAACCTTGGCGAATTCTTTTACATCAAGAATCTCACCATCATTATACACACCTTCTGGTGTTGGGATTGTAACTACCTTATGAATAGTAGTTGCTTTAACACCCTTTGTTGCTTCGCACAACTTTGTATATTCGTTGTTAATGCTTATGCTTATATATTTGCCGTTAACCTTAACTGCCATAACGAAACAGTCTCCTCTCCCCTTAGCATATTATGAAAAATCTATATATAAATACTGCTACATTTCAGGTTCAAACTAACATCAAAACATTGATATGTACCAGTTAATTATATTCGTACCAAAAAGCATGGCTATTGTAAGCCCTGCACACAAATATGGTCCAAAAGCAAGTACTCTTTCCTTGCCACTGACCTTCATTCTTATAACATGTATTACCGCACCAAAGATGCAGCCAAGCAAAAATGCCAGTATAACATTTTCCCATCCCATAAACAGTCCTGCCGCTGCCATAAGCTTGATGTCGCCTCCGCCAAATGCATCGACTCCCTTTATGGCTCTTCCTATAATAAGAAGCAGCAGCATAAATATGCTTACACAAAAAAAGCCTATTAGATAATCTAATAGGTGTTCTCTGTCAAAAAGTATTCTTATTATACCGAGGACTCCTATTACTACATTAAGTGCGAATGGTATTTCCTGTGTTCTCTCGTCTATAACTGTTATAACAAGAAACATCGAGAATACCAGACACATCAGACCTGATATGATATTCAGTCCATTCACTAAAAATATGATGACATACATAGCACCATTAATCCCCTCTATAACCGGGTACTGTGGTGATATCTTTGTCTTACAATAACGGCACTTTCCGCCTAATATCATGTAGCTTACCAGTGGCACTAAATCGTACCACTGGAGTTTATGACCACATGACATACAATGCGAACTCTCCGTCGCTATATTCTCTTTTAATGGTAATCTATATATAAGTACGTTCAAAAAGCTTCCTATTACAATACCGTAGAGGAATATTATGACGTAGATTGGTAGTTCGTATTGCATGGTAAAATCCTTTATAATAATTAATCCAATTCTGGTACACCAGATGTTGCAACATGACCCTGATTATCAACTGTAAAAGTAATATTTGCAGCCTTGAACTTCTTAGATGTTGGCTTTGTTTTAGTTACATCTAATGATTCATGTATCGCTTCACTTACTGTTGTATTACTAACTGAAACTCCAGATGCATTCATTGTTATTGCTGTTGTTGTACCTGTTGCAGGAACTGCTGAAGTGTAAGCATCCTCTTTTTGAAGAGCTACCTCAAGTGCGCTCTTAATCTGGTCAACATTCTGAGCATCCTTAGATTCTCTTGACTTCTCAACGTTTCTGATAAGTGTTGGAGCAAGTACACCAACGAGTACTGCCATAATTGCGATAACAACGATAAGCTCAACTAAAGAGAAACCCTTGTTACCAAGTCTTTTCTGTGTCTTTTTCATGTTCTTTATCTCCCTTTGATAATAAAATATTTATATAATTCAGTGTGACTTTTCACCGTCATACTGATCATATACATGCTAATTCGTGCATATATTATATATGTACCTATCCCAATGTATTGTAAAGCTGTATCATAGGCTGGTATATAGAAAGTATAAGTACTACAACTACAAGTGCCATAATAACTATGATAGCCGGCTCCATAAGTGCTGTAAGTGTCTGTGTCTGCACTTCAACTTCTTCCTCATAGTAGCCTGCTGAATTAGTAAGCATTTCTTCTATGTTACCTGTTTCCTCGCCGATACCTACCATATGAACTATCATAGGTGGAAATATCTGTGATGCCTTTAACTGGTTTGATAGTGGAAGTCCAAGGGCAACACCACTCTTAGCCTTCATAAGTGCATCCTTATACATAACATTCGACATAGTAGAGGCTGCTATATCTATAGCTTCTATCATAGGCATACCTGCCTGAAGAAGTGTACTAAGTGTTCTTGCAAAGCTTGCACAGGCTGTCTTTGTCTGAAGCACTCCAAATACAGGAATCTTAAGCTTAAGCTTATCTACTGAATGTCTTCCTGCATCGGTCTTTACATACATCTTATATCCAACTACTATAGCCGCTATAACCGCTATTATTATGTACCAGTAATTCATAACCGCATCACTCATAGAAAGCACTGCCTTAGTCATGAATGGCAGATCTGATTCAAGATCCTCAAACATTGATACAAAGTTTGGTATAACGAATGTTAACATAACTATGATTACGCCAACCATAACCACAAGAAGCACACATGGGTACATCATAGCCTTCTTAACTATCCCCTGTGTCTTAGCCTGTTTCTCAAACTGTATAGCCATACGCGTAAGAGCATTCTCAAGACTACCTGATGACTCACCTGCTTTAACCATATCTATAAGAATAGATGGGAATATACCAGAATCCTGTCTCATGGAATCTGATAATGTTTCACCCTTTTCTACACCCGACTGGGCATCCATAATAGCTTTCTTAAGATTCTTATTCTCGGTCTGCTCTGCTAACATCTCAAGAGCGTTAACAACACTGACACCAGCATTAAGTATACTTGCAAACTGCCTGCAGAATACACTCATATCTCTTGGCTTAACTTTCTTCTTAGTAAGAAAAGGAAGTTCTATATCCTTATCAAATGCTGTCTGTGTCTTGATAGACATAGGTGTAAGCCCCTGCTCTTTTAACTTTCTTGCAGCTTCATCTCTTGTTTCTGCTTCTATCTGACCCTTTTTATCCTTGCCATCCTTTGCAACTGCTGTGTATGAATATGTTTCCATAACAACCCCTCTTTAATAATGTAAATGCAATAATCAACTGCTCCTAGATTCTATTACTATATGATATATATTGCAATCGTCTCTTATCCCCCATTTTGGTGTGTGCGAGTACTTCTGTACTATTAGTATAGTACTAAAGTTATAAATTGTACATAGTCAGTTGATTATGTTTTTTATTAAGTGCATTGTAACATATTTTTAATGAATATTTAAGTGTTTTTTGTCACATTTTACAAAAACGACTTATTCCTACATGATATAATTTCTCATATCTACACTTTTTTATTAAATCAATTCAATCTATATATTTTCACCATTCTTCCAAAAACTGAATCAGCTCCAACATATTCAGTATTTGTTGATATATCTAATTTCTCAAAATATTCTATATAGTCCTCACTTTTATATTCTTTTATATTCTTTCTTTCATCATTGACTTTATTTCCTAACATCCATAAATCTCCATTGCCATCCATATTGCTAATATCTAGTATAAGATATAATGGATCTGATAAATCTATAGCATCTGAGTCATAACAATCTTTTAAAGCACTATCATATCCTGTTAAATAATAATTTTGTGTATTATATAATTCACATGTATAACAGGTTAATAACCATGATTCACTTGAAACTATTATACAATTGGCATTTTTTTCAAGCATAGTTAATGTTTTCCCTTCCTCATAATGTTTAAAATAATAAGCATCCGAGTATAATACATTACAAAGAACAACAAATAATATACACAATACAGCACATATAGCCATTTCTATCTTTATATCTTTAAAAAGATATGTCACAATATACCAGATAATCAATACTGAAAAGCATGCCATAATAGGATATATTATAAATATATATCTTGTACAACAACGCCCCATTCCTCCAACTGATGTTTTAGCCGCCGCTATCAATATAACGAATATTACTGTTGATATCATGACAATAATTGTATATGAACATTTTCTTATTCTTTTACATATATCTACAACCTTATTTTTACTACATATCAATGCATTTTTAAGCCAGCTTTCATGTCTGAATACAAATCCTAATGATAATGTTATAAACAAAATTATTCCAATTCCATATGCAATATATTCCCACGTCATAGTTTTCCATATTGAATTATGAATACCAAACAAGTCATTAGTCATGTAAGCCCAGTATATTTTATTCTGCCATGCCAATGAGTATTGTTTATTCATATAAGATAATGTTGACGAATCTCCTATCATCTGCTTAAAAGTAGCTGGAAATATTAATATTGACACCAAAACACTTCCAGCCATAACAAAACCATATACAAAAAATTGTCTATAATGTTTTGAAAACAAATAATACAAGCTATACATTGCTGTTATTATGAATGCAAAAGGAAGGAAAAAATGAAGTGTAAAACATCCAGCTAATGTAACAACAAATGCTTTTATATATAAATCATAATGTATTTTTTCATCATTTCTTGCATCATACAACTTATGTGAATAATACATAAGCATTGTTCCAAACATTGTTGCAGGAGCATAGATTCTTAAAAAAATACAGATATTTAATGCAGCCATTGTAAATCCAAAGAATAATATGGTAAATAATCCTGCCAGCTTGTTTTTAGTTATTGATGCAGACAGTCTGTAAAGATATATCTGCATTACAACAAAACATATCATATTAAGTGCAAAACAATACCACTTAGACCATGTACCTGGAAAGAATGAACATATAAAATGTAACATCATATATCCAAGTGGAGGATTGTAATCACACTCTGCATTCCAGTAAATAGATGAATAATTAAATATCTCATTTTTATCTACAGATATATATTTGCGAAAATTTTCTGAACTTTGCCATGTGTCAAGATTCTTGGCTTCATGTCCCAAATCCGACTGATATATATGTGTTCCATCAGTGCTATTAGCAAATCCATAATTCCATAATTCATCAGAATGAAACCCCTGCTTATTAATTCCAAACATACAGGATATATATACAACCTGCACAAGCACTATTAGTATAAATGCTATTTCATATTTGTGTTTTTTGATTCTACTCATCATTTTCTCCCGTCTGTTAATGATTTTATTTACGTTGCATATATTTTATGCATAAAATATATGACCGCTTTATTATACATAAAAAAATGCAAGCATTCAATTTGCAAAAATATCTTATGATATTCCTGCCAATTGTTCACTTGCATCTTTAAATTGCTACTCATGTATATTTACTTATAGTTATTGCCTTTAATATCCACATTTTTCTAATTTTTCATCATACCCAAATACACTCACGTCAATCAGTCATTTCTTCTGGTTATCAGAACAAGTCTTAATAACTGAAGTACAGATGTAACAAGTGCTGCAACATATGTGAGTGCTGCCGCTGTAAGTACCTGCCTTGCTCCTGAGAGTTCACGTCCTGCAAGCATATTTCTGTCACGAAGTGTTCTAAGTGCTCTTGCTGAGGCATCGAATTCTACTGGAAGTGTAAGAAGCTGGAATATAACAACGAGCGAGAATAACAGAACACCTATCTGCATAAGCCCGGTTGCTCCGAATATAAGTCCTAACAATATGACTGGCCATGATAAAGATGAACCTATATTAGCAAGCGGAATAACAACCGATCTTATCTTAATAGGAAAATAATCCTGATCATACTGCATCGCATGTCCACATTCATGTGCTGCTACACCAACAGCTGCCACCGTATTAACATCATATACGCTATCTGATAACCTTAACACTCCTTCCTTAGGCGAGTAATGGTCTGTGAGATTTCCGCTCACTCTTTCTATCCTGACATCTGTTATCCCGGCTGCTCTTAGTATTTCACTTGCTGCTTGTGCACCTGTCATATTCGTTCTGTAGTTATTCCTACTGTATCTGCTAAATGTTGACTTAACATTCATGGATGCTATGATACTTATAACTGCACCTATAAGCACAAGTATATATGTTGCATCATAAAAGTAATACATATATCAAATCCTCCATATTTTTTAGTATCAGAGTTTTTGCCTCCGACATCATAATTATATTATCATTCTACCATAAAAAGTTTTTATGTAAATATATACTTTATTTCTTTCACAATATATTCATTTTATCTTTATATTTTGATAATTCACTCATGTTTTCACATTTCTGCGTATATCAGCATATTATTTTAATAAGAACACAAAAATGCAAAGCCGCGACTGTTACAAAACACCTGCAGAAGGCAAAACGTCAGAAAGGAGTTTTTAATCTGTATGAAAATGTATGATCTTAAAAACAAACAGGTCATCAACGAAAATGACTGCCGGATTCTTGGATGTGTTATCGACATAGATTTCGAGCCATCTAACGGCTGCATCAACTCAATCATAGTTCCTGGTCCTGCCAGGCTATGTGGTGTCTTTGGAAGGGAGTTCGTGTATGTCATTCCATTTCATTGTATAAAATCGATTGGTAAAGATATCGTACTTGTAAATGTCTGCCTTGATAAACACAAAGAAAAATGCTAATATATACATATATTTTTAGTTCTTGCGATAATGATTGGAGGTTACTATGAAAGATAATTACGTTGCTTATGTGGGAAGTTACACCCATGAGAGCAGTAAAGGTATACATATATACGATTGTGATGTTGAGGAGGGACGTATATATGAACGCTGCGAAGTACCTATTGATAACCCTTCTTATATAACTCTTTCACATGACAAAAGATTCCTATATGCCATATGCGACCAGGGTGTATCAGCCTATGCCATCACCGAAGATGGAAGCCTTGAGCTTATGAATGTCGTATCTATAAACGGTATGAGAGGTTGTCATATATCAGTTACTAAGGCCAACAATTTCCTTGTAGTATCTGGTTATCATGACGGTAAGATCACTGTCATGCACATAAATGCTGATGGTTCTGTTGGCAGTATTGCTGACGAGGTGTTCCACAAAGGCATGGGCAGCGTTGCAGAACGCAATTTCCGTCCTCACGTAAGCAACACATGCTTCACACCTGATGAAGATCTGTTATGTGCGTGTGATCTTGGTATTGATCAGATTAAGTTATATGAATTCAACCACAGAACCGGCAAGCTTAAGCTGTTTGATATAATCCGTTCACAGCAAGAATCAGCCCCTAGAAAGATGATATTCTCAGAAGATGGAAAATATGCTTATGTCGTATGTGAATTAAAGAATTATATCAATGTATATTCTTATGACAAGGATTCAGATAAAACCCGTTTTGAGATGATCCAAAACATATTTACTGTAAGACGTGACCACAAGTCAAACAGTGCTGCCTCTGATATAATATTTGCTAATAACGGCAGCAATCTTATCTGCTCTAATGCTGGCGATAACACTGCTACAATATATTCTGTTGATAAGAAGTCAGGAAAGATTGTTACTCTTAACTCACTTCCTGTAAGTGGCGATTATCCTAAATATGTATGTCTTTTTCCTGATAATAAGCACCTCATGTCTATGAATAATGAGGGCAGCTCTATCACTATCTTTACAGTAGATTATAAAAAAGGTCTTATAGTTATGAATGGCAAGGAAATCAAGATATCGCGCCCTAATAACATGGTTATTAAGAAACTGTAATGTGGTTTATTCATCACTATAACATATTGTTCATATTAAACTAAAAGCTACATCAGATTTACTATATCTTTGATGTAGCTTTTATAATTATTCTCTTTTATAGAAAATCAGCCATTCATCCCATGGTCTTTAGACCGTGGGATGAATGGCGTCATGAGTCAAGTGCATATATTCTTACTAAAAATATTGTATTTCAGTAAAATACACAC
>FR886209.1:0-31332 GCA_000436475.1 Eubacterium sp. CAG:248
TCGATCTCTATCGTGTCATCTGGTTTTTGTTGGGACAAAAGAACAACCGTCTCCACATGTACCGTATTCCCAAACTGATCTACCGGCTGTACTTTTTCCACCTTATATCCATATTCCACCAACAGTTTAAGATCTCTTGCCAACGTTGCTGAATCACAGCTTACATATACTATCCTGTCCGGAGTCATGCTTACTATCGTGTCCAGCAGTTTTTTATCACAGCCCTTTCTTGGAGGATCCACCACAACTACATCTGGCCTTGTCATATCATATTCTTTACTGTCTGTTGAATCGTTATCAGATTGTACGCCTGTCTGTTTTTTATAAAATTCTGGAACAACTTCTTCTGCCTTGCCAACAAAAAACTCTGCATTATCTATATTATTAATCTTAGCATTATTCTTTGCATCTTCTATAGCCTGTGGTACTATCTCAACTCCATATACCTTACCAGCTTTCTTTGCAAGGAATAATGATATTGTTCCAATGCCACAATACATATCCCATACGCTTTCATTTCCTTTAAGCCCTGCAAACTCAAGTGCCTTGTTATATAAAACCTCCGTCTGCTTAGGATTAACCTGATAGAATGAAAGCGGTGAAATCTGAAACTTTATATCTCCTATATAATCCTCAATATATGGTCTTCCGTAAAGAGTTATACATTCTTTGCCAAGAATCACATTCGTATCTTCTTTGTTTATGTTTACAACCAGTGATGCAACATTTAACTTAAGCTTCTGTATAGCTTTAACCAGTCCGTCTGCTGCCTCTTTTCTTAGCATTTTCTTAGTCACAAGGCATACCATAACCTCATCTGTATGATATCCTGTCCTTACAAGCACATGCCTGACTGTTCCTTTATGTATATTTTCATTATAAGCACGTACCCTGTATTCCTTCATCCATTCTTTTACAGCGTTAAGTATAAATGCATTATCTCTATGTCCAAGCATACAGTCATCATCAGGACATGCAATAATCGAATGTGTATGTCCTGCATAAAAGCCCATGACAATATTTCCGTCCTTATCCTCACCTACAGGATACTGTGCTTTGTTCCGATATCTGAAAGGTGTATCCATACCAAGTATCTCACACATTTCATAGTCAACACCTTCTGTAAGTCCACTTATTCTTAGCAAATTATCTTTTACAAGCTTCTGCTTATATTTAAGCTGTGCATTATAATTCATAGCCTGTATCTGGCAGCCACCGCACTGTCTGGCAATCGGACATGCTGGTTCCACTCTATCCTTAGATGGTTTAATTATATCCATCAGTCTTGCATAGCCATAATTCTTTTTAGCTTTCATTATTTTAACACGTACAACATCACCGATTACTGTATCCTTCACAAACAAAGTATAACCGTCTACTTTTCCAATTCCTTCACCAGATACACCTATATCTTCAATAGTCAGCTCCACACAATCATTCTTACTGTATGACATCCTTATCTCCATTTCCACTTATCTTATATTTTTCTATCTTTTTTCCTGTTTTACTGCATTTTCAATCTGCTCGTTATAGCATTACAATGATGTCATGGTCAAAAGATGTACTAAAAGCTTGTCCTTCTTATATTAGAATCCAGCCATCTGTTAAAGCCAAGCCAGTCATTGGTATCCTTCGCTTCAAAGCACTCCCTTAATGTTTCAAGCTTTGCATCTATATTATCTGCCATTGAAAGTGCTACTGCTTCTGCTATTGCAGGCTTTTTAGGTGAACCATATTCAAGCTCACCATGATGTGATAATATACAATGTCCCATCTCATTTGCTATTATTGGTGGAAAATCTGGTATATTCTTTATCTTTTCCATAACCATCTCATATCCCATAACAATATGTCCTAAGAAATTCCCCTCATCTGTATAATCATTTCTTGGGAATTCAGAAAGTTCCTTTACCTTTCCTACATCATGGAGCATTGCACAGCTTATAAGAAGATCTCTGTTCAAAAACTCATAATTCGTGCTAATCTTATCACACAACCTTGTAACACTAAGGCTATGTTCAAGAAGTCCGCCTAAAAAACCATGATGTACCGTCTTTGCAGCTGATGTATTTTTAAATCTTTTGATAAATGCTTCATCATCCACAAAAAAAGCTGTAAGAAGCTGTTTTATGTACACATTTTCTATACTATTGACATAGCCAAGAAGTTCCTTGTACATATCTTCAATATCAAACCTTGAAGCTGGTATATAATCTGACTGTGAATATTCATTTTCTGCTGCCACACGTGCTCTTTCTATCTTAAACTGAAGTGCACCATTGTAACTTGTCACCTGTCCACTTACATATACATAATCATTTACATCAAAGTCTCCTATTCCACCAGAATTCACATCCCATATCTTGGAATCTATCTGCCCTGTTTTATCTGCAAGCATTACATTCTCATATTCTTTGCCTGTCTTTGTAAGTGCTGTTGACTTTGACTTGCATAAGTATACATCAGATATTCTGTCGCCATCTTTAAAAGTTTCAATAAATCGCATAATTAAATTCTCCATTCCTATTACAAATAATCATTATTTTTCTTTAGCTTATCTTAGCTCAACTGATACGTCATAGGACGCATCAAAGTATCCTGATTTTCCCTTTCTTTTTATGGATACATTAATAACCTGTCCTGCCGAGCTGTCATATATCTTATCATTAAGTCTTTGTATAGAATAACAAGGCATTTTGTTTATGGCCTGTATTATATCGCCTGGCTGCAGTCCTGCCTGGTATGCTGGTGAATCATTATCCACCTTTGATATATATATTCCCATTGGAATTCCATTCTTTTCTGAAAGCTCACTATCCACATTCTGGGCTACTATTCCAAAATACATCTTTCCCTGCCTGTTAATCATACACTCAATCATACATTTAAGGTCAGATATTCCTATTGCTTTAAGCTTGGAATCTGAATTCACCTGGGATATTCCTACGACATTGCCATCTGAATTAAATAAAAAGCCATAATCATCCTTCATGCATGAAAGATTAGTCTCAAATATCTCATAATTGTTATCTATAGAATTGGTCACGGTTCTGTTCGTTATAGTCCCATAATCAATAGCACCACTTGTTCCATATATCTTCCCTGTAGCTATTACCATATCACCTTTGTTTAGTACATAAGAGTTGTCAAGATCCGCAACCTTCATATACTGCCTATCAGCATCTGTCACCTGTGTATCGTATATGCTTATTATACTTATACCCGTCAGTTCATCAGAGCATACAAGTTCCGCCTTATATTCATCAGAATCCTGCACAACAACCGCATATTCTTCTACAGCCGCAGTATATGCCTGTGAGGTTAATATCATATATCTCCCATTCAGATGTCCTACAAGCAGCCCCATCGTAGAATATCCTTCAACATTATTTTCCAGTTTTACAAGATCATCCTGTATCTCTTCTGACACATATGGCGTATCACTATCATTGTCATTATAATGACCTGATACATATTCCCTGACTGTAACAACTGTTCTTTGCACATCAGATACCTTGCTTCTTAATGACTGTATGATTGCATCATAATCATTCTTAATCTGTCTCTGATCTTCTATCTGCTGCGTTTCAGGAACAGGATACTCATCCCTTGTAAATTCTATATGATCAACAACTCTGTTTCTTACAGCTATTTTATCCATGATCACTGGTATAACTATCTTATCTGCAACAGCATATATAACGCCTATAGCTATTATAAGAAGAAGTATTTTCACAGTCTTGATAAGTCTTCTGTATTTCACCTTTGGGCTTGGCACTATCCTCTCTGTATACAGCGGATATTCCTGCTCATGTCCGTTATTTTTGTGTTCCATATTATTCCTCAGCGCTCATACTCACGAACCCGCGCTATCGCGCTCTTTCGTCCTGCTTCGCATGACTGTTCATTCGTTAATGGCGCAAGAAAAGTAAATGTCTGCTTCGCAGCCGCTTCCTTTTCTTTTGCGCTCATTATATCATAGGTTATCGGTTTTTTCTTCATTATTCTTTTTATGATAACTTATATTTATGAACAAACTATGTCAAAGCTATTAATAAGCGTTCCTTTTTTGCATATTTATTACTATATCATATAGTTTTTTATGCGCAAATGCTGTAAAATACATTTATAAAAAATAATATATCGGAGTACTACATTGAATAAAAAAACTTTAATAACACTTGAATATAATAAAATAATATCAGCCCTTGTGTCTATGGCATGTTCTGATGGTGCCAGACAGACTCTTAAGGCTCTTGTTCCAATGAATAACATTGATGATATCAACGCAGCTCTTGATGAAACAAACGATGCTCTCACAAGAGTTTACCAGAAAGGCAGCGTAGATTTCTCAAGAATAAAAGATATACGTGCAAGTCTTGCCCGTCTTAAGGTTGGAAGCTCTCTTAACGCTCTTGAGCTTCTTAACATCAGCATGCTTCTTGAGTGTGCTGCTCATGTTAAAAACTATTATGAAACAAGAAATGATTCTATCCAGCCTATGATAGATATTCTTGACCCTCTTACACTTCTTGGAAATGCCATTAGGAAATGTATTATATCAGAGGATGAGATAAGCGATGATGCAAGCTCTACACTGCGCGATATAAGACGCAAAAAAAATCAGGCTGCTGACCGCATACACACTGAACTTAATAAGCTTTTGAATTCACCATCAACAAGAACATATCTTCAGGATTATGTCATAACAACAAGGCAGGGAAGATTCTGTCTTCCTGTTAAAGCTGAATACAAATCAGCTATGCCAGGTATGGTACATGACCAGTCAGCCACAGGCTCAACACTTTTTATAGAACCAGCCTCTGTTGTTAAGCTTAACAACGATATTCGCGAGCTTGAGCTTAAAGAGCAGGCTGAGATAGAAGTTATACTTGCAGACTTAAGTGAAAAGGCTTCTTGTCATACTGATACACTTTTATCTGATTATAACATTCTTACACAGCTTGATTGTATATTTGCCAAAGCCCTGCTATCAAGGCACTATAACTGCAGCCGTCCTGTTATGAATACTGACGGTCGCATTAACATAAAGAAGGGAAGACATCCTCTCATTGAACCACATAAGGTTGTTCCGATTGATATATACCTTGGAACAGATTTTAACCTTCTTATAATAACTGGTCCTAATACCGGCGGTAAAACTGTTTCGCTAAAGACTGTAGGTCTCCTTACTCTTATGGCTGAGGCCGGGCTTAACATCCCCGCACTTGACCACTCCGATATAGCTGTATTTGATGATATATTTGCTGATATCGGTGATGAACAGAGTATTGAGCAGAGTCTTAGTACCTTTAGTTCACATATGACTAATACTGTTGATATCCTAAAGAAGGCTGACAGTAAAAGCCTTATATTGTTTGATGAAATAGGTGCCGGAACTGATCCTACTGAAGGTGCAGCCCTCGCAATATCAATACTTGATAATCTTCACAAACGTGGAATAACCACTATGGCAACAACCCACTACAGTGAAATCAAGATGTATGCGCTTACAACTGATGGCGTAGAAAATGCATGCTGTGAGTTTGATGTTGAATCTCTTCGCCCTACTTATCGTCTTCTTATTGGTATTCCTGGCAAAAGTAATGCATTTGCAATATCAAAAAAGCTTGGCTTGTCTGATGAAATCATAGCTGATGCTTCAAGACGTCTTGATTCAGAAGATATAAGATTCGAAGATCTTGTAACAGACCTTGAACAAAGCCGTGTAACTATTGAAAAAGAACGCGAAGAGCTGGCTCAGTATAAGGAACAGATTAAGACCCTAAAAGCTGAACTCACAAAGAAAACTGAAAGGCTTGATGAGCGTACTGATAAAATCATAAGAAAGGCCAACGAAGATGCTGCTCGCATACTTCGTGATGCCAAGGAATATGCAGATAAGACTATTAATGCCATGAACAAGCATGGTATGTCAGTCAAAGAGCTTGAAAAGCATCGTAGTGAAATACGCGAAAAAATAAACAACCGTCAGGAAAAGCTTAAACTTGAACCAGTTAAACCTCAGACCATAAAGACTCATGATATATCTGAATTCAAGCCTGGCATGCATGTTAAGGTTCTCACTATGAATGTTATAGGTACCGTTACACAGATACACAAGAACAAAAATCAGGTTTCTGTACTTATAGGAAGCCTTAATACTAAGATGGACATAAAAAATCTTGCTATCCTTAAAGGCTATAAAGACCCGGAAGATAATAAAGCAGCAGCTTCAAAGTCTGGCATCGGTTCAAGTAAAATCAAAATGTCAAAGTCTTCTTCTGTTTCATCGGAAATAAATCTCCTTGGTTATACCGTAGATGAAGCAATAGCAGTACTTGATAAATATCTTGATGATGCATATATTGCGAAGATTCCACAGGTAAGGATTGTACATGGTAAAGGCACAGGTGCACTACGCTCCGGTATAACCTCTTATCTTCGTGGAATACCTTATATAAAAGAGTTCCGCTTAGGACAGATAGGTGAAGGGGCCGAAGGCGTGACTATTGTTACCTTTAAAGACTGACATACTATGATATTTTATCGCAAAGAAAAGGAGACCCCTTATGGTTACTAAACAAAAAATCCTTATCGTGGATGATGATGAAAATATAGCAGAATTGATTTCTCTGTATCTTACTAAAGAATGTTTTGAAACAAAGATTGTATATGATGGGGAAAGTGCACTAGATGCACTTCCTTCATTCAAGCCCAATCTGATTCTTCTTGATCTTATGCTTCCTGGTATTGATGGTTATCAGGTATGCAGGGAAATAAGAAAGAATAATAACACCCCTATAATTATGTTATCTGCAAAAGGTGAGACATTTGATAAAGTTCTTGGGCTTGAACTTGGGGCAGATGATTATATGATTAAACCATTTGAAACCAAGGAGCTGGTTGCCCGTGTCAAGGCAGTTTTAAGACGCTATCATCTTCCTCAGTCAGCAATAACTCCTAACGAATCTTCCAAATGTGTAACTTATCCTGACCTTGTTGTCAATCTTGATAACTATTCAGTAACCTACTATAAAAAATCAGTAGAAATGCCGCCAAAAGAGCTCGAGCTGCTGTATTTTCTTGCTTCGGCTCCTAACCAGGTATTTACAAGAGAACAGCTCCTTGACAATATATGGGGCTATGATTATATAGGTGATACAAGAACTGTAGATGTACACATTAAAAGAATACGTGAAAAAATAAATGACCATGACAAATGGGCAATAGAAACAGTATGGGGTATCGGCTATAAGTTCGTAACCAGATAATGCTTTATATACGTATTCATGCATGGCTGTTATGCACTTAAGCACCATACACACATTTAAGATGGGAGATTAGTGTGAAAAATAAGATTTTTCACACGCAAGATTTGTGCTTCGCACAAACTTGAGATGCGCTGAGAAGCAGCGCAAGAATGGAGATTGATATGAAATACAACATGCTTATAAAGCAGATTTTACTATATATAGTCGTTGCCATAACCAGCTTTGCAGCTGTTACTACTATATGCTATAGATGTGATTATAACAGAATATATAATTATTATTCCAATAATCTTTATCAGCAGGCAACAGAAATATCTGTTGAATATGGTACTGACTTTCTTGCCTCTAATCGTATGCCGGCTATAAGAACTAATCTTAACATATTATCCCATCTTAATAATACACGCATAATGTTTATTGAGCCTGAAGGAAAAGTACTGCTTGACACTGGATATACAGGCAAGGCATCCAAAGAAGACTGCCTTTATGAGGTGGAAGACTTTGACTACGGAAGCCTTAACGGAGAGCACTCTCACCTTGGCAACTTTTTTGGACTGTTCAACGAAAATATGCTTAGTGTGTATTCTCCTATAACCAGTGATTTTTCAATTGTTGGATATGTTGTCATAAACCTTCCTGAAAGTGTGCTTACCGACCGTGTTTACCAGACATTTAACACTAACTATCTGACACTTGCTATTTCTATGATATTGTCTTTATCTATGCTCATATTATATTTTGTATATATACATGCACCTATAAACGAACTTACTAAAGCAACTATCGAATATGGAAAAGGAAATCTGTCTTACCGCATACAGTCTAAACACAACGACGAAATAGGACGACTTGCGGCATCACTTGACTATATGGCACAGGAATTAAACGAAATGGATAAATTCCAGCAGAAATTCTTATCTAACATATCCCATGATTTCCGCTCTCCTCTTACTTCTATAAAAGGGTATCTTGAGGCTATTGAGGATGGCACCATACCTGCTGAGATGATAAATAAGTATATAAACATTGTTCTTTTTGAGACTGACCGACTTACTAAGCTTACAAGTAATATCCTTACGCTTAATGAGCTTGATCCTAAAAGCGTACGGCTTGATATAAGCACATTTGATATCAACTCTGTTATTAAACATACTATAGAAACACTTGAGGGAACATGTAAGAAAAAAAACATCAAGTTCAGCCTTACATTTGCTGGGAATATTGAAAATGTAAAAGCTGATAAGCAGAAAATCCAGCAGGTTATTTATAATCTTATTGATAATGCAATAAAGTTCAGCCACGATAATTCTTTCATATACGTAACCGTCAGGGAAAAAGGTGAAAAAGCACAGATATCCATAAAAGATTCCGGAAGCGGTATATCTAAAGAGGATATTGACAAAATATGGGACAGATTCTATAAATCAGATGCTTCACGAGGCCGGGATAAAAAAGGTTCTGGTCTTGGACTGTCTATTGTCAAAGAAATTATCCAGGCCCATGAAGAACATATCGATGTCATAAGCACCAAAGATGTAGGAACTGAATTTATATTCACACTCCCACTAGATAAAAAGTAAATACTATACCATCTGTTAAGCCACTGGAAAACCTTTAGCTGTACTACTACTATTCATCCTTCCAATGAAGCTTATGCAGATGTCCATTAAGGCGCATGTCTTTAAAATCATGCTGCCTTAATGCTTCATATGCCACTATTGCAACCGAATTCGACAGGTTTAAAGACCTTATATCTCCTATCATAGGTATTCTTATACATGTATCTTCATTAGAAACAAGAATATCCTCTGGAATACCTGCGCTTTCCTTACCAAACATTATATAGCAGTCATCTTCATAATGCACATCAGAATATGTTTTATGTGCCTTGGTTGTTGCCATATATATTTTAGCACCTGGATTCTTTTTCAGAAAATCCTCATAATCGTTATAAACCGTAACATCCAGTTTATCCCAGTAATCAAGCCCTGCTCTTTTAACCATCTTATCATTAATGCTAAATCCTAATGGTTCTATGAGATGCAGCCTTGCTCCTGCTGCCACACATGTTCTTCCTATATTTCCAGTATTAGCTGGCATTTCTGGTTCATGTAACACTATATTAAGCATATTATTTCTTTCTGTTAGTCCTTTCTCTTATTCCGTCTTAATAGCTATATCAAGCTCAAGTGAAAGTCCATCTCCTGCCTGTATAGGAACACATATATTCTGTGCATATGTCTGTGTTATCGTCATAGAGCCCTGACATACAGTCGGTGGTGTTATATCTATCACAATTCCCTTTGTTGAAAATATGGTTGCTGCATTACCCATAATCATATTTCCAAGTTCACTTATAGCACTTGTTGCCATATCGTCAAGCTCTGTTACAGGCATTCCCATCATCATTCTTGAGGCTACGTTAAGTGCATTGGCATATGAAAACGCCATAAGTACCTGCCCCTTCATCTCACCTGTAATACCTATCATAATCGCAACAGTTTCATCCTCGAACTCAGTTTTCTTAACATATGGTTTTCCTATACTCATATCTGTCTGACATATGTCTTTCATAATGCTTGTTGCTGCCATAAGAAATGGGTTTATCAAATCCGCACTAATACCTGCCATATTCTGTTCCTCCTGTCTGTATTTAAACTCAATTAACATTTACCTTAATGTATAAAACCAGCTGCTATTAACCTGGCTTTCATATAGATGGCTAAGAGAATACGACATTGAATCATCATAGCTTATTTATAAAGTTCTTTATCCTTCTTAGTCCTTCTTTAAGACTATCTAGTGAATATGCATATGATATTCTTACAAAGCCTTCTCCACTTTCGCCAAACGCCGTTCCCGGAACTACTGCTAACTTCTGATCTTCAAGAAGTCTGTTTGCAAACTCTTCAGATGTCATTCCGAATTTTTTAATAGATGGGAATATATAAAATGCACCAAATGGTTCAAAACAATCTATACCCATCTCTCTTAATTCATGAACAAGATATCTTCTTCTCTGATCGTAAGCAGTAACCATCTTTTCAACTTCCATGTCACAGTTTTTAAGTGCCTCAACTGCTGCAAACTGACTGTTTGTAGGTGCACACATGATAGCATACTGATGAAGCTTTATCATCTGTTTTATAATATAGTCCGGACCACATGCATATCCTAATCTCCATCCTGTCATGGCAAATGCCTTGGAGAAACCATTAATCATAATAGTTCTTTCCTTCATGCCTGGAAGACTTGCTATAGAACAATGCCTTTCATCACCATATGTAAGCTCTGAATATATCTCATCTGATATAACATATAAATCATTCTCTATAATAACTGGTACAAGCTCCATAAGCTCTTCCCTTGTCATGATTGCACCTGTTGGATTATTAGGGAATGGCATAATAAGTATCTTTGTCTTATCCGTGATATGTTCAAGAAGTTCTTCCTTTGTAAGCTTGAACTGGTTCTCTTCCTTAAGGTTAACAAACACTGGTACTGCATCTGCCATAACAGCACATGGAAGATATGAGACATAGCTTGGCTGAGGTATTATGACCTCATCACCAGGATCTACCATACATCTTAAAGCTATATCTATGGCTTCACTTCCACCAACAGTAACAAGAGTTTCTTTCAGTGGATTGTATACTACGTTATATTTCCTTGCCACATAGTTACATATTTCTTCTCTTAATTCTTTCAGTCCGGCGTTGGATGTATAGAATGTACGGCCCTTTTCAAGTGCATATATTCCTTCTTCTCTTACATTCCATGGTGTATCAAAATCAGGCTCTCCAACACCTAGTGAAATCGCATCCGGAATCTCATTTACAACATCGAAGAACTTTCTGATACCAGATGGCTGAATATCAATAATTTTCTTAGATAAAGCATTTCTCATGGTGTCACCAGCATCCTTTCATCCTTATATTCCTCGTCTAATACAGTTCCATAATCTTTATACTTCTTAAGTACAAAATGTGTAGATGTACTTAACACCGAATCAAGTGGTGCAAGCTTAGCAGCAACGAACTGTGCAACTGACTTCATAGTTTTACCTTCGATTATAACTGTAAAATCGAATCCACCAGACATAAGATATACTGATGTCACTTCATCATACTTATAAATAGTCTCAGCTATACTGTCAAAACCAAGTCCTCTTTGTGGTGTAACTTTGACCTCTATGAGTGCAGTGACCTTCTCTTCACCTGTTTTATCCCAATTGATAAGGGTATTGTAACCACATATAATATGTTCCTTTTCCATGTCTGCAATCTCATTCGCGACTTCATGCTCCGCGACTCCAAGCATAACTGCCATATCGTGAATGTCTATTCTTGCATTTTTTTCTAACAAGTTAAGGATTTTTTCTCTCATATCATTATACCCTTTCAATTAATTATAGTTTTAATGCTGCACTTCTTATCTACATATAGTGCAGCCAGTTTTACTCAACACTGCGATACAGTTCATCCTGTTTAGGAAGATCAAGAAACCTCTCCTCATCTTTGTTATGAAGTATGCGCTGGCTTCCTTTTATAACCTTTCCTATAACCTGTGCCTCTATATTACAGCTTTTAAGTATATTTATAATATCACAATCATTGTCTGATGTCATTAACAAACATCCCATAGATTCAAGCTCATATGGATTGACATTAAGCAGCTCACATATTTCTATTATTTCCTGTCTGACTGATATGCTTCTTATATCCACATCAAGTCCTGTATGCCCATATTCGCTCATATCCCATAAAGCACCGAATATCCCACCTTCTGAAACATCATGCATATAACAGTTTATATTATTCTTCCTTAAAAGCTCAACAACATCACCTATATACAGTTCTTCATCGCTGCCATACGCCTTTGCGGTATAGTCATCACTATACCTTGCCTGTACAATATCAGAATTACGGTCTATAAGCTGTCTTATCCCGCTCATCCCTATATATCCAGTCATTATAATGCTTTCTCCAGGCTGTGGCTGCTTTCTTTGCTCTTGTCTTACACCTACTGCTGTAACTGTAACCATGGGAGATGTCACATTGCCACTTACTGTTGTATGGCCTCCTGTTATTGACACTCCTGTTATTGCTGACTGTCTCGTAAGCTGTGCTATAACTTCTCTTAAACGTATTTCTCTTGAATCTTTATCCATGACAATGCAGTCACTGAGTCCAACTGGAACTCCACCTGCTGCATATATGTTATTAACTGCCTTTATCACAGGCATATAACCACTGGCTGTTGCCATAAGCAATGTATCACTGCAATCTGATGATATATCAGCCTGACATGCTAACTGCACTTCTCCTGCATCCTGTCCTATATCAAGTCTTTTCACATACTTTCCACGTACAGTATTAACAGGTTTTAATACCGACCTGGATAGAATTGTATCTGACACTTTTCCTGTCTTCATATAATCATCCTTTTCATATTTTTCTCTTGCACATATATTTAATTGCAACTATACTATGATGTAAGGGTCACATGGTATTGCAGCTCTTACCTATATAGATGGATTACTGCTTTGTCAGCTTTCTATTCTAGATAAGTGCTGAAACTGCCATTGGAAGCACCATCGCAAGTATAAGAATGACTACTATAACCGCTGCAACAACCCTTTTAGTTTTGTTATTCTTTAAATTAATCATGATATCCTCTTTTCTGCATACATAAAGGAGTTTAATATGCATTTTATATTGCCTTATTTTATAATAATATTAGTTGTAATTCAACTTTATATTAAAAAAAGTGATACTTCACAGAAAAATAACATTAAAAAGTTCTGGGAACGCGAGCAAAAAGCTAACGCAACAAGAAAGAAAGATATAAGTACATTAAAATATATCGAATGGGACACAACTCTTCCTGTTAAAGAAAATAACACTTTACTGTCAGATATTCTAAAAAACAACCCGGAGGCTGACAGCGCATACAATAAAATCATATCTGTTAAGGATAAAAATATAATAAACCTTACAGAATATTCAAACACTGATTTAAAGCTTAAGTATGGCGTTGCTAATCTTGAGGCTCTTACAGAGTATGAAGATAATTACACACTGCTTATAAAGAATCTTGCGGTCCTTGGACATATTCTTAAAGAGCAGGATGATATCACTGATGCCACACATTATCTTGAATATAGTATACGCATTGGTTCAGATATCCGCTCATGCTATGCTGATTTAAAGGATATATATATAAGCCAGAATCATACAGAAAAAGTAGACAAGCTCAGACAGTATGCTTCCATGATTAAGTCTGTCAACAAAGAGCTGATTATAAATCTGCTTAATGATTAACGTATAGAAAAAGGCTTGCTCCATTGCAAAGCAATGAAGCAAGCCTAATAATCTCATAAATCCAACACCATAAAATAATGTGTCCTACTTACCATATTCTGATATAATCCTGTCTATGTTTCTGGATGCTATGCTCTTAGTCATCTCTTCTACAGGAATATCCAGAACTATATTGTGTTTCTTAACAAGTGCTGTAAGATAATTCTTCTGTGCCTCTGTTATCGGGCTATCCTTCTTAACATTATATACTAGATCTGCAGCTGTCTCAAACCCGGAATCATCTGCTTTTATCTGATACATTTTCCAGTATATGGCACTTGCACTAAGTGCATCATCTAAAGCCCTGTGTGAACTGCCAGGATCGACCTTAAGATACTCACATAGATAATCAAGCTTCTTATGCTCCAGCTCTGGAAGTATCCTTCTTGCCATTTTAAGTGTATCTATGCCTTTAACACTGAATGTAATATTATTATTAATCGCAGCTTTCTTTAAAAAGCTGTAATCAAATATTATATTATGTCCAAGTATCGGATAATCTCCTATAAAGTCAAGAATATTCCTGATTTCATCTTCTATCCTTGGTTTATCCGTAAGCTCATTGTTATGTATTCCTGTCAGCTCTACAACACGTTCACCAACAGTTATCCCAGGATTAATAAGCGTAGAATATGTAGCAGCCACATTGCCCTGCTCTACTTTTGCCATACCTATTTCTATTATCCTGTCATATGCCGGATTAAGACCAGTTGTCTCAAGATCCAGCGCTATGTAACTATCTATCATTCTTTTTCTTCTCTTTCAGATATTCTTCACCAATTACATTACCTATAATCCCCAGATAATCTATATCAACCTCTGGCCATTTTTTCAGCTGTCTGTTTCTGTTGAAAGATATAACACAGAAATTATTTTTATCGTTATTTATAATTGTTCTGTCAACACACACAACAACCTGTATCAGCTGTTTGATGCCCATCGTATCATACGCTTTAAACATATGTGGTGCTTTACGTTCATAGAGAATAATATTCTCTATTGTCTTTATTCCATCATCCCTGAAATCCGGTATATAATTATCTTCCTTTAAAAATTCACCATTTTCCTCAAGTTCTGGAACAGTACCAGCTAACACATATCTCTTGTCATCATACATATCATATAAAAATATACTATCTATCTCAAATGCTGACATAATCATATCAAGACATTCTCTAGAATCCCTTGTCTTACATATATACTGCTGAATAAAATCGTTAACTATACTAAGTTTTCTGTATTTATAAAAAACCTTCTCGGTTGTCGCTACAACCTCATCACTCATTATATAGCTTTGATGAAGGTCAGGATGATATATGATATATCTGTTTTTTCCCTTTTCCTTAGCAAGATACAGCATTTTATCAGCTATAAGAAACAGCTTATCAAAATCACTTGCATCATCAGGATATGAGGCAGTACCTATTGAGCATGTAATCTTGTTAATATCCCTTACATCATCATGATACAGCCACGATATATTATTCTTTATAGTACGAAGTATGCTTCTTATAGATTCATCATCCTCAAAATGCTCCATGACAATAAACATCTCGTCTCCGCCTATACGTCCACACATACCATTGCGACCGACAGCCTCTCTTAATATCTGTGCAACATCACGCAGCACCTCATCGCCAAACATATGTCCATATGTATCGTTGATGGTTTTAAAATCATCTATATCTATAATTGCAATCGTTACCCTATGGTTCACTCTCTTATCTATAAGTTTTTTAGCATAATTTGTAATTGCTTTTTTATTAAGAAGCTCTGTTCCTGCATCTCTTAGCTCATCCTGTACAGAAACATCTTCAGCTGGATATTCTTTGTTTTGTGTAAGACTGATAGCCCCCACTATTATATTCTCACCATCATTCTTATGTACTCTTTTACCCTTGAATGTATACCAGCATGCTGCTTCATCATAATCCGCAAGCTTCATCTTTATATCTCTTGTAAAATAAGACTCACCCGATGCTATAGCCATGCACAGACCTTCAAAATCCTTTATGCTATGACCGTCAATCATTCTGTTATCAAGCTTCTCACTGCTCCATACACCAAGTTTTCCCTCATATAATACTATCGTCTGGCTTCCATTGCCTGGTAATATTATTCTTAAAGAATCTTTGCCTATATTATACGTAAAAAGATAATCTCCTATAATACTTAAGAATTCTGTCTGTATCTCTGAAATCTGCTTAAGCTCCTCATTCTGTCTTTTTAACGTATACATATCTGTGATCTCAAGATTGTAATACCTTCCTGATGTCTTATCATGATATGGTTTTATAAAAACACGCATCCATCTGTAATCACCATCACGGCTTTTCAATCTGATAGACACATATACCTGTTCTCCCTCATCTACTTCCTTTATTGCTGTTTCAAACTTTACTACATCTGCTGGGTAAATAGCATGTGTAAATATAAGATTCGATGTTTCACCAAGAAACATAAAAAGACTTTCATCTGCCTTAACAATGTTCATATACTCACTTACTATAATATCAGCGTTAACATTATAATATTTAGCAATCTTTTCCATAACAGCCTCCGGTAAGCTAATCATCACTCTTGTTTGTTAAAAAAATGACAAGTCGAAATAGAAACATAGCTATGTTACCCTTTATACCTTGTACATCCTTCTTATCTTATGTTCATTAATATTTTCTCTGGTTTTATCAAAAAAAGCGGGTGATGGGAATCGAACCCACGTATCTAGCTTGGAAGGCTAGTGTTCTACCATTGAACTACACCCGCATAATGTATATATAATTATATATAAGTGCCTAGAACCGGAATCGAACCAGTGACACGAGGATTTTCAGTCCTCTGCTCTACCGACTGAGCTATCTAGGCATATTGTGATCATCTGTTAATTATGGTGGTCATATTAACCTCATATCACTGACATCAGTAATAAACACTCTCTATTATCAAATACTTAGATATATTATCATACTTACACCATACTAGTCAACTACATTTTTTAAGTTATTATCTTCGTTTTTATCTTCGTTTTTAAGTTGTTATCCTGTAGTTATTGTCTGGATGGATTTTAATATGATGTCAGGACAGCTCCTGACACCATCAATATAATCCTTAAGCAGCTTTAAGTGTATATACTTAAGCAGCTTATATTTCTCTTTTATTTCTCTTTTATTTTTCTTTATTCATATACTTTTCATACATATCAGGTCTGAATTGCTGCGTTCTTTCTAAGGATTTCTTATGTCTCCACTCTTCTATCTTTCCATGGTGTCCTGAAAGGAGTACATCCGGCACCTTAAGCCCCTTATATTCTGCCGGTCTTGTATACTGCGGATACTCAAGCAGTCCATCCGAAAAGCTTTCTGTCTGTGCTGACTCTTCATTGTTTAACACACCCGGAACAAGACGTGATACAGAATCAATAACAACCATGGCTGGCAATTCTCCGCCTGTCAGGACATAATCACCTATAGAAACATAATCTGTTACTATAAGCTCTAATGCCCTTTCATCTATACCCTCATAATGTCCACATAATATAACAAGTTCTTCTTCCTTTGCGAACTCTTCTGCCATACTCTGGTTGAATGTATGCCCCTGCGGAGTCATATATACCACTCTTGGTCTTTTTTTGCATTCTGCAGCAATACTTTCATATGCATCACACACCGGTCCTGCCTGCATGACCATGCCTGCCCCACCGCCATATGGATAATCATCAACCTTCATATGCTTGTTCTTGGAAAAATCCCTTATATCAACTGCTTCTACACACAGAGCTCCTGATTCAATCGCTCTGCCTGTGATACTCGTATTTAGTCCATCCAGAATCATCTGTGGAAAAAGTGTCATTACATAGAATTTCATTATTTAGCCGCTCCTGCTAACTTATTCAGGAAAAATGGATAATAATTATGATTAAGATTATATCCACCTGTTGAATATTTTGTATTCAGATAACCTGAACCATCTTTAAATGAATCTGCTATATCTACAAACACAGCACCCATTGTTGTTGCATCTTCTGCAAGCTTCTTATTCGCATCATTTATGTCTGACTGTTTAATCTTAACTGATGATTTTGCTTCAAAGCTTTCTGTAACAGGAAGTAATGAAACAACATATATCTTTGCCGATGGAATATTTTCTTTAAGTGCTGCTACTAAGTTCTCTATTCTTTCTGCAACATCCGTTCCTGATCTTGTTCCATAGTTAAGGTCATTAAGTCCCACAAGCAGGAATATTTTGGATGGTGTTCTGTCTTTAACATCTGATATATAATTATGAGCCTTATCTGTTGTAAGATTATTATCTGACACGATATTGCCTGTACCAAGATATCCGTAATCCTGTATACCTTCTATAATCATATCTCCAAAAAGAACTGTGTCTGCATATAAATCATTTGTTGAATATTCTTCTTCATCTGCAGGATCTGTTATCTTTACAACGCTTCCTTTAGAAGCCATAGCTGCTGTTGTCTGTGTTGTATTATCATTTACAGAAGCTGTTGTCTCCTGTGTACTGCCTGCTGTTGTCTGTATTTCTGTCTTATCCACAGAAGCTGACATTGTTGTACTGTTGTTATTCTTATTATCCGTTTTTCCACTGCCATCTGTTTTTCCAACACTACATGCTCTTAATACTACTACTGCTGCTATTACTATAACTATAACCGACACAGCTCCTATTATTGGATTCTTATACTTATTCCATAATCTCATTTTACGGTTAAGCTGTATCTTCTTTCCATCATTATTATCTGCTGCCATATCTGACTCCATTTCTTAATTTCCTACCAGCGAAGTTTTCTTAACACTACTGCCGATGTTTTTCTTAATCCTATATCAAGCTTTCCATCTTTAAGCCTGTATCCCTGCCTGTCTATAGTATATCCACCATCAAATGTCACCATTATCTGTTCAACATCCTCATCCATGCCAAGTCCTGTTTCCCATACCGGAATCTTTACTCTTGTTTCATCTTCGCCGTTGTTAACAACCACAACAACTGCATCATTCATATTGAATCTTCCATATGCAATAACATTGTGTTCTGAACAAAGCTGCTTATACGAACCTGTTCTAAGCACTTCATTCTCCTTATGCATCTTTATAACATCCTTGTGGAACTGAATAAGCTCCTTATCCTCATGTCCCCATGGATATGTTCTTCTATTATCAGGATCTGTAAATCCACATACACCTGCTTCGTCTCCATAGTATATTGTTGGTGCACCAGGCCAGGTCATCTGTATAACGACCGCCTCCATAAATACTGCTTTATTTACATTCTGGTTAGCTGCATCCGGTCCTAAATCTGCTACCCTTCCTACAACATGATTAGTTCTTGTAAGGAATCTTGAATGATCATGATTTGACAGCTCATTCATGGATATGGCAAAGCTCTGTCCACCCATTCGTGCCATATTATGATGCATTGCACCAAAGAAATAATCAGGATTGCCTAATGAATCCGGGCGCATTTCATCGCTATGCTTTTCCATTCCTGTAAGAAACCATGTCACTGGCTCCATGAATGCATCATAGTTCATGATCGTATCCCATTCGTCTCCCTGCAGCCAGTCATATGAATCTCCATAATTCTCAGCAAGGATTATAGCTTCTGGATTGGCTTCCTTAACAGCCTTTCTGAACTTTCTCCAGAACTCATGATTATACTCTTTGCTATATCCAAGATCCGCTGCAACATCAAGTCTCCAGCCATCAACATTATAAGGCTCTGATACCCATTTTTTACCTATATCAAGTATATAATTCTCAAGCTCCTTTGATTCCTCATAGTTAAGCTTAGGAAGCGTATCATGCCCCCACCAGCCGTCATATGAACAATTGTCTGGCCATTGATTACCATAAAACTTAAAGAAACTGTGATATGGACTCTCGTATTTTTCATATGCTCCACACTCATAAACATCATCGCTTGAACTGTATATATGCTCTCTGTCCATCCATTTGTTGAATGAACCACAATGATTAAATACGCCGTCTATTATAACCTTCATGCCTCTTTCATGAATCCGTCTTACAACTTCTGCAAAAAAGCTGTTACTAGCTTCCAGATTTTCCCTGCTTGCAACTCTGTTTATATAGCGTGTTGCATGTGTATTGTTCTGGTCACCATCACTAAGAAGTTCTCCATCATCTTTTCTTATCACTCCAAAATGTGGATCTATATAATCATAATCCTGGATATCGTATTTGTGGTTGGATGGTGAAACAAACAAAGGATTAAAATATATAACCTCGATACCTAAATCGCTTAGATAATCAAGCTTATCCAGTACTCCTTTTAAATCTCCACCATAAAATTCCCTTACTCCCATAGATGCAGGATACTTGTCCCAGTCTTTTACCTGACAGACATGCTCTCCTATATAGCTGTACTCATTATCCAGTACATTATTAGACTTATCACCATCATAAAACCTGTCTGCAAATATCTGGTACATAACAGCTCCCTTAGCCCATGAAGGTGTTTTAAATCCTGGCATGATCTGGAAGTTATAATATATATTAAGTTCTTTTATCGCCCCTATCTGATTGTAATAGCATACGACCTTTCCTGTCTCAACCTTAAAATAATAGTAAAGCTTTTCTTCACCAACTTTAATGTCTGCTTCATAATAATCAAAAAGACCATCAGCCTTGATCCTTGTCATAGGGTATTCTACATTATTTACATATATATACGCTTTATCTACATTATAACGTCCTGTTCTCAGTCTTATCTTTACTGTATCCCCCGGCATAGGCTCTGCCGGACTTCTATAATCCTCTGTAACGTCAGAAAACAAAGCTCTTGTATTGATGGTAGGTCTTGCATTACACATATACAACAACTTCTTTTCCCACGATGCAAGATTTTCAACTGCTGCGCTTATTATCATAGAATCTGCTCCTTGACATTAATCACATATAATTTTATATCATTGAAGGTATTTATTCAACTATAAGATATATTTATTAAGATTTCTTTAATTCATCCACCATAATACTTTCTTCAGCCTTATTATTATAAAGTAAAAAGGACAGTCTGGGGGGACTGTCCTTTTTGGAGAAGGTATTTCACTTATTATGGGGTGTAGCAAAAAATATATAATGTATTGGGGGTTTTTACATTAATTATAATATCATACAAAGCCCCATAAGTGTTCACAAACTTCACAATAATTGCGATATTTTTTTGTGCATACTGCACATTGTGTGTTTATAAATCAATACAATATGTGGATTTTCATAGCTCTATACCCATATTATTCTATACCCTTATTGCTCTATGCTGTTACATTATCAGTAAAAAGTCCTTCAAATTCTTCTCTTGATATCTTTTCTTTTTCAAGCAAAAGCTCTGAACTCTTTTTAAGAACATCCATGTGCTCAGATATAAGCTTTTTAGCCTTAACATAACACTCATCTACTATATCCTTAACTTCCTTATCGATAAGTGCCGCAACATCTTCACCATATGGTCTTGTATGTGCAAGATCTCTTCCGATAAATACCTCATCACTATCTGTATCATAATTTATGAGTCCAAGCTTCTCTGAGAAACCATACTTTGTAACCATATCTCTTGCTGTCTGTGTTGCCTGCTTTATATCCTGTGAAGCCCCTGTTGTTATATCATCAAACACAAGCTCCTCTGCCACACGTCCACCAAGACTTACTATAATATTCTGAAGCATCTTGCCCTTTGTATTAAACATCTCATCACGCTCTGGAAGCGGCATAGTGTAACCTGCTGCGCCCATGCCGGTAGGTATGATAGATATCGTGTGTACAGGACCTACATCTGGAAGGAGATGAAACAGTATAGCATGACCTGATTCATGATATGCTGTAATCTTCTTTTCCTTGTCAGAGATAATCTTGCTCTTCTTTTCAACACCTATTCCTATCTTTATAAATGCCTCTTCTACATCAGCATTTGTTATATACTTTGACTTCTTTCTTGCTGCTCCTATAGCTGCCTCATTCAATACATTTTCAAGGTCAGCGCCTGTAAAGCCGGCTGAAGTTCTTGCAAGCTTCTCAAGGTCAACATCATCACCAAGTGGTTTCTTTGCCGCATGTACCTGTAATATCTCAAGTCTTCCCTGTACATCTGGTCTTCCTACAACTATCTTTCTGTCGAATCTGCCTGGTCTTAATATCGCTGGATCAAGGATATCTATTCTGTTTGTGGCTGCCATAACGATGATGCCTTCATTCACACCGAAACCATCCATCTCAACAAGCATCTGGTTAAGTGTCTGCTCTCTTTCATCATGTCCGCCACCCATGCCTGTTCCTCTTCTTCTGGCAACAGCATCTATCTCATCTATAAATATAATGCATGGTGCATTCTTTTTTGCTTCTTCAAACATATCTCTTACTCTTGATGCACCAACACCTACAAACATTTCAACGAAGTCGGAACCAGATATGCTAAAGAACGGAACATTAGCCTCTCCGGCAACAGCCTTTGCAAGAAGTGTCTTACCTGTACCAGGTGCACCTGTTAATATAACACCCTTAGGTATTCTTGCACCGAGTGATGTATATCTTACAGGGTCCTTAAGGAAATCAACTATTTCTTCAAGTTCTTCTTTTTCTTCGTTAAGACCTGCTACATCCTTAAAAGTAACCTTGTTATCTTCACCGCTTACCATACGTGCACGGCTTTTTCCAAAATTCATCATCTTAGCGTTTCCACCGCCACCGCCAGCCTGTCTTGTAAACATCATCATAAAGAATATAAGCACTACAAGACTCAGACCAAAAGGAAGGATTGATGTAAGAAGAACGCTCTGTCTTGTTACATCCTTAAGTGTATAAGATATATTTTTATCAAGTAATATTTCCTCTACCTGTTTAACATCTGATACATATACATTCTTAACATTCTGTACACCGCTTACTTTAACAGATAACTCACCAGTAGGAACCTCTGAGTTCTGTCTTATAACGACACTTTCTACTTTACCTTTATTAACATCATTTACGAATTCACCATATGTGTAATCACCTGCCCCCGAATTCATGCGTGATACATACATAATAAACATCGCTGCAATAACAACTATAAACAGATAGACTCCCACTCCGGAAAATCTTGAACCTCTTTTATTATCCATTATAACTCTCCATTCTTATGCATTTTCCTGATTAACATCAGATGCCCGCTGCCTGATATGATATGCTGCAGTTATCAGCTCTAACGCATTATTCCCCATCATCAAGATGTACAACACCTATAAATGGGAGATTTCTATATCTCTGATCATAATCAAGACCATATCCAACTACGAATTCATCTGGGATGTTGAATCCGTTGTACTTTACATCTATATCAACTTCTCTCCTGTCCGGCTTATCAAGAAGTGTACATATACATATATCTTCTGGATTACGTTCCTTAAGCATAGGCATAAGCCTGTAGAGAGTATTACCAGAATCAATAATATCCTCAATCACAATAACATGCTCGCCTTCTATAGATTCATCAAGATCTTTCTTTATAACTATATTTCCACTTGACTTTGTTCCACTTCCATAGCTTGAAGTCTGCATGAAATCTATCTTTACAGGAACGGTGATTCTTTTAGCTAACTCACAGCAAAAGAATGCACTTCCCTTAAGTATACATATGAGCTTTACTTCCTTCCCCTCATAATCTGCGCTGATTTTCTCACCAAGCTCTGATATTTTTGCCTGTAACTCTTCCTCTGATATCATGACACTTATCTTATGCATATCTGCCATATTTAGTTCCTCTCTTTCATATTGATCAATATCTGAAGCACGCAGCTGGTTTCATCATCCACAAGGCAGCTCTCACACCTTCTTACGCCGCACGCCCATAACACATGATTCTTATCACATACAAGAAGTACATTATCCCTGTATGCTGATGGTATCTTTCTATCTACAAGTTCTTTTTTTAGTTTTTTAGTACTTCCATCCTTAGATACCACAATATCATCCTGTGGTTTTCTGAATCTTATATCCAGTAATTTATTAATTTTATCATAATCATAATATTTAGCATAGACATTATTTGATTTATTTATGAGAATTTTACCACTAGTTTCTGTATTTTCATCATTCTTAAAAGATATTTTTTTATCAACAAGCGAAAATGTAATATCAGATACATATTTCTCCCCATATCCTGCAATATATATATCCTTGTCAACACTAATCTTTAACGCTTCGCCATTCACGTCAAGACTGCTTATATCTACTGCTGCCTTATACGTATCTTTTAAATCTGTTATATTCTTTTTAAGAACTATATAATCATATTCTCTTTCTGCCTGTATGCCATATACTGAATGTATCTTTTTTCCTGTCTGCATTCCTGAAAGTGCAGCTATATCAGCAACATTAACAGAATATATATCCTTTGCCCTTCCAGCCAGCCTGACAAGACATTTATAAATAACCCTCTTAACAAGCAGCATATCAGCCTTATTAAGCTTATCCAGTGCTATCCTTATAATGTCAGTTTCATTATTGTTTCCACCTGTCTCTTTGTGATCCTGTATACTCTCATACACACATTCCTCATACAGCCTGTCTGTCTGCCTGTCTATATATTCATCTGCTTCCCTTATATCTTCTGCCATAGACGATATATTATTTACCGCTCTTTTATTAATATGCTCACACATATATGGAAGTATTACATTTCTTATAGCATTTCTTGTATAATCATTATCATAATTAGTAATATCTGTGACATATGACTGTCCTCTTGCTGTTAAGTAACCTTCTATCTGGCTTCTTGTTATACACAACAAAGGTCTGCAAATGTTATCACGCACCGGTACTATTCCACGTACACCCTTTAATGAAGTACCCCGCGCCATATTCATAATAACAGTTTCAGCCTGGTCATTCATATGATGTGCAACTGATATCATAGATTTACCATCATATGCATATTTTTTGGCTATCTCATTAAATATCCTATATCTTTCAAGCCTTCCTGCCTCTTCTACTGTAAGATTATTTTTTCTTGCAATCCCCACACAATCTATATGTTCCACGTAACAGTCAACCCCGTGTTTTTCACATAATTTCTTTGTGAATTCCTCATCTGATAATGCTTCCTGCCTTATCATATGATTAACATGAACAGCATGTATACATACATCCGGCTGATATTTTTTTACATAATCACATAGCATGAGTAAAAGGCAGACTGAATCTGCTCCGCCTGAAACTCCGGTTATGATATGCTTACAATCATCAAACATATGATTGCTTCTTATATAACTATATACTGCCCGCTCTGTTTTTACTGTATGTTTATCCATATCTTTCCTCTTTATATACCTTTATTTACTTATCCTGTTATCATATGTAAGTGGCAAAAGTATTTTGTTTCTTACATCATTATCATTTTGTATATGTATCAAACAGCCCAAAGACAAGAACCGTACAATCATCAAAAACCTTTTCATGATTATACCCCATTGACTTTTTTAATATTTCATCAGCTATTGCCTTTGGCTTCTTCATCCTCACACTGTTGATTATCTCGACAAGCTTTTCTTCCTTGTTCACACATGGAAGATTATCTAGTACGCCATCGCTTATCATTATAACATAATCTCCGTCATATAGCTTCTTGTCCGTGCAATCATAGTCAACCTGCTCTAAAACTCCCATAGGAAGCGTTGATGACTTTATTATTTCAACCCAGCCTTCTCTTTTTATAAATGTTGATACCGCTCCCATTTTTATGCAGTGCATTATACCTGACTGGCAGTCAACAACACTCATATCCATAGTTACAGGATTCCCCATGCCTCCACCATTGATATATGCTGAATTGATAAAATCTATTGCTGTTTTTTCCTCAAATCCGGCATCTATGCAGTTTTCCATAAGTTCTATAACCATACGGCTCTCTATGAATGCTCTTTTACCACTTCCACATCCATCAGCTATAGCTGCAACAACTTTTCCACAGGAAAGATTGGAAACCATGAAATTATCCCCATTAAATCCACTTTTATCCTTACATTCCCTTGCCACACCTGAAAGGAATCTGAATCTATTCTCCTGATGATATACATATTGCTGACATTCTTCATTCACAACAAGCCTGTTGTTATGATCTGAATAATACCCGCCACCAAATACATCTGATATGATTTTTCTTATCTTTCTTTCTGATGTGCAGCCCTTCCCAAGTGTCCTTGCCTGTACAACAACCTCATTTTTTCCATTTTTGCTTTTAAGTATATTTACTTCTCTGATAACAATACCTGATATAAGTGCTCTTGATGACATATCCCTTAGCAGGCCTTTAGCAGGCTTGTCTGCTTCCAGCTGCATAAGTGTACAATCATCAAGAATATCTGCAACTAAAAACAGCTGCCTCTTAAAGCTTGGACTTTTGGCCTCATCACCTGAAGCACATTCATACGTTTCCCCTAATCTTCTGAATGTTTTTGCTGTTTCTGAAAGCCTGTTAACTGTATATGTCATACACAACTCATCACATCTACTCATAATAATCTCCATTCTTGCGCTGCTTTTCAGCGCATCTCAAGTTTGTGCGAAGCTCAAATCTTGCGTGTGAAAAATCTTATTTTTCACACTAATCTCCCCTTACGATACTTCATATACTTTTCCATTTAACAGACATCATTATATACACATACATATGAAAAAAAATGTCATATTGTGTTAAATGCCCGTCAAGATATAAGTATCAAAAAATATTTTACTCCCAGCCGATGTAACAACAATAAAAGCACATGTACATAACAGTGCTTTCTGCTATATACTATGTGCTTATATTCATCTACTTCTTTCCTCTGAATATTATCTCATCAGGATACACAAGACCAAACTTATCTTTAGCAACTTCCTCGACGAACTTTTTAGTCTGTATATATTTTTTGTATTCATTAAGTTCATCTGTACGTTTCTGTTCACTATCTACCTGTGCCTGAAGCTGTGATATTTCTTTTTCATATTCAACATTCTTAGCTTCAATATTCTTCTTTCCATTCCATAACAGTATGCCAAGTCCGATAACAACAAGTATAGCAAACACCATACCTAATATAGCTGAACGCTTTTGTCTCTTTCTACGGAGTTCCCGTTCTCTTCTTGTTTCAAATTTCATATATACCGCTCCAATTCTGTATACATCTTTATATTTATCTAAGACTGCTTATTACTAATGTCATTATCATAATTATAGTTTATGATTTTCTTTTTTTTATGTTTAATGATGTCAGATTTAAAAGGTATTTTGCTCTTAATATACCGGCAACATAGCTTTACAGGAAACAACAGCTTTCCTGATATCATTCTAACCATAGATAAAATGAATTTCAATGGTTTTATTATGATTATACTGACTATTTTTATAAAAAAGGATATAAGCTTAACACCATATTTTATGTAATATCTGCTTAATGCCTTAACATAAAGCCCTGCACCCATAATAAAACCCGCTATAATAAAAGCCCTTATAACCCCATCATTAACATAAAAACATATAGAAAATATTTTTATTGATACATATATCCAGTATGCCATATCCTCAAGAACCATGATAACAAGCATATTATGTTTTACTATTCTTCTAAATATCCTTATTGTATCATACTCCGCTGCAAATACCATTCCCCACCAGAGTGTCCTGCAAAGCGTACTGCCCTCCCATACAATCTCTGCTGTCATAGCTTATACTACCTAAACAGCCTGTTTATAAGGGGCTCACCCTTTTTACCCGCTGTACTATTCTGCGAATAAACTATTGAGTCTATTCTTCCATCTACATCCAGTTCTCCCTTTTCCACTGACAGCTTATTTACGTGAAGTGCATCTCCTTTTATAACAATAACTCCATAATCTGATTCTAACATGACCTTAACCGGTTCAAATGATATAACATCTGTAATCCCTGTGAATTCAACTTTTTTTCTATCCTCCATATGAACTGTATGAGGATGTCTTACACGTCTTGTTTCCTCCATCATCCACAACTCCCTTCAATCATGCACAAGCCTATTTTATATCTACTTGTCTAATATATTGGGGAATATATGAAAATATGACTTTGATTCTTAAATATATTCAAACATTTCTTTAGCTTCTTCTTTTTTTACAGTATCCTTCACATCTGTTACTTTCACCTTAACATTCTTATTGCCAAAGGATATCTCTATAATATCTCCTGCTTTTACATCAGCTGATGCCTTGGCAACCTTATCATTAATCATAACTCTTCCTGCATCACATGCATCGTTGGCTACCGTACGTCTTTTTATAAGTCTTGATACCTTAAGGTATTTATCTAATCTCATAGCCTGTCTCCTTTTCCTTATGCCTCTTAATCTTTATATTTCCTTTGTTTTATTCATGCTTTATTGTGCATTGAAAAAAGGAAGTGCCACTGTTTATGGCATAGCACCTCCCATATATCATGCCATGTCACAGATTCATAAGTATTTCCGTATATACCAAAGCCTTGAACCTATGCGTATGCATAGTATAGCCTATATGCAATACTCATGGCAAGTACAATCAGCTTTCCATATGTTTCCCAAGAAAATCAGCTGCAACTTTTACTATACATTTTTCCCACTCTGTAAACTTATATCCGTTATCTTTAGTAAACATAATAACAGAGCCTAATACATCACCAGCACATATTATAGGACTTATCACCTCTTCTTTGCACTCATAACCCGATACAACAGACACATATGATGCATCTGTACAGCCTGCCATAACACTTTTTCTTTCATCCATAACAGCATTCAGTTCTCTTGATATCTGTTTTCCAAGAATATATTTTTTTTCGTTTCCTGCCGCTGCAATAACATAATCTCTGTCAGTTATAGCTGCTGTCATACCCGTATTTTCAGCCAGTGTTTTTACATATTCCTCTGCCATAGCAGTTATATCTCCCATCGGCGAATACTTCTTAAGCACTATCTGTCCATCTATATCTGTATATATTTCCATAGGATCAGTTTCCCGTATCCGTAATGTTCTTCTGATTTCCTTTGGTATGACTATTCTGCCAAGATCATCAATCCGTCGGACAATACCTGTTGCCTTCATATAACATAAGCCTCCTTTTCCTGACTATATGCACATTTTTTACCATAATTATGCTGTATGTGTAGTATGTGGATAATGTGATGATTTATACATTTTGATTATTTTTATTATTTACAAATTTTTATTATTTTTACTTTTTGACTTGATTTTACATTTTATGCTATCATCAGATTAAAATATCAGCTTTAAAATGCTTTTTAACAATAACTTACGTTTAAAAGTTTTGATTCATGTCAATGCTTAGTAAAGACCTGAACTAAAAGCAGCTTATATTGCTTCATATTTCATTTAATATTAATATTAACAGGAGGCCAGACTTATATGGTTATAGATTTTCATACTCACTGTTTTCCAGACGAACTTGCTGACCGTGCAGTAGGACGTCTTGCACAAAGCGGAGGTATACCTAACTATCTGGATGGACGTGTAGACTCTATCAAAGCTTCTATGAAAAAGGCGGGAATTGATTACTCTGTATTACTACCCATAGCAACCAAGCCAGAACAACATACAACTATCAATAAAATAGCCATAAAAACCAACCAATCCGCCAAAGAAACCAGATTAATATCATTTGGTACAATTCATCCAGATACCGCTGACTATAAGACAATAATAAATAATCTTGCAAAAGCCGGCATCCCAGGAATCAAGCTTCATCCTGTATTTCAACGTACTAATATAGATGACCCCAGATATCTTAGAATTATAGAATGTGCAAACGACAACGACCTCATCGTAACTATCCACTGCGGTATGGATATAAGCTTTCCAAACTGTGATGAAGCAAGTGTTGAGCGTCTGTCTAATATGATAAAAGAAGTTCCTCCACACAAGCTTGTATTAGCCCATATGGGCGGCTGGTCCATGTATGATGAAGTATGCAGCCGGTTAATCGGAACTCCTCATGTGTGGCTTGACACAGCTTTTGTCCTTAAAAGCACTCCTGACAACAACTTCCTGTCCAAAGAGAAGTTCGTTCAGATGGTCCGTGCCCACGGCGCTGACCATATCCTATTTGGAACAGACAGTCCATGGTCTGACCAGTCTGAGTCACTTAAGCTGCTTAGAACCAGTGGCCTGACAGCTGATGAGCTTACTGCTATCGAGGGTGGCAATGCTGCCGCTCTGCTTAAAGACATCATTTTATAAAAAGTCAAAAACCTCCAGAGCCTTTATTTTAAAGACCTGGAGGTTTAATTCATATCTATATATCTGCTGCTGTCATATACTTTTACCCAACGATATCCTGTGCATGTGCCAGTGCTGCATCAATATTGGCACAGAAATTCTCTTCCCCAACTTCTGCCGCAAATCCAGCCTTTTCCATCATATTCTTTGGCTGTTCCTGAACGTGGGATAATACAAGTGTTATGCCACGCTTCTTACATACATTATGTATATTCTTAAGCGAACGCAATGCTGATATATCCATAGCTGGAACACCACGCATTCTGATTATGACTACTTTTATATCAGACTCCATATGTATGTCCATAAACTTATCCGCCGCTGCAAAAAACATTGGTCCGATTACTTCATATACTAAAGTCTTATCTGGAACCTTCTTTAGATTGATACTTTCAGGGTCATTATTCTCATCAATATCTTCCCCGATATATTTCCAGCTTCTTACCTCTGTTACATCAGCCATTCTCTTAAGGAAAAGAAGTGCCGCCATAACAATACCTACTTCTATAGCCACAACAAGGTCAAAAACAACTGTAAGCAACATAGTTGTAAGCAACACTAATATATCTGACTTTGGTGAATGTTTAACAAGATTAACCATTTCTCTCCAGCCACTCATATTATATGCAACAATAAACAGAATCGCTGCAATAGCTGGCATAGGTATCCATGCCGCATATGGCATAAGCACTACAAGCACAATAAGAAGTGTAACCGCATGAACCATGCCTGCTATAGGTGTACGTCCACCATTCTTTACATTGGCTGCTGTTCTTGCAATAGCACCTGTTGCCGGAATACCACCGAAAAGTGCGGATACGATATTACCCGCTCCCTGTGCAACAAGCTCCATATTAGGCTTATGTCTTGAACCTATCATTCCATCTGATACTACACACGAAAGCAGACTCTCTATTCCTGCAAGAACCGCTATTGTGAGCGCATCTGGAAGAAGTGTTATTATCATATCCATATTAACTGATGGTACTGACACTCCAGGAAGCCCCTTCTTTATTGTATACAGGCTTCCGATTGTATTGACATCTTTTAATGGTCCGATGAATTTAACCATGAGAACTGATACAATAACTGCTATAAGTGAAGGTGGTATCTTATCAAGTGCCTTAAACTTAGGCCATATGATAAGTATCGCAAGTGCGACCACACCCACGATAAATGCTTTCACATTAAATGTACCTATATTAAGAACCACAGCCTTCAGCTTATCCATAGTCTCAACTGCCGCAGTTCCTGCTGGATAAGTAAGCCCAAGGAAATCCTTAATCTGTCCTATAACTATCGTCACAGCAATACCAAAAGTAAATCCTGTTGTTATCGTATATGGAATAAATCTGATAAGATTACCAAACTTTAAAAATCCCATAACTACAAGTATAATACCAA
>FR886209.1:31360-69170 GCA_000436475.1 Eubacterium sp. CAG:248
CCCAGCCATAATTGTGGCTGTTATTAATCCATCCATACCATTTCTGGCTACTATACCTGCCACTATTGTTGCAAATGCAGCTGTAGGGCCTGCTATCTGCACCCTGCTTCCGCCAAGAAATGATATTACAAAGCCTGCAAATATCGCAGTATATATGCCCTGCTCCGGGCTTACTCCTGATGCAAGGGCAAGCGCTATTGATAAAGGAAGTGCTATTATAGCAACGATAATACCAGCCACAACATCCTTTACAAGCTGACCCTTTGAATATGTTTTCATCACATCAAATATCTTTGGTACGAATTCTTTCATTATAATCTCCCATTCTTGCGTGTGAAAAATCTTATTTTTCACACTAATCTCCCATTCATATAAACCATATAAATTTTTCTTTATCTAAAAAAAATAATATTGGGACAATGCATTATACACCGTCCCAATATATTTATGCAGAATAATATATGCTGTATTCTACTGCTCAACTTCTGATATCTGACTGCATACAAACTCTATAACCTTCTGTGAAAGAATCTGGTATCCAATCTCAGATACAACCTCGTTACCAACTGCATCTGTAATAGCAGCAAAATCATCATATCCATAATATGTTGCAAGATCGTTACCATATGATACGATTTCATCTTCATTTACATGGATATCGTTATCTGCAGCAATTACTGTGATCACCATCTTCTCTAAAAGGTATGACTTTGCCTGGTTATCAACATATTCGTTGTATGCATCTATTGACTCAAAACCATACACCTTTGTTTTATATGAATCAAGATCTGATGCACCATAGTATGAACCATAATTGTTAAATTCGTTTTCAATGTTAGTATTAAACACTTCAACAAGTGACTGTACTTCATCATCTGGATATGTCACGCTATCACCAATCTGTTCTTTAATCTTTTCATATGCAGTATTGAATGTTGCCTGCATATATTTGTCATTGGCATTAGCCTCTACTATCTTTCTTACTTCCTGCCTGAACTCTGGAACTGTTGTTCCTGAAAGATTAAGAGTATCCTTGTTTTCCATTACCCATTCATCTGTTATCTCTGGATATGTAGTCTTAACTATAGCTGTTACTTTAACAGTGAATATTACACTCTTTCCAGCAAGCTCAGATGTATAGTTATCTGGGAATGTGCATGGAATATCATACTCCTGTCCAACTGTAAGTCCAACAAGCCCTTTATCAAGATCACTGATGAAATTTCCTGAACCTATAGTATATGAAGCATCTGTTGCTGTTCCACCTGAGAATGCTTCACCATCAAGCTTACCTGAGTAATCAAGTATGATGCTATCACCGTTAGCTGTAACGCCACTTGTAACATTTTCTGTTTTTGCCTGTGAAGCAATGATATTCTGGTTAATATAATCATCAACATCCGAATCTGATACATTAAGCACTGACTTATCTACTGTCACTTCCATTCCTTTAAACTCTGGCATTGTAAAGTTCTTTTTATATATTGCTGCATCTGCAGATATTATTGAATCATACTGTGCAGCAGTTATATCCTTATGTACTGTAGAAGTTGGAGCTTCTGTCTTTTTAGAGCCACATGCTGCAAGCGATACTACCATTGTAGCAGCAAGCATAAGGCTAACTAATTTCTTTTTCATAAATAATCCTCATTTCATTATTCTTGGCATGTTATTTCCAGCCAGCTTGTTTCACAACATTATCTGTTATAACATAATCCAGTACAAATTAAAAGTGAATTCACATTTTTTTCAATATTTGGTATACTCTTTTAGGTAAATATAATAATATAGGAATTGGAATAAAAGAAAACATGAAGAATATTTTGTATAAACAAAAAAAGAAGTTATCCTGCCTGATTCTGTCTACTGTGCTTATAACAGCCTGTATACTTCCTCTTACAGGATGCGGGACTGAATTAACCCTGACAACTCCAATAAGCATAACTGATTATAAGCTAAACACTTATGTGCAGATATCTTCTTATACCAATGTCAATAAAAGCATTATCTTGGAAGCTATATCGTTATGTGATCATTATGAACATATTTTTTCACGGACTCTTGCAGCGAGCGAACTGTATAAGGTCAACAATAAAGAAACATCAATAATAAGCGATGAACTATATGAACTTATTGAAACCGGTCTTGAATACAGCCGGCTGTCAGATGGTGCATTTGATATAACCATAGGAAGTGTATCCCGTCTATGGGATTTCACCTCCGACTCACCTTCTGTTCCTGATGCTTCACTTATAAGCAATGCATTGGAATATGTAGATTATACGAAGGTCACTCTTAACACCGACTCAGCCGGAACACACTATATAGATATGCCCGATGGATTCTGTATAGACCTTGGTGCCGTAGCAAAGGGATATATAGCCGACAAAATCAAGACTTTTTTAGTTGATAATGGTGTAAAAAGCGCTATAATTAATCTTGGCGGCAATGTTTTATGCATTGGAGAAAAAAAGAAAAATACCGATTTTACAATCGCTGTTAAAAAGCCTTTCTCTGATACAGGTGAATATATGGAGCTGTTAAACATCAACGATTCATCTGTTGTATCATCCGGAACATATGAAAGGTATTTTTATTCTGGTGACGGAACTTTTTACCACCATATTTTAAACCCAAAAACCGGATACCCATATGAATCAGAGCTTTGTGATGTTACCATCATATCACATGAATCAACAACCGGTGACTGCCTTAGTACAACCTGTTTTGTTCTCGGTGCTGATAAAGGAATGGAGCTGATTGAAAGCCTTGATGGCATAGAAGCTATATTTATGAAAAATGATGGTACAAAGCTTTACTCTTCTTACGCATCCTCGTATGTGCAGAAGTAGAACAGCCAAGTATTGGTATTATACTTGTTATGGATATTTTATCATAACATCAAAAGATAATTTTATTAAAAGGAGTTATATATGATCAGACTAATCATACTGATAATTGTTTTGTTAATATTTGCTTTATTCAGCCTGCTTGCACTTCCTATACTGTGGCTTGCCGGCAAAAAGAATCCACTTGCTAAAGAAAAAGCCTCAGATGCAATAGCAAGATTTATGTTCAGACTTATTCTTCTTATATGTGGAACAAACATCACCGCTATCGGACTTGAAAATATACCAGCTGATAAGCCTGTTTTGTTTGTAGGAAACCATCGTGGATTTTTTGATGTAATCATATCTTATACATTTATTAAAGGCAGGGCTGCCTACGTTGCAAAAAAGGAAATGTCAAAGATACCTATACTACGCAGATGGATGGCTAATATAAAATGTATTATGCTTGACAGAAACAATACAAGAGCTGCACTTAAGTCAATCCTTACTGGTATTGAATATATTAAAAATGGTACCTCTCTTGTAATATTCCCTGAGGGGACACGTAACAAAGGTGAAGGTGTAATGGAATTTCATGCTGGAAGCTTTAAGCTTGCTGAAAAATCCGGCTGTCTTATAGTACCTGTTGTGCAGAACAACACTTCTGCTATATTTGAAGATCATGCACCATTTCTTAAAAAAGCTCACACTATTATAGAATTCTGCGAACCTCTTGATATGTCTCTGATGTCCGCTGAAGATAAGAAGAATGTGCCAGAATATGTACACGGACTTATACTTACCAAGTATAACAATAATCAGAAACTTGTATAAAATATTAATGTTTAATATCTTTTCATCGCTCTTTTTACGTGATATAATACTAAAGTTATTAATGAATTACTGAAATATATATGCAGGAGGAAATAATTATGCCAGTATGGGCGATAGTTTTATTGGTTATTATTGCAATACTTGTTGTTGCTTTAGTAGCTCTTATTATTGTAGGTAACAAGCTTCGTAAGAAGCAGGATGCTAATCAGGCACAGATTGATGCTGCCAAGCAGGTTATGTCGATGCTGATCATCGATAAGAAAAAAATGAAATTAAAAGAAGCTGGTCTTCCTAAGATTGTACTTGACCAGACACCTAAGTACCTTCAAAGAAGCAAGGTACCTGTTGTAAAGGCAAAGATTGGTCCTAAGGTTATGACTCTTATGGCTGATCCTAAGGTATATGACCAGATTCCTATTAAGGCTGAAGTTAAAGCAGAGGTCAGCGGTATATACATCACTGGTATCAAGTCAGTACGTGGTGGAAAAATAGTTGTTGAAGAAAAGAAGAAAAAAGGATTTTTCAAGAATTTCGGTAAAAAGAATAAGTAATTTCACGTTATATTATTTATCATAAGATGATGTGAGTGTCAAAAGTAAATTTTGCCGCTCACTGATATATATAAAAAAGCTGCTGTGGCATTAACTATATCAATGTCACAGCAGCTTTTTTACATATTACTTTTTAGCATCTTACATTTTAATATCTTACATAAGTAACTTAATATAAAAATCTTCAATACAGCATGCAGCTTTACTCTATAACTTTATCCGTCTGCGTCGGTGCATCCCACTCTCCTGTATGCTTTGTCTTATTTTCCGTTGTTTTTTCTGTTGCCTTTGTAGAGGTGGATGTATTATCTGCTGTTGTCTTTTGTATCTGTTCTTTCGTTGTTGCCTGAACCCTGCTTGTTGTTTCCTGCTTGGTAGATGTTTCCTGCTCTTCTGACGTTGTTGTTTCCGGTTGTGTTTCTGTCTGCTTTGTTATCACGTTAGAGGCAGACTTAAACTCAACCTTCTCCTTTCCTTTATGGATCACTTCCATAAAATCCCTGAATATGCTAAGTGTCTTTACAGAACTCTGTGTCTTAGGATAATCGTAACCTGTCCATACAGCCATAGTATAATACTGGCTATATCCACAGAAGTATGCATCCTTGTTACTATTAGTCGTTCCTGTTTTACCAGCTACAATAGCATCTGATGGTTCTGCACCAACACCTGTACCTCCAGTAACTACGGATCTTAACATATCTGTCATAAGGCGGCATGAATTAGTATCATATACCCTCACTTCTCTTCCGGATGTATCTACTATCGTCCTTCCGGATGTGTTAGTTATCTTTGTAACACACGTAGGCTGCCGGAACATTCCATCATTTGCTATAGTGGCATATGCACCTGCCATTTCTTCTGTCGAAACACCATATGTGAAGCCTCCAAGTGCAACTGCGTTGGTGTTCTTATCCATCCATACCTTATGGAATCCCATATTAAGCAGGAAACCTATACCCATCTTAGGTGTAATGTCGTCTCTGTATATTTTCCATGCAACTGTATTCTTCGACTTCATGACAGCAGTTCTTAGTGTCATCTGTCCTGCATATGAGCCGTCAGCATTATTAGGTCCACCATCTATCTTTTCATCAGTAACTATAGTATCTGGTGTATTTCCCTGCTGTAAATATGGTGTATAAACAACTATTGGTTTTATTGAGCTTCCTGGCTGTCTGTAGCTCTGATATGCCCTGTTAAGTGTATATCCATTAAGCTCCTGGCTTCGTGAACCAACTATTGCAACAACATTACCAGTACTGTTATCTATACATGTTGCGGCTCCCTGAAATTCATATACACCATCATCCGATAATGTTTTATATGACGCAAGGTTTTTATCTATCGAATCCTGAAGTGCCTCCTGTGCCTCTGGATCTATACTTGTATACACAGTATATCCACCGCCAAGAAGCATCTGCTGGCATGTTGAATAATATTTCTGGTAAAGTTCTTCATATTCATTATATTCATCTTCGGAATTAAAGTTGTTTCTCATAACGAATCCACAGTACTTCATCATTTCTTCTGTAGCACAATGTCTTGCATATGTTTCTACAGAATTGTTCTTCGTTGATACCTTTTCTCCTGAGCCAGATACAGTTATCTCTTCATCAAGCGCTGTGTTATATGTCATCGAATCTATATAATCTGCATTATATAACTCTTTAAGTATAAGATTCCTTCTTGTAAGCGTAGCATCATAGTTTGTCAGCGGATTGTACTTAGTCGGATTGTTTGGTATTGCTGCTATAAATGCCTGTTCCGATACCGAAAGCTCCGCAGCTGATTTTCCAAAATATCCTTTAGCTGCTGCTTCTACACCATAATATCCGTTACTGAAATATATGTTGTTAAGATAGAACTCAAGTATCTGCTCCTTTGAGTATTTCTTTTCAAGCCCCCATGCAAGGAATATCTCCTTAATCTTTCTATCCCACGTTACTTCCTGTGTCAGAAAAACATTCTTGGCAACCTGCTGTGTTATTGTGCTGGCTCCCTGGACTATAGTATCACTTTTACGGTTTGCTATCAGCGCTCGTATAATCGCTTTAATATCAATACCTGAATGACTATAAAAATCCCTGTCCTCCATAACAACAAACGAATCTGCAAGCGTAGCTGGTATGTTATCATAATCTATATAATACATATCCTTTGATGCTTTCATGGTACAAAGCTGGTCACCATTCTTATCATATATAACTGTTGTCTTTCCATTCTTAAAAGTATCAACACTACTCTCATCTGCCATCTGCTTTGCATCTGCTGCAAGCTTAGCTATCTTTACAAGCTTTGGTCCTGCATATATACCTGCACCAGCCAGTAACACAACTATAATTGCTATTACTATTCTTTTTATTATTCTGCGTCTCCTGCGTTTTTTTGAATTAATTCGTACAGGTTTTTTAACTTGTGCGTTTCTTTTCTGTGAAGTTCTGCTTTCTGATGAATTCGCCATATACATATCCTCTTTAATTCTTGTAATATGTTACAAATACATTTTCCCATTGTGTAAATAACTTATTTGCATCTGTTAAGGAAACTGTCTGACTCATACCTGATGCTGCATCCGTATAAGTCACATTCTTAGAATCATATGCCGTTATTATAACATATGAATCATTCCCACTTTTTCCTATAACCGGGCAGCCATTATCAATGAAATTAAGCATTTTGTCTATAGATACTCCCTTAATACTTATTCCACTTACTCCTGGTATACTGCTAAGCACTTCATCTGCTGTCTTTGTCTTAAGGGCTTCCGATATATCTGACTGTCCTCCGGCATATGCAGCAACTGCCTGCAATGCGCTGGCCAGTGCGCCAGATGACTGTCCTGATAATGATAATCCCTTAAGTTCTCCTGTAGTATTTTTATATCTTTTCCATATTGTATTAGCGTTATAATCCGCTACTGAGCCATAGGTATCATACGCAAGGGCTATAGCTTTGGATATATCCGTCGTACTGTTCTGGAACTTACCATATCCATATACATAATACCTTCCATCACCCTTGAATTCTTTTGCCAGTTCAAGAACTGCATCCTCTCTGTATACAACATCAGAAGAAGTCCTGAACTCTACAGTTGTTGATGACAAAGCTTTTGTAAGCTTTATTGCCAGCTCCTGCTTTCTGTTATCACTCACTACAGAATCTAACGCCAGTCCGTCTGTTTTTACATTCTCATCTTTATTGATAAGCTGGTCTATGCTTGTTCCTTCATAGCCTGAACCAGACTTCACTATTCTTGTAAGATTAATACGCATATCTGAAACACTTGCATCACTTACATATATACCGTTTTCCTCATACTCTTTTATAATCTCATATGAAGAATTCATGATACATACTTTATACATTGCAAATGTTCTGTTCCCATCATCTTTTATTATAATGTCATCCTTATGTGCCACACCATATATAAAATCATTATTGATATATCCCAGACATTTTATATAGTCGCCATCATCAGCCTGTATTATGTGTTCACTGTCATCTGACATGTTGAATACTCTTATACTTTCAGTTCCATATAGCTTACCGTTAATGCTGTATGCTATAGAGCTTCCATCCTCAGATACCGCATATGTTCCATCTACGAGATCTGATACAACTGTCATAACCTCTTTGCTTATAAGATCAATACAATACAGTGAGTCATCCATAAGTATATAAAATGTATTCTCGTCTGCAAGATAAGCTATGTTTCCTATATTCTGCGATAATATATCATATGGTATATCAACTGGAATATATAATCTTTCTTCAACCTTATTATCTATATATGAATATCTGCAGAGCGAAACACCTGATTCGCCTTCATGCTCACCTCTGTTCATATATCCATATACCAAAAAGCTGCAGTCACCACTATCCTGTACATTTAGTATTTTTATGCCATGTTCATTATAATTCTCACGTATACCATCTGTTTCGTCTGTATTAAAAGAGAAAACTCTCGTATATATATTATCATCTGTATTGAAGCACCATAATGAACCCTCATTTACATAATATGCATATCTTGCCTTTTCATCTGAAGCATACTCTGCTGTTGATGATGATTGTATTCCAAGATTAATCTTTCCAGCCGATGTAAGATCGTTCTTTCCATCAAATATCTGGTTTGCTTCCCTTTCATAGTTAAGCAGATAAAATCCTGAATTAGTCTGCCTTATTCTATAGTACTCATAAACATTATATGAATCATAAGAATCATATTCGTTAACCGCACCTGCCCTATAGTTTAAAGTTATAATAGCAACATCCTTGCTTATTTCCTTAACTTTAGGTACAAGCTGGCTTTCTATATATGGTGTTATTTCTCCCCAGCCAACCTGTGATAACGAACTGTTAATATTTACCTTACCATAGTTACTGTTGTTGCCACTTGATGATGTTTCAAGATACTTCTGGATTTCATTCAGTCTGCCTGGATTTAATGTGCATGCATTAAAATATTTTACAAACTCAAACTTCTTATCCAGCTCATAATTCTCTCCTGTAACTATTCTTGTATAATAATATATTTCATCATGTGCTGATGTTTTTATCATTATCTCAAGTGCATACTGTACATTATCATCTATAAGATTCTTTATTCCAAGAGTTGCTGTTATTTTATTGTCATCTCTGTTAAGTGTATTTACCTTAGTATTCTCAATAAGCGAATTATCCGACAGGCTTCTTACTTTGTATGAAACCTCCTGCACATCTGCCCCATAGCTATATATTACTATATCAAGCTTTCTGTTCTGTGCTATCGGTGTAAGGCTGTCATTAGTAAGTGCCTGGTTAATAGCTGCTGTATATCCATGAAGTGGATTAAATTCCGTTCCTTCATCTGTCAGCATTGATATGACTGGTAATGTAGCCTCCGTCATGGTCGTTGCCGATGGTGTAACCGTCTCAAGTCCCATAGATAAAAATGTAACAACCATAGTCGCAATAAACAATACGCCTAAAAAAATATATTTGGAGCTGGACCTTTTATCAGTTCTTCTCATTATTCTCTCCATTCCTGTTATTTTACAGATTTAACATTTCACTCATAACTCTTTATAACAGCTTTGAAATAGTCAGCTCTATACCTAGCGCCTTCTGCATATCCTCTGCCTGTTTTTCTGCTTTTTCATCTGTTTTCCCTGTTTTTACAGCTCTTATAAGCAGATTCTTAGGAGTGTGTTCCATATCAATAAATTCCAAAATCTGAGTATCATAACCTCTAGCCTTTAACATATTGGCACGTGCTGCATCGGTTATTATTGCAGACATTCTTTCTTTAAGTATACCATAATCCATAACTGGCGACAGAAGCGTACTGCTTATAGTCCTGTTAGCCTCATGCTGACAGCATGGTACAGACAGTATAACCTTCGCTCCCCATGCTACAGCCTTTGCAAGTGCATAATCTGTTGCTGTATCACATGCATGAAGTGTCACTACCATATCTACACTGTCAACATCCTTATATGTTGCTATGTCACCAACATAAAAATCCAGTCTGTCATATCCATATTTTGTTCTTAACTCATTACAATGTTCTATGACATCTTCTTTAAGATCAAGACCTATTACCCTTATATTATAACCCTTGAGCTCCTTCAGATAATAATACATTGCAAATGTAAGATACGACTTACCACATCCGAAATCTATTATAGTCTGTTCTTTATCCTTATCCAGTCTTGGAAGTATGTCTTCTATAAACTCAAGAAACCGGTTAATCTGCCTGAACTTATCATAGCGTGTTCTTACTATCCTGCCATCAGGTGTCATAACCCCAAGGTCTATCATAAATCCTACAGGTGTGCCTTCCTGGATTATATATTTTTTGGTTCTGTTATGGCTTAACTCCTTTTGTGCCTTTATTTCCTTCGCTTTCTTATACTTACATGTACATGTTCCACTTTTGCTTGAAAGAATAGTTGCCAATGAATCTGTTCTAGTTATCTGCGCCTGCTTAAACTCTTCTTCCATATACTTTTCTATACGCTTCTTAACATCTTTCTGTGTATAATTAGTATGCAGCACCTTTCTTCCAACAAACTCAGATACCTGATACTCCAATGTATCTTTAATAATAACCGGTCTTATCTTTACCTTCTGTGCTTTTGTTTCATCTTTTAGTTTTCTGCTGCTTATAGTCATATCTATAAGGTTTTTATCTATACATATATCAAGTAATTCTTTTATATTCACAAGCTTTCTTCCTTTTCTTATATGGCATAACTGCCAGAACTTATTTTAGTCCCTCCATTATTCAATGAAGAGTAAGCTATCGCTTCTGGCAATCCTTACATCATTTTAATCTCTTTGTGTTATTTACACAAGTAATAATATCCGTTTTAATAATCTTTTAAAATCTATTTTCCAATATATACCGGGGAAGCCATGTACACTAACGTTTTATCCTCTGTCTCATCATATTCCATTGAAATATTTACATTTATTTTTTTCTTACCAAGCATGACATAATCTTTTTCACTTCTGTCATATGCATATACCACAAACATATCCATGGTCTTTCTTGACTGTATTTCCTTTGCTTTAAGCTGTTTTAACAACTCATTACACAGATTTTTCCTATCAGTTATATCTATTCTGCCATCTACTGCTCCCTTAAGGCATACATTAACAACACAATCTATGCCATATTCCTCACATACTGTTTCCACTATTTTTTTATACTGCTCTGTACCTTCTATTCCCTTATCAAGCTTTATATCTATGGCAAGATAATACTTATTCTGGCTTGATAATATCCTTATATCCACATCCCCATAAACTGAGTCCTGTATCAATGCATATGAATCATCTTCTTCATTTGCATGCTTCACTATTTTATATGCATTAAGCCCTATATCTTCTGCTATATCCGTAAGAAGCATTGTTTTAGCGTCATCTGACAGATAGCTTTCAGTTATCACTCCATAAGCAGTAAGCTCTGATGAAACATCCCTGTACACATTGTTGCAGAATATGCTCACCATATCCTTTCTGCTGTTAACTGATACCGCCCTTACTATTCCAGGTGAAAACACACGCACAGCTGTAAATATCCACAAAACTATTGCCAGTATAATACTAAGCCTCTGAAAACTATATCTTTTCACATATTTATCTTTAAGCAATATACTCTTATACATATAAAAACCTCCCATCAACCAATAATAATATTCTCTGATATTATTACCAGTTAATGGAAGGTATATACTCATGAAGTATTTTAGTCTTTAGCATAACAGCTGACTATAATACTTCATTATTAATCAACTGCTCCAAGTCTTGCAAGGGATCTTCTAAGAGCAAGCTCTGCCCTGTGGACATCAAGATTACTTTCCTTTGCAGCAAGTCTTCTTTCCGCTCTTACCTTTGCTTCATTGGCACGATTAACATCGATTTCATCCGGCCACTCTGCTATTTCTGCAAGTACTGTAACACGGTCTTTTAGTATCTCTACTATTCCACCATGAACAGCAGCCTTCTTTACTTCGCCATCCTGATGAATCTTTAACACACATGGAACAAGCACAGCTGTAAGAGGTACATGGTTAGGATATATACCTATTTCACCCTCACTTGTGCTCAGCTCAACAAATGTGACGTCATCATTGTAAAACACTCTTTCGGGTGTATTTACTAAAAGCTTCATTGTATCTGCCATATCAATTCTCCTTATCAAGATATCTGAGTTTACAATCTTTATTGCTTATCTTCTACTTTGATACCTTTGCAAGTACATCGTCGATACTGCCGCAGTTAAGGAAATAACTTTCTGGGATATCATCATACTTACCTTCAATGATTTCCTTGAAGCCCTGAATTGTCTCACTTATAGGTACATAACGTCCTTCAAGTCCTGTAAACTGTCCAGCTACGAAGAATGGCTGTGAAAGGAATCTCTGTACCTTTCTTGCTCTTGATACAACCATCTTATCTTCCTCTGAAAGTTCATCCATACCAAGAATAGCAATGATATCCTGGAGTTCCTTATACTTCTGTAATATCTCCTGAACTGATCTTGCTACCTTATAATGTTCTTCACCAACGATTCTTGGATCAAGAATTCTTGATGTAGATTCAAGTGGATCTACAGCTGGATATATACCAAGCTCAACTATAGAACGTGAAAGAACTGTAGTTGCATCAAGATGTGCGAATGTTGTTGCTGGCGCTGGGTCAGTAAGGTCATCCGCAGGTACATATACAGCCTGGACTGATGTGATAGAACCATTCTTTGTTGATGTGATACGCTCCTGAAGAGCACCCATCTCTGTCTGAAGAGTTGGCTGATAACCTACGGCTGAAGGCATACGTCCAAGAAGCGCTGAAACCTCTGAACCAGCCTGGGTAAATCTGTAGATATTATCGATGAAAAGAAGTACATCCTTTCCACCCTTATCTCTGAAGTACTCAGCCATAGTAAGTCCTGTAAGACCAACTCTCATTCTTGCTCCAGGTGGTTCATTCATCTGACCGAATACCATGGTTGTCTTCTCGATAACTCCTGAATCCATCATTTCGTGATAAAGGTCATTACCCTCTCTTGTACGCTCACCAACACCAGTGAATACTGAATATCCACCATGCTCAGTAGCAATATTACGTATAAGTTCCTGAATAAGAACTGTCTTACCTACACCGGCACCACCGAAAAGTCCGATCTTTCCACCCTTCTGATAAGGGCAGAGTAAATCTACTACCTTGATACCTGTCTCTAACATCTCTGTATTAGTAGCCTGCTCAACGAATGAAGGAGCCTTTCTATGAATAGGCATATGCTCTACTTCTGGAGCTGGCTTATTATCTATAGGCTCTCCTAATACGTTAAACATTCTTCCAAGTGTCTGCTCGCCAACTGGTACTGATATAGGAGCACCTGTAGCTTCTGCATTCATACCTCTAACAAGACCATCTGTTGGTCCAAGGGCGATACATCTTACCGTGTCGTCTCCAAGATGCTGTGCAACTTCCACAACAAGCCTGCCGCCGTCATTGGTCTTTATGTTGATGGCTGAATTGATTTCTGGCAGATTACCTTCTGTGAATTTAATATCAATTACAGCACCGATAATCTGAGTAATCTTACCAATATTATTCTCTGCCATTGTTACCTCCATCTATAATTATTATAACTATCCGATAGCATTCGCACCTGCTATGATTTCTGTAAGTTCCTGTGTAATAGAAGCCTGACGGGCTCTGTTATACTTAAGTGAAAGATCAGAAATCATCTCATCTGCGTTGCTTGTGGCATTATCCATAGCCTGCATACGTGCACCATTCTCACTGGCAACCGCCTCTATAAGCGCACCATATATAAGACTGCACACATACTTAGGTATGATAAGGTTCAAAGCTTCATCTTCCGCTGGCTCATAGTTCATAGGTGTTGTATCCTCACCGCTGCTTAAGCCATCTGTATCTACTGATACAGGAAGAAGCTTAATAAGCTTAGGCTCATGAACTACTGTATTCTTAAACGAAGTATAAGCAAGATATATCTCACCTATTTCACCAGCTGCAAATCTTTCAAGCAGCTTATCACATATGCTTCTTGCATCTGTATAAAGAGGTTCATTGATAATATCAGAATCATCTTCTGATATATTATACCCTCTTCTTGCAAGATAATCTCTTCCCTTGGTACCTATAGCAACTATATCTATATCTTCCTTTGGAATACCACTCTCTGTAATAAGCTTTGTTAAGTTTGTATTATATCCTCCGGCAAGTCCTCGGTTAGCTGTTATTGTTATAACCGCCTTCTTAGAAGACTCACCAGGAACAAGATACTTGTGATTGATGTTACCTGACCTTGCAAGCATATTGCATATCGTCTCGTACATCAGATCTGAATAAGGCTTTGTGCTCTCTGCCTTTCCCTTTGCTTTCTGAAGTTTAACAGTGGAAACAAGCTTCATAGCCTTAGTAATCTGACCAGTACTCTGAATACTGTCTCTACGCCTTTTTATATCTTTCATTGAGGCCATAGAATTTACCTCCATTCCCACATTTAGAACTTAAATGTTTTCTTAAACTCTTCAATAGCACTTACAAGCAGCTTTTCATTCTCTTCAGTAAGTTCCTTAGTTTCCTTTATAGACTCTGGAATCTGAGGATACTTAGTATCTATGAATTCAAACAAACCTTCCTGGAAATCAAGAATCTTATCTACTGGTATGTCAATAACATACTTCTTAGTTACAGCATATATAATGATAACCTGATATTCAACAGGCATTGGCTTATACTGTGGCTGCTTTAACATCTCCATGATACGCTCGCCCTGTGCAAGTTTCTCCTTAGTATCGGCATCAAGCTCTGAACCAAACTGTGAGAATGAAGCAAGCTCTCTGTACTGTGCAAGCTCTGTACGGATAGGAGCAGCAATCTTCTTAATAGCCTTAATCTGTGCTGAACCACCAACTCTTGATACAGAAAGACCTGCATTGATCGCTGGTCTGAAACCAGAGTTAAACATCTCAGTTTCAAGATATATCTGACCATCTGTAATAGATATTACGTTAGTAGGGATATATGCTGAAACATCTCCTGCCTGTGTTTCGATGATAGGAAGGGCTGTAAGTGAGCCTCCGCCGTACTCATCTGACATACGTGCTGCTCTCTCAAGAAGTCTTGAGTGAAGATAGAATACATCTCCAGGATAAGCCTCACGTCCAGGAGCTCTCTTTAACAGAAGTGAAAGTGTTCTGTATGCTGCTGCATGCTTACTTAAGTCATCATATACAACAAGAACATCTTCACCGTTTTCCATCCACTCTTCACCTATAGCGCATCCTGAGTAAGGAGCAATATACTGAAGAGGTGCAAGCTCACTTGCTGTTGATGCTACTACTGTTGTATAACTCATAGCACCATATTCTTCAAGAGTCTTAACGATACTTGCAACTGTTGATGCCTTCTGTCCGATAGCAACATATATACAATGTACGCCCTGACCCTTCTGGTTGATAATAGTATCTATAGCAATAGCTGTCTTACCTGTCTGACGGTCACCGATGATAAGTTCTCTTTGTCCTCTTCCGATAGGAACCATGGCATCGATAGCCTTAATACCTGTCTGAAGTGGAACACTTACTGACTTTCTTGTGATAACGCCTGAAGCAACTCTTTCTATCTTTCTTGTCTTGTCTGTGTTAATAGGACCCTTGCCATCTATAGGCTGTCCAAGTGCATTAACAACTCGTCCTGTTAATGCATCACCAACTGGAACTTCAACTACTCGTCCAGTTGTTTTGACAGTATCACCTTCGCTTATATTTCTTGAATCACCAAGAAGAACAGCACCTACATTGTCCTCTTCAAGGTTAAGTACCATACCATATACTTCACCAGGGAATTCAAGAAGTTCTCCCTGCATGGCCTTTTCAAGTCCATGGATTCTAGCGATACCATCTGCTACCTGAATTACTGTACCAACTTCTGATACTTCTAGTTCGGCAGAATATCTTTTAATCTGTTCTTTAATAACTGAACTGATTTCTTCCGGTCTTAAATTCATTAGCTTTATGCACCTACTTTCTATTAGATTCAAGCTTTATGCCAGCTGGATATTCTTTAAATTCCTGGCAAGCTCATCGATTTTATGTTTTACACTGCTGTCTACGACTCTGTCTCCGATTCTTATGACCATGCCCGCTATAAGCGATTCATCTATATCATAATTAATCTTGAAATCCACATAATCAGTTGTTGCAAGCAGTCTGCTTACAACTGACAGCTTCTGATCATCTGTGAGAGGTCTGGCTGTGGTAACGAAAGCCACTCCTATCTTCTTGTACTCATATACTCTCTTTATAAAGTACTGGAGCGTGCTTACTATCTTGTCCTGTCTGTCCTTAGACACCATAACAGTTAAAAGTCCTGTAATATCCTTAGATACGAACTTATCGAATACATTCTTTATAAGTTCTTCCTTATCACCCTTTTCTACCTTAGGTGACCTTAATATCTTTACCAGATCCTGGTTATCCTTGAACACATCTATCACAACCTGTGCTTCTTCACATAGTTCGTCGATCTTAGATTCCTGGATGGCGAGCTCAAATAAAGCCTCACCGTAAGTTGTTTCTACTAATTTCGCCATGTGTTCTCACCCATTTCATTCAAAGTCTGTTCAATAATTGCATTACTTTCGCTCTCATCAATAGATTTAGAGATAAGCTTAGAAGCTATCATAGCTGATACAGTAACAATCTGCTGCTTAACTTCATCTGCCACTTTCTGCTTTTCAAGTTCTGCTTCCTTACCTGCTCTCTCGATAATTCTTGCAGCTTCTTCTTTAGCTTCATCTATGATTTTCTGCTCATTATGCATAGCTGTCTTTCTGGCATCACTTAATATAAGCTCTGCTTCTTTATTCGCAGCCTTTAACTTTTCTTCATATTCTGCCTTCATGGCAAGAGCATCTTCCCTGTTCTTTTCAGCAGTTTCCCTGTCACTTGTTATCTTATCCTGTCTTTTCTTTAACATGTTACGAACAGGATTGAAAAGAATAACTGACAAAAGCAGGAATAATATGAATACGTTAATGGCTGTTATCGCAGCATCAAATAAGAGCTGATAATCAAGTCCAAATAATCTTCCTGATGTTTCAAGAGCCACAAATGTACTTCCGAAATTCAATTGTTGGCCTCCTTTCCATTATCTTAATGGGCCTTTACCCTTATGAATATAATATTCCGTTCTTAATTAACCCTTGAATGGCTGAACGAACATTAAGATAATAGCTACGGCGAAACCATAAAGACCTGTTGTCTCGGCAACGGCCTGTCCAAGTAACATAGTTGAAGTGATATCTGACTTAGCACCTGGATTACGTCCAACTGCTGCTGCACCATGACCTGCTGCAATACCCTGTCCAACACCAGGACCAACACCTGCGATCATCGCAATACCTGCACCAATGGCTGACATAGCCTGAATAAATTCCTGTCCACTAATATTCATCTTAAAATCCTCCGTTAATAAAATTTAAGCACCGGTTCTTTTATCACCGTGCAATCAAAATGTGCACATTACACAATATTTTATATGCATTTAGCATATAACATTCCAGGTATGAATCTTGTACATGCCTGGACTAACTATGAAAATCTAATATCCAGACCCCTATATCCGGAAATTATATTTCAACTTAATCTGCTATCTTGTCGTTAACATAAACCATAGTTAACATACAGAATACATACGCCTGAATACATCCTGAGAACAAGTCAAAGTATGCATGAAGTACTGCCGGATAAGCAATTGTAAATGGCTTTAACAAATCATAGATAAGTCCCATAAGAACTGTTCCTGACATAACGTTACCAAACAGACGCAATGAAAGAGACAACGGAACTGCAAACTCACCTATCAGGTTAATAGGGAACAAAAACCAGATTGGCTGGAATAATGCAGCAAAATGTCCCACCTTATTCTTCTTTATACCATTGAACTGAACAAGTATAAATGTAATCAGACCAAGGCATAGCGTAACACCATAATCAGCTGTTGGTGGCCTGAGTCCGAAAAGACCAGATATATTGGAAATTATAATAAATAGGAATAATGTTGAAATATAGTTGACGAACTTGTTTGCATTCTTTCCCATAATACCGTCAACCATCGTTCCAAGCATCTCCACTATAATCTCTATAGCATTCTGGAACATCCCAGGTGTATCATCAGGCTTGACCTTATTAATCTTCACCCTGGCAATAACCGCCATGATAATTATGAAGATTGAAACCAGCAACATAGCAACATGTGTCGTGTTAATACTGAATGTATAATCAATGCCTGGAATATGGAACTCCTTAAGGCTATGAATCATAAAACTCGAATCACATGCTACAAGTGTGTTAACATAAGAGCTTCCCACCTTCTCACCTTCCTTTTTTTATTTTGTTGATTAATTTATCAGTAAACGGCTGTATATAAGCCGCTACTTTCATTGAAAACATTCCCAGTATTGCAAATAACAGATCTCCCAGATCAAAAACATACAATACTGTAAACATAACAAGCATCACTATAAGACGTATTACATAGCCTAATATAAATGTAACGCTTGTATTCGCCCCTCCATACACTACCTTTCTTATACGTAAACTCATATGAAAGGTACTAAAAACCGCATACGCCACACCTGCTACAAAACCTATGGCAGGCTTAAGCGGTGTTTTGGCTATACATATTATTAAAGCTTCTCCCACGATAAGATACAACAGCTGTACTATAAGCATACCTGGGATAGAGGGATTAATATCTTTGATTTTCTCAATCATGCATTATACTCCTCTCTTTTAGTTGTTATCCTTATGTGCTTTGTTATATCGTTCTACCTTCTGCTGTATATCCTTTTCCTGTTCAAGTTTTTTCTTAACCTCATCCTGCTTTATAGAATTCATAGCAAGCACGTATGCATTCCTGCAGCCAGCCGCAATTCCAAGTATAAGCAGTGGAATAGTAAAACATGTTCCTAACTTTTTATCCAGCCATAGACCTAGTGCCAGACATATAAACGTTGGAACCATAACGCATATGCTAAGCTGGGATATTAATACTATATTCTTCAATGCAATTCCTCATTCCCATACACTAATGATAACCCACTCACTTTAAAATTCTATACCGATTATACCCTTTTAAACAAATGTTGTCTATATATTTTATTTCCCAAATATTTACACTCAGATATCTAATGTCTAGGCATTTTGACTAATTTTTCACAAAGAATAACATCTGAATTTTTTATTCAACGTTTATCCACATTTTTGTTGAATTTTATATATCTGCTTGCTATAATTTCCATAATAAATATGTGCTATGAAATTCATTTACTTAATCAGGAGGAATACGTATGGCAACTTTATTCCGTAAACGTCTTATCCCAAGCGAATGCGTCAACCTGAAAGACGATACCATCATACATATTGATGAAGATACTATTATAACTAGCTGGAAAACCTTCCGTCCTAAAGCGGAATTCTCACATGGCGTATCTTATTACGTACTAAAAGAAGGTTATAAAATAAGTAAGTTCTATAAACAGGATGGCACCCTGGCTTATATATACTGTGATATCATAGATACAGCTTACGATAAAGCTTCTGATACATACGTTTTTACTGATCTGTTAGCTGATGTTATCATAGAAAACTCAGGCTTTGTACGTGTAGTAGACCTTGATGAGCTTGCAGATGCCTGCAGCGATGGTCTTATATCTGACAACATGCTTGTAGAATCACTTCACAAGCTGAATAATCTTTTAACTTCAATATATTCCGGAACATTCCACGGATATCTTAAGGTTCTTGAAGATTACGAAGCTTCCATATAATTTACTAGTGAACAACATAATACTCATTATATTTAATAATACCCATCATATTTATATTATGCATTCTTCTGCATAGAAATATGATGGGTATTAAAGTCGTGCCTTTTGACCCAGGCATAATTATATATATTTATTGCACATCGCCACGCCGACTGCTACATCTTCTATAACTGAAGTGTCACTTCTCTTTTATCAGACTCATACTTATAATATCTTACTCCTGCTGCGTTAAGCATCCTCTTTGATGCTATGACTGAAGCTGTATCCGCATACTTATCACAATCATACACAATAGTTTTAATTCCCGCCTGTATAATCGCCTTTGCACATTCATTGCATGGAAACAGCGTGACATACATCTTGGCTCCATCTAATGTTCCACCACGGTAATTAAGTATTGCATTAAGTTCACTATGTGTCGTATAAAAGTACTTGTTATCAAGTGGATCACCTTCACGGCACCATGGGAATTCATCATCAGAACACCCTATAGGAAGTCCGTTATATCCCATAGATAATATCTTATTATCATTACTTACTATACATGCACCAACCTGTGTGTTAGGATCCTTGGAACGAAGTGCTGACAGCTTGGCAACACCCATAAAATATTCATCCCAGGATATATAGTCCTTTCTTTTATCGCTCATATCTCTCCATTTCTGACATTGATCAAACATTAATCAAACATTGATATTCTTCTTATATGTCTTTCATCATTGCTGAATTTTGAATCAAGGAATGTATCTGCTATTCTGAACGCCAGCTCTGGTCCGATTACTCTTGCACCAAGACAGAGCACGTTGGCATTGTTATGCTCTCTTGTTGCCTGTGCACTAAAGCAGTCACTGCAAAGTGCAGCTCTTATTCCCTTGACCTTATTAGCTGCCATACTCATGCCTATACCTGTTCCGCACATAAGAATACCAAGCTCACATTCACCGCTTGTTACAAGATCTGTTACTTTGTTTGCATATACAGGATAGTCACATGACTCACTTGTATATGTTCCAACATCCTTACACTCTATTCCTCTCTTCTTAAGATGCTCTATCATCTGGTTTTTAAGTTCTACTGCTCCGTGATCACATCCAATTGCTATCATCATTTTCTCCTTTATTATCGTGATATTGTTTATCAATCCTGATTGTTCCTTGGTGAGGTTATTACATCTACAACCTTTGCAACAAGACTATATAACTGCTCAAAACACCTATTATATTCTTCAAGTCCCTTGCCATAAGGATCTGGCACCTCAACCTCTCCCTCTCCGGCAAGCTCACCAAGTGTAAAGACATTTATAGCCTTGTCAAATGTATCATACATTTTCTGTTTCATAGATAAGTTCATAGTAAGCACAAGCGTATCTACACTAAAATCATCATTGGATATCTGGGCTGAAACATTACTAGGCATAATCATCCCATGTCTTGAAGCTACTGCAACTGCCTTTGGATTATAAGGCTCAGGAAAAAGCACAACCATTCCCCTTGATTCACTTCTCATCTCCGGCATAAGATTAGACATAATCGTTGCAGCCATAGGGCTTCTGCATGTATTACCCATACATACAAATATTACTTTATTAAATCTGTTCATAACGAAACACCATCCTGGCTCACACTGCAATCTTGTTATCTATACGTGTATTATAGTATGCCCTGCTGCTTTTATCAATCTGTTCATGACTGCACGTCCAACATTCTCTGTTTCAAAGCTTTCCGAAAATACATAATCCACATGTTCATTATCAAACTCTCTTAGTATCGCATACAAATGTCTTGCAACGCTTAGCTCATCACTCTTATGTCCCATGGAAATAACTATTCCATCTGTATAAAAATGCCTTGTTTCATCGGTAGTCATTATTGCTACCTTAAAGCCTTCATTAATAAGCTTTTTCGTGTTATCGTTTATATAATCAACAACCTTAGCCATGTCACCTTCAACAATCTTAAGATCTGCATCCGGTGCGTAATGCTTATATTTCATGCCTGGTGCTCTTGGCACAACCCCTTCCTTCACCCCGTCAGTTATAGCCGGATCTATAGTCACTCTGCCTATAACCTCCTCAAACATCTCCTTTGTTATATATCCGGGACGAAGTATAGCCGGCACTTCCTCACTAAGATCAATAATAGTTGACTCAACGCCTATATCTACTGTATCATCTGCTATTATCATATCTATCTTTCCTGAAAGATCCTTTATAACATGGCTTGCCAGCGTAGGGCTTGGTTTTCCAGAGGTGTTAGCACTAGGTGCCGCTATATATACGCCTGATTTTCTTATAAGCTCTGCTGCCACTTTATGGCTCGGCATTCTTATAGCAACCGTTCCAAGTCCACCTGTGATTGAATCAGGAACTATATCCGACTTTTTTAATATCATTGTAAGAGGTCCCGGCCAGAACTTTTCGGCAAGCTTTAATGCTGTCTTGGGTACCTCACTTGAAAGCTTGTACAGCGCATCCATATCTGCGATATGGACTATAAGCGGATTATCTGATGGTCTTCCCTTAGCCGCATATATCTTTGCAGAAGCCTTTACATCAAGTGCATCTGCCCCCAGTCCATAAACTGTTTCTGTTGGAAATGCGACAAGACCGCCTGCTCTTAGTATTTCTCCTGCCTTATCATATATTTTATCATCCTCTTTGGGATTTCCTGTAATATTTGCAACAATCGTTTCCACTGTCACTTACACCTCTTTTATATTATTGATTGGTCAGATATTCCATAAGACCATTGTATATACCCCTGGCAATTTTCTGCTGATACGAATCGCTGTTAAGTCTTCCTGCCTCTTCTGGGTTAGATAAAAAACCACATTCAACTATGACAGCTGGTACATTCGTATGAAGCAGCAGGTAATATGTCGAATCCGCCTTTTCTACACGTTTGTTAGTAGTATCAGCTTCATTTACTATATGTCTCTGTATAATACCTGCCAGTTTTTTTCCTTCAGCTGACTGCTTATAATAAAATACCTGTGCACCTCTTGATTCCCCAGACACATAACTGTTCTGATGAATACTTACAACCGCATCAGCATTACTTTCATTGATTATGCTGCACCTTTTCTTCATATCAGAAGCTTTTTTGTTTGTGTCGCTTTCATTATATAATCCATTATCATCTGACCTTGTCATTATAACAGTTATACCAGACTGTTCAAGTAATTTTTTTAATTTAACTGATATTGCAAGATTAACATCCTTTTCATATATACCGCCGACACCTATTTTACCTGGATCTATTCCGCCATGACCACTGTCAATGGCAACCACTTTTTCTGCAACATTAACATCCTCAACTGTGTTTTCGGCTTCAACACCTCCTATGGTGCTTCTGCCAGTTTCTGCATAATGGAATATATATACACCTGTTAGAACTAAAAGTACAAACAAAGATACCTTCAATATTTTTAATCTGAACTTCATATTAATCACATACCTTTTTTCTTAAAGTGTATGTCAGTCTGCATTATTTATTCCTAATTAATATATCTGCTTATCACATTCCATACTGATGCCTTTTCTAATCCAAGTTTCCATGCTGCAACACCTGCTGTATCATATTCTGATATGACCTTAAGTTTTTCTTCTATAGACTTATCTTCCTCAAACCATGTCTTTTTAGTGACACCATTCTTATCATATGAACTTACATACTGTCCGGCATCTTCATTCCATGGTGCAGTTTTTCCATCAGCATTAAGTTCATCAATCGCAGCCTGCATACCTACTGCACGGCTCGTTGTTGTCTGTCCTAATATACTCCATATTCTTGTAAAGAAAGGAATACCTACTATAACCTGCTTTGATGGAACCATATCTATAGTATCACTTACAGCTTCCCTTACAAAAGGCAGAGAAGCTACAGAGCCTGCCTCAGAGCCTGCATAATGCTCGTCATATGCCATAACTACAACATAATCAACATATGATGACTGCTCCTTTAAATTGTAAAATTTATTATATGCCTCTGGCTTATAATTGTCTGTTGAAAGTACTATATTATTCTTATGACATTCAAGTGAAAGCTCTCTTATAAACTGAAGAAAATCCTTTGCATATTCATTTCTGATATTTTCAAAATCAAGATTAATCCCATCATATCCATAAGAAACGGCATCTCTCATAAGTGTATCTATAAGCTTTCTTCTATTGCTTCTTACTGAGAACAAAGTTTTATAATCTATATCCTTGTTAAAATCATTGATAAGCGGCCACACCTTTATTCCATCTGCATGCATATCATTAACCCATGTCCCTTGTGCATAGCTTGAAACGTCTCCCTGCTCAGATGTAACACTGTACCACGTTGGTGATATCACATTAACTGCTGATGCACTGACAAGGCCTGCTGCCTTGCTGTTACCACTTATCCCACCTGTCTGGAACCATCCAAGTCTTATCTTTGAATCAGATAAAACCTTTTCATAATCCTCAACATAAGTATCTTCTGGTACATATTCATATACATCCGAAACATCTTTACTTCTTACATATCCTGTATACCCTGTACTGGTTGTAACCTTTATCCAGTCATCAAGATCATCAACATAGTAAAGCATGCTTCCTTTTGCTGCTTTCTCAAGCACATCACTCTTTATTCCGCCACGATATCTTACATATGTATCCTTATCAGCCACTACAGCTTTCTCTTCACCTGCTATGCTGCGTATGCATATCCTTTCAGGTGCACTTCCATATGAATATGTACAGTTAGTATACTGTGCTACATATTCCCAGGCTACATACTTATCATCATTTACCATTACTGCTATTGGATATTCTGTTTTGTAGCTGTTGTTTTCATTATCAGTGTAATAATCCTTCCCTGGTGCATACTCATACGTCCTTTTATCATCAGTATAAAGAACTGCTCCACTTTCTGCATCATTATAAAACCTCACGTTGATATTTTCTGATACGAAATCAACTGGAAGATACCATTTTCCATCAAGTTTCATACCCTTATCTTCGTATTTAGAACCATTGATTATAATAAGAGCACTATCCGATGTATTATCAACATTAAAATATTCATACCCATCCATGTACTTTTTAGATGGTGAATATTTTCTGACAAACACTGCTCCTACCACAATTCCCGCTAGAATTACAGCTGCAGCCACACCTATTAATCCAAGCTTTATTTTTGTTTTATCCTTACTTTCCATAACAATCTCCAATCATATCCAGTGTTTTATCTTATATTAGCATACATTTTTCCAAATGCGAAGTACTTATAATAGGGATATCACAGGGGAATTAGTCATAACCTGTTCCCCTGCAATAACCTGTAAGCGAAGGAACCGCTTTTATATATCCGTGATATTATAATTTTAAACGTACTAAATAAGTTTTTAACTGTTACGTAATCTTTAGAAGTTCAAGAAAACTTCTAAGATTTTCACCACTTATGACAAATGGATTTCTTTCAAATGGGATAAGAACAACTTCAACCCCATGTTTTTTAATTATACTCACCGCTTCCTTATCACATGCAGCCAATGTAACCATTTTTAATCCTCTTATATCAAGAAATCTTTCTATTCTTTCCATCTTTTTTTCACATTCTCTTGATTTCCATGGTAGCATCGACCCTGCAAGAATCTTTTCATCACACGCTGATAACCTCGATACCATCCTTGCAAATGTAACATTTGTATTATCAAATGTATTCTCAAAGCTTATATCCAGTATGATAACATCATATTTCTGCCTTAATATTCCTATGTCTTCATCACGTATTCCACAGTAATAATCAATGCCATCCATACTGTATGCATGCCGGCTTGCTATGCCCTTATGCTGTATCGCTACTGCCTTTTGCATCTGTCTTAGCATAAGACTGTACGTAACCTCATCTCCTGCTACAGCAGTTTTCTTTTTTAATACCTTTCCCATAAAAACAGCCAGCATTATACACATCTGAGTTGTGCCTGCACCACTGCATAAACCTGCCACACCTATAAGCTTTATTGAGGTTAATTTCGCTGATGTTCTGTATTCCTTATATATTCTACGGCTTTCTTTTTTTACATGTAATACTTTTTCCCCCGAAACATTGCCAGAGCACCTTAAAGATTTTATATCTGATAATATACGCCTTTTCATATAATAAGCCTAACTTCTCCTTTTTTAAGTCTGTTATTATATTTTCCCATATTTCAGGCATATTATCCTGAATGAAATCTTTTATCACCGGAATAAATTCTTCATTACATACATGCCAGTTATACATACATGGAATCCTATAGCACATCCTGCTATCAGCGATATAGTTTACATATTCATAGTATTGAGTTTTATCCATAAGATTTAACATAAGCCTGGTGTCATATGTACAGCTGTTAATGATGCTGCACTCATTAGCAACGCCATACTTTCCACCTGCAACTATAATATTAATAACCTTATAATTATTAAATAACCTGCACATAATATCTTCATAGTTAACTTTATCGGTGCCATGTATTCCTTCATCTACTATTATCACTTTATAACGCGGACTGCTTTTCTCATCCTGCTGCTTATAGCTGATACCATCTGCTGCAAAATGTACCCCCTTATATGTAAATAATCCGTTTTCATCAAGCCTTCCATTAAGCATTATAGCCTGTATATCACTTCTTCCTGATTTTTCGGTTACAACACAGCTGATTCCACATTTTCCAATTGCATATGCCATGCTTAACGCAATGTGAGTAACTCCTATTCCTCTTTTTGTTCCGGATATTCTTATAACATATGAGTGATTATTACCTTCTTTTGTTTTACCCAGTCGTCCCGACTGGCAGCTTATATGCTGTAATGCACAACTCACAGCCTGTACATTTCTGTATCTTAACTCCGGCTTGTGGCGTGTACATTTCATTATTACCTGGTATATTCTTTTATGACTTATCCTGCTAAAACCGCTGGCATCTGTCATAAACTTAAGAACCATTCCCACACTGTATATATCAGTACGTTTTGTTGGCTGTGCACCCTGATACTGCTCTGGTGCTGCAAAGCCTGGACTTAACATACTTTGATCATTCGTTTCATAACTATATAATGAATTACCGAAATCTATAAGCTTAACATTATTGTTATCATCTATAATAATATTATCCGGCTTAATATCAAGGTGGATTATTCCACCGCAATAGTTATGCAGATACTCCAATATGTTACATAACTTTATTCCTATATCACATATCTGATTTATACCCAGCTTTTCTGATTCACACACGAAATCACGCAAAGATTTACCAGATATATATTCTTCAATAATGCAAATACTTATATCATCTTCATATATGTCATAAATAACAGGTATGTGGGGATGTTTAAGATTCTTAATAAGACTGGCTTCTCTTATGATATGGCCTTTATCATATGAAGCCTTGTTGATAACCTTGGCCACCCGCAACACATCTAATACTGTGTGCCTGACCAGATAAACACTAGAATAACTGGTTTTTCCCAGTTCTTTAATAAACTCGTATCTTTCGTTAAACTCTTTTTCTCACCTCCAGTTGATTCAGTTCTAATCACTCTGTTTATTTTATAACATATATTAAATATATTATCAATATCAAATTTTATAATTTTTGTCAAAAATTGATAAAATTTACACATTTTTTATTTTAAGTATGTGTATGACTTCTTTACATATCTATGAAAAATGAGTATTATATTTGCATAGATATGAATTTACTATGCATTTCGCAGGAAAGGAGATTGTTATGAAGATAGAAAGAGTTAATGAAAACCAGATACGTTGCACTCTCAACAAGGACGACCTTGCTTCAAGACAATTAAAGATAAGCGAACTTGCGTATGGCAGCGATAAAGCAAAAGAACTTTTCAGGGACATGATGCAGCAGGCATCCTATGAAGTAGGTTTTGAGGCTGAAGATATTCCCCTGATGATTGAAGCGATTCCTATCTCGGCTGACTGTATTGTGCTTATAGTTACAAAAGTTGAGAATCCGGAAGAACTTGATACAAGATTTTCCAAATTCTCTCCTTCTGATGATGGAGAATATGACTATGATGATGAGTATTCAGATATGGAAACTATCGATGACAGCTCTTCATATACTGATTCATCAATTCCACCAACAGCAGGGGATGAGCTTGACATAGACACCAAACAGACTAAATCAGAAGGAGGCGTTATCGGTGATGATCTTATGAATCTGTTCAGTAAGGTACGTGAGTACTTAAACAACACGAATAAGACACCAGATAACACTACACTGCCTTCTAAAAACACAGATGAGCCAGCTGATAAAGAGGAAGCTGAGGAAGCTAAGCCTGTGATAAAAACCAGGATATATTCTTTTGAATCCATGGATGATTTTTCTGATGCCTCAAGAGCTATTGCTCCTATATATAACGATTCTAATTCATTATATAAAAAGCCAGGTTCAGATAGATATTATCTTATTCTTAAGAAAGAGGGCTGCTCATCAGTTAACTTTAACAAAGTATGTAACATACTTTCCGAATATGCTGCTAAAGAATCCTTCACTGAGGATTCTGCCGCTTACTTTAATGAACATGGCGAACTTATTATCGGCAGGCATGCCATAAGAGTTGCCGCAGCATTATGATTCATGTCGAATGCATATAATAAAAGGTCAGAAGCTTATAACTTATAAAAGCTTCTGACCTTTTTTATTGTCATGTTTATGACATATTATTTTTATAATGTCTGATGTCTTTATTAGCTTAATGAATCAAGATAGCTCTGGATTTCTTCTACAAGCATATCACCATCAATTCCATGAACCATGGCAGCTTCCTCTAATGTTTCACCTGCTGATGATGGGCATCCAACACAATGCATTCCAGCTCCCATAAGAATAGGAATTACACCTGCATCAATCTGTATAACTTCACCAATAGTAGTGTCCTTATTAACTCTTGCCATATTAGTATCCTCCATATATTCTTTATCCGCATATTAAGCTGCACATGCATAGATTACTGTAAAACCTGCCACTATCCAGCCGGTTAACATAAACTATAATAACGGCGTATAATACCCGGAACGTATATCTTATATATAATATTACGTTAGCAGACATACGTCAATCTTAATGTTCTAATTTGCATAATTTTCATAATTCTTATGCATTTATTCTTATAATCTTAATCTAAGATTAATATTTCCATAAATTCTATTAAGAATACATCAATCTTCTTGTTTTTTTCATAGCATTATCGTATAATGTTGATACTATAAATCCAAGGAGGAATATTATTATGGCATATGTAATTAATGATGATTGTATCAGTTGTGGTGCTTGTGCTGCTGGATGTCCAGTAGAGGCTATCAGCGAAGGTGCTGCTCATTACGAAATCAACGCAGATGTATGTGTCGATTGTGGCGCTTGTGCTGGTACATGTCCTGTAGGTGCTCCAAACCCACAGTAGTTTGAAGATACATTACTATTAAAACCCCCGGAATCTGATGATTCCGGGGGTTTTTTATATAGCTGTTATATAGCATTTACATATCTGTTTTTAAATGACTTATTCTGAAGGCTATTTTACATAGCTATTCATATCTACATACCAGGATTCTTTGCAAGATCTGCAAACCTTGTCTGCTCTGGTATCCATGCCATCTTTACTGTTCCTATTGGACCATTTCTCTGCTTTGCTATGATTATCTCAGCAATACCTTTTAACTCTGTATCTTTATTGTAATAATCATCCCTGTAAAGGAACATAACAACGTCAGCATCCTGCTCAATAGCACCTGACTCTCGAAGATCCGAAAGCATAGGTCTGTGGTCTGGTCTTTGCTCAACCGCTCTTGAAAGCTGCGACAGTGTGACAACCGGGACATCAAGTTCTCTGGCAAGTGCCTTTAATGAACGTGATATATCTGATATTTCCTGCTGTCTTGACTCAGTCCTTCCACTGCCACTCATAAGCTGGAGGTAATCGATGATTATAAGGCCAAGGTTATTCTCCATCTTATACTTACGGCACTTAGATCTTAAATCTGCTATAGATATACCTGGTGTAGCATCTATAATAAGCTTTGATTTGGCTATACTATCGGCACCTTCTATAAGCTTGCCCCAGTCATTGGAATCAAGCCGGCCCTTTCTTAGCTTATCTGCATCAACTGATGACTCAAGTGAAAGCATACGGTTAACAAGCTGTACATCTGACATTTCCAGACTGAATACGGCTGTTGTTATGCCTTGTTTTATAGCAACATTTTCAGCAACATTAAGTACGAAGGCTGTCTTACCCATAGATGGTCTGGCTGCGACAAGCACAAAATCTGATGGCTGAAGTCCTGAAAGATAGCTGTCAAGATCCTTAAAACCAGTTGGCACACCCGTTACTGCTCCTCTATTCTTGGCTGCGGTTGATATCTTATCAAGTGCTTCAAGAACTATCTTGTCTATAGGATTATAATCACTTTCACCTTTATTTCTGACAAGTTCAAATATTCTTTTCTCAGTTTCCTCCAGGATATCTTTAGTGCTTTCCTTTCCAGCATAACAGTCATTTGCTATCTTTTCATTAACTCTTATAATATTACGAAGTATAGACTTATCCTTAACAATAGAAGCATACTGACGTATATTAGCAGACGTTGGAACGGCTGATAACAGTTCTCTTATGAACTCTATACTATATACCTCTGGTGGAACGTCTTTTTCTTTTAACTTTTCCTGTAATGTTACAATATCGACTGTCTTTCCTTCGTTGCACATTTCAACCATAGACTGAAACATTATGCCATACTGCTTATTATAGAAATCATCACAAACAAGCATTTCTCCTGCTGTTATAATAGCCTGCCTGTCCATTATCATTGAACCTATAACGGACTGCTCTGCCTCAAGACTGTTTGGCATAATTCTGGTAACGCTTATATCTTCCATAGTTCCTCACTTATAATTACTTTTCTACAACTTTAACTGTAAGTCTGGCTGTAACATCCTTGTGAAGCTTAAGAGCTACTATATGTGTTCCAAGTGTCTTAATAGGTTCATCAAGCTTCATTTTCTTCTTATCAACCTCAAGTCCAAGCTGTTCTTTTGCAGCAACAGCTATTTCCTTAGTTGAGATAGTTCCAAATGTTTTTCCACCTTCTCCTGTCTTCATAGAAAGTGTAACTGACTTGTCTTCAATGCTTGCTGCAAGCTCCTTAGCTCTTGCAAGCTCCTCTGCTGCTTCTTTTTCTTCTCTTTTCTTCTGTAACTTAAGATCATTAAGATTCTTAGGTGTTGCTTCTATACCTAACTTCTTAGGTAAAACATAGTTTCTTGCATACCCATCATTTATTTTTACAATCTGACCCTTCTTTCCAAGAGTTCTTACATCTTCTAATAATATAACTTCCATGATTGTGCCTCCTATAACTATTGTTACGCCTTTTCGCTTTTTTCTTATATTTCTCCATCTTCAAGCATTTTATCAAGAGTGAGTTTTATTGTATTAACGGCCTGTTCTATAGTGCAGTCTGTAAGCTGGGCTCCGGCGATACTCATATGACCACCTCCACCAAGCTTTTCCATGACAAGCTGCACGTTTACTTCATCTATAGACCTTGCACTTATATATAACTTATCCTCATATGCTGTTATAACAAATGATGCCTTTATACCTGATATATCAAGTAACTGGTTAGCTGCCTTAGCACCACCTATCGTAGGGCTTTCAAGACCAGTTCCATCAAATACAGTTATCGCAAACGCGTTCTTATACACCTCCGACTTACTTACTGCAGAAGCTATGGCCTTATATTCATTCATATCGTTACGAAGCATTTTCCTTACTCTGGTTACATCTGCTCCATGTCTTCTTAAGAACGCTGCTGCCTCAAATGTACGTGGTCCTGACTTGCTGTTAAAACCATCTGTATCTATAGATATTCCAGCATACAAAGCATCTGCTTCAAATGCACGCAGCTTGATCCCATCATCTACATACTGTATCATCTCTGTAACCATCTCGCATGCCGATGAAGCATACGGATCTACATATGAAAGCACAGCACCTGTTATCGTATCACTTGAGCGTCTGTGATGATCAAATACGATTACCGTTTTACACTTATCAAGAAGTATAGGACATTCCGTTCTCTGTGCCCGGTTTACATCTACAACTATGACAACTGTTGATGGCTTTATATAACTCTCCGCATTATCCTTACTTATAAACATATCATCAGGATACTCTTCTTTATTGATGAAGCGGTTCATAAAAGGCCTTACACTTGTGGAAACCTCACCAAACACTATATGAGCTTCCTTTCTAAGCTTCTTTGCTATAATATATATACCAAGTGCTGAGCCAAATGAATCAATATCAGGAAGGCTGTGCCCCATAATGAGCACATTATCATTTGCCTCAAGAATCTGCCTTAGGGCATGTGCTTTTACGCGGACCTTTACTCTTGTATTCTTCTCCATCTGCTGGCTCTTTCCGCCATAATAGTATATCTTATCTCCATCCTTGATAACTGCCTGGTCTCCTCCTCGTCCAAGTGCAAGATCCATTGCTGCCTTAGCTATCTCATAATTCCTTGCATAATCATTAGCACCTGTACCTATACCGATACTGAGTGTAAGCGTTTTTTCATTGCCAACCTTTACACTTTTTATATCTTCAACAAGACTGAACTTATCAGAAAGTATCCGTTCAAGGAACTTATATCTGAACACAACCAGATATTTGTCCTTCTCCATCTTTCTTATAATAGCAGCTCCGGCAGAAAAATACTTGTTCACTCTTTTATCTACTAGTCCGACAAAAAGCGATCTTCTTACATCATCAACACTTTCAAGTGCATCCTCATAGTTGTCAATATAAACAAGTCCCACTACAAATCTTTCATCCCTGATTTTCTGAATGTACTTATTGACATCTGTTTCATCAAACATATACATGGCAACAAGTGATGAATTATAGTCCCTTGAAAGTATATTCACCCCCTGAGTAAGTATATCTGCACTTATTCTTTTCATCTCAATCTTATAATCTCTATCATTAAGTGCAACTCTTACTTCTTTATAATCATCAAAATTTCTGAATACATTCGTTGAAAGTTCAGGAATAATTGTTGATATATTCTTATTGTAATCATTCTTTTTGCTTATACAGTGCTGCATAGCAGAATTCATCCACAATATATTACCTTTATTATCCAAAAGACAGTATGGAATACTAAGATCATAGAGCAATTGCCTTTGAACCTGTGAATAATTAGAAGAAAACTCTACGATTTCTTTTATAATTCTTGGCCTGAAGTACAATATCATAAATGCACACACACATATATATACAAATGTAAATACAGCAACTACTGATGCCGCAGGTATATTTATAAAATATAATATAAAATCAATTATGATAAGTAATATTCCCAAAGCTATAGGCCATACAAAAACCGAATTAAGTCTTCCAGAAGGACGGAACGACTTTTCCTGCTTATTATTCATAATATCTCCATTCTTATGATGATTAAATCAACATAATAATACAATTCCATATAATATGTTATGTCAGTTGACTACATGAGTTGCAAAACAATATAGTAATCCTCATGCAAAAGCATAATAGGATTATAACATATGTTGCCGCAATAGGGAAGAGGAGGCTCCTCGAATATAAAAACAAGAACTGTCTTTTAACTCGTGACGATGAGTCATGTAGCAATTATGGCTTCGCCACAATTGCTACATGACAGTCGCGGTGCTCCTCGAATATAAAAACAAGAACCCAATTATTCCTGCAAGCAGGATATCTGGGAGTTTCCTTTATATTTCAATTGTCTTTCAACTCGTAACGATGAGTCATGTAGTAATTATGGCTTCGCCATAATTGCTACATGACAGTCGCGGTGCTCCTCGAATATAAAAACAAGAACCCAATTATTCCTGCAAGCAGGATAATTGGGTTCTTGTTTTTATATTCTCATCGTTACTCGCGCTTATTCTACTGTGTATGGTAAGAGTGCTACGTGTCTTGCTCTCTTTACGGCTACTGTAAGAGCTCTCTGGTGCTTAGCGCAGTTTCCAGTGATTCTTCTAGGAAGAATCTTTCCTCTTTCAGATACATACTTCTTTAATAAAGCAACATCCTTATAATCTAATGCCTTGTTTGCATCAGCACAAAATGCACATACTTTCTTTCTTCTGCGCATTGGTCTTCTTCTCATCTGACCCTCTGGTCTTTCAGCCTTCTTATCTGGCATGTTAAGTTACCTCCTATCTTAATTGAAAGGTAAACCCTCGTCTTCCACGCTATCACCATCAGGTATATTCATAAAGCCATCACCAGCTGCAGCGCTTGGTTCAGGTCTTGATGGTGTATATGCTGTTGTACCAGCTGCGGAAGAAGCGGCTTTACTTTCCGCAAATTCCTGTTCTTCAACAACAACATCAGTAGTGTAGACCTTCTGTCCGTCCTTATTGGTATAACTACCTGTCTGGATACGTCCAGTAACAACAACCTTAGTTCCCTGGTGTAAATACTTCTCAGCAAACTCAGCTGCTCTTGCAAATGCAACACAACCTATAAAATCTGCTGTCTGATCATCACCAGCACCACTATTTCTTGAGCGTCTTCTGTCTACCGCTAATGTATATCTAGCGATTGCCATAGAACCATCCGCATTCTGTGAATAACGAACATCTGGTTCTCTTGTCAATCTTCCCATTAATATAACTTTGTTCATACTTAATCTCCTCTTCTATAAAGAGTTGAAAGCCTAAACGTCAATTAATTATTCTCCATCTTTTACGATTAAGAATCTGATAACGTTTTCCATAATACGAATTCTTGACTCAACTTCAGCTGGTGTAGCTGCTTCAGCTTCAAACTTAATGAAGTTGTAGTATCCTTCGCTCATATGCTGGATATCGTATGCAAGCTTCTTCTTTTCGCATGTACCTGGATCTGTAATTGTACCACCGAAACGAGTGATTAATTCCTTAACCTGCTCTATAGTAGCGTTTCTTACTTCATCCTCGACGTTTGCGCTAACAACTAATGCTAATTCATACTTATTCATCTACGTCGCACCTCCTTCTGGTCTTTTGGTCCCTTTTATTCAAATATAAAAAGAACAAGGATTATAATATCACGAGGTCTAATTCTAACATAGATTCATTCTCTTTACAAGTCTTTATTTTCTTTTTTTTGTATTTTTTTCAACAAGTGATCTTTTTAATATAATCTCATGTGAACACCCACAACAACGAAGCTTAACATCAGCACCTGTTTTTACAATCTGCCATTCATCACTTCCACATGGATGCTTTTTTTTCATTTTTATTATATCACCGGCATCCAGCTGAATCATTTCATTCTCCTTTAATACACTATTCTCTCATTATAACACCAGACACATTACAGCCATTCTGTTCAAGCTTTTTAACAAGTGCGTTTGTATCATCTATGGAATACTTTTTCACGTCCTGTATTATAACAGTTCCCGCACAATATTCCGCAAGTATTCCCGTATCATCTGAATCCACTACGATATAATCATAATTTTGATTATATTTGTCAAGAAGCTTTCTAAATACTTTTTTCTCTTCCTGGGTAACAATGCCATCTTCGGTAATTCCTGTAAATATAATATCGAGTTCCTTGTGATTAGTCACACAGACAAGCTCATAATCCTCATCTGGATTCTTAAGATAATCCATAACACCTCTGGCGTTTTTTCCAAGCTTATACTTACCTAAAAATACATCACTCGTGATATCTCCATCTACGAATAACACCTTATTTCCAGCTTCCATAATGCTATAAGCTATCCTGAATGTATCTACCTTACCACCTATGACTGCTACTGATTTACCTGATGAAAGAGCTTCTGTTATATTATGGGCAATCTGAACTAAGCTCTCCTTTTTTTCACTGTCAATGTCCATAAGTTTATCAATATTCACACTATACATATGCTACCCCCTATTTTATTCTTTTATCGTACCTAATATACGGTAATTTTTCCTGGAAGCTTCCTGTATATCTGCTACATCTGATGAAAATGTCCCAGCAGACTCCCTTAACACTTTTTCAACCGTTTCTTCGTCATCAATCGTAGCCGCTGCCTGATCTTCAATCTCTATGTTCTTTAACTCATCATCCGATAATTCATCAACAATACTCATATCTTCATCATCTTTAGTTTTGTCATTTTCAGAATCTGGATATTCCTCATCAAACATGCTTAAATCAGCGTTTATATTATCACTTATATCAGTTTTTATATCATCGTTTAAATCAGCTTTTATATTATTGTTTTTATTATCGCTTATATCATCATTTAAATCGGCACTTATATTATCGTTTATATCATCTTCATCATTTTCTAATATAATACTGCCTTTAGTATCATCAGCTTTATCATCTGTATCTTTACTACCTGAGTGCTTATGTTTTTTCTTTTTCTTTTCTTCTTTTCCTTCATTGAAATAATCACTCACTTCATTCTCAAGCTTTTCAAGAATATCCTCTTCATCTTCAATAAACAATGGCTTCTTTTTCACTTGTTCACTATCATTTTTTATGTGTCTGCTGTTAACAGTATCTCCGTTATACAATTCCGTTGTTGAATTATCTTTGTCTGTCTCTATAAGCTGTGGCTTATGATCTATGTAATCCATACGTCCAAAACGTCTTTCATACTCATACTCATGGTTAAAATCATCTTCCTTGGACTTAAATGCACTCATAATAAGACATACTATTATCTCAATAAACATACATACAGCACATGCAGTTCCTGCAATAATGCCTGTATTCTTATATAAATCAGGCTTAAAAGATACTCCACTTGATGTTCCCTCTGATAATATCTGTATAGACTTTACCGGTATTATGGATGTTGTCTTAATAGCAGTAGATGCAATAGCATCAACATACTTCTTTGCAGTATTCTGGTCAGGATTAACACATTTAATTTGCACTATATTACTGTTTGCAGGTGAAGATACCGTAAGATACTGTGCGATATCCTCAGAAGTTCCTGCTATTCTCTGAGCTGCCGAGATTACAACGCTGCTTTTGAATATAATTGTAAAATCATCTTTAAGTCCACCATTATTAGCTCTGATAGATGCTTCATTCTCCTCGCCTGGTACTACATACAACTGTGTTGTTGACTCATACATAGGTATAATCTTCTTATTCTCATAAACATATCCTGCTGCACCACTAAGAATTGCAACAATAATCAATATTAACACACATCTTGAAAACTTTTTCATCTATTATTCTCCTTCTTCCGGATAGTAATACCACCTTATGGCTGTTATCATCCCATTGTTGTCTATATCAAAAGCAATCTGTGCAAAATCATCATCTACAGTTGCCGTTCCTGATTTATAATCTGGTGAAAAATATGTCAGTTCAATAATATAATTCTCAGCATCCTCTAAACTGTCATATCCATTATAATTAATCAGGCCATAGGATATTGCATCCTTCGTATTTATCTTATCAAGATCATCCATAGTAAAACTTCCATAAAGATAATTACCTAAAACTGCTGTTTTATCTGATGTCATACAATAATTGTTTCTATAATCAGTATCTCTGTAATAAACCCTTAATATAGAATCCGCTGACATTCCGACCTTAAGTCCTCTTGCAAATACATCCTTATCACTCACAGATGCAGCTGCCGTCAGCCTGTATGTTCCCGACTGGTTCTTCCCGGCTGTCTTACCCGAATCATCAAATTTTACAAATATAAATGTAAGATCGTTGTACGCGCATACCTTCTCTACATATAAGGCATCTGCATTATTTTCTTTTTCTGTAGATTCATACTCCGAAACTGGTGTTCCATATATATTCTTCACATCATTTTCCGACATCATATATTTCAATGAATTGACCGTAAGATCAGAATAACTGAATTTATCTGCTTTACTCGTTTCTACTGTTGGATATTCCTGATAGCTTGTTATATCCTCCGAATCATCTGTTATAACAGCCTCGACATGCTTTCCACATGCTGACATGCCAAACAGCATAGTCATACTCAGTACAATTCCTGCACTTTTTCTAAAAACACTGAATTTGCTCATTGTTTTCCCCTTTTATATACATTTCTATAAACATTCAGATACATGGTCACAGTATAACATATTTGTCAGTTTTATAAAATACAAATGCATAAATTTGTCAATTTCATATGGATTGTTTATGAAACAAAAAAAGTCATCCCACACAGTGA
>FR886210.1 GCA_000436475.1 Eubacterium sp. CAG:248
TATTTGTCGTCCGTTCGTCACCAACTAATATTTAATTAAACAACAATATCTCACACTGTTTTATAAACTCATCAGGCTGTTCTACCTGTGGAAGTAAACCTGAACCAGATATATTAACAGTTTCAATCGCACTATTAAGAGATGTGTATTCATTGAGTGTTTCTGTATTAAAATTATCACCATGTATAATATATATACAGTTGTTTAGTTCTTTAACGGCTTTTGATATAGAAACGGTTGTATAGTTACACTCTGTGCTTGAGAAAAGATATTTGCTAGATGCACCAGATAAGTGGGCATTTTCGTGGCAGGCATTCAGGTAATCAATAGGTACAAGATTATCACTGAATACTTTATTTCCAAGTATTTTGTTTAATCGGCATTTTCCTACACATATATTATAAATTGTTGTTCCAATTACAGGAATAGAGAGAAGCTTTCTTCTTATATTAGCCCTTTTCCCTGGTGTGATTCCTGCTCTTGAGACAGCCTCTGGGCTTACCAGCAGTATTTTATTATATAAGGCATTGTTAGTAAAGGCAGCGCCTATTGCTATTGGAGCAGAACTTCCAGTTGCCATTATATCTGTTGGTTTTCCTATAACATTTGTTATAAAATCATTTAATAGCTGTGTATACATATATGTTGTGTAAGTAATGTGTGGTTTATCAGAGTGACCGCATCCAAGCATATCTAATACATAAACATAATGTGTATCTGATAAATGCTGTATAACGTTATTCCACTCATATCCAGAGCTATATGCATTCAGATCGTGTATAAGCAATAAAGGAGAAGCATTTTTATCACCATAAGCTGAGTAAGCAATATTTCCAAATTTCCAGCCGTAACTATTTTCTGATTTATTTTCAAATGTATAATTATTAATCGTTGCGTATTTAAATATAAACTTGTTTATGATATGTGTAGTTGCAATAACAGCTGTTCCCATACCGGCTGCCAGGCCTACTTTCTGCCATTTATTCATAATATTCCTCATTTCTGCGCATATATTTTATACAGATTAGATGTGCCATGTGCGCATAGACACTAAATAAAACATAGTTAAATGTCATAATTTACTTTTTCTTAACCCATACACTCACGAACCTGCGCTACGCGCTATCTCGCCCTGCTTCGCATGGCTGTTCGTTCGTTAATGGCGCAAGAAAAGTAAATGTCTGCTGCGCATCCGCTTCCTTTTCTTTTGCGCTCATTATATCAGGTTTATGGCTTCATTTACGTTATGTATACCAATAAGATTAATTTTATCATTATTTTTAATGTTTTTCAAGCAGACTGATGGCAATATACATGTCGTAAAGCCAAGTTTTACAGCTTCATTCACTCTTTGCTGTACCTGGGTAATATTATAGTCTATAAGATAAAAAGTGGCAATCTTTATAAAAGCTATTATTAAGAGTATCTTTATAAAATGTAATATTAAGAGAGCTATTAAGTTAGTTGTAAAATTTACTTATGATACTCACATCATTATATAAGTTTAGTATATAGAAAAAATTGCATTATTAGCTACAACTGTATTTTATAGATTAGGTTTTATCAGACAAAATATGCGAGGTTAATATATGTGTAGTCAAAACATGATAAAAAATGCTTTATTTTTATTATCAAATGGGTTAAAATTTTATTAAATATGAATACGTTGTATATGGAATAAAAAGGAAGTAAATATTATGAAAGATATTCAGTCTGATAAAGCTGTTAATTATATAATTAATCAGATAAAAAAACTTGAAAAAAATGTTGATGAATACAAATATGAAATCAATTCAATAGAGTTGGAACTTAAATCCATATGCAATAAGATGAATGAAGTATTAAATTCAGGCGATAAAACACAGGATTTATTCACATCAACTAATTGTGACAAATACATAGAAAAAGAATATAAAAATCTTTGTAATAAAAAAGAGTCGCTTGAAAATTTGAAAAAGAAAAAAATATCTGATCTTGATGAAGTTATTAACAAAATTAATGAAATGAGAGAAGTTATTAACAATTCGTCGGATGAAGATAGTGAAAATGTGTATAATAATAAATCAGAAAGTGAATTAAATGAATCTGATGCAGAGATATTGTGGATATTAGAAGAAGACAGACAGCGTATATCAAGAGATATTCATGATACAGTAGTTCAGAATCTTACTGCACTTATACATAAGGAAGAATTTATCAATCAGATAGTAGATAAAGATGTAAATCGTGCTAAAATAGAAATAAATAATGCAAAGTTATTAATAAAAGATAGCGTTAAAGATCTTAGGAATATTATATATCAGTTAAGACCAATGGAACTTGATGATCTAGGCTTTAATGAAGCACTTCTTAATCTTATAGATAAATTAGACGATAGCTATAAGAATATAATGATACACACAACTATTGATTGTAGTGATGATATATCACAGATCGCAAGTATATCGAGTCTTAGAATTATAAATGAACTATCTAGTAATTCATATAAGTATGCTGATTGTTCTAATATATACATAGATATATCCACGGATGAGCAATATATATATATAGATTATCGTGATGATGGCTGTGGTTTTGATTATAATTCAATAGGCAAAGTTAAAAATAATAATAGTGGATACGGAATAAGAATGTTAAATGAAAGAATAGTACTTCTTAAAGGAAGCATTGAATATGACAGAGACAGAGCAGAGTTTAAAATTAAAATCCCAATATATTGATATTGACTTGAAATTAAGAACGTTGTATCTGTGTATAACTTGTTATTTTGTACATTATTAAAATAGATTATGATGATAGGAGTTAAAACTGTGGACAACATGATACTGCTCATATAAGCGTAATGTTGGAATGTGTGGAAAACTTTTATTAATCATTAGAAGGGATGGTTATAATATGCCTGTTAATATATTGTTAGCAGATGATCATAGAATGGTCAGAGAAGGACTGAAACAATTGTTGGAAATGGATGATAATATAAATGTTGTTAGTGAGGCTGATGATGGATATGAATGCCTTAATTATGCCAATAAAACACAGCCTGATATTATTCTTCTTGATATAAATATGCCTAATCTTGATGGACTTCAAGTACTTGATATTATAAAAAGCCAGAAGATGAAGTGCAAGGTAATAATACTTACAATTCATAATGAAATAGATTATTTAATAAAAGCTCTGGATAAGGGCTGCGATGGATATATATTAAAGGATTCAGATTTTGATACTTTAAAAAAAGCTATAATGACAGTATATAAGGGTGAAACATATATAGAACCAAGCCTCGTTCCTTTACTAAATGTTAGACTTGCAGAAAGAGATATTATGAAAGACAGAACCAATGAGCTTACAAGAAGGGAAATAGAAGTGTTAAGGATGATAGCTGCAGGTTCGTCAAACAAAGAAATAGCTTCGGTTTTAAATATAAGTGAACGTACAGTTAAGAATCATATCTCTAACATATTTAAGAAAATTGATGTTTCTGATAGAACACAGGCAGCGGTGTTTGCTATAAAGAATGATATAATTAAGTTGAAATAAATTGAAAGCGTTTAATAAATAATAAATAGAATTAAATTAAATTGAAAATGTTTGCTGAATAATGATTTGATTAAATAAAAAATGTTTAGTGAAAAATAAAATAAGATGAATGAATTTTATTTAATTAGATAAAATTAGATTAGACTGATATGATAAATTTTATATTTATTATATCAGTCTTTTTGTTTCACGTGAAACATATTATAGGAATTAAAATTAAAAAATGCTTTAGTAAAAAATATTTAAGAATATTATTTGGTGTCAAAATATACATTTGTACTTAGTTTAATAATCTTTGAAAATACACTAATATTTATGTGACAAGTTGATTGTTTATAAATTATACGAATTTAATATGTATCACTATATTTTGAATACATGTATTTTGTAAGATTTTTGGAATATATATATTTATAAATTATATAAAATATTATAATTAATTATGTTTCACGTGAAACATAATTAATGTCATAGCAAAAAATTGTTACTAACTGATGCGATTGGATTTATATATTGTCATTGTTGCATAATTTACGTAATTCTCTAATATCTTAAACTTTCATAAATGGCATGTTTTACAACTTTTTGTTTTCAAAGTAAGACCAGGATGAAAGTGAAATGAAATAGTTCAATTATAAATGTTTTATTATTCTATTACACTTTGATTTAATAATGCTTTACTGTATATCACATACCTTAAACTAATAGCAATATGAGCTATCACACCATGAAACTATAAAATTTTGATTTATTTCACATTAGTTATTAGATGATTTACTATTATATAATATGTTATGCTTCGCTCGTTTTTTACTCATGTATCTGTGCATTCGAGCTATTACGTCATGCATTGCATGACAATTCGTTCGTTAATGGCTTAAGAAAAATAAATGTCAGCTTTGCAGCTGCTTTCTTTTCTTTTGTGTTCAATATAATTTAAGTGTAATAATTATATTGATGATAGTAAAAATATCAATTATAAAAATAGTGATTATAATATGATGTGAGTGTCAAAAGTGAATTTTGCCACTTACTGATCTAACCAGATTGCTTCATTGCTATGCGATTCATGCAATTCTCGAACACCTCAAACTTACATAAAATGACGTATTTACACCGTTTTATTCTGTTTTCAGTGCTCAACGTGTAAATAAGTGTAAATAGCTTATTTGTGCGAACACAAACGAAATTATACTTTTGACACTTACATCATAATATTCAATAAAATAGTCTACAATTGCTGCATATTGCGGACTGAAATTAATAAAATATATGAAAAACGCTCAATAAATATTGAAAAAAATATAGTTTAGTATTAGACTATTATAGTGGATAAATAGATAGATTACATTTAAATGATTTAACATATATTAATGAAATAACCTTAATACAGCTATTATACATAATATGAAAAATGGTTCAACAAATATTATTGATAAATATTAACTGATGTATCTTTACACATTTTTTATTTTTATAGAGTCTGATTTTTAATAAAAAGTCACATTTATGATTTTAATTCTACTTATAGTATTGAGTTAGGTGCAGGTTCAATAAAAAAAGCTTTATTATATAAGCAGAAATGATTTTTGAAAATTGGTATTTGTATTATAAAATAAAATGTAATGTTTCACGTGAAACAGATAGATAGTGATGGTTTTATCTAATAAGTTATATACAATTTTGAGATATGTTTTTCTGATTTGAATGTTATAATATTTAATTATACGAACTTGGATTGATGCATTGCTACGCAATTCATTCAATCCTCTAACATCTGAAAATTTTACAAATAATATATTATAATACCTGGGTTAAAAGGTCCAAAACCACATGAGCTCGTTTATAGGTGGGTTTAGACCTTGGACCCCTACGATATGAACATGAAAGTGGGATGATAATCCCACGATATGCGAATATTGGGGAGAATTGTGGGAGTGCGTAGCACGGAACAATTCGTAGGTATCAAAGTTGGGGACTTTTGACCCCGACATCATATTATTATATCAGGGTTAAAAGGCATAAACCTACATGAATTTCTTTATAGGTAGATATGAAACCTTAAGATCCACCCCAATATGAATATAGAAGAGGGATGATAATCTCACATTATGCTAATATTGTGTATGGTGCAATTTGCCAGTGGTACATGTTTAGCATGTACCGAAGCATAGCGCAGACGTGTGAGTACGTAATATGAAATAATCATAAGGTATTAAAGTCGTGGGTTTTTAATCACGACATCTTTAATATTTTTATAATACAATGTTTCACGTGAAACATTGTTAAGCGTATATATCACATTGTGGTTATTAAAATTCTCTATATTAAGTCTGTATTAAAATAGAGAAAAAGCTTTTAACTATTTAATGGAAAGAGGTTAAAAATGGGGAGAATTATAGCAATAGCTAACCAAAAAGGTGGAGTAGGTAAAACAACAACAGCTATAAATTTGTCGGCGTGTCTAGCCGAAGCTGGTCAAAAAGTACTTTTAATTGATATTGATCCACAGGGAAATGCTACAAGTGGGGTTGGTATTGATAAGAATAATGTTGATAAAACAGTATATGATGTTATTTTAAGAGAATGTAGCATAGAAGATGCAATAATACATAATGTATATGATAATTTAGATGAACTGCCATCAAATGTGAATTTAGCTGGTGCAGAGATAGATTTAATAGACGTAGACAGAAGAGAGTACGTGCTGAAAGACGAAATCTCAAAGGTAAGAAAAAAATACGACTATATAATTATGGATTGCCCTCCTTCTTTAAGTATGCTTACTGTTAATGCAATGACAGCAGCTGATACTGTACTTGTTCCAATCCAATGCGAATATTATGCATTGGAAGGATTATCACAGCTTATGTACACAATTAATCTTGCAAAAAAGAAACTGAACAAGAAACTAGAGATGGAAGGTGTTGTTTTTACAATGTTTGATGCAAGAACAAATCTTTCACTTCAGGTTGTTGAAAATGTTAAGGATAATCTCAAACAAAATGTATATAAGACTATAATTCCTAGAAATATAAGATTAGCAGAAGCTCCAAGTTATGGAAAGCCAATCAATCTGTATGATACAAAATCAACTGGTGCAGAAAGTTATAGATTGCTAGCACAGGAAGTTATGGACAGAGATAAGAAAATATAAGACAAGAATAAAAATGCAAAATATTTAAAATGTATTAAGATAGGAGAATGAATATGCCAGCAAAAACAGGTTCAAAAACAAAGAGTAAAGGTGGATTGGGTAGAGGAATATCAAATCTTATTAATGTTGATGATGAGAATGAAAAGAAAGAAGATAATGTGGTAGTTAAAGAAGTAGTAAAGGAAGTAGTTAAAGAGGTTAAAGTCCCATCTGAAACTAAAGTAAAATTATCACTTATTGAGCCTAACAAAGACCAGCCAAGAAAGGCTTTTGATGAAGATGCTTTGATAGAATTATCAGAATCTATTAAACAGTATGGTGTTTTACAACCACTGCTTGTTCAGAAAAAAGATAATTATTATGAAATAATAGCTGGTGAGAGAAGATGGAGAGCAGCAAAACTTGCAGGTGTTAAAGAAGTGCCTGTTGTAATAAAGGATTATTCTTCACAGGAGGTTATGGAAATAGCTCTTATTGAAAATATTCAAAGAGAAGATCTTAATCCTATAGAAGAAGCTAAGGCTTATCAGAGACTTATCAAAGACTACAGATTAAAACAGGATGAGGTTGCAGAAAAAGTATCTAAATCAAGAGCAGCTATAACTAATTCCTTACGACTTTTAAAATTAGATGAACGTGTCCAGGATATGGTTATGGAAGGAAAAATCAGTAGTGGTCATGCAAGAACTATTATATCTATTGAAGATAAAGATAAACAGTATATGATAGCTCAGAAAATATTTGATGAAAAGTTAAGTGTGCGTGAAGTGGAAAAATTAATGAAAACACTTGATGCACCCGAAAAAAAAGAAAAAAAACTTCCAGCAAATGATTTTGTATATAGAGATCTTGAACAGAAATTAAAAAATATAATGGGAACACAAGTTATTATAAAAAATAAGAGCAATAATAAAGGTAAAATAGAAATAGATTACTATTCACAGGCAGAACTTGAAAGAATATATGATTTATTAAAGAAAATAAATGAATAAAAAGTGAAAAAGGTGAATAAAAAGTATATTGATATTCATTAATTCATTTAATTATTCGTATATTTGTATATTTGTATATTTGTTTATTCGTATATTTGCATATTCGTATATTTGTTTACTTATTTAAGTATATATTTTTTTTAAGTATATATTTATTTTTATATATATATATATATGTATAATGTATATATGTATATATGTATTTACACGCTTACTCATTATGGACAAAATACATTATAAATAAACAGATAAATAAAACAATGAAAAACAGGAAGGAGAAAAAATGTTAGATGTATTTGGCTTATTTAGCGTTGAAACGCTATATGTATTAATAGGAATAATTGCATTGCTTGTGATAGCTATTGTTCTATCAATAGTTGCTATAGCAAAGTCTTCATCAATGAAAAAGAAATATAATAAAATGATGGAGGGCTCTGATGGAAAGAGTATAGAGCAGATAATAAAAGACTATACAGCTGATGTTAAGCTGCTTAAAAGTACTTATGAAGATAACACAGCTGCTATTAAGGATATATATGAAAAGCTGCAGTATACATTCCAGAAAATTGGAATTGTCAAATATGATGCATTTCATGAGATGGGTGGAAAACTAAGTTTTGCGTTGTGCATGCTCGATAATAACAACAATGGTTATCTGGTTAATGTAATGCACAGTAATAATGGATGTTTTGCATATGTAAAGGAGATAATTAACGGAGAATCATTTATAGAACTTGGTGGAGAAGAAGAAAAGGCACTTAAGCAGGCAGTAGCTGGAAGAATGGGTGATGAAGAATTGAGCCAGGAAGTAAATGATATAGTGAATAATGTTAATCAGAAATAAAAAAACTTTGATAATGATATAATGCAAAACACAAAACGTAAGTAATAAAAAATAAAAAGAATACAATGAAAATACAAAAATAACTATAAAAATAAATAAAACGTGAGAATAAAAAGTATATTAAAAAGTATGCAATAAAGTACTGGAAATTATGTATAAAAAGGTGCATAATTAGTAAAGTATAATTATGAATACGAAATAATGGAGGAAAGTATGTTAGATTTAAAGTTTGTCAGAGAAAATCCAGACATCGTAAAGCAGAATATTAAGAATAAATTTCAGGATAGAAAGTTACCTTTAGTTGATGAAGTTATCGAGCTTGATGCACAGGCAAGAGCTGCACAGACAGAAGCCGATGAATTAAGAGCTAATAAGAATAAGCTTTCTAAGCAGATTGGTGCACTTATGGCTCAGGGTAAGAAAGAAGAAGCTGAGGATGTTAAGTCACAGGTTTCAGCAAGTGCTGACAGATTAGCAGAGCTTGAAGCTAAAGAAGCAGAACTGAATGAAAAAGTTACTAAGATTATGATGACTATTCCTAATATCATAGATCCATGTGTTCCTATAGGAAAAGATGATAGTGAGAATGTAGAAGTTGAAAAGTTTGGTGAACCAGTTGTTCCAGATTATGAGATTCCATATCATACAGAGATTATGCAGAAGTTTGATGGTATTGATCTAGATGCAGCTGGTAAGGTTGCAGGTAATGGTTTCTATTATCTTATGGGAGATATAGCAAGACTTCATTCAGCAGTTATATCTTATGCAAGAGATTTCATGATAGATAGAGGTTTCACATATTGTATACCTCCTTATATGATAAGAAGTAATGTGGTTACAGGTGTTATGAGTTTCGATGAGATGGATGCAATGATGTATAAGATTGAGGGAGAAGATCTTTATCTTATCGGTACAAGTGAACATTCTATGATTGGTAAATTTATTGATACAATAACACCAGAGGAAGAGCTTCCAAAGACTCTTACAAGTTATTCACCATGTTTCAGAAAAGAAAAAGGTGCACATGGTATAGAAGAAAGAGGCGTATATAGAATCCACCAGTTTGAAAAGCAGGAAATGATAGTTGTATGTAAGCCAGAAGACAGCAAAATGTGGTTTGATAAACTTTGGAAGAATACAGTGGATCTTTTCCGTTCACTTGATATTCCTGTAAGAACACTTGAATGTTGTTCAGGGGATTTAGCTGATCTTAAGGTAAGATCTATAGATGTAGAAGCATGGTCACCAAGACAGAAGAAGTACTTTGAGGTTGGTTCATGTTCTAACTTAGGAGATGCACAGGCAAGAAGATTAAAGATAAGAGTGCAGGGAAAGGATAAGAATAAGTACTTTGCACATACACTTAACAACACATGTGTGGCACCTCCAAGAATGTTAATAGCATTTTTAGAGAACAATCTTCAGGCAGATGGAAGTGTAAAGATTCCTAAGGTACTTCAGCCATATATGGGTGGTAAGACAGAACTTAGCAAGTAAGTATAATATTATTATTGAAAATGCATGATAAAATGTGATTGTTAAAAGTAGAATTTGGCAATGGCTGAGATATCAGGTTTGTTTCGTTACTTTTTAATTCAAGCAATCCTTGCATCAGGATAATAAAATAACAGAAAAAATACCGTGCCATTATTAAATAATGACACGGTATTTGATATATAGAGAGATTTGTGTTATCTTTATAAATATATATGAGCAGGGGAATATTGAGTGTGGAGTTTATTAAGTTGTTTAAATGGGAAGTAGCTCGCAAGCGGAAATGGAGTATGTATGAAAAAGGTTAAGGTAAAAAGTCTTAAGGGGAATGAGATATTAGCCCTTCCTATAGTGACAGATGGTGGCACGGTACTTATACATGCAGATGTTGAGTTGAAGCCGGAGCTTATAAACAGAGCAATACGCCTGGGAATAAAGTCTCTTTATATAAAGGATTACCCTGAGGAAGTAATAAATAAAGAAAATTATAATCATATAGTTATATCCTCAGAAGACGATTATGATGATGTTTATAATGAAGGTCAGGATGTTAGCGATAGTGAATGTGCTGATGTAAAAAATGAAAAAAAGACTGAGTATAATAATAAATATATAGAAAATCACATTTATAAGGTAGAAGAAACTGCTATTAATTCAAGAACTATAATAAAAAATGTACTTGAGAAGCATATATATCGACATAATAGTGATTTAAAGATTATAGGTGAGCAGGCTGAAAAGATAATAGAATCGGTTATAGAAGAGCCTGAGGTTATTACAAATATAACTGAGATGAGAAATATTTCTACTGATATGTACACACATTGTATAAATGTATGTGCTTTATCAACTATCATGGCATTAAGATTAAAGATGAGTGAGAAGCAGGTAAGAAATATATCTATAGGTGCAATTCTTCATGATATAGGACTTAGATATATTAAAGTTCCATATATGAATACCAATGAAACATATATGAATGTAAAGGATGCACTGGAATATAAGAAACATACAATATTTGGCTACAGTTCTTTGCAGGATGAGGGATGGATACCAGATATTGCAAAAGAGATTATTCTGCTTCATCATGAAAGAATAGATGGAAAGGGCTATCCATTCCAACATAAGGGCGATAAAATAAAGACAGAAGTAAAACTGGTATCTTTATGTGATGATTTTGAGAGTTTGATAAGCGGAGTTGGTTCACCAAAGCTTAAGATATATGAAGCAATAGAATACATAAAGGCTAATCAGGGTATTAAGTATGATGCCACAATAACGGATAAATTGATTGAATCAGTTGCTGTATATCCAGTGGGAATAAATGTTATAACAAGTGAAGGTGAAATGGGTGTTGTTGTAAGACAGAATCATAAGTTTACAGACAGACCTGTTATAAGGATGCTTAAGCATGCAGATGGTTCCCAATATAAGGATGACGTAGAGAAAGATCTTATGGAGTATCTTACATTGTTTATAGTAGATACGGAGTAGATTTTATTAAAGATTGTATAGTTAAAATATGTGATATAGGTCTGTAATAAATATGTGATATGGGCCTATAATAAAATAAGATATATATCTATAAATAGAAGGATAGTTATGAATTTATATATAAGGGCTATAGGGTTCCAGTATCTTGATGCGGATTTTGAAGAAGAGATGATTCACGCAGGAATATTAGACAGTATAGAAAAGGGTTTTGTTATAAAGAATACAAAGCTTAACAGAGGAGCAGTAATAGTAAGAGTAAGTGAATCAACAGGATTGTATATATATGGAAGATTCAAGGGTGATGAGTTTATATATGAGTATTATTTTCCGTTTATACTGGGGAAAACAAGCTGTGACAATGATGAGATAACCATTGAAAGGCATCTTGATAAGGAGTCGTTTGCTGTTGTATGTGATGAGTCAAGAACAGGAGTTACTCTTATATTTTATCTGCAGAATGTTATGGATTACCTTGAATTTATATTTGATAAGAATGGGCTTAAGCAGAAAGAGTATAATATTGATAGAAAGGGTTCAGTATATAGAATACCTATTAAAAATAAAAAGGTAAGTCTGACGGCACTCTCTATAGGTGGCATGATACTCCTGCCTTCTCACAGAAAAGTAGAACCAGTAAAGGCAAAGAAGGAACAGGATGAAAGGGAAAAACTTATACAGGCAGCTAAGAAGGGTGATGAGACAGCAATAGAGAATCTGACAATTGAGGATATTGATACATATAATGAGCTGTCACAACGTATATTAAAAGAAGATGTATTTTCAATAGTTGATTCATCGTTTATGCCTTGTGGTGTTGAATGTGACCAGTATCAGGTTGTAGGAGAAATATTAGAACTTGAAGAGGAAATAAATCACTACACTAAGGAAACCGTATACATTATGGTTATTGAATGTAATAATCTTAGCATGACAGTTGCTGTAAATAAGGCAGATCTGCTTGGAGAACCTGCAGTCGGAAGAAGATTTAAGGGTCAGGTATGGCTGCAGGGAAGTGTTGCATTTAAGGGATAACAGATAAAATATAAAATTAAATGTAAAATTGAGTGTGAAATTTAAGGTGTATTTTAAGCAGATTATTTGCAGATTTTTTTAGATTATTTGTAGATTATTTGCAGATTATTGAAATATATGTTTGCCACGTATATGTAAATGTGGTATAATACCTAAGGTTTTATCAGTTGGTGGGTTGATAGAACCTGTATAGAAGTTCCTTTAGTTAAATGGATATAACGGCCCCCTCCTAAGGGGCAGTTGGGGGTTCGATTCCCCCAGGGAACATTATTGAATTTTGGAAGAGTCCGTTCAGATTAGATACATACAATCTAGTCTGGACGGATTTTTTGTGTGAGCAATGAGTCAAGGTTCCCTGTATATTGATTTTTTGATTGAAATGTGTACAATATAAAATATACTATCTTTTTACATCGGTGACATAAAATTAATATACAGAACAGTGTGTATTGAGCGGATCGTTGACCTGAATCAGATGCATTTGAGCGTGGAAAGTAAAATCGAAGCAGCAGATGCACACAAGAGAAGAGGATATCTGTCAGAGAGTAATTTCATCAATCTGTATATGTTTGCCGGTGTACTGAACGGAATGTGGTCCTGCGTAGACGAGTGGAAAAAAGATAAAGAAACCGGTAGCATTGAAAAGTTCCTGTCGGACAAGAAACGCGTACTGGAAAATGTTAATGAATTGGGAAAGTACAGCTTTTGCGAAAAAGGTGAGAATGCCTATATTCTGAGTATAGGAAACCATCGCTTTATTACGTTGCAATTCTCTTTGGAAAAGGCAAGAGGCACTTTGTATGGGAACGTCGGTGCGGCCAATATGCGAGAGTATATTGAAAATCAGGCAGCGGATCAGGAAGAGCACACACACCTCTTTGCAACAATCGGCAACAGTAAGATTGACTTGGAGGAAAATTTGTATCCCTCTGAATTGCGCATTAAAAATACGCATGTGAACGGAGGGCAAAACCCAGATAGTACCCTTGAATTTGAGCTGGATATAGTATTTACTAGAGATGGGATACGGGAGTGGAATAGGATAATGTTTTTCAGCGTTGATTTATATGGTGAGGATAGATTCCGGTTCGAGTATGCAAATGGGAGTTATGACAGTGTTGATGGGAAAATAGAAAAATTTATTTTTTAGGGAGGTGTTGTTTAGCAGATTAAAAATTCCTCATTCAAATAAAGTGAATGAGGAATTATAACATCATCCAAGTTCACAATCATTGAGTGCCTGCATTAAGTATTGCTTCAACGGCAGCATCTTCAAAGATGGTCTGTGATAGAATGAAGAAAACGATTTGATGTGTAAATCGGAATTTGTAGAATTAGTAAATCTCGA
>FR886211.1 GCA_000436475.1 Eubacterium sp. CAG:248
TTCATTTTTAGTTAATGTTCATTAAGATTTTATAACATATTATGGACATAACTATTATCAGGCATTTATACAACGGAGGAATATATGCAGCTTATGTCGTCATTACAGCTTGAGGCTTACAACTATATCAAGAATCTTATTCTCAGCCACAAGCTGGATGCTAATACTCTTTACTCAGAAACTAAGTTATCCAAAGAACTAGGAATATCAAGAACTCCCATGCGTGAGGCTCTCCAGTGTCTCAGCCAGGATGGTTATATAACAGTTATTCCAAGCAAGGGCTTCAGAATAAGACAGTTAAGCCAGAAGGATATGAAGGAAACTATACAGATAAGATGTGCCATAGAAGGCTTCTGCACACAATGTCTGGCTGACGAATACAATACGTCAAAAGGTCAGCGGACTATAGAAAAGCTTGGAGAAATTCTTGATAAGCAAAAGGAAGCTATTAATCTTGATGATGATTATGAAAGCTTCATCAACTATGACCACGAATTCCACCTTCTACTCGTTAACTATATAGAGAATGAAGAAATCAACCATATGTTCCAGCGTCTTATGTATCTTATCAGACTTACAACGCAATCTGCTCTCCAGGTGGATGGCCGAAGCATCGGAACCGTTGATGAACATGAAGAATATTTTGAAAAGCTTAAAGCTGGCGATGGAAATGAAGCATACCGAATCCTCATAAACCATCTTATGATGCCACTTAATATTGTTAAACCAGAGATTTAGCTCTGAAAACAGCTCTAATCTAATTTTTATCTTGATTTTCTCTTAAGTCCTGCTAAATATCAGGACTTATAATGAATAGCTATATAAAATCATATTAAAAACTCCACATCCCTGTCATGTAAACAGAGTATGTGGAGTTTTATTTATTAATATTAAACTACAATCCGGTATATATCCCAGCGATCAGTTTTCATTAATGTAACTTAATTATAACTGAGGGCCAGCAGCTACTAAAGCCTTACCAGCTTCG
>FR886212.1:0-23112 GCA_000436475.1 Eubacterium sp. CAG:248
AAAAAATAAAATAGAAAAAATAAAAAAAAAAAATAAAATAGAAAAAGAAGGAAGGAAAGAATTTTATGGGTTTAAAACACAATACAGAATCAGATACAGAATCATATGTAAAAAAGAATATAGTAGTTAATGAATCGGATAATAAGATATGTCCAGACAAGTATATAGATCTTCATCTTCATCTTGATGGAGCCATAACCATGGATATAGCAAAAAAGCTGGCTGCACTTCAGAACATAAAGCTTCCGGCAGAAAATGATGAACAGCTAAAAAAGCTTCTTACTGTACCAGATACATGTACAAGCCTGAATGATTTTCTTAAGTGCTTTGCACTTCCGGATGCACTTATGATGACACAGGAGGGGATAAGCGAAGCAGTATATCTTGTTGCAGAGAATATAAGACAACAGGGAGTTATATATGCAGAGATAAGATTTGCCCCTCAGAATCATACAGAAAAGGGAATGTCACAGGAAGAAGCTGTACAGGCTGCATTAGAAGGACTTAAAAGAACAGAGCTTAAGGCTAATATTATATTGTGTTGTATGCGTGGTGAAGGAAATGAAGAAGCTAATTATGAAACGCTTGAACTTACGAAAAAATACCTTGTAGAAGACGGCGGCGTAACTGGTATGGATCTTGCAGGAGCAGAGGCACTTTATCCTACATCGAAGTATGCAGCACTATTTGCTAAGGCCAGAGAATACGGCATACCATTTACTATTCATGCAGGTGAGGCAGCTGGAGCAGAAAGTGTAAGATGTGCCATAGAATATGGAGCTTCAAGGATAGGACATGGAGTAAGAATAAAAGAAGACGATTCAGTGTGTGAACTTGTAAAGAATAAAGGTATCGTCCTTGAGATGTGTCCGACAAGTAACAGACAGACTCATGCAGTAGAAAATATGAAAGATTATCCTTTTATAAAATATCTGAATGAGGGAATCAAAGTAACACTTAATACGGATGATATGGCAATAGAAGGGATTACATTAGAAGAAGAATACAGATATATGGAAAATGAATTCGGACTTACAAGCGAGCAGAAAAAAATCATTCTTAATAACGCAGTCGATGCCGCATTTACAAGTGCGGCAGTAAAAGAAGAACTAAAAAAAGAATTAGGACTTGCAAAATAAGAAAACAAATGCTATAGTAGTTAACAACTTAATAAACATTGTTGATAGAGTGAATCATAAGGGTTCACGAAGGGGAGCACCACCAAGGGCGCTTTTCTTCGTGATCCCTTTTTATTTTTATCTACTATTTTAGCTGTGCATAGCTTGTGTAGTTCATGCAGTTTTCAGCTCTATGACAGCTTTATATGTTTAAGTGTTAAAAGACATTCAGGAAGGAAGGTGAATATCTTAATGGCAGATATAATGTTTAATGGAAAGAAAAGAGACATAAAAGACAATACTAATATTACTGAATTCATAACAATCAACAGCTATAAGCCAGAGCATGTTGTTGTAGAGTTAAATGAAGAGATAATCCCAAAAGAAAGATATCAGGAGATTATATTAAAAGATAATGATGTGTTAGAAGTATTAAGCTTTATGGGTGGGGGCTGATGGTTTAGCAGCATATCACAGGTAAAAGCATTTTATGCAGATGACATTTATAGCATAACTACTAATAAGATGTAAGTGGTAAAATATTAATTTAATGTCCCAAACATCATAATAATAAAAATAAAAGAGGATAATACAATGAGTAATAATACAGCAAATATAACAGGTACAGACAATAAAGAGCAGTTAAAGGATACATTTAAGTTAGGAAAATACGAATTCACATCACGTTTTATACTTGGTTCAGGTAAATATTCACTTGAACTTATAGATGCTGCCGTTAAACAGGCAGAGGCACAGATAGTTACGCTTGCACTAAGAAGAGCTAATGATGGCGGACTTGCTAACATTCTGGATTACATTCCAGAAAATGTACATCTTCTTCCTAATACATCAGGTGCAAGAAATGCAGAAGAGGCGGTAAGAATAGCAAGACTTTCAAGAGAACTTTGCCATAGTGATATGGTTAAGATAGAAGTAATAAGAGATACTAAGTATCTTCTTCCAGATAATTATGAAACAGCAAAAGCAACAGAAATACTTGCAAATGAAGGTTTTGTTGTTATGCCTTACATGTACCCAGACCTTAATGCAGCAAGAGATATGGCAAATGCCGGTGCAGCATGTATTATGCCGCTTGCAGCTCCTATTGGTTCTAACAGAGGAGTATGTACAAAAGACTTTATCCAGATTCTTATAGATGAAATAGATCTTCCTATTATAGTTGATGCGGGTATTGGACGTCCTTCCCAGGCATGTGAGGTTATGGAGATGGGTGCAGCAGCAGTTATGGCGAATACAGCTATTGCAACTGCAGGTGATATCCCACGTATGGCAGCAGCATTTAAAAATGCTATAAATGCAGGAAGGGAAGCATATCTTGCAGGACTTGGAAGAGTAAAGAAAAACGGAGCAAGTGCTTCTTCTCCACTTACAGGTTATCTTCACGAATAAGAAGATGTCCGAAGCTTTGTATAAAATATATAGCATATGACATAATGTAAGCTTTTATATATGTTACATTAATTCGTTATATGAAATAAAGATGCAGGAATGGAGATTAGAATGAGTAACAATCAAATAAATAATGAAGAAAAAAAAGATTTACATATAAATGAAAGTATATTAAGTGATGAAATAAGAGAAGATCAGAAGAAAAACAGAACTAATCACATGGAATATATGCCAGACATGGAGGTGCTTGACTCTGATATTGATAAGCAGGTTATAGCGGCTATGAACAACTATGACTATGACAAATATACAGCTAAGGATGTTGAAAATGCTATAAATGCAGTTAATCGTACACCTGAGGATTTTGCAGCACTTTTATCACCAGCAGCACTTCCATACCTAGAACAGATGGCACAGGCAGCTAAGATAGAGAAGGAAAAACATTTTGGTAATTCAATATGCTTTTTCACACCTATATACATAGCCAACTACTGTGAAAATTATTGTATATACTGTGGCTTTAACTGTCATAATAAGATAAAAAGAGCAAAGCTTAACTATGAAGAAATAGAAGAAGAGATGCAGGCTATAGCTAAGACAGGACTGCAGGAGATACTTATACTTACTGGGGAAAGTAAGAAAATGTCAAGTGTAGAATATATAGGTGAAGCATGTAAGATTGCAAGAAAGTATTTTAAAGTAATAGGTCTTGAAGTATATCCTATGAATTCGGATGAGTATGCATATCTTCACAAATGTGGTGCAGATTATGTTACAGTATTCCAGGAAACGTATAACTCAGATAAATATGAAACACTGCATCTTGCAGGACATAAGAGAATATATCCATATAGACTTAATGCACAGGAAAGAGCGCTTAAGGGTGGCATGAGAGGAGTAGGCTTTGCAGCGTTGTTAGGTCTTGATGATTTCAGAAAAGATGCATTTGCAACAGGCATGCATGCATATCTTTTACAGAGAAAATATCCTCATGCAGAGATAGCATTTTCATGTCCAAGATTAAGACCTATTATTAATAATGACAGGATTAATCCAAAGGATGTTCATGAAGCGCAGCTTTTACAGGTTGTTACAGCGTATAGATTATTTATGCCATTTGCAAGCATAACAGTATCAACAAGGGAATGTGCAAGAGTAAGGGATAATCTTATGAATATAGCTGCAACAAAGATATCTGCAGGCGTAAGTACTGGTATCGGAAGCCATTCTGATGATATTGAAGACAGCGATAAGGGCGACGAACAGTTTGAAATATCAGATGGAAGAGATGTCAAAGAGGTATATAACGATCTTGTGAAAATAGGACTTCAGCCAGTCATGAGTGATTATATATATGTAGGATAAAATAAAAAGTCTTATCGTGAGTGGGCGATAGGACTTTTTGTCTTTACGACATTACCGATTGTTTCGTGCTATGCACTCACACAATCCTAGCAGGTATATTTACATTATGATAGTCAGTATATATAAGATATGACAGGTAAAAATATATAGAGTATTGAGGTAATGTATATGTTAAACGATGTTATTGCCGTTACAAACAGAAAATTAAGCCAGAGACCTTTTTTGGAACAGATAAAAAGAGTGTGTCAGCTAAGGCCAGAAGCGATAATTTTAAGAGAAAAAGATTTATCAGAAACAGAGTATGCAAAACTTGCAGAAGAGGTGTATAATATAACTACAAGTTATGATGTACGGTTGATTATTCACACATATATTAATGTTGCAAGAGAACTGGGAATAAATACAGTTCATATGTCACTGCATAATATGAGGGAATATAGGAAAGAATTTATAGATAATGTTAATAAGACAAACAATATAAAGACAGGTTGTTCCATACATTCAGTTGAAGAGGCGGTTGAAGCAAGGAATATGGGGGTATCTTATATAACAGCTGGACATGTATATGTGACAGATTGTAAAAAAGGGTTGGCTCCAAGAGGTCTGGATTTTCTAAAGAATGTGTGTGATTCGGTAGATATTCCTGTGTATGCTATAGGTGGAATAAACATAGATGACGGCAGGAGAGAAGAAGTGAAAAAATATGGTGCGGCAGGAAGCTGCATAATGTCAGGAATGATGAAAGTTTAAATTGTATATGAATAAAATATGAGATATTGTATGACTTGACATTTTATTAAAAATAATATTTAATAATAGTAACTGTTATTAATTTATTGATTTATTAATTTGTTTAAGAGGAGATTGATTATATGGCGGTAGTAAAAAGAAGCAGGCAGAGAGAAGCTATTAAAGAGTTTCTTATGTCAAGAAAGGATCATCCAACTGCAGAAGTGGTGTATGAGCATGTCAGTAAGGATTTTCCTAATATAAGTCTTGGAACTGTATATAGGAATCTTTCATTTCTTGTGGATAATGGAATGGCTATTAAGGTGCCTTGTGAGGATGGTTCTGTACATTTTGATGGTAATGTAGAACCTCACTATCATTTTCAATGCATGGAATGTGGAAGCGTACTTGATCTTGATTTTGATTCAAAAGAAGTTGAAAAAGCTTTCAATATAGAAGCAGCAAAGGGGTTTGGTGGAGAGATTGAAGGAAATGTTACATTCTTTTATGGTAAATGTCCTAAATGTGTAACAAAGAAAAAATAATAATAGTAATTATTACTATTTCACTTGACAAGGTGAAAAAATAATGTTATATTAAATTCGCAAAACAGTAATAAATACTATTTTATAAATATTAAACAAGAAAAGGAGATTACGAATATGAAGTATGTATGTACAGTATGTGGTTATGTTTATGAAGGAGATTCACTTCCAGCAGATTTCGTCTGTCCAGTATGTAAGGCACCAGCTGATAAGTTTTTAGCTCAGGGCGATGGCAAGGTATGGGCAGCAGAGCATGTCGTAGGAGTAGCTAAGGGAGTAAGCGAAGATATTCTTGAAGATTTAAGAGCTAACTTTAATGGTGAATGTTCAGAAGTAGGTATGTATCTTGCTATGGCCAGAGTTGCTCATAGAGAGGGCTATCCAGAAGTAGGTCTTTACTATGAAAAGGCAGCATGGGAAGAAGCAGAACATGCAGCTAAGTTTGCAGAACTCCTCGGTGAAGTTGTAACAGACAGTACTAAGAAGAATCTTGAGATGAGAGTAGAAGCTGAACATGGTGCAACAGCAGGTAAGACAGACCTTGCTAAGAGAGCTAAGGCTGCTAACCTTGATGCAATCCATGATACAGTTCATGAGATGGCTCGTGATGAGGCTAGACACGGAAAAGCGTTTGAAGGTCTTTTAAAGAGATACTTTGGCTAATCAGCTGTGATTATAAGCAGATTTTAATAGCTTTATAACCGCTTAATATAGGGATTTATGAGAGGGATGAGTATTATATATACTTGTTCCTCTTTTTCTTTGAATTCATAAAATTTTGTAATGTAAACTCTTTTTAATTGACTTTTTTAAAATTGACCTTTTTTCAAAAAGCACTTGAAAATGTGATATATAATTACGGATATATGATTAAAAAAGTGTATAAATAATATTATTAAAGTGACTTTTTTATTATAATATGGTATATTAATAAAAGATATTTTACGGAATTTTACAATATATTATGTATATTGCGGGGATGTGGTGCGGTATGAATAAATGTATGGAGTTAGAGGACAGAATTCTTAGGAATTTGTTGACACAATATGTGGGTATATTTCAGATTAATATATCTGAAGGAGTTGTATTATGTCTTAGTGATGGGGAAAGAGTAGTAGATACAAGTAAGACTATCAGTTTTGAGACATGGCTCAATGGCACTATTGATATATGCCATTGTGATGATAGGATCAGTCTTTTAAATCTTATATCATATGATGCACTTAAGCAGTTTGACAGCAGTCATGAGGTTAAGCAGTGTAAGGATATAAGACTTATGGTTAATGGAGAATACAGATGGATACTTATAACACTTATGCATGATACAGATGATGCTGTATGCAAAGGACAGATAACAGTAACATACAGGGATGTTTCACACAGGTATAAGTATTATGATATTATAGAAAAGAAGAATCTTGAGTTAAAGAAGCTTCTTCAGACAGCGGAACAGTATAAGGCTGCGCTTATGTCTGAGGCTATAGTATTATATCAGGTTAATTTTTCTAAAGATATTATAGAAAATGATATCATCCAAAGAAAGAAAAACAGTGCACTTAAGGTATTGAATGCAGTTGGTATCAATACTCCTTGTTCATATGATGAATATTGCAGAAGATGGCATAAAAGAGTGTCAGATGATACGATAAACAACTACATGCTGCTTGAAACATCTGCAAAGATGATAGATGAGTATAATAAAGGAAAAACATTGCTAACCCAGGATTATAGAACACTTGATACCCAGAATGAGGAGATGTGGGTAAGTAAGACCGTATATCTTGCTAAGGACAATATTACAGGTGATATCATAGGTATAGTCAGTCTTAGGAATGTAAGTGAGAGATATCATCAGGAGTTCTTGCGGGAATCTCTTGCTAAACAAGCTTCGCTCGATCTGCTTACAGGTTTATATAACCATGTAACAGGAGAGCTTCTTATTAAGAATAAAATAGATGATGGGATATATTCTGATTCGGCATTTATTATATTTGATATAGATAAATTCAAGCTTGTCAACGATACATATGGACATTATTTCGGGGATTGTGTCCTACAGTGTGTTGCAGCACGACTAAAGGAAAGTGTCAGGGAAGATTCTGACATAGCTATAAGATATGGTGGAGATGAATTTGTTGTATATGTTAACTATAAGCAGGAGGATAATATAAAAGATATTGTTAACAGAATATTTAACAATGTTTCATGCATATATGAGGGATATCAGATCAGTATAAGTATGGGAATAAGTCTTCTAAGTGATGGTAATCCACATTATTATGATATGTACAGGAATGCAGATAAAGCTTTATATGAAGCTAAAAGAAGCGGACGAGGACAGTATAGGTTCTATGGGGAATGCAGTGAAGAGAGTAAGGATGCAGGCTGATTTTAATTGAGTTGTCACAACAAAGATGATTTACAATGTATAGTTTTATGATAATTTCAGTAATCTATATATTGTATATATTCTTGATGTGACAACTTTTTTAGATACATATATCAATAAGCAGTTGGGCAGTTCTTGCAATATCACTATCTGTTATTCCAGAATAATTAACAATAGCTATATGTTCGTAATCAGCTTTGTTATAAGAATTATTAGTTATATAATCAGAAAGAAAAGATATCATAAGTCCGTTATTATAAGCACGTTTCTTTAACTCTTCATCGGTATACTCAGTATCATATTTTAGTAAGAAATGTAGTCCTGAATCTTCTTCATATATATGAATTCTATCTTTTATTAAGCTATCCATAAGTCTGGATATTAGTTCATCACGGATATCCCTGTAGTGATTCCTCATACGGTTTATATGTTTATCAAGATACCCTTCTTTAATAAAATGTGCAAGCGTATATTGTTCAAAGTTAGAGACTGTACAAGCATAGAATCCCAGAGTACTTTTAAAGCGCTCAAGCAGAGGCAGAGGCAGTACCATGTAGCTTATTCTTATTGTGGCTGCTAGGCTTTTAGTAAATGTATTAAAGTATATAACCTTGTCAGTTGCATCTATAGAAAAAAGAGAGGGGATGGGTTTTCCCTGTAACCTGAACTCACTGTCATAGTCATCTTCTATTATATATCTGTCAGGCGATTGATTAGCCCATTGTAAAAGTCCATAACGGCGGCTTATGGATGTTACGATTCCTGTAGGAAAGTGATGTGAAGGTGATATCTGTATAATCTGGGAATCGTTAAGACCCTGGCAGTCAGGTATTACCCCTTCTTCATCCATGTCAAGATAGTTAACCTTTACACCTAAGGATTTGTATATATTGACTATCTTTTTTGAACTTGGATTTTCAAGTCCATACGATATATTTCTTCCAAGAAGCTGCACAATAAGTCCATATAGATATTCGGTGCCGGCACCGATAATAATCTGTTCGGGATTAACAGTTATCCCACGAAATTCATACAGATGTTTAGCAATAGCCTGTCTTAACTGCATAACACCACCGGTAGGAGGTACATTTAATGTACTGTCTCCTTCATATGTAAGAACATGGCGCATAAGCTTTGCCCATATTGAGAAGGGAAAGTTATCATGAGGCGTGTGGCTTGAAACAAGATTTATACAATCAGCATCATGCATGTTTCCTATATCTGTATTATATGTATATGTTTTATCTGATTGGTTATTATTGTGTGAATCTGTTATAGCTGTTTCATTATAAATATGGCTGCTTTTTGGGGCTGACAGGTAAATGTTGTTGTTAATATCATTTTTAATATCCGACACGTAAAAGCCTTTTTTAGGCAGGGAATATATGTATCCTTCCGCAAGCAGCTGACCATATGCATTCTCAACAGTTACTACACTTATCCCATGGTTTTTTGCAAAGTCTCTTTTAGATGGAAGCTTGGCATCAGGTGAAAGCTTTCCTGATAAAATATCTTCTTTTATGCATGTATATAAATATTCATATAAACTGCGGCCATTGCGGTTGTTGAATGAGTAGGTAAGCATGAAAATTATCTCCTGTTTGTTATAAGATGTAAGGATCAGAAGATATATTGCTGCTTATATCAAAGTCGGGGGGCCTTTGACCCCGACATCAAGATAATATAAGTAGTAAAATATCTTCAGGTTATGATATCATTATATTATTCCTGTGTACATCGTCAAGATAAAAAGTATGCTTGGAATGTTGTAAGCGGCAAGTTGCTTTTACTAATATGGCATATGGAATAGACATATAAAATAAAATATTATATTATGATGTAAGGATTAAAAGGTCAGAAAGTTGTTTGCGCCTGCATAATAAGACTTTTGGTTTTGAAATCCGGATTTAAACAAGCTAATAATATTATTTGGAGGTTTATGCAGATATGGGTGATTATATAATTTCATGTTGTTCAACAGCTGATTTAGCAGAGAAGCATTTTCTAGAGAGAGATATTCATTATATATGCTTCCACTATGAACTTGATGGAGTTTCGTATCCTGATGATTTGGGAAAAACTATGAATCTTGATGATTTTTATAAGGCTATGTCTGAAGGTGCTGATACTAAGACTTCGCAGATAAATGCAGATGAATATGAAAAGTATTTTGAAGGATTCTTAAAACAGGGTAAGGATTTGCTTCATGTAACTCTTTCATCAGGAATATCGGGAACTATCAATTCAGCACTTATAGCAGCAGATAATCTTAAAGAAAAGTATCCTGACAGAAAAATATATGTTATAGATTCTCTTGCAGCGTCCTCTGGATATGGACTTCTTATGGATAAGGTGGCAGATTTAAGAGATGCAGGAATGGGAATAGATGAGTTAAAGAGCTGGATAGAAGATAATAAGTTAAGAGTTAACCACTGGTTCTTTACAACTGATCTTACATTTTTTATAAAGGGAGGAAGAGTATCTAAGGTATCTGGCTTTGTTGGAAATCTTCTAAATATATGTCCTCTTCTTAATGTTGATTATCAGGGAAAGCTTATACCGAGAGAAAAGATTCGTACAAAGAAGAAGGTTATAGCAGAAACTGTAAACAAGATGATACTTAATGCAGATAACGGAACTGATTATTCAGACAAATGTTATATATCCATGTCAGCATGTATAGAGGATGCACAGGCAGTAGCAAAGCTCGTTGAAGAAAAGTTTCCTAAGCTTAATGGTAAGGTCGTTATTAATAATATAGGAACAACTATAGGAAGCCATACAGGACCAGGAACAGTTGCATTGTTTTTCTGGGGTGAAAAAAGAATTGATTAATATCAGGCATAAAGAGGTATATAAATATTATGAAAAAGTTCGGATTTGGAACTATGAGACTTCCACTTATAGATTCTCAGGATAAAAGTTCCATAGATATGGAAGAGTTAAAGAAAATGGTAGATGAGTTCATGGCAGCAGGGTTTACATACTTTGATACAGCATTTACATATCATGAACAGTTATCAGAGAGTGCATTAAAGGAAGCACTTGTAGACAGGTATGACAGAGACAGCTATATTTTTGCTGATAAGATGCCAACTGTGCTCGTTAAATCAGGAGATGAATATCCAATGTATTTTAACAAGCAGCTTGAAAAGACAGGTGTTGGATATTTTGATTATTATCTTATGCATAATATGGGAAGGGACAGATATTTTAACACTCACAAATGGGGTGGCTTTGATTTTGCAAGAAGAATGAAGGAAGAAGGTAAGATTAAGAAGTTTGGATTTTCATTTCATGATGATGCAGAAATGCTTGACCAGATACTTACTGAACATCCTGAGGTTGATTTTGTACAGCTGCAGATTAATTATCTTGATTGGGAGAATAAAATCATCCAGTCAAGAGCATGTTATGAGACAGCAAGGAAGTATAACAAGCCGATAGTTGTTATGGAGCCTGTTAAAGGAGGAACACTTGCCAATCTTCCAAAGGAGGCTGACAGCATGCTTTATGAGTATGCTCCTGGTGTTTTGCCAGTGTCTTATGCATTGAGATTTGCAGCCAGTCTTCCAGGTGTGTTCATGGTGCTAAGTGGTATGAGCAGCTTAGAGCAGGTTAAGGATAATATACATATTATGGATAATCCAGCTCCGCTTAATGAAGGTGAAAAGGAGCTTTTAAGCAAAATAGTAGATATAATTAACAGCAAAACTGTTATTCCATGTACATCATGTGGATATTGTATGGAGGTATGTCCTAAGAATATTAATATTCCGGGTTTGTTTGGGCTTTATAACAACTATTGTATTAATAATAATTTTTCAAATATGTATCATGGAAGGCTTGTTATGGGAAGAGGACGCGCATCTGATTGTATAAAATGCCACAGATGTGAAAAGAACTGCCCACAGCACATTAAAATACCAGATAACCTGGAATTAGTAGCGGCACATGAGAAATAAGAACGTGAGAAATAAGGAAAAACAATATCTTTGTAAGATTACATAAAGTATGCTATAATCTAATGATTAATGTGTTAAGGTAATGACATGATAAAACGAGTTTATATATCTGATGAGGAGGAATAATAAAATGAGTATGAATATTGTATGTTTAGATCTTGAAGGGGTACTGGTTCCAGAGATATGGATAGCATTTGCAGAGGAGAGTGGTATTCCAGAGCTTAAAAGAACTACCAGAGATGAGCCGGATTATGATAAGCTTATGAACTGGAGACTTGGCATATTAAAAGAACACGGACTTGGTCTTAAAGAGATTCAGGAAACTATTGCAAAGATTGATCCACTTCCAGGTGCTAAGGAGTTCCTTGATAAGTTACGCGAGACAACACAGGTTATTATTATAAGTGATACATTTACACAGTTTGCAGCACCACTTATGAAAAAGCTTGGATGGCCTACAATATTCTGTAACACTCTTGAGGTTGCAGATGACGGAACTATAACAGGGTTTAAGATGCGTTGTGAACAATCTAAGCTTTCAACAGTAAAGGCTCTTCAGTCAGTCGGTTTTGAAACAATAGCAAGTGGTGACAGCCATAATGATCTTGGTATGATACAGGCAAGTAAGGCTGGTTTCCTTTTCAGAAGTACAGAACAGATAAAGAAGGATTATCCACAGCTTGAGGCCTTTGAGGAATATGATGATCTTTTTGAGGCTATAAAGAAAGCATTATAAGAGTATCATAATATACATGATATGTTCTTTCAAACAGGCTTATTATGCGTAAAGATATGTGCGCAGAGGTGAGGATTGGTATGTTTAAATTAAGTAAAAAGGAAAATGGTCTTAATATTATAATAGTTGGATGTGGAAAAGTTGGTGCAACTTTAGTTGAACAGCTTAGTAAGGAAGGCCATGATATAACCGTTATTGATAAGAAACCCGAACGCATCCAGGATATTACTAATATGTTTGATGTTATGGGAATAGTAGGAAATGGTGCAAGTTATTCTACGCAGATGGAAGCAGGTATAGAAGAATCTGATCTTATAATAGCTGTTACAGATTCAGATGAATTAAATCTGTTATGCTGTACAGTGGCTAAAAGAGTAGGTAAATGTGCAGCCATAGCAAGAGTCAGAACACCTGATTACAGTGAAGAAACAGGTTATCTTAGAGAGAAACTTGGTCTTGCGCTTATTATTAATCCGGAGCTTGAGGCTGCTAAAGAGGTAGCACGTATACTTTATCTTCCAACAGCACTTGAGGTAAACTCTTTTGCGCATGGTCAGGCAGAGCTTGTTAAGTTTAAGGTTCCAGCAGATAATATTCTTAATGAGCTTAGCATAGCATATCTTGGTAAGAACATAACTAATGATATACTTATATGTGCTATAGAGCGAGGTGGAGAGGTATATATTCCTAACGGTGACTTTATAATAAAAGCCGGTGATGTTATATCGTTTGTATCAGAAAGACATATAGCAAGAAATTTTCTTAAAACTATAGGATTTGCAACAAACCAGGTTAAGGATACCATGATAATAGGAGGCAGCAAGGCAGCGTACTATCTTGCTAAGGAGCTTATTAACATGGGAATCTCTGTAAAGATAATAGAAAGAGACAGGGAAAACTGTGAAAGACTCAGCATTAAGCTTCCTAAAGCCATAGTTATAAATGGTGACGGCACAGATCCTGATATATTAAAGGAAGAAGGTATTGAAACAATACAGTCATTTGTTCCGCTCACAGGTATTGATGAAGAGAATATAATGCTTACACTTCATGCAAAGCAGGTATCTAATGCTAAGGTAGTTACCAAGATTAACAGGGTTAATTACAAGCAGGTTATTAATAATCTGGATCTTGGAAGTATTGTATATCCTAAGTATATAACTTCCGAAGCTATCATAGCATATGTGCGTGCAAAGAAGAATTCTATGGGAAGTAACATAGAGACACTTTATCATATGTTTGACTCAAGAGTTGAAGCGATAGAGTTCATAGTTGAAGCGAATTCCATGGTATCAGGTATACCTATAAAGGATCTTAAGCTTAAAAAAGATGTTCTTATATCATTTATCAATCATGATGGACATATTATTATTCCAACAGGTAATGATGAGATAAAAGATGGTGATACAGTTATGATTGTAACTAAGAATACAGGATTTACTGATATTAATGATATAGTCAGGTGAGGCACGTTATGAACAGGTCAATAGTAATATATGTTTTAGGTTATATATTAAAAACAGAAGGTGTACTTATGTCGCTGCCATGCCTCATAGCACTTATATATCGCGAAAAAGAAGGATGGGCATATTTTATAGTTGCCATGATAAGTATTCTGTTAGGACAGCTTATGTCTATGAGGAAGCCAAAGGATTATGTTATTTATCTTAAAGAAGGCTGTGTTGCTACGTCCTTAAGCTGGATTCTTATGGGGGTTGTTGGAGCCATTCCTTTTATGATAACAGGTGAGATACCATCATTTATAAATGCTTTGTTTGAGATGGTATCAGGTTTTACAACAACCGGAGCCAGTATACTAAGCGATGTGGAAGCAGTATCACGCTGCAGTACGACATGGAGATGCTTTTCACACTGGATAGGTGGTATGGGTGTACTGGTGTTTATCATAGCCATAGTTCCTTTGAGTGGTGGTTCTAATATTAATCTTATGAGGGCAGAAAGTCCGGGACCATCAGTAGGTAAGCTCGTTCCTAAGGTAAAGCATACAGCAAGAATTTTATATATTATATATCTTGGACTTTCACTTATAGAGTTTATCGTACTTATAGCAGCAAAGATGCCTGTGTTTGATGCCATGAATACTACATTTGGTACTGCAGGTACAGGTGGCTTTGGTATAAAGAATACAAGTCTTGGTGGATATTCCGTGACTATACAGTGGATAGTTACGATATTTATGATGCTTTTTGGAGTTAACTTCAATGCGTATTATATTATGATTTTTGGCAGTATAAAAAAGGCTTTATCCATGGAAGAGGTAAGAGCGTACTTTGGTATTATATTAACAGCAATTGTCATAATAACTATAAATATATACTCAATTTGCTCAGGAGTATGGGATGCAGTTACCAAGTCAGCATTTCAGGTCAGTTCAATCATAACAACAACAGGATTTGCGACAACTGACTTTAATATATGGCCGCAGACTTCAAAAACGATACTTGTTCTTCTTATGTTTATTGGTGCATGTGCCGGAAGTACAGGTGGAGGTATAAAGGTTTCAAGATTCGTAATTCTTATAAAAACTGTGATAAAGGAACTGAATTCTTATATTCATCCAAGAAGTGTAAGAAAAATAAAGGTTGAAGGAAAGACCGTAGAGCATGAAGTTATACGTTCAGTTAATGTGTATATTATAACATATATTCTTGTATTTGTAGCATCTGTATTCCTCGTGTCAATAGAGGGCAAGGATCTGACAACGAATTTTACGGCAGTTGCGGCTACATTTAACAATATAGGTCCTGGACTTGAACTTGTTGGACCAACACAGAATTTTGAGCATTTTAATGTATTCAGTAAGCTTGTTATGATATTTGATATGTTAGCAGGAAGGCTTGAACTGTTCCCACTTCTTTTACTGTTCCATCCTGTTGTGATTAAGGAAATGTTTGAAGATAAAAGAAGATATAGAAAATCACAGAAAACAGATTAATAAATCTGATTGCAAAATGGAGAGAAAAATGAGATTTGTTATACAAAGAGTCAACTCGGCAAGTGTCAGTGTGGATGATAAGGTTATAGGAAGCATAGGAAAAGGTTATCTTATACTCTTTGGTGCAGGTGAGGGTGATACTAAGGAAATGCTTGTACCATTTGCAGATAAGATAGCAAAAATGAGAATATTTGCAGATGAGAATGAAAAAACTAATCTGTCAATCAACGATGTGAATGGTGAGATACTTGTAGTAAGCCAGTTTACTTTATATGCAGATTGCAGAAAAGGTAACCGTCCAAGCTTTGTGCATGCCTGTGAGCCAGTTCTTGCCAATGAACTGTATGAAGAGTTTGTCAGGCTGTGCAGACAACGTGTGTCTAAGGTTGAAACGGGAGAATTTGGTGCACATATGAAGGTATCGCTTGAGAATGATGGACCGTTTACAATAGTTCTTGATAGCAGGGATTTTGAGAAGAACCATTAAAAGCCGTGTATTTTATTGTGAATATTTGTTGATGTTTACAGATATTATGCAGAATTATGCAGATATTACATGAGATATTATAAATAAGTACTTGATTATATGCTTGTATAGGTGTATAGTAGGTTTTGTTAACAGAGGTTAGTCTGTGCTAAGTACTAAGCAGACAGCCGTTTACATTAAAACAGAATATTAACTTCAGGGCAGGGTTAGATTCCCTACCGGCGGTACAGCCCGCGAGCGTAAAGCATGAACTGGTGAGATTCCAGTGCCGACAGTATAGTCTGGATGAAAGAAGTTATCTGATATATAACGTGTTTAGGATTGCGTGGCAGGATTTATTTTCTGTTATCTGCATTATATTGTTATATTGATTATGATTTGTGTCCTGGGAATGATAAGTTCCCAGGATTTTTATTTATCAGATGGATGTAGTAAAAGCTGCACCAGAGTATTCTTTCATCAGGGGGATTCCTGATTGACAGGATATCTGGTGCATTTTTTTTAAAAGAAAGCGGGTGATATGTATGTGTGGATATAGCAGCACAGATGATGAAAAATATATGAGGCATGCCATAGAGCTTGCAAAGAAGGGATTGGGGTGGACTAATCCTAACCCAATGGTTGGTGCAGTTATAGTAAAGGATGGAAAAATAATAGGTGAAGGGTATCATAAAAAATATGGAGAGCTTCACGCAGAAACATCGGCTTTAAATAACTGTACTAAAAGTCCAGAGGGCGCAACGATATACGTGACACTTGAACCTTGCTGTCATCATGGAAAGCAGCCGCCATGTACAGAAGCGATAATAAAAGCTGGAATAAAGCGGGTTGTTATAGGTTCGCTTGATCCTAATCCACTTGTGAGTGGAAAAGGAATACAGATATTAAGGGAACACAATATACAGGTTGATAATAAACTTGTGTGCAATAGAGAATGTATAGATATGAACTATGTATTCTTTCATTACATTAAAGAAAAGCTGCCATATGTCATAGTCAAGTATGCACAGACACTTGATGGAAAGATAGCCACACACAATGGACTGTCAAAGTGGATAACAGGGGAGGCAGCAAGGGAAAATGTTCATATGGACAGACATAGATATTCTGCCATTATGGTAGGTATAAATACAGTACTTAAGGATGATCCGATGCTTAACTGCAGAAGTAAAGCGATAGAAAATCCACGTCAGCCAGTAAGAATAGTATGTGATACAAAGCTTAGGATACCGTATGACAGCAAGCTTGTTAAGACGGCAGGACAGATACCAGTCTGGATAGTGACATGCTGTAACGATAAAGAACGTATAAGCATGTATGAGAATGCTGGATGTGAGATCATAGCTATGGAAGGTGAAAAGATAGATATTGCACAGCTTATGATTATACTTGGGAGGAGAGGAATAGACAGCTGCATATGTGAAGGTGGCGCAGAGCTTAACTGGAGCGTTATAAAGAGCGGAATGGTAAAAAGAATACAGGCATACATAGCACCTAAGATATTTGGAGGTGTGGATGCACCAGCATCAGTTGCTGGTACGGGATTTGATGCACCAGACGATGCGCTGAAGCTTAAGGATTATACAGTAACCAGGCTTGGGGATGATATTCTGATAGAAGGTGAAGTTTAAAATGTTTACAGGAATTATTGAAGAAATCGGACATGTAAAAGCAGTTAAAAAACAGACATTTTCACAGGTGATTGTTATAGAAGCCTCTAAGGTATTAGAAGGAACTAAAATAGGTGACAGTATAGCAGTGAATGGAATATGTCTTACTGTTACAGCCATAGAAAAAGGACAGTTTAGTGCAGATGTCATGCATGAAACAGTAAAAAGAACTTCTTTAAAAAACATACGTGCAGGTTCGCATGTAAATCTGGAGCGTGCTATGAGTGCGGATGGAAGATTTGGCGGACATATAGTATCAGGGCATATAGATGGCACAGGAACAGTGACAGATATTAGAAAAGATGATAATGCAGTGTGGTACAGGATAAGCGCGGATGACGGTATATTAAAATATGTTGTTGAAAAGGGTTCAATAACAATAGATGGAATAAGTCTTACAGTTGCATCTGTGACTGATAAGTACTTTGAGGTATCAGTGATACCTCATACAAGAGAGGTAACAATATTTCGTGATAAAAGACTATCAGATGTGGTTAATCTGGAAACAGATATAATAGCAAAGTATGTAGAAAAACTGTCATGCCCATATGATGTCAGCAGGACATTGGCTCATAATACAGGTCATAACCAGCCAGCTGATAATAATGGCAGTGGCATAACTAAGGAATTTCTTTTAAAAAATGGCTTTTAAAGACATGGTAACAGATACATTTATCATATAAGGAAGGAGCAGTTTATGTTTGAATTTAATACGGTTGAAGAAGCGGTTAAAGACTTAAAAGAAGGAAAGATTATCATAGTTACAGATGATGATGACAGAGAAAATGAAGGTGACTTTATATGTGCAGCAGAATACGCTACAACAGAAAATGTTAACTTTATGGCAACCTATGGAAAAGGTCTTATATGTATGCCTATGAGTGAGGAGTTAAGCAGAAAGTTATGCTTTCCGCAGATGGTATCAGAAAATACAGATAATCATGAAACAGCATTTACAGTGTCTATAGACCATATAAACACAACTACAGGAATATCTGCACAGGAGAGAGGATATACAACAAGATGTGTTGTGAGTGACACAGCAGTTCCACAGGACTTTAGAAGACCAGGACATAACTTTCCACTGGTTGCAAAGAAAAACGGAGTTCTTGAAAGAAACGGACATACAGAAGCGACAGTAGATCTTATGCGTATAGCTGGCTTAAAGGAGTGCGGCTTGTGTTGCGAGATCATGAAGGATGATGGAACTATGATGAGGAGGGATGACCTTATAGCACTTTCAGAAAAATGGAATCTGAAATTTATAACTATAAAAGCCATCCAGGAGTATAGAAAAAGAAATGAAAAGCTTGTTGAGTGTGTGGCTGTGACAAAGATGCCAACTAAATACGGTGAGTTTACAGCACATTGTTATATCAATAAGCTGAATGGTGAGCATCATGTTGCACTTGTTAAGGGTGACATAGGTGATGGCAATAATCTTTTGTGCCGTGTTCATTCAGAATGTCTTACTGGAGATGCATTTGGTTCACTGAAATGTGATTGTGGACAGCAGCTTGCTTCTGCCATGACACAGATTAATGAAGAAGGAAGAGGTATTCTGCTATATATGAGGCAGGAAGGAAGAGGCATAGGTCTTGTGAATAAGTTAAGGGCATATGCACTTCAGGATGAAGGTATGGATACGCTTGATGCTAATATAGCACTTGGCTTTCCAGGTGATATGAGAGAGTATTACATAGGTGCACAGATACTAAAAGATCTTGGAGCTAAAACATTAAGACTTCTTACGAACAATCCTGATAAGGTATATCAGTTGTCAGATTTTGGCATGCAGATAAATGAAAGAGTTCCGATTAAAATGGAAACAACACCATATGACAGCTTCTATCTTAAGACAAAGAAAATTAGAATGGGTCATATGTTGTAAATTATAAAAAATATACTAGTATCATATAAATTTAAAAGGAGATTAAAATCATGAGAGTATTAGAAGGAAAATTAGTAGACAATGGAACAAGAGTAGGAATAGTAGCAGCAAGATTTAACGAATTCATCGTATCGAAGCTTATAGGTGGTGCACATGATGGCCTTGTAAGACATGGTGTAAGCGAAGAAAATATTGATCTTGCATGGGTTCCAGGAGCATTTGAGATTCCACTTATAGCATCAAAGATGGCAAAAAGCGGGAAGTATGATGCAGTAATATGTCTTGGTGCTGTCATAAGAGGAGCAACGAGCCATTATGATTATGTGTGTGCAGAGGTTTCAAAGGGGATAGCCAGTGTATCACTTAATTCAGATATACCAGTTATGTTTGGTGTTCTTACAACAGATACTATAGAGCAGGCTATAGAACGTGCTGGTACAAAGGCTGGCAATAAGGGCTTTGAGTGTGCAGAGGGAGCTATTGAGATGGTCAATCTTTCACGTGAGCTTGAAAAATAAACAGTAGCTTATTTAATGTCTGTCTATAGCGTATTTAGTATTTGTACATAACTGTACATAGATTTTTTATAGTTTGTGCATATAACAGAATAGTGTATAATGATTTAGAGTACAGTAATGGAAATATATATGTAATAATATCAGCTAAACAGGAGGTTTTATATGGCAGAATTAAAGTGTCCTCATTGTGGACAGGCATTTACAGTAGACGATACAGAGTTAAGCTCAATCGTACAGCAGATAAGGGATAAGGAATTTGAAAAAGATATTAAAAATCGTATATCCGAACTAAAAGAGCATATGCTGATGACCCACAGGCTTGAGATGGAAGCTAAGGAAAATGAGATTAAGCTTATGAGTCAGAAAGAATACGATAAAGAAATCCAGAAACTAAAAAGCCAGCTTGATAAGGCCACAGAAAAGTCAGCGAAGCTTCAGGCACAGCTTGACAGTAGTGAGGATAAGAAGATAATTGCTGTAATGGAGGCTGTTAAGAAGGTTGAAGAAGAAAAGAAAGACCTGGAGAGTCAGCTGATACATGAAAAGGATAAAGGAAAGCTGCTTTTAGAGCAGAAGGATGAGCAGATTGCTTATTACAGGGATCTTAAAACAAAGATGTCTACAAAGATGGTTGGTGAAACATTAGAGCAGCATTGTGAGATACAGTTTAACCAGTTAAGGGCTACGGCTTTCAGGAATGCATATTTTGAAAAGGATAATGATTCAAGAAGCGGAAGCAAGGGTGATTATATATATCGTGAGACTGATGAAAATGGTGTTGAACTTATATCCATTATGTTTGAAATGAAAAATGAAATGGATGAGACTGCAACTAAGCATAAGAATGAGGATTTCTATAAGGAGCTGGATAAGGACCGTAAGCAGAAGAACTGCGAATATGCGGTGCTTGTTTCGATGCTTGAAAGTGATAATGAGCTGTTTAATGCAGGAATTGTTGATGTTTCTTATAAATATGAAAAGATGTATGTTGTAAGACCACAGTGTTTTATACCGATAATAACTTTACTCAGAAATGCTGCAATGAATGCCATGGAGTATAAACAGGAGCTTGCAGTTGTCAGAAACCAGAATATTGATATTTCTGATTTTGAAGAAAAGCTTATGAATTTCAAGAGTGATTTCAGCAGAAATTATGATATTGCACATTCACATTTTGATAAAGCTGTTGATGAGATTGATAAGACAATCCAGCATCTTGAAAAGGTAAAAAAAGAGCTGTTAGGCTCTGACAATCAGTTAAGAATAGCTAATAATAAGGTGGATGAGGTCAGTATTAAGAAGCTTACCAGAGGTAATAAAACAATGCAGGAAAAGTTTGAGGAATTAAAGAAAAATCAATAATGAATCAACAATAATCAGTCAGGAAAACATTGTATAAGAAGCTGATGAAGTAAAAGATACAAAATAAGTATAAAGTGGATACTTTTTCTGTACTAAGCGCAATAAATCGCTAGAAAAAGCTGTCTGATTACAGTATTATTATAAATAACAAAAAAGATGGGTTGTTTTATAATAAGGAGTAAGTTATGGCAGGTTCACGTAAAGGAAAGATTGATATGACGACAGGTCATATCATGAAAAATATCATACTGTTTGCTATACCTATTATTATAGGAAATGTTTTGCAGCAGTTATATACAACGGTCGATGCACTTGTAATAGGTAAATATTGTGGTGATACATCCTTAGCGGCGGTTGGAACAAGTTCACAGCCAGTTGAGGTATTGTTATGTGTTTTCTTAGGAATAGGAACAGGTGTGTCCATTCTTATATCACAATATGCCGGTGCAAAGGAATCAGATAAAGTTGTTTCAATATGTGGAACATCAATAACATTTATATATATTATAGGAATTCCAGTTGGAATTCTTGGATGGTTTGCAGCACCATATATTCTTGAATTTATGAAGGTTCCGCAGGATGTATGGAATGCTGCGCTGATCTATACAAGATTAGTATTCTTAGGTACGCTTGGTAATCTTGGTTATAATATGAATGCCGGAATATTAAGAGGACTTGGGGATAGCAAGGCTTCGTTGTGGTTTCTTGTTGTATCATGTATTTCCAATATAGTACTTGATTTAGTATTTGTTGCAGGCTTTGGTATGGATGTAGCAGGTGCAGCACTAGCTACAAGTATTGCTATGTTTATTTCATGGCTTGTAAGCATTGTTTATATAAGAAAGATGTTTCCAGAGATTCACTTTACATTCCTTCCTAGAAGATTCTCAGGAAAAATGATGAAGGATATTCTGGCTATTGGTCTTCCCGTCGGACTTAATAATTCGTTATATTCATTAGGACATGTTGCACTGCAGACCTTTAATAACTCACAGGGTGCAATATTTATGGCTGGAGGTGCAGTAGCAGGAAGAATCACGGGCTGCTCTAATATAGCAATTACCGGATTATCTTCGGCTGCCACTACATTCTCAGGACAGAATTATGGTGCAAAGAAGTACGATAGAATCAAGGAGGGACATTGGAGAATACCATTATGCTCAGGAGTGATTACTCTAAGCTTTGGATTATTTTTCATTATGATACATAGACCTCTTATACGCTTCTTTTCATCAGATGAAATGGTACTGATGTATGCAAGCAGACATATTGTTGTTATGCTTTTATCACAGTGGTTTTACGCTATCTTCAACTGTATAATATCTATTGTAAATGGAACTGGAAAGGTGCGTTATACTACTATTGTTAATATTCTTATGCTTTGGGCTGTCAGAATTCCAAGTGCATATATTATCAGCAAATATTTTGATGGAACCTGGGTAATGCTGTGTTTCCCTATTTCTTTCAGCTTTGGAATGTTTGCAATGATAGGTTATTATCTGTTCTCTCCAGCATGGAAGGAAGTAATGGAACTGGCAGAACATGGGAAAGCAGCAGATTGATAAAAATAGAATAATTCTCGTATTCTCGTGGGACTGTCGCACTAAGTGATATGCCCCACGAGATTTTATTTTTTATTGCTATCTGCTGCAATTACTGATGGAATCTGCTTCATAAGAGTATCATAATTATTCTTATTGTCAATTCCGCCAAGCATTGGTTCACCTACAATATTACCATTTTTATAAGTGGACGGGCACTTAAACCAATTGGTGAGTTCTCTGATAAAATTGAAGAGGTGCAGTTACAGAATCTGTCCGATTCTCAGATAGAAGAAAACCAGGTTAAAGAACTGAACAGACTTAGTGTTTCGTATAATAAGATGCTTGAACGTCTATCGGAGGCATTTAAGATACAGAGGCAGTTTACTGAGAATGCGGCATACGAACTTCAGACAGTGGGACGTGATGA
>FR886212.1:23261-36434 GCA_000436475.1 Eubacterium sp. CAG:248
TATAGGCTTGTATATAATCTTGTTGAGAATGCCATAAAATACAATCTCTTGGACTTGCGCTTGTTAATGAAATTGTGCGGGTACACGATGGCAGTATTGCAATCAGGCCTAACCCATCAGGAGGAACAATAATAGAAGTGCAGTTTGCAGTTAGCAGAACAACAGCTTAAGCTATCTGGACATACGGTTTATTATATAACACGTACAAAAAAGTAGTGATTAAAGCAGTAATGATTACTATTTTATTGACTTATTTACATAATTTTTATATTATATAATAAATAGATAAAGCTAGAAATAATATGCGTAAATAATATGAAATAATGTCCAGTAAATATAAATTGGGTATTATTGAGGTGTCAGTATGGAGAAAATAGAACAATCATATAAAAAAAGCAAGAATATAATAGGGATTATCCAAAGCTGTTTGATATTGCTGCTGATAGTTCTTATTATATTTATTATGGTGAATATCAGCAGGCTGCAGGGTACAGCCCGCGTAATAAATTATGCAGGTCTGGTACGAGGAGCTACACAACGTGAAGTGAAGTTGGAAATTACGGGAAACCCAGATGATGAATTAATTAAATATCTTGATGATGTTCTTAATGATTTGAAATATCAGAATGGGCAATATAATCTTGTAAATCTTCATGACAATGAATACCATGACAAGTTACAGATTTTAAGTGACTACTGGGAAGAATTAAAAAAAGAAATCAAAGTAGTAAGAGAAGTGGGCTATCAAAATACAGATATTGTTAATATGAGTGAAATATATTTTAAGATGGCAGATGAAACAGTATTTGCTGCTGAATGCTATTCAGAAAGGATAGCTGTTAAAATCCGTACCTTAGAGCTGCTATCAGTATTTGATATGCTATGTCTTGTAATATTGATTATTATACAGACTTTAACGGCCATGAAAATGTCTGTATTAAACAAGCTGCTAGAACAAAGAGCATATACAGATGCCCATACGGGGTTGCCAAACAAAGGCGCCTGTGAGGTGTTTCTTAAAAATAAGGAAACGGTTGCAAAGCATACAGCATGCATAATGTTTGATTTAAATAATCTTAAGATTATTAATGATACAAGGGGACATTCAAAGGGAGATCAGCTTATATTGAACTTTGCACGTTTTTTACGCAATATAATTCCTAAGGAAGCTTTCGTTGGAAGATATGGTGGAGATGAATTCATGGTAGTTATCTACAATACAAGTAAAACGGAGATTGAGGATATATTAAAGCAACTAAGCAGGGAAAAAGACAGTTTAAACAGCAGAGGTAATGATATGCCAATCGACTATGCGTGTGGATGGGCAATATCAGATGCTGATGGTGAGTGTACAATACAGATGTTATTGGACAAGGCTGATTATTATATGTATGAAAATAAACAGTCACGTAAGAAATCTATGCAGTCCACGAAATAAAGCTTAGAAAATGATATTTTGCATATATCAGGCGATATTAGTATAAAAGTAAAAATAGAAAGCTGTATGGCAATAGCCAACGCAGCTTTCTATTTTTTATAGCCTGATATAAAACAGCTTTAATTAACGATAATTAAGAATTCTTAACAAGTACTGCATATAATGTTCTTGCAAGTATACTGGCAACAACAAAGCATACAACGGCCTCAATAGCACCCTGTGTTCCAACGAAGGCAACTACGAATGAAAATGGATTGCCAACACCGAACTTGGCAACATAAGTCTGGATGAAGTCTGTTCTGTAGAAAAGCGCTACAAGTGTGCTCATAAAGAGTAATGTGTTAAGAAGAGGGCAGCAAAGGCTTGCTACATAATAAGAAATCTTCTGAACACTCTTGATGTTATGAAGAGCTTTGAAGATAAGACCTGTAAGCAGACCTTCAAGTGTTCTTGGTACAATTGTAAGTATTATAGTAAACACAGGATTAAGGTTAAATAAAGCAAATGTAAATACTGAGCCACCAGTTACAGCCTGATAAAGACTTGTTAAACCGAATGTAAGACCACATATAAGACCACCAACTGGTCCAAGTATTATGGCACCTACAGCAACTGGAATTGTCAGAAATGTAATAGTAAGACCAGGAAGCTTGATGTAGCCAAGTGGTGTGAAAGCCATAATGATAATGATGGCTATCATAGCGGCAAGTTCTACCATATACTTAGTGGTAAATGTTTTCTTTACCATTGCTGTGTTTTTTGTTTCAATGTTACTCATAATATTCTCCTTTTCGTCTGATAAAATGGTGGGGTTAGTGTAATATCCAGCCTGTCTTTCAGACATTATTATTATTAGCGTTCTATAAATGGAAATGCAAAGAAAATGTTTAGAACTAACAGAATATGTTATGAATTATACAATAAAATGAAATCATAACTGATTATACAGATACCTGAATTCAATATATGTAATGCTTACACGCCTTTACAGGTCGCACACCATTATGCCTTGTAGTGAATATAAAGTATCAGTAAGATAATAATAAACTTGGTTCTGATGCATTTTCATATGAATAACGCTCGTTTCGTATGATAACATATAAAAATGTTGTAAACAAGATATATTTTGCTTTAAATTGTATACAATTTTACAAAGTCTTAATAAATGCTTTTTATTTCCTTAATTTACATATTTTCTCAATAATGCTATCATTTTAACATATCAGTTATAAGGTTATATAAGAAAGCCTAAAAGAAATCTTGTGGAAGAAAGGAACGGTTATGGGCAGAATATTAAAAAGTATTGCTCCGTACTGGAGGTCAGTAATTATAATACTTGTATTGCTTATATTACAGGCAAATGGTGATCTTGCATTGCCACAGTATACATCAGATATTATTGACGTTGGTATTCAGAATGGCGGCATAGGGCATAGTATTCCAGAAAAGATAACTAAGGATGAATATGATATTGCCACAATGTTTATGACAGATGAAGAAATCAGCATATGGGAAAGCTGTTATGAACAGGATGGAGATATGTATATTCTTTCCGAGAAGAGTGAAAAGAAGCTGGATGAATATGATGATACATTAGCAATGGCACTTATCATTAATAATCAGATGTCTTCAGTAACAGCAGTACAGTTTAAGGAACAGATGGCAGCACAGATGGGTGTTGATGTAAAGACACTTGCTGATGTGCCAGTATCAGATATTGGAAAAAGAATGGGCATTGAGTTAGAATCCTTCTATAAGGATGTAGAGGATGCTAATGGCAATATGGTTTCAACTGAATGTGTAGATATGAGAGTAGTATTCAAAGCTATGTATGATACTGGCAGAATGACAAAGGATACACTTGTGTCTATGCGTGATAACTTTAAATCAACATTTGACACTATGGGTTCATCACTTGTTTCATCTATGGGAAGAGCATATGCTAAGTCTATGGATTCAAAGGCTGGCATGGATATGAAGGCTATACAGGCACACTATCTGCTGCTTTCAGGCATAAAGATGATAGGTATGGCATTTATGATTGCAATATGTACAGTTTTAGTTGCATTTTTTGCATCACGTGTCGGCGCAGGTGTAGGACGTGACTTAAGAGGACAGGTGTATAAGAATGTTATGGGCTTCTCTAATGCGGAGCTTGATAAGTTCTCAACAGCTTCACTTATTACACGTACAACGAATGATGTACAGCAGATACAGATGGTATGTGTGCTTACATTAAGAATGGTGCTATATGCGCCTATACTTGGTGTTGGTGGTGTATTAAAGGTTATGTCAACAGGAGCTGGCATGGGGTGGGTTATTGCACTTGCAGTACTTGTTATAGTTGGCTTTGTGCTTCTTCTTATGTCGATTGCCATGCCTAAGTTTAAACAGATGCAGAAGCTTGTTGATAACGTTAACTTAGTATCAAGAGAGATACTTACAGGTTTATCGGTTATAAGGGCATTTGGAAGAGAGAAGAAGGAAGAAGAAAGATTCGATAATGCGAATAAAGAGCTTACAAGGACAATGCTTTTTACAAACAGAGTCATGACATTTATGATGCCTGTAATGATGCTTATTATGAATTGTCTTTCAGTAGGAATAGTATGGGTTGCTGCACACAGAATTGACAGCGGCGTTATGCAGGTTGGTTCAATGACTGCATTTATAACATATGCCATGCAGATAGTTATGTCATTCCTTATGCTTACTATGATGTCGATTATGCTTCCAAGAGCGATTGTAGCGGCAGACCGTATAGATGAGGTGATCAATACTAAGTCATCAATAAGGGATTGCAAGAATCCTAAGTTACTTAAGGAACATAAGGGCTTACTTACTTTCAGCCATGTAAGCTTTAAGTATCCAGGAGCCACTGAAAATGCTCTTTCGGATATAGATTTCGTTGCAGAGCCAGGAAAGACAACAGCTATTATAGGAAGTACTGGCTGTGGCAAGTCAACGCTTGTTAACCTTATTCCAAGATTATATGATGTGACAGAAGGTTCTATAACGCTTGATGGTGAAGATATACGAAATATATCTATGCAGGATTTAAGAGACGAGCTTGGATATGTTCCACAGAAGGGAATTCTTTTCTCAGGTACAATAGAATCTAATATTAAGTATGGTGCAGCCAATGCATCGATTGAAGAAGTTAAAGAGGCAGCAGATATTGCACAGGCTTCTGATTTCATAGAGGAAAAACCAGGAAAGTATGAATCACCTATTGCACAGGGTGGTACTAATGTTTCAGGTGGACAGAAGCAGAGATTATCTATAGCAAGAGCTATAGCAAGGAATCCAAGGATATTTATATTTGATGACAGCTTTTCAGCACTTGATTTAAAGACAGATGCAGCCTTAAGAAAAGCACTTGCCTCAAAGGTTACAGATAGTACAGTGATCATTGTAGCACAGAGAATAAGTACTATTCTTCATGCAGAGCAGATACTTGTTATGGATGAAGGCAGAATTGTAGGTAAGGGTACACACGAGGAGCTTATGAGGAATTGTGAGGTATACCAGCAGATTGCCAGGTCGCAGCTATCAGCCAGCGAGCTTGAGAATTCAGTAGCTGTTAAAGAAAAGCTCAATAAGTCAGATGAAGAAGCTTCATATAATGCTCGGCATAATATATCAGATGGAAATGTTATATCAGATGGAAAGGAGGAAGCATGATTATGGCAGATAATAATTCATATAAGCAGACTCCCAGACATAGAGGACCAGGCAGAGGTATGATGCCTGCTGAGAAGGCTAAGGATTTCAATGGCTCAATAGGCAAGCTCATAAAGTATGTAGGAAGCTATAAGATAGCTATATTCATAGTTATGATTATGGCAGCAGCCTCAACAGTATTCAATGTAGCAGGACCAAAGGTACTTGGAAAGGCAACAACAGGTCTTTCAGAAGGCCTTATGAGGAAAATAGCAGGCACAGGTGGTATTGACTTTGACTATATAGGAAAGATTCTTTTGATTGTACTTGGCTTATATGTCTGCAGCGCAATATTTAATTTTGCCCAGGGCTGGATCATGACAGGTATTTCACAGAAGATATGTTACAGGCTTCGTAAGGAAATATCAGAGAAAATAAACCGTATGCCAATGAAGTATTTTGAGAGCAGGACATATGGAGAAGTTCTTTCAAGAATAACTAATGATGTAGATACTCTTGGTATGGGACTTAATCAGAGCATAACAACGATTATTACATCAACAGCAACTATGATAGGTGTGCTTATCATGATGTTAAGTATTTCACCACTTATGACTATTATTGCTATTGTCATACTTCCAATATCGGTATGGCTTATATCTTTTGTTATAAAGAAGTCACAGAATTACTTTAAGACACAGCAGGAATATCTGGGACATATAAATGGTCAGATAGAGGAAACATATGGTGGACATATGGTTGTAAAGTCCTTCAATAAAGAGAAGGATATGGTAGATGAATTCAACAGGACTAATAATGTTTTATATTCATCAGCCTGGAAGTCACAGTTCTTCTCAGGAATGATGCAGCCTATTATGGCATTTGTTGGCAATCTTGGTTATGCAGGTGTTGCACTTTCAGGTGGACTTCTTGCTATAAATGGTGTTATAACGATTGGTGATATTCAGGCATTTATACAGTATGTAAGGAATTTTACACAGCCAATAACACAGATTGCACAGGTTATTAACCAGGTACAGTCAATGGCAGCAGCATCTGAAAGAGTATTTGAATTCCTTAATGAAGAGGAAGAGGAGCAGATAGTAAAGAATCCTGTCTCAACAGATAATATCAGGGGAGAAGTAGAATTCGATCATGTAAGATTCGGCTATAAGGAAGACCAGGTTATTATCAGGGATTTCTGTGCCAAGGTCAAGCCTGGGCAGAAGGTCGCAATAGTAGGTCCGACAGGTGCTGGTAAGACGACTATGGTTAAGCTTCTTATGAGATTCTATGATGTTAATTCAGGTGAAATAAGAATAGATGGACATAACATAAAGGATTTCAACAGACGTGAGCTAAGAGATGCTTTCGGTATGGTATTACAGGATACATGGCTGTATAAGGATACCATTATGGAAAATATAAGATACGGTAAACTGGAGGCTTCTGATGAAGAGGTTATTGCCGCTGCTAAAGCTGCGCATGCACACCATTTCATAGAAACACTTCCAGGTGGTTATAATATGGAGCTTAATGAGGATGCAAGCAATGTATCACAGGGACAGAAACAGTTACTTACTATCGCAAGAGCGATACTAGCTGATAATCCTATTCTTATTCTTGATGAAGCAACATCTTCAGTTGATACAAGAACAGAGATACAGATACAGAATGCCATGGATAACCTTATGAAGGGAAGAACAAGCTTTGTTATAGCACACAGGCTTTCTACTATTAAGGATGCAGATATTATTCTTGTTATGAAGGATGGAGATATCGTAGAACAGGGAAATCATGAAGAGCTGCTTGCAAAGGGTGGCTTCTATGCCGGACTTTATAATTCACAGTTTGAAGACGTTGGATAAAAAATATAATATAGAATAAAATTTTTATCAGGATTAACCCTGCTGTTTTCGTTTTGACGATGATGGCAGGGTTATTTTTAAGCTTTCGATGTTTTGCCCTGTAATAGATACTAAATTTATTCTTTATACCATGTTTTTGAATTTTTTTTATGGGTTTTTAATGTTTTTTAATATCCAACAAAAAATAAAATATCAAAAATCAAAGTTCGATATGTCGAAGTATTTATTCATAGTTTTATTGATAGAACATCGTGTATATGGTAATATGCTGATAATATGGTAAAATAGCTATTATAAGGAGTCACAAGGAGTCGTATAGGTGAAATTTAATAATCTCGGCCAATAGTACGGTTGCTAAGATGACAAAGAAGGAGAAGGCTAGATATGGATTTATTAAAGATAATTGAGACATGGCTTGTATTTATTAATATATTTACATTTGCAGCATATGCACTGGATAAATATAAGGCAATACATCATGCCTGGAGGATTCCAGAAAGAACGCTTATACTGCTGGCGGCTATAGGTGGTTCTGTGGGGGCACTGTCTGCTATGTACACAGTGCGACATAAAACTAAACATAATAAGTTTAGAATAGGCGTGCCAGCTATACTTATTATACAGCTAATTCTGGCATATATTGTATATAATTATGTGGCTGTGGGAATGTAAATTAGGTGGTTTACAGATATATTTAACAGATATGTTTAATATATGATGTTTCGTAAAATATAAGATGAAAATATAAGATATAAGATTAAAATATAAAATATAAGATGAAAATATAAGATATGCAGTATCTAAGGCATATCAGTCAGGGGAAAATATCTTTTTACAACAGAATCATAAGATAAATAATAGCGGCAGTAACCAGAAGCACGATAATCTGGTTGCTGCCGCTATGTGAATATATATGTTTTAAAGCTGCTTCTAAAAAGCTGATTCTAATCTTCGGTATTATCAACCGCTGAGGTCTTTCTTAACCTTTCAAGTGACTCAGATGTAGTGTTAATGGCATGAGAGAAGTTGGTAATACGGTTATTAAGGTCATGCATTTCCTGTCTTGTAGTTTCGGTTGTAGAAGACATTTCCTGTGAGATGCCTGATAATGTTTCAATTCCATCTACAATAGAAGAGTTAGCATCAAGTACAGCATTTACCTCAGAGCTTACTGATGTCATATTAGCTACAAGTGAATCAATATCCTGTTCAACAGCTACAAAGCTTTCATGTACCGTTTTAACTTTTCCGCGTTGGATATTAATACTGTCAACGGTGTGCTTAAGCTCATTCTGAGTGTTCTTAGTAAGCGTAATGAGTGCATTCATAATCTGTGTTATTTCCTCAGTAGATGATTTCGTCATCTCAGCGAGAGAGCGGATTTCATCAGCAACTACTGCAAAGCCTTTTCCTGCTTCTCCTGCTCTTGCTGCCTCAATAGAAGCATTAAGCGCAAGAAGATTAGTCTGTGAGGATATATTCATAATAACATTAGTTATATCGGATACTTTACTTACGTGCTCAACAAGATTGCCAATAGTTTCGGATATCTGCAGGGCTGAGGAATCTACTATGGCAGACTGGCTGGCAAGCTCATCAGATTCTTCCTTTCCCTTCTCTACAATCTGTTGAAGCTTTCTTGCTGTATTTACTGCTATATCGGTAGATTGATTAGTATTATTAAGTCTTGTCTGGATTTCTGTAGTTTTTTCAGACTGAAGAATACTTTGTTCTGCACTACTGGTAGTTCCGTCAGAAATAATATCAATAGTTTTGTTAGTATTGTTAATTATTTCTGCTATTTTATCAAGGTCATTTCGTACCTGTTCAAACTGGGTATTTACGCTGTTTGATATTTCATTAACACGTTTTGCTATTTCAAGCTGCTTTTCAGCCTTTTCTTTAACTGCGTTAGTTTCTTCCTCAGAGAATTCTACAAGTCTTTTAATAGCCTTGCATCCTCCTAGAACACATACTATAAGACACGTAACAACAAGAAAAATAACCTTTATCTGTTCTGCTTTATCTGCAGGGTTAGTGGTATTTATGTATAAGATTTTGGTAATTACAAAGAAAGAGGTTGCACCTGTTCCCCATATTATCAGGTATTCATTCATATAAACAGATAGTGATAATAAAGCAGGGAATATAATCATCATAGTTCTTGCAGGCTGTATGAAGGTTATTATACCGAAAACAGCAAGAAAACCATATGCAATTGACAACTCAGCCTTTTTTTCATAAATATGTTTTCTGACATAGATAGCATTGCAGGTGTATAAAAGAAAATAGACACACGTAAAAACAATCTTTTCAATAACTGTTTTATCAGATGTTAAAGTAATAAAAAGACATATAAGGTATGTTAGTGTTATGGTAGTGCTCGCTGTTATATTGGCACGTTTCATCTGATCAGGTGTCAGACTTTTTCTTGTTAAATTAAACATGAATAGATACTCCTTATCTTATATTTAAGTAGGTTTAGTTAACACCATGCATAAATAGTGTGTAGAAATAAGATTTGATACACACCTAGCATTAAAAATATATGGTTGTCCGTAAGTAGTTTAATAACTATAACATAATTATGTAAAAATAACAATATGATATTAATTGTCAGATAAATGATAAATGATATTAATTATCAGATGAGCCTTTTGATCATGGTATCATCAAATTATATTTATATATTGACAATATGATATCATAATGATATCATCAAAATATCAATAAAGATAAGGCTGTCATAAGAATATATTCTTATAGAATGTAGTACAGAAGAATGGAGGATTATTATGGAAGAAAAAGTGTTGAAAAAGAATAAGAATGGTATGGCAATGCTGATGTTATTCATTGCTTTATATGTGGCAGCCATTGCGGCTATCGTGTCAGGTGCAATGATGACAGAAACAGCAGAAGCCTCCAAACCGGTTATTGCAATTATACTTATAGTTGTTGGTGTTGTTTATGTGGGCTTAGGATGGATATTCTTTCTGGGACTTAAGGTATTAAAGCCTCAGGAGGCACTTGTATTAACGCTTTTTGGTAAGTATGTCGGAACTATTAAGGAAGCCGGGTTTTATTATGTTAATCCATTCTGTACAGCGGTTAATCCGGCAGCGGAAACAAAGCTTAACCAGAGTGGTGATGTAGCAGCCAACAATAAAAAGATTGATTTGTCAGGCATGTCTGGGGTAACACTTTCGGCAGGTGGTAATGCACAGATGGCGAATAAGAAGATATCACTTAAGGTTATGACTCTTAATAACAGCAGACAGAAGATTAATGATTGTCTTGGTAATCCTGTTGAGATAGGAATTGCGGTTATGTGGAAGGTGACAGATACTGCCAAAGCTGTATTTAATGTAGATAACTATAAGGAATATCTCTCACTTCAATGTGATAGTGCAGTCAGAAATATAGTCCGTATGTATCCATATGATGTAGCCGAGAATGTAGATACAACGGGAGATGGAATGGCAGATGAGGGAAGTCTTCGTGGTTCAAGTGAAGTTGTAGCAGAAAGAATAAGAAAAGAGATTCAGAGTAAGGTAACGGATGCAGGATTAAATATAATAGAAGCAAGAATAACATATCTTGCTTATGCACCTGAGATAGCAGCAGTTATGCTCCAGCGCCAGCAGGCATCAGCTATTATTGATGCAAGAAAGATGATAGTTGATGGTGCCGTAGGTATGGTAGAGATGGCACTTGACAGGTTATCTGAAAAGCAGGTGGTTGAACTGGATGAAGAACGAAAAGCAGCTATGGTTTCTAATCTGTTAGTTGTTCTATGTGGAAATAAGGATGCCCAGCCAATAGTTAATTCAGGAAGCCTGTATTAATGGCAGATTCAGGCAAAAAGCAGATTCCCCTCCGTTTATCAGGTAAGCTCTATGATGCCATTGCAGCATGGGCAGAGGATGATTTTAGGTCTGTCAATGGTCAAATAGAATATCTTTTGACGGAGTGTGTACGACAGAGAAAGAAAAATGGAGCACCAGTACCACATGAACTAGATGTTCCGCCAGAATTAGATATTAAATAAAATGTTATTAAAGTAGTATTTAAGCGGTATTACTAATTTTGATTTATTATCAATTTATTATCAATTTTGTTATAATTTGTTTTCAATTTTTTAAAGCTACATATTTTTTATAAATCTATGACCCTAATTGTAAATTTTAACGATTAGGGTCATAAATTTATGGCATAATTTTCCAGCGAGTTATGACTCAGATTAGCTATTTCGCAAATGAGCGTAAAGAAATATATACAAAATATCTGAACATGTATTATAATGAGCTAAGAAAGCTGCGTAGTAGTATTGCAATGAGAATATATGAATGAAAGCATATTAAAGCGAATCAGAATTGTGATTAATTAATGCAATAATAGCATATCAATGATAATCAGAATTGTGATTTATTAAAAGCAGCAATGAACGATAACGAAAGGTAAAGGTATATTATAGTGAATATTACAGTATATCTGGGAGCTAATAAAGGTATAGATTCATCGTTGACAATGGCGGTAAGAGAGTTAGGAGAGTGGATAGGACAGAATGGAAATACACTGATATATGGCGGCTCTAGGACAGGTCTTATGGGTGAAATAGCAGAGAGTGTTCTTATGGCTGGTGGCAGAGTGATTGGCGTGGAACCACAGTTTTTTGTTGAGGCAGAACTTCAATATGATGAGATAACAGAGCTTATTGTAACTAAAGATATGACAGAAAGAAAGACTAAGATGATAGAGTTAGGAGATGCGTTTATTGCATTTCCTGGTGGAACAGGAACACTTGAAGAAATAACAGAGGTTATGTCAAAGCTTTCCTTAAACCAGCTTAATGCTCCGTGTATCTTCTATAATCTTAATGGATATTATGATAGCATGAAAAAACTGCTGCTACATATGGTTGATATGGGATTATCAACCAGTGAACGTCAGAAAGGTATATATTTTGCTTCTGATTTAGAAGAAATCAAAGATATACTTGATAAGTTCACTATATAGATGAATGTTAGTAAAAGGATAAGAAACGAGGTATACATGAAAGTTACAGAAATATTAAAACAGGATAAACCAACAATATCCTTTGAGGTGTTTCCTCCAAAAAAGGATACAGATTTTGCTGATGTTGAGGCAGCAGCCACCAGTATAGCAGAGCTTAATCCAAGCTATATGAGTGTTACATATGGCGCAGGAGGAAGCACCAAGGGTTTAACAATAAAGCTTGCAGAGGGTATCCAGAGCAAGTATAATGTGTCAACTATAGCACACCTTACATGCGTATGTGCGGATAAGACGGGTATCAGCCAGGCATTGGAGGATATGAAAGCAGCAGGCATAAAGAATATACTTGCATTAAGAGGTGATATACCTAAGGATTACGCCGGGGAGATATTTACAGAGTTTGCACATGCATCAGAGCTTGTGAAGCTTATAAAGGCAAGCGGGGATTTTTGTGTAGGAGGTGCCTGTTATCCAGAAGTACATCCGGATTCAACAGATAAGAAAGCAGATATTGATGGCCTTAGAAAAAAGGTAGAAGCAGGCTGTGAATATCTTACAACACAGATGTTTTTTGATAATGATATATTTTATAACTTTATGTACAGAATCAGAGAGGCTGGAATAATGGTTCCAGTAGTGCCTGGAATTATGCCTATAACAAAGAGAGCACAAGTTAAAAATGCTGTTAGGCTTTCAGGCTGCAATGTTCCAGAAAGGTTTAAGAATATAGTAGACAGATTCGGTGATACAGAAGCAGCGATGAGGCAGGCAGGAGTATTATATGCAACTGACCAGATTATTGATCTTATAGCTAATGGAGTTAACCATATTCATATATATTCTATGAATAAGCCAGAAATAGCCAGAGCTATATATGATAATCTTTCTCATATAATTATATAATATTAGGAGTACATAGCACGGAACAATTCGTAGGTATCAAAGTCGGGGACTTTTGACCATGACATCATTATATGATGTCAGGCATATAAAGATATGACAATATCAGGATGAACTTGGGAGGTATACGAATATGTATTTTGATGAAGTAAAGAAGAATTTTGGTTTCGGCTGTATGAGACTGCCGATGATAGAGAATGGTAAAGCTGTTGATATCGAACAGACAAAAAAGATGGTAGATAAATTTATAGAGCAGGGCTTCAATTATTTTGACACAGCGCACGGATA
>FR886212.1:36477-55730 GCA_000436475.1 Eubacterium sp. CAG:248
GAGCTTGCATTAAAGGAATGTCTTACAAGCCGATATAAGAGAGAAGAATATATACTTACTGATAAGCTTACTATGACTTATTTTAATAAGCAGGAGGATATCCGTCCATTCTTTGAGAGCCAGCTGGAGGCATGTGGTGTTGAATATTTTGATTTTTATCTTATGCATTCACAGTCAAAGGATACATTTGAGCATTTTAAGAAATGTCGTGCATATGAAACAGCGCTGGAGTTAAAGAAGGAAGGAAAGATACATCATTTTGGAATCTCATTTCATGATAAGGCGGAGGTGCTTGAGGAAATATTAAAGGAATATCCACAGATTGAAGTTGTGCAGATACAGTTTAATTATCTTGATTACGAGGATCCTGCTGTACAGAGCAGAAAGTGTTACGAGGTCTGCCGTAGGTATAATAAGCCGGTTATAGTTATGGAGCCGGTAAAGGGAGGTAATCTTGTAAATCTTCCAGAGGATGCAGCAAAGATACTGGATAACCTTAATGGTGGAAGTGCAGCAAGCTATGCGGTACGTTTTGCAGCAAGCTTTGATGGTGTGATGATGGTTCTTTCTGGAATGAGTAATATAGAACAGATGGAAGATAATCTAAGCTATATGAAGGAATTCAGGGCACTTGACGATACAGAGATGGCTGCAGTTAAAGCAGTTGCAGAGGTTTTTAATTCAAATCATATGATTGCGTGTACAGCCTGTCGTTATTGTGTTGAAGGATGTCCAAAGCATATTTCTATACCAGATCTTTTTGCCTGCATGAATGCAAAGACAGTATTCCATGACTGGAATGCAGATTGTTATTATAATGATGTACATACAATTAATAATGGTAAGGCAAGTGATTGTATACGCTGCGGAAAATGTGAGAAGGTCTGTCCTCAGCATCTTCCAATAAGGGAATTGTTAGAGAAGGTCGCTAAGGAATTCGAGAAGAAGGCAGATTAAAAAAGTATAATGATATATATAAATAAAAGATTTGATTGAAATATTCGGTAAGTTAAATCAATAATTAATATGATTTATATATTTACTATGGCGTTAGTGAAGATGATGTTAAGCTTTCAAGGCCTTATACTGTTTGCTATTTGTATTGATATCATTATAGGTATTACCCAAACCGTTAATATGCATTGACATATAAAAGCCTCCCTGCAAATAAATTCAAAATCCGTTTAGAATCAGCACTATATATAATATATTGTCGCAAATTCCAGAAAATTAATAACACAGTATATAATATAAAATGCTTTTCACGATATAATTAGGTAAGATTTATGATTTGAAATGAGGAAAAACATGTACATATGACTTTATAGAATTCGCGTATAATCATAAAAAATAGGGTTATAATACTTGCGTATAATCAAAAAATAAATTACAATGTGCGTATAATCATAAAAATCAGAACTAATATATATGCGTATAATCTGGAGGAACCATGATATTAAAAAGAAAAATATATAAAAAACTACTGGAATGGAAAAATGAATGTCAGGGGAAAAAAGCTTTACTGATAGAAGGCGCCAGACGTATTGGAAAGTCTACCATCTGCGAAGAATTTGGAAAAAACGAATACGAAAGTTATCTTCTGATTGACTTTGCTAAAAAAGATAAGGAAGTCGAAATGTATTTTGAGCGATATCTGAATGATCTGGATACATTTTTTATGCTGTTACAGACACATTTTGGAACAAAACTGACAGAGAGAAACTCTCTTATTATTTTTGATGAGGTACAGATGTTTCCACAGGCAAGAGCTGCGATAAAATATTTGGTTGCAGATGGAAGATATGATTATATCGAAACTGGCTCATTGATATCTATCAGAGAAAATGTAAAGAATATTGTCATACCGTCAGAAGAAAGAAATATCAATATGTATCCATTGGATTTCGAAGAATTTGCAATAGCATTAGAAGAAGATTTGCTGGTTGAATATATTAAAAAATGCTTTGAAAAAAGGGAACCTTTGGAAAGAAGTATGCATAATCAGGCAATGCTTTTGTTTCATCAGTATATGCTTGTTGGTGGGATGCCTATGCCTGTAGTGGCATTTATTGAAAGTAAAAAAGATTTTACAGAAGCGGATAAAGAAAAAAGGGATATTCTTAAATTGTATCGGGAAGATATTATGAAGATAGATATGAGATATAGAAGCAAAGTTCTTGCAATCTATGACCAGATTCCGGGATTTCTTTCACAGCATGAAAAAAGAGTTGTATTCAAAAAGCTACAAGATGGTAGTTATGCAGACCAGTATGAAGAAACTTTTTTCTGGCTGTCGGATTCTATGATATCCAATGAGTGCTTTTTGTGTAATGATCCGAATGTTGGCTTATCATTGAATGAGACAAGAAGCTATGTAAAGTGTTATATGGGTGATACCGGACTTTTGGTAAGCCATGCATTTGATGAGAATGAATTACTTGAAGATGAAGTATATAAACAGATATTGGCAGGCAAATTACAGATTAATGAAGGAATGCTTTATGAAAATGCAATAGCTCAGATGCTGGTGGCGAATGGACATAAGTTATATTTTTATACACACTATAATGAAAATAAGCACCGAAATGATATGGAAATTGATTTTATCATTTCAAATAATAGCAGATTAAAATATAAGATGTTTCCGATTGAAGTAAAGTCTGGAAAGCAATATAAAACAACCTCATTAAATAATTTCAGAGAAAAATACAAGGAGCGCATAGGGGAAAGTTATATTATTCATCCAAGAAATTTAATTGTAAAAGATGGAATTATATGCATTCCACCATATATGACGATGAATATATAAAAATCTGACATACACACTTGACAATATGTCTCTGAGCGTGGCGTAGGTGAAGGAGTGAGAAACTATGGCATTAAGCGAGAGGAACTTTTTGTAGTTTCTAAGGTTGCAGCAGAGCATAAGACATATGAAACTGCTATGACTGGTATTAATGAAACACTTGAAAAGATGGGACTTGATTATCTGGATATGATGAGTATTCATTCACCATAGCCATAGGCGCTTGTTCAGAAGGAACTATATCCAAGGATAACATCTAATACAGTTGTGGCCTGACGTAGAAATATTCCAACATCTCTTGCAGTAGGGGAATTCATTAAAGAAATACAGTTATATACTAATATATTATCAGGAAGAAGGTAAAGAAGCCATAGAGATGAAACCAGGTGACTGTATCAATATTCCTGCAGAAGTTAAGCATTGGCATGGTGCAGCACCAGATAGCTGGTTTTCACATCTGGCAGTTGAAGTACCAGGTGAAGAAACATCTAACGAATGGTGTGAATCTGTAACTGATGAGGAATATAGCAGATTAAAGTGATTTTCTAAACCATATTGATATAATTGGTCAAAAATATTTACAAATGCATTGACAACACACAATTCAGTTGTTATGATTAGTATCATTAAAAGGGAGTAGCTAGCCAGAACGTGTTCACTTCTTCGTCAGTACAGTTATTACAGCTAACAGATTACAGCTAACAGGTGTGATAACTCGGAAAGTGATTAAATAGCGAGACTTTTACTGTAATGCAGTAGGAGTCTCTTTTTTATTGAATTTTTATTAAAAAAATCCTATTGAATCATATGTTATTTACATTATCTGAATGTAAAGTGATTGGGACATATAAGACATACTACTGCAGCACATAAGAATTAGCATATTAATTAAATGTCTAAGAAAGAAGAGGTAGCGTATGGTTTTACATGTATTTATTTTATTGGTAGGATTTTTGTTTTTAGTTAAAGGTGCAGACTGGTTTGTTGAAGGTGCAGCAGGAATCGCAAGAAAGCTTGGAATACCACAGCTTGTTATAGGACTTACGATAGTTGCGATGGGAACAAGTATGCCAGAGGCGGCAGTAAGCATAACAGCAGCACTTAACAATAACGCTGGAATAACGATTGGTAATATCGTTGGAAGCAACATTCTTAATATTCTTATAATTCTTGGTATAACAGCAGTTATAACCAATGTAGCCATTCAGAAATCAACTTTATTATATGAAATTCCATTTATGATAGGAATAACAGCATTGCTTCTTGTATTTGGATTAACAGGTTCGTCTATAACATTTATAGAAGGGGTAGTATTTCTGTTATTGTTTATCGCATTTCTTGTGTATCTTTTTATTATGTCAAAAAAAGGAGAGGTTCAGGAGGAAGGAGAAATCAAGGATATTCCTGTATGGAAATGTCTTCTTTTTATGGTAATAGGCGGAGTTATGGTTGTTAAGGGAAGCGATTTTGCAGTAAGCGGTGCATCCTGGATAGCAAGATTCTTTGGCATGAGTGAAAGATTCATAGGACTTACTATTGTGGCATTCGGAACATCACTTCCAGAGCTTGTAACATCAGTTGCTGCAGCCAGAAAGGGTAACGCTGGAATAGCAATAGGTAATATTGTAGGAAGTAATATATTCAATATATTATTTGTAATTGGAATAACAGCACTAATATGCAACGTACCATTTGAAAGTAAGTTCTTAATAGATACAGTAATTGCAATATTTAGTGGAGCCTTGTTATGGATTGGTACTTATAAGCATAAGGAGTTAAGAAAGCCTTGTGGAATAGTGATGTTAATCTGTTATGCAGCGTATTTTGTGTATCTGTGTGTGCTGTAAAAATATCAGCCTTGGGGTCAGGTTATAAAAGCTTGGTATATTTCAGCGGGTTTTAGAAGGAGCTTCACCATATTTTTTCTTAAAGCATCTGTTAAAATAAGATATATTGTCAAAGCCGCATTCAACTGCAATCTGTGTAACTGGAAGGTCAGTAGATGTAAGCAGGCGTGAGGCAATGAGCAGACGGTAATCATTAAGATAGCTTATAAAGGAGGTTCCAGTACATTGTTTAAAGAATTTCATAAAATGTGATTCGCTGAAATGGCATTCCTTTGCAATATCCTGAATTGAGATTGCATGAGTATAGTTATTTTCAATATAAGTTATTATCAGTTTTAATTTATTTCTTTTGCTGCTTGAGAGGCTGTCAGATACTTCATTGTTAGATGCACACAAATAATGTGTGTTAAGTGCAAAAAAGAAGTTGTATAGGCAGCCTCTTATTTTTAATTCATATCCTGCTGGAAATGTTTCGCATACTTTGTCTGCTTCATCTATGCAGCTTATGATTTCCTTATATTTTTGTTCTGATGGCTTGATTATACAGGTCATATCATTATCAGAGTTGTTAATATGTCCGAAATATTCAAAAGTATTTCTGTCATATTCTTTAGGAAGAAGCATATTAATATTAAATATTATATTTTCATATTTCAGGACAGAATTATCATAATTAGTTATAGAATGAATCCTTCCGGGATAAACTATCAAAAGATCCCCCTGACCTACTAAATACTGGTTCAAGTCAATGTTAACAAGCCCTTTTCCTTCTTTAATGTATATAAGCTCCATTTCGTTGTGCCAATGCAGAGGAACTACTGCAAAGTCCTGTGGAATAGTGCATGGGTATGTATTATATGAAAAGTCAGTATTGTAGTGGCTCTTGGTTTCATGGAGAGTTTCGTATGATGAATCAGGCATAATAATCCTCCTTTATTTCAATTATGATAGTATTGTACAAGAAAACGATATAATAAATCAAGAAAAATATATATATTGAGATATAATCATACTAGTGTCAAAACTAAAAAGCAGTCCGTAGGTATCAAAGTTAAGAGCTTTTGATTCCGACATCATATTTATAACAATATCAGAATGGAGAGTGGAATTATGTCAGATAAATTGAATTCTATAAGTAATGAATTATTGAATAAGAATCTTAAAGCCTGTAGTAATGAGGAATGCTATGAGGTTATTAAGGAGTACGTTGCAAGGCTTGAAGTATTGAGGGAGAGAGAGGATAAATATTTACAGTCAAAGCTTGGAAAAAAATTATATTATATATCAGCAGAATTTCTTATAGGAAAGCTGATGTCAAACAACTTAATTAACCTTGGAGTGTATGATGAGGTCAGGGCTGAGCTTGAGGCAGCAGGAAAGGAACTTGCGCAGATTGAAGAGATTGAAAGTGAGGCTTCACTTGGCAATGGTGGACTTGGAAGACTTGCAGCATGTTTCCTTGATTCAATAGCCAATCTTGGACTTAATGGTGATGGTGTTGGACTTAATTATCATCTTGGACTATTCAGGCAGGTATTTGAGAATGGCAGACAGAAGGAAGTACCGGATTACTGGATAGGAAAGGATAGCTGGCTCATTCCAACAGATGTATCATATAAGATAGATTTTGCAGATTTTAGTGTTACTTCAAGAATGTATGATATTAATGTCTATGGTGAAAAGACAACTAATAAATTACATTTATTTGATATTGATACAGTAAATGAAGCTATTGTAAATAAGTCAGGAATTGATTTTGATAAAGATGACATAAAGGAAAATCTTACATTATTTCTTTACCCGGATGATAGTGATGAGAAAGGAAGAATGCTAAGAATTTACCAGCAGTATTTCATGGTAAGCAATGGAGCAAGGCTTATATTAGATGAGTGCCGTGCAAAGTGTGAGCAGCTTAATACAGCCTTAACAGATGGAGAAAGAAAGTCTTATAGAAATCTTCCAGAGCTTGCTGTTATTCAGATTAATGATACACATCCAACTATGATTATACCAGAGCTTATAAGACTTCTTACAGAGAATGGTGATATTGATGGAACAGCTATATCGATGGATGAGGCTATAAAGATAGTATCTGCTTCCTGCGCATATACTAATCATACTATTCTTGCAGAAGCACTTGAAAAGTGGCCGGTAAGATATCTTGAAAAATGTGTTCCACAGCTTATGCCTGTGATAAGAGAATTGGATAAAAGAGTGCGTGAACGCTATGATGATAGTTCAGTATATATTATTGAAGAACGTGATGATGACAGCAGAGGGCTTGTTCATATGGCACACATTGATATTCATTATGGTATGAGTGTCAATGGAGTTGCAAAGCTGCATACACAGATTCTAAAGAATACAGAGCTTAATAATTTCTATAAGCTTTATCCTGATAAATTCAATAATAAAACTAACGGAATAACCTTTAGAAGATGGCTTATCCACTGTAACCATGAGCTCGCAGATTATATAACACAGCTTATAGGTGATGGGTATAAGCATGATGCTAATGAGCTTAAAGCACTTATGTCATATACAGAGGATCCAACTGTAATAGAGCATTTGTCAGATATTAAGCAGCATAATAAGACTGCACTTGCAAAATATCTTTATGATAAGCAGGGAATTGTTATTAATGATAATTCAATATATGATATACAGGTCAAGAGACTTCATGAATATAAAAGACAGCAGATGAATGCGCTGTATATTATATATAAATATTTTGACATTAAAAACGGAAATATTCCTAAAACACCTGTAACAGTTATATTCGGGGCAAAGGCTGCACCTGCATATACAATCGCTAAGGATATAATTCATCTTATACTGACACTTTCAAAGGTTATCAGGGAGGATGAAGACGTTAATAAGTATCTTAATGTTGTAATGGTAGAGAATTATAATGTTACGCTTGCAGAAAAGCTCATTCCTGCCTGTGATATATCTGAGCAGATATCACTTGCATCTAAGGAAGCAAGCGGAACTGGAAATATGAAGTTTATGCTGAATGGAGCTGTGACACTTGGAACAATGGATGGAGCTAATGTTGAAATAGCTGAGCTTGTGGGAAAGGATAACATATATACCTTTGGTGCTTCAAGTGATGAGGTCATATCACATTATGCTAACAATGATTATTGTGCAAAAGAGCTGTATGAGAAGGAGCCAGTTATTAAACAATGTGTTGATTTTATTATATCAGATACAATGCTTGCTGCTGGTGACAAAGATGAGCTTAACCGTCTGTATAAAGAAATAGTAGGTAAAGACTGGTTTATGGCATTACTTGATTTAAAGGCTTATATCAATATTAAGGAACAGGCGTTAGCGGATTATGAAGACCATAGGGCATGGGGCAGGAAACAGCTTATAAATATTGCCAATGCCGGTTTCTTCTCATCAGACAGGACAATAGCAGAATACAACAGAGATATATTCAAGTTATAACAAAGCAACTTTTCATCATTTTTCTCATCATTTTATAAAATGATTTGCCTGCTGGAATATAAAAGATTATAATAATATAATGGTGGGGAGGCAGGATGAATATGTATAATATATTAATTGTAGATGATGAAAAGATAGAAAGAAACGGAATAAAGCTTCTGCTTAAGCGTATGGGCATCAATCTTGGCATTATAGAGGCTGAGAATGGAAAAGAAGCTTATGATTACCTTATGTCTGATGATAATAAGGGTGAAGGGCATGTTGACATTCTCCTAACGGATGTCAAGATGCCTTTTATGGATGGAATAGAGCTTATAAGAAATGTAAAAGACGGCGGTGTCAAGCTTAAAACAATAATATTTTCAGGATATAATGAGTTCGAATATGCAAAGCTTGCTGTAAAGCTTGGTGTCGAGGATTATATACTAAAGCCTGTAGCACCGGATGAGTTTAAGAATACGATGCTAAAGGTTATAAGTGAGCTTGATGAGGAATTAAGGAAAAATGAAGATTATAATAAGCAGGCTAACAGCTTAAGACAGTTTTACCTGTATTCACTTATCAACGGAAGTGCAGTAAAGGGAATTGTCAAGAATACAGAATTTCTCAATGGTTTTAACAGACTTGTGCTTATTGAATTTAATTCGGATTTTTTCGGAAAGTATGAGTTTGATTTTGATAAGGCGGTACAGATTATTAAAGAGGAGTGGGAAAGCCAGTATCTTAACCTTAATCCACAGCAGTCAGTTATATTGCTGAAAACGCCAGAGGAAGAAACGGCTAAAGCAGATAATAATTATAGAATTGAGCGCTTTCTTAGCAACCTGCACGATTATATATATGAAAAAAGCAGACAGTTTATGTATGCGGCTGTGTCTGATGTATTTAGTGATTATCATAAGCTTTCAGATGTTATGGATGAGCTGGAATCACTTATGAATAATAAGTTTTATCAGATGGACAGATACATATATTCTGATTATGTGAATGAACAGACACCTGTGTTAGTACAGATTGATGATGATGCACTTATGAAGCAGATGAAACAGGATATTAAGATGAAGGATGTTACTTTTTTAAGGATTCATTTTGAGGCACTATGTAAGAAGTACAGAAGTCAGACTAATTTCTCACATATATATATTAAGTTTGTATTTTCCAATCTGTTGAAGGATTTTTATGATAACATACCGGGGGCTAATCAGGATGAATTCAGCCGGGAGATAGACAGATTGTATACATCTGAGGACTTTTCATGCATCATGGATATTGTTAATAAGAATATTGATTTGCTGGAAAAGTCATTTGGTAGTGATCCTGTTTCATCTCATAGAGAGATAGAGATGGTTAAGGATTATATTCATGGACATTTCGGAGAAGAAATAAGCGCACAGCAGCTTGCAGATATGGTTTATCTTGCACCTAGCTATCTTAGTTCTCTATTCAAGAAAGAAACAGGGCAGAACCTTAGCAAGTATATTAAGCAGTACCGAATGGAGAAGGCAAGGCAGATGCTTGAGGAGACTAATATGAAGATAGTATGTATCAGTGAGAAGGTGGGATATCCTAATGTGTCATATTTCTGTCAGAGCTTCAGGGAGTATTGTGGCGTAAGTCCACAGAAATTCAGGGAAAATGCAGAACAATAATTAGTAATTAAACGTGCGAGGTACAGTTTGCTTGAGATGGATAAGACAGAGAATTAACAATATAAAATTACAGAATAAGCTTGCCAGTATATATATAGTTACTGGTCTTATTCCGTTGTTTGTCCTGTTTGCATTTGCGTTCGGACAGATGCGTTCTATTCTTATGGACAGGGATTTAAAGAGCATGCAGGGTTCGTTAGAGCAGTCTGTTGCTACTGTGGACGGTCAGATTGAGGTATATAATAATCTTTCTAACTATATAACATTTAATGAAACGATTTCAAGTGTGCTTGCCTATGATTACAGCAGCACATATGAAATGTACAGCCAGATTGTTACAACCTTTGACCCTATGCTGTCTTCACTAAGATATTTCCATAATGATATAAATAAGGTCACAGTATATGTTGATAATGGAATAAAGCATGATACAACGATTGCACCTATTGATGAAATTAAGAATGAACCTTTTTTCGATATGGCATCAGATTCTACAGCTATTAACTGGTATGTAGATAAGGATAGCAAAAAGCTTATATCTGCAAGAAAAATGTCAACACTTGAACATATGGGAATCACAGGTATTATGTATATAGATGTCAGTTATGATAGTGTTATGTCGTCATACAGACAGGGACTTGAACCCGGATGTGGAATAATAGTGGTTGACAAAGCTGGTGCAGTGATTGGGGAGTTTAATAATATTGGTGATGATAGCAGATATGTTTTGAATTATTCGGACAATAACGTTATGGAAAAACAAGGGGCAAAGCTGACTTTAAAAAAAATGCTGGGTGAAGTCCGCTGGGATGGAAATATATGCAGTAATGCAGGAGGCTATGCACTGGTAAGAAAAGAATCACCGGTTACAGGCTGGACAACCTATATATATGAGCCAAAGAAAATGATGTTTAATTCGACCAGCTCGATAACTGCCATGATAATAGTAGCAGTTGTGGTTGCATTGCTTGGACTGGCAGCTTCTATTACAGCTACATCTGGATTTATCACAAAAAGAATCAGAAAGCTGAAGGCTAGCATGGCTAAGGTTGAGCAGGGAGATTTTGATGCGGTCATTAGGACAGAGGATAAAGATGAGATTGGAGAGCTGATCCAGGGCTTTAATGAGATGACAACACAGACGAAGAACCTCATAACCCAGGTGTATGAAGGGCGCATAAGCCAGAAGGAGTCTGAGATGAAGGCGTTAAGGGCACAGATTAATCCACATTTTCTGTATAATTCGCTGTCACTTATTAACTGGAAGGCTATTGAATATGAGCAGGATGATATAAGCAGGATTACTCTGGCATTATCTAATTATTACAGGACTTCACTTAACAAGGGTAAGAATACACTTATGCTTGAGCAGGAGGTAAGTAATGTAAGGTCATATATAGAGATTCAGCAGGTTATGCACGATAATTCATTTGATGTTGATATCGATATAAGCAGCGATATTCTTAAGGCTGAGTCGTTGAATCTTATACTTCAGCCGCTTGTGGAGAATGCCATTGACCATGGAATAGACCTTCTGACTGACAGGCGTGGAGTGATAACTATTAGGGGAAGCCGCTGCCCATATATAAATACGGCTAATGAAAACATAGATATAGTCTGTTTGTCTGTAGCTGATAATGGTGTTGGAATGGATGAAAATATGTGCCAAAGCTTTCTTACAGCGGAGTCTAAGGGCTATGGTGCACGTAATGTAAATGACAGAATCAGGCTGTTTTATGGGGAAGAATATCATCTTGAGGTTAAAAGCATAGTTGGTGCAGGTACAACAATCACGATTAAATTCCCAGTCAGACTGATGGAATAATATTCATTATGTGAATTTTTATATTTTTTATATTTACATCATAAAAAAACAACATATTTCTAAAATACTTTATATTTTAATTTTATAAACCTCCTAATATAATTAAATCATCAAGAAAAGTTAAAGACGTCGAAAAACAAAGGATGATTGATGATTAAATTATTAAGGAGGTTTTTTGTATGAGATTAAAAAAATTAGCAGCAGCACTTATGCTGACAACGATGTGTGGTTCACTTTTAACAGGCTGTGGTTCTGGAAATGATTCTGCCAGCACAGGTAAAGATTCAAAGACAGATGAAAAGATTACAGCAACCATTAAAGTATGGGGACCAGCAGAGGATCAGGCAGAGGAAAATGGTAAATGGCTTCAGACAATGTGTGAGAAGTTTAATGCAGAGCATCCAAACTGGGATCTTACTTTTGATTATGGTGTATGTGCAGAGGCAGATGCGGGTAAGACTGTAACACAGGATCCAAGTAATTCAGGAGACGTTTACTTCTTTGCAAATGACCAGCTTCAGACACTTATTGATGCCAATGCCATTGCAAAGCTTGGTGGTGAAACAGCAGATTATGTTAAGAAAACTAATTCAAGTGCAATTGTAGATTCAGTTTCAGTTGACGGTAATGTTTATGGTGTACCATTCACAACTAATACATGGTTTATGTATTACGATAAGAGTAAATTCTCAGAAAGTGATGTTAAGAGCTTAGATACAATGCTTTCTAAAAATAAGGTAGCGTTTAATATAACAGAAGGCTGGTATATGTCAACATTCTATCTTGCTAACGGATGTTCATATTTTGGCAAGGATGGTAAGGATAATTCAGCAGGAGTTGATATTTCTGGTGATAAGGGAACACAGGCAACACAGGCTATGGTTTCATTTGTTAACAATCCTAACTTCGTCAATGACCTTCAGGGTGTAGGTATAGCAGGCTTAAGAGATGGTTCTGTTGGTGCATACTTCTCAGGTTCATGGGATTATAAGAGTGTTAAGGAAATTCTTGGTAACAACTTTGGTGCAGTATCACTTCCAACCTTAAAGATTGGCGGAACAGATAAGCAGCTTAAGGCATTTGCAGGTTCTAAGGCAATCGCAGTTAACCCTAACTGCAAGTATCAGCAGGTAGCTGTAGCATTAGCTAAGTATCTTGGTGGTAAAGAAGCACAGCAGAGCCACTATGAATTAAGAGGTGTTATTCCTTGTAATACAGAGCTTCTTTCAACAGATGCTATCAAGAACGATGCTCTTATAACAGCACAGAATGATACATTTAACAAGACATCAGTTATCCAGCCTACAGTATCAGGAATGAATAATTACTGGACACCAGCACAGAATTTTGCAAAGGCTGTAGTTAATGGAGAGGTTACTCTGGATAATGCAGCAGCAAAAACACAGGATTTCTACAAGCAGATTAATACATCAATAGTAAGTAAATAAAGGCTTAAGTAATTCGTAATTTAAGTAATTAATAAAAGGATGGCTGTCACATTATTAGTGACAGCCAGCTTGTAACAGGAGGTATGGTGATGAAAGATGGATTTATTCAGGCATTCAGAAAAGGTAATGCCATTACCAGACTTAGTGCCATTATACTTGGACTTGGTAATCTTGCAGGAAAGCAGATAATCAAAGGCATTCTTTATCTTGCAATAGAAGTAAGCTTTATATGCTTTATGATATTCAAAGGAATCAACTGTCTCGCCATGCTTCCAAGCCTTGGAGGAAGAGAACAGCAGGAGATATGGAATGAGAAGCTGGGTGTATACGAGTATGTGGCAGGTGATAATTCACTTCTGATACTTTTGTATGGTGTGGCAACTATATTTCTTATAGCCGCTTATGTTGTTCTTGCTATGAGTTCAGTCAAGAGTGCTTATAATGTTCAAACAAGGCTTGCTTTAGGAAAGCACATTAACACATTTGTGGAGGATGTTAAATCATTATTCAATGAGAATCTACACAAGCTGCTTCTTACACTTCCGGTTGGGGGAGTACTTATATTTACCATTCTGCCACTTGTATTTATGATAAGTATGGCATTTACCAATTATAGTAAAGTAGACAGCCATCTTGTACTGTTTGACTGGGTTGGATTAGAAAACTTCAAGCAGCTGTTTGATTCGGGAAGCTCTATTGGACATTCCTTCTGGTCAGTTTTGGTATGGACTATTATATGGGCTATATTTGCAACAGGTCTCAATTACATATTAGGTATTCTTGTTGCTTTGCTGATTAACAGGAAGGGAACAAGGTTTAAGTCATTCTGGCGTTTTATATTTGTTCTCTCGATAGCTGTTCCACAGTTTGTTTCACTTCTTGTCATGAGAAGTATGTTAAATCAGGATGGTATTGTAAATGTTGTATTAAGGAATCTGGGCTGGATTGATAAGGCACTTCCGTTCTTCACTAATGCAACGTGGGCAAGAATAACAGTTATTGTTGTCAATCTGTGGGTAGGTATTCCATATACGATTCTTCAGGTTACAGGAATATTAAAGAACATTCCTATGGAGCTTTATGAGGCAGCAGATGTAGATGGTGCTAATGGTTTTGCTAAATTTACAAAGATTACGATGCCATATATGTTCTTTGTTACAACACCATATCTGATAACTACATTTACAGCTAATGTTAATAACTTCAATATTGTATACCTTCTTACTAAGGGTGATCCGGTTCTGGCTGGCGAAACTGCTGGTAAGACAGACCTTCTTGTAACCTGGTTATACAAGATGACAGTCGATTATCAATATTATAATCTGGGTGCAGTTATAGGTATTATGACATTCATATTCCTGGCAATTGGCTCACTTCTTGTATATAGAAGAACTAAGTCTTATAAGGATGAGGAGGGCTTCCAATGAAAAAGAAAAAGATTACTAAAAATATATTGGCACATATAACACTTACAATACTTGCAGTTATATGGGTAATGCCGCTTATATGGATAATCCTCACAAGCTTCAGGGCACAGAAGGGAGCGTATACAAGCTCATTTTTCCCTAAGGCATATACACTTGATAATTATACAAAGTTGTTTACAGATACAGGAATACTTAATTTCCCAAGAATGTTTGAGAATACGCTTATAGTTGCAGTGTTTTCGTGTATTATATCTACGTTTTTCGTGCTTTCAGTTGCTTACTGTATGTCACGCCTCAGATTCAGAATGAGGAAGGCTATGATGAATGTAGCTATGATACTTGGTCTTTTCCCAGCCTTTATGGCAATGGTAGCTGTATATTATATTCTTAAGGCTGTCGGATTATCTGAGGGTTCAATGATAAGGGTTGCACTTGTGCTTGTATATTCGGCATCAGCCGGAATACAGTTTTATATAGCAAAAGGCTTTTTTGATACGATTCCAAAGAGTATTGATGAAGCAGCAATTATTGATGGAGCAACGAAATGGCAGGTATTTACAAGAATTACAATACCTTTAAGTAAACCAATTATCGTGTATACAGTACTTACTTCTTTCATAGCACCATGGGTTGATTTCATATTTGCAAGAGTTATATGCCGTGCCAATGCCAACTATTATACAGTTGCGATTGGTTTATGGCAGATGCTTGAAAAGGAATATGTTGATGTGTGGTATACAAGATTCGCAGCGGGAGCTGTACTTATATCTATTCCAATTGCAGCCTTGTTTATGATAATGCAGAAGTGCTATAATGACAGTATGTCAGGTGCAGTAAAAGGATAATGTCAATAGTGCTTTGTGCTTTGTGATCCTGTATGAATTAAAACGGGGATTTAAAGAAGAGGTATGTAATGCGAAAAAGAATATTCAGGATGTTTGCAGTATTAACTGCTATGATATTATTATTTCAAGCCGGGTGTAACAGCCCGGCTAAAAGTGTATATACAGCTAAAGATGATTATGATGATAAGCTGTATTATGCCATGACAACGCCTTATGGAGCGTATCCCGAAACTATAAGCTATACGCTTGGCAAAATGACAAGCGTTAATAATTCCAATATGCCAGAGGGTGATACATATACAGATAATGCATATACAAGATATATAAAGAATATGATTAATGTTCAGAATATTGATGCATTTGAGGCACAGGATACGCAGTATAATACTAATGTTTCAATGGCTGTTTCTATGGGTGAATTGCCAGATATAATGATGGTTTCAAGTCAGGATGAGCTGCAAAGCCTTGTTGAGGAAGACATGATTGAGGATCTGACAGAAAGCTATAATAACTGTCTGAGCAGCAGGATAAGAGCTATATATAACAGCTATGGAAGCTCACTTAAGGATATGATTACATTTGACGGAAGGATTATGGCACTTCCAGAGACTAATATAACAGATGGCCCTAATCTTATATGGCTGCGTAAGGACTGGATGGATAAGCTAGGACTGACAGCGCCTAAAACAATAGAGGATGTTGTTGATATAATCAAGGAATTTATTGAAAAGGATCCTGGTAATAATGGAATAGATAACAACGGAAGGAGCAATACTGTCGGCCTTGTAGTAGATACAGAACTTACAGGGGAGTGTGGTTATAGCAGTGAATTCCTGCTTGATATTGTTTTTGCGTGTTTTAATGCATATCCTAAGCAGTGGATAAAGGATTCAGATGGAAATGTTGTTTATGGTTCTGTTACATCAGAGGCAAAGGATGCACTGGCATATATAAGGCAGTTATATAGCGATGGAATAATAGATAATGATTTCTTATTAAGGACAACAACTAATATATGTGAGCTTATTGAGAATGGAAGGTGTGGATCTTTTTTTGGACCATGGTGGGCACCTAATAATCCGCTTGTCAATGCAGTAAACACTAACCCTGATGCAGACTGGCAGCCATACCTTATACAGACATCTGATGATGGAAGTACAAGCTATCACAGCCAGAATCCCTGCTATAAGTATGTTGTGGTAAGAAAGGGCTTTGAGCACCCGGAGATAGCGGCTAAGATTATAAGTGTAATGTTTGATAGTGCAAGGTATGACAGCAATGCTTTGCAGGAATTTATCTATTATTACCAGCAGAATGTAGAACCTACTGCCCGTCCTATTTCAATTAATGTGGATTACAATAATGCTCTGTCTATATGCTATGAAAAGATTGACAAAGCACTTAAAGGAGAGAGTGATCCTGATAAGCTTGAATTGCTTGAAAAGTCGTATTACGATGCCTGCAGTTCATACATTAGTAATACAGGAAAAAACTATATAGAATCAAGCACACATTGTAGTGATGATACACTTGAAAGAAAGAATGCAACAAGTACACAGTGGGCAGCCTATGTGTCAAGAATAACAGCCTGCAGGCTGTTAAGTGAGGGTAATATACGCGTTGTTGATTCTATGTATTTTAAGACAACAGACACGATGAAAACGCGGTGGTGGCGTTTAAAGGAAAAGGAAAAAGAAGCGTACCTAAAGATTATATGTGGTGCTGAGGATATATCGTACTTTGATACCTTTGTCAATGAATGGAATGAACAGGGCGGGGAGGCAATAACTAATGAAGTACGTGAAGAACTGATGGACATCGCGGGTTAGGTAAGGTATGAGTGTGGAATTGAGGAGATAAATGTGAATGTTTAATGGCGTATGATTACCATTTTAATAAAATGATTATTAATATAATAAAAACCCAGAATTGTATATTTAAACAAAAAATAACTGGATAATTTCCCTTGTGGAGTTATCCAGTTATTTTTTTATAGTGGTACATTTCCGTATATATAATCTTTCATATATATAATCTGAAAAATATTTAATTAAGTTTACGCTCCAATAACTCCGGCAAATCCACATATAAGAACGATTATACCAAGTACAATACGATACCAGCCGAATACCTTGAAGTCATGCTTTTTGATGTAGCCCATAAGGAACTTGATAACTACTAAAGAAACGATGAAGGCAACAAGCATACCAATAAGAAGAATCATCGCTTCCATAGATGTCATAGAGTTATGTATAAGAAACTTCACGCCCTTAAGAAGGCTCGCTCCAAACATAACAGGAACAGCAAGGAAAAAGGTATATTCAGCAGCTACTGTTCTTGAAATACCAAGTATAAGTGCACCAACTATGGTTGCACCAGAGCGTGAGGTACCAGGGAATATAGCAGCTATAAGCTGGAAAAGTCCGATATAGAAGGCAAGCTTATAAGTGATACCTGTAAGATGGCGAACCTTAGGCTTCTTTCCGTGATGCATAGTTTCAACGATAATGAAAGCTATACCGAATATAATAAGCATAATAGCAACTGTTGTGTAATTGTAGAACATGGCTTCAAGCTGTTCATCAAAAAGAATACCAACAATAGCAGCAGGGACACAGGATACAAGAATATGAAACCATAACTTAAATATATCCCATTTAACATAAGCACCGGCACCACTTTCTGCTAGTGGTTCTTTGTTGTTTTTTTTACCAAAAGGCCATAACTGATGCCAGAAAAGAATAACAACAGCCATTATAGCACCAAGCTGGATAACAACTTCAAACATACTGTAAAATGCATCGGATACCTTAAGCGGCATAATCTCATTAAGCAGAATCATATGACCAGTACTGCTTATTGGAAGCCATTCAGTAATACCTTCTACGATACCAAAAATTATCGCCTTTAAAATCTCTAACATTATTCCTCCAATCACTTGCGGATTATTCTACTCTTATGTATATTCCGCCATAGCCACATTTTATTATAGAAAAAGATTATTGTCTGAAAAAACATGAAGAAAACAATAATATATTCTTATATGACTACACGTTATTTTCGCATTGAAATGCAGGTGTGTCAACAACAGAATAATATAATTTGTATATAAATTTGTTTTAACAATGAAGTTTACTTTTTAGTCATATAAAGTTATTATATGATACTAGGGTCAAAAGGTCTAAACCCACATGAGCTTGCTCATAGGTGGGTGAATTGTGGGAGTGCGCAGCACGGAACAATTCGTAGGTATCAAAGTCGGGGGCTTTTGACCTTGATAGACAATTATAAGATGACTGGGAGGAACTTATGGAAATATATTTAAAACCAATAATATCAGCCTGTTATATATTCCCAATACTTGCAATTATATTTACAATACCATATATATTATATGAATATAACAAATATGGCTCACTTCTTGTTATAAGAACGGCTATAGTGTATACATTTATATTCTATATGCTTACGTCATATTTTATGACAATATTGCCGCTTCCACCGCTTGATTCAGTTACGCCTGATTCGGCATGTATGCTCCTTGTACCATTTGATGCAGTAAGAAGAGTTATAGATAACTCAGGAATCATATTTTCTGATCCGGCAACATACATCAATATATTTGGTTGCCCAGATTTCTGGCAGATTATTTTTAATATTTTATTATTATTGCCTTTTGGCGTATATCTTAGATATTATTTTAAAAGACCTTGGTGGCAGGTGCTTATATTTTCTTTTCTTTATAGCTTGTTTTTTGAGTTTACACAGTTGTCAGGATTGTATGGAATATATAAATATCCATACAGATTTTTTGAGGTAGATGACCTTATATGTAATACTCTGGGTGGGATTGCTGGTTATATGGTAACACCGCTTCTTGTATTTCTTCTTCCAGACAGAAATAAAATAGATGAAATAGCATATAAGAAGGGACAGATTGTATCCGAATT
>FR886212.1:55768-66297 GCA_000436475.1 Eubacterium sp. CAG:248
CGTGGGATTGCATGGTGTATAGATATATTTATTGTTATGCTTCCTGTATTTATATATGTATTATATAACAATATGGATATAGCAGCATTTATCTATAATTCTAAGTATATAGTTATAACAGGTGCTTATATAGCTGTGATGTTTACGGCAGCAGCTTCAATAAGTAAGGGAAGAACGATAGGAAAAGCGCTTGTTAATATAAGGCTTGTAAAGGTATATGATAAAAAAGATGAGCATGAGGAAAAATGTTATAAAAGAGCCGGAATATTAAGGCTTGCAATAAGATATAGCATCTTATATGTAATAAGCATGCCATCTGCTGCATATGCATATTTTATATATCAGTTTATGATGAATTCGGACATTTTCAGTGGTGAATGGAGATTTTATGCATGTGTTGCTGGGATTATTATATGTTTGTTTATTACTTTTTATATGGCATTCGATCTTTTGCTATGTCTGTTTAGTGATACAAGAAACATGCTGTATGACAGAATCGTAAAGCTTACTCATATAAGCATGTCAGGATGTGGACATAACTACAATACAGAAACCATAGATAAGAAAGTGGAAGATGGACTAATATCAGGAGAAGAGCAGAAAAATCAATGAAAAATACACAAAAAAAGATGTAAAATATACATAAATGTGCAATTATTGATATTTATTATCATTTAGTTATGTGTTAACATATGCACTGGAAGAAAACATAGTGATGCTTTTTAGAACAGGTGTAGAAGTGAGAATGGAATGAATTTAGGAAGCCAGGAAGCATCTGTAAGATATACGGAGGTTAAACACATGACTATTAAGGATATGAAAACTGGTCAGACTGCCACGATTCTTAAGGTTGGCGGTGAAGCCGCACTCAGACAGCATTTTCTTGATATGGGACTTATACAGGGCGCAGAGGTCACGGTTATAAAGTATGCACCTATGGGTGATCCTGTTGAATTAAGAATACATGGATATGAGTTGACGATAAGACTTGCTGATGCAGCACAGATAGAGGTAAGTACTGTACACGATAATGAAAAGCAGGAAAAAACAGATATCAGATTTATAAAAACTGAGCATCCAGGTCTTGGTGAGGGTGGGCGTTTCCACGATAAGGAAACAGAGAATCCACTTCCTGATGATGTTACACTTACATTTGCACTTGTAGGAAACCAGAACTGTGGCAAAACAACACTTTTTAATGTTTTAACAGGTTCTAACCAGCATATAGGTAACTTTCCAGGTGTGACAGTAGATAGAAAGGATGGCGTGATAAAGGGACATCCTGATACACTTATTACGGATCTTCCAGGTATATATTCAATGTCGCCTTATAGCAGTGAGGAGATTGTGACTAGGCAGTTTCTTCTTAATGATAAGCCAAAGGGAATTATAAATATACTTGATGCAACTAATATAGAGCGTAATCTTTATCTTACAATGCAGCTTATGGAGCTTAATATTCCTATGGTTGTAGCACTTAATATGATGGATGAGATAAGAGTTAATGGCGGTTCAATAAGAATCAATGAGCTTGAGCGACAGTTAGGTGTTCCAGTTATTCCTATATCAGCAGCTAAGGGTGAGGGTATAGGAGAACTGGTAGAGCATGCTATTCACGTTGCAAAATATCAGGAAAAACCGGAAATAATGGATTTCTGTCCTGATGACAGTGCAATTCATAGATGTATACATGGTATCATGGCGCTTATAAGCGACCATGCAAAAAAAGCAGATTATCCGGAAAGATTCGCAGCATCAAAGGTGGTTGAGGGAGATGCAATAGTATTTAAGCATCTTGAGCTTGAACAGAATGAGAAGGAGATGATAGAACATATCATACTCCAGATGGAAGATGAATGTGGTATGGACAGATCATCTGCCATGGCAGATATGAGGTTTGAATATATAGAAAATGTATGCAGAAATACAGTAGTAAAGCCAAAAGAAAGCAAAGAAAGAATAAGAAGCCGTAGGATAGATAAGGTATTAACCGGTAAATATACAGGTATTCCGGCTTTTGTTGCTATTATGGCACTTGTATTTTATCTTACCTTTAATGTTATAGGAGCATGGTTATCGAATATACTTGATATAGGAATAACTGCCCTTACACATGTAGTAGATAATGCGCTTACAGCATTGAATGTTAATTCTGTATTACATGCTTTGATTATTGATGGCATATTCAACGGTGTGGGAAGTGTACTTAGTTTCCTGCCTGTTATTGTTACATTATTCTTCTTTTTATCAATACTTGAAGATAGCGGATATATGGCAAGAGTAGCATTTATCATGGATAAGCTGCTTCGTAAGCTTGGATTGTCAGGAAGAAGTATTGTACCTATGCTTATTGGTTTTGGCTGCAGCGTTCCCGGTGTTATGGCAAGCCGTACACTTTCTTCTGACCGCGATAGAAAGATGACCATATTATTGACACCATTTATGAGTTGTTCAGCTAAAGTGCCTATATATGCATTCTTTTCAGCAGCCTTTTTCCCAGAGCATGCGGCACTTGTTATGATAGGCTTGTATTTTGTAGGAATAGTCATAGGAATTATTATGGCACTTATATTTAAAAAGACACTTTTTAAAGGTGAACCAGTTCCATTTGTTATGGAGCTTCCAAACTACAGAATGCCAGGTGCCAAGAATGTTATGCAGTTACTATGGGAGAAAGCAAAAGACTTTTTACAGAAAGCTTTTTCTATAATATTTATTGCAACAATTCTTATATGGTTCTTACAGAATTTTGATATAAGACTTAATGTTGTTACGGATTCTAAGGATAGTATACTTGCTGCTATTGCAAGCTGGATATCACCTATATTCAGACCTCTTGGTTTTGGAGACTGGAGAATAGCGACAGCAGTTCTTACAGGAGTTATGGCGAAGGAAAGTGTAGTATCAACAATATCTATTCTTTTTGGCAGTACAGTAGAGATAATCGAAGCAGTAGCACCAGCAGGTGTACTTGCATTTCTTGTGTTCTGTCTGTTATACACACCATGTATAGCTGCGATTGCATCAATAAAAAGAGAGCTAGGTGGAAGGTATGCAGCAGGAGTGGTTATAATGCAATGCTGTATAGCATGGATAGCAGCATTAATCACACATACTATATTTATGGTTTTGTTATGAGATAATGAGTGCATAAGAAGAGTAACATATAATGAAATGTATTAAGTGAAATGTATCAAAATAAAAACATTGCAAGTAAAGCTTATTGATGGTATTATATCAATAATGCATAAAACAGTCCCTTGAGGGAGTAATCGGCATATAATATGATGTCAGGATTAAAAGGTATTTTGCATCTGACATTATAATATGCAGTTATATCGACATAATGATTAATATTTAATCACACGGTTATTGATAAACCCGGTATTACTTTAAATGATGAGACTCAAGGACAGTAAGAGAGAATTTCTCCTGCTGTCCCTGAGTCTTTTTTACGTAAGTAACTATGCAAAAGTAATATGAACGATTATGTCTGCCTGTGAGGGATAAATACAATAAGAGGAGCAAAGTGTGAAAAAAAGATTTTCACACGCAAGAATGAAGATTATTATGAGCATTTTTGAATTGTTTATCCTGGCCATCGGACTTTCGATGGATGCTTTTGCTGTATCAATATGCAAAGGTTTGTCACTTGGAAAAATAAAAGTGAAGCATATGCTTATAGCTGGATTGTGGTTTGGTGGTTTCCAGGCACTTATGCCACTTATAGGTTATTTTCTTGGCAGCTTTTTTGCTGACATGATAACAAAGTATTCGCACTGGATTGCTTTTATTTTACTTTTATTCATCGGCGGAAATATGATAAAGGAATCGTTTGATGAAGAGGAAAATGTTAATGCAGATATGGGTGTAAAGAATATGTTTTTACTTGCTGTTGCAACAAGCATTGATGCACTTGCGGTTGGTGTTTCACTGGCATTTCTTAAAGTGAACATAATCCCAGCTGTATTATTCATAGGTTGTATAACATTTGTCTGTTCAGCAGCTGGTGTAAAAATAGGAAGTATATTTGGCGATAAATATAGGTCAAAAGCCGGGTTATGTGGTGGTATAATACTTATACTAATAGGTGTAAAGATTCTGCTTGATGGTATGGGTATCATATAATATACGATATGAAAGGAAAGAGGTTTTATGAAAGAAATATTAATAGCTTTATTATTGCTCGTTGCAGGGTTTGTGCTTCTCATAAAAGGAGCAGATTTTTTCGTAGATGGAAGCTCATCAGTTGCTAAAAGGTTAAAAGTACCATCTATGATTATAGGACTTACGATAGTAGCCATGGGAACAAGTCTGCCAGAGTGTGCCGTAAGTGTTACAGCATCACTTAGCAATAATAATGCACTTGCAGTAAGTAATGTTGTAGGCTCTAACATATTTAATCTTATGGTTGTATGTGGTGTATGTACTTTGTTTGTTCCACTTGCTGTATCAGTAGATACATTGAAGAAAGAATTTCCATTTTCAATAATATGCGCTGTTCTCCTTGTTATATTTGGAAAGTTTGGGATGATTCTTGGCAGGGCAGATGGAATAATATTCCTTGTTCTATTCGCAGCATATCTTGGCTGGATGATAAAATCAGCATTAAGTGCAAGAAATTCAGCATTAAGTAAAGAGGCAGAAGAAGCTGATGAACAGATAAAGATACTTCCAGTATGGCAGTGCATAATCTATATAATAGGTGGCGCTGTTGCTATAAAATTTGGTGGCGATTTTGTTGTAAATGGAGCTTCTACCATAGCTTCCAGTCTGGGATTCAGCCAGAATCTTATAGGACTTACAATTGTTGCACTCGGTACAAGCCTTCCAGAGCTTGTAACATCAATAGTTGCAGCGAAGAAGGATGAAGTGGATATGGCACTTGGAAATGTTATAGGTTCTAATATATTTAACATACTTCTTGTGCTTGGTGTAGCAGGTGCTATAAGTCCTGTGACATTCATATCAGAAAATATTATTGATATAATTATACTTATTATCATGAGTGTAGTAGTATGGGTATTTGCATGGTCAAAAAAGAAGCTTGTAAGATGGCATGGAGCAACGATGCTTGTCTCATATGCAATATATCTTGTGTATATATGTATGCGTTAGTTATATTGATGCGGGGTCAAAAGTCATCAGCTTTGATACTTACAGATTGCTGATATAAATATTGCATAACGGCTGATTTACAGCAAGTATTGCATAATATATAATTAATGTTGGTAATCCTGCTTTCGTATACGTGTATTACGAAGGAGAAATAAAAGCACATATGGGAGAATGTAAACTGCTTATTAAAGAAAATGAGGGAATTCTTGTATGTGGAAACAGTACAAGAGTAGCAAGAATAAGAGTCAGGGATATTAATTATATTAGTTGCGATAACAGGATTATAACTATTCATACCGATGGTTTTCAAGATAGTTTTTATGGGAAAATTGGGGAAGTATATAATGTATTGAAAGAATACGGTTTTGAATATGTTAATGAATCAGAGATAGTTAATATAATGAAAATAAGAAAAATGCATACTAATTACGTAGTGCTGCATGAAGAAACTGAACTTATATGTAGTAAGACCTGTAAGCACAGAGTAAGAGAACTTATGTGGAATTGAGTTGATATTTATATACATTACAATAATATCAGTGCTTGTATATGGCTCTGTCATATGTGATAAACATATGGCAGGGCTTTCTCCTTTTTATAGCACGGTTTTTATTACGTTTTATTAAAAGAAAGTAAAAGATGGCATGGAATTTTTGACAGCATGATAAAGAAAGTGTTAGAATATTTTCATATAAAATGTGAAATAAATAATAAAGAAGTATCATTAGCAGGTTATGTTAATATACTCGGAAAGAAGAGGAATATAATGCAGGCGTATACTGTATCACAGTGGTTTTTATTCTTTTTTATATATTGTTTTATAGGCTGGGTATGGGAGAGCTGTTATGTATCAGCTAAGTCTGGCAAATGGGTTAATAGAGGATTCTTACATGGACCAGCATTGCCCATATATGGTTCAGGAGCTATTGTGATACTTGTAAGCACAATAGGTGTAAGAGAATCTATACCACTTATATTTTTGTTTGGTATGATATCTTCAACCATACTTGAGTTTGTTACAGGGTACTGTATGGAGCGTATGTTCGGAGTCAGATACTGGGATTATAGTAAGAAGCCGTTTAATCTTATGGGACATATATGTCTTTTTTCCTCAATAGGATGGGGAATATTTTCTGTATTGCTTGTCAGAATAGTGCACAGGCCTATAGAGAGCGTTGTATGTATGATTCCAGTAACAATAGCAGATATTATTGCATTTGGTGTGGCTATTATTATGACAGTTGATTTCACCCAGTCATTCAATGAAGCTATGGATCTTAAAGCAACTATTGAAAGAATAGCTAGCAGTAACCAGCAGATAAAAACAATTGCAAAAAGAATCGAGGTTGCAACTGCATTTGCAGAAGATGATTATAACAAGATGAAGGAAAAACTTGCAGAGGGCAAGGCAACAGTTATGAATAATGTAAGTAAAGCAAAGGGAAGACTTACATTTGAGAGAAATATGGATGAAAGAAAGGGCGTTAAGCTTGCAACGCTGCAGAAGATGAGTGAAACGATAGTTGAAAGCCTGAAGAATAAGCTTATGGATGAAAAGTACGCAAATCAGCTGTTAGAAACACTTGAAAATGAAAAGGTAAATCTTAAGACGGATAATAAGAAAAGTTATAAGAGTGTATTCAGAATGGTTAAGCGTAATCCAGGAGCAGTATCAAGAAGCTATTCGGCTGAACTGGATGAGATTAAGAAGCTCATAAAATAGTTAAGTGAGGAATTAAGTATTCAGATGGAAAAGATAGTTATATACAATGTTAAGCATGTTAAGGATATAATAAAATGTGCGGCTAACATGAGAATTAAAAGTATAGTACTTAGTGATGATATGTTATCGGATACGCTTGGTGATATCTTTGTAAGTGCCAGTGATTACAAAGCAGGTGATGAGCTTCCTGAAAAGTCGGAAGCTAAGCCTGGCATTGTTATATTCTGTGATGTTACTGATAAACATATGGACAAGCTTCTTTTTGAGATGAGGACAGGTAACAGTGAAGTGGATTATAAGGCTGTGAAGACAAAGACTAACAGTCAGTGGACGATAACAAGAATACTTGCACAGATGGAAAAAGAAAGTATGGAGTATCGTATAAAAAACAAAAAGTAATAAATGAAATGTAACAAATGAAAATATAATGAACAATTAAGAACAAAAGATAATAGTAAATAAAACAAATAGTAAATAAAACAAATAGTAATAAAACAAATAGTAATTAAAGAAAAAAAGGCAGACAGGAAAGGAGAGAAATTATGAACAATATTATATATGTAACAACAGAAAGCTTTGAACAGGAGGTCCTTAAGTCTGACAAGCCAGTGCTTGTTGACTTCTTTGCAGAATGGTGCGGACCATGTAAGATGTTAGGTCCGGTGCTTGAGGAGGTGGCAACAGAACAGGATGCTGTAAAGATATGTAAGATAGATGTAGATAAACAGATGAGTCTTGCATTAAAATATAATGTGGCATCAATACCTACAATGCTGCTGTTTAAGAATGGCCAGGTATCAGCAACCAATATTGGCTATATAGGTAAAAAACAGATTATGGAGTTTATAGCCCAATAAAACAGTTGCTTTAAAATACTATCTGAAATACTAAGGGTATTGTTTTTAAATTAATACACATTTATTGTACAAAACTAAAAACAACAAAAAAATGTATTGAAATATATTGATTTGGGTGTTAACATAATCGTGCGAGTGATAGTTAAGAAATTAACAGATTCGCTTATATTTTTACAGAAGTTTGTATACAATGTACAACTTATTATGAAATTTAACAGTCAATTTTTTAAGGAGGAACCAATAAAATGGTAAATTTTGATCAGTGGAATGGTTTCAAAGGCAGACTTTGGAAAGAAGAGATCAATGTAAGAGATTTCGTTCAGAACAATTACAAGCCATATGATGGAGATGAAAGTTTCCTTGAAGGACCTACAGAAGCTACTAACAAGCTTTGGGGAAGACTTCAGGAATTACAGAAGGAAGAAAGAGCTAAGGGCGGCGTACTTGATATGGAAACAAAAGTTGTTGCTGGTCTTACAGCTTATGGTCCTGGATATATAGATGAATCTATGAAGGAGCTTGAACAGGTAGTTGGTCTTCAGACAGATAAGCCACTTAAGAGAGCATTTATGCCTTATGGTGGTATCAAGATGGCAGAAGAATCATGCAAGAACTACGGTTATGAACCAGATCCAGAACTTCATAAGATCTTCACAGAATATCATAAGACACATAACCAGGGTGTATTCGATGCTTATACACCAGAGATGAGAAAGGCTCGTCACAGCCACATCATCACAGGTCTTCCAGATACTTATGGACGTGGACGTATCGTAGGTGACTACAGAAGAGTTGCTCTTTATGGTATCGATTTCCTTATGGAAGAAAAGAAGAAGGATCACGCTAACTGTGGTTGTGGAACAATGACAGATGATGTTATCCGTTTAAGAGAAGAAATATCTGATCAGTACAAGGCACTTGCAGGTATGAAGAAGATGGCTGAAAGCTATGGTTATGATATCAGCAAGCCAGCTACTAATGCTAAGGAAGCTGTTCAGTGGTTATACTTTGGATATCTTGCAGCTATCAAGACACAGAATGGTGCTGCTATGTCTGTAGGTCGTGTATCTACATTCCTTGATATCTATATTCAGAGAGATCTTGAAGCTGGTACTCTTACAGAGAAGGAAGCTCAGGAACTTATTGATCATTTCGTTATGAAGTGTAGAATGGTTAAGTTCGCAAGAATTACATCATACAACGAATTATTCTCAGGAGATCCTACATGGGCTACTCTTGAAGTTGGTGGTACAGGTATCGATGGACGTTCAATGGTTACAAAGAACGACTACAGATTCCTTCATACACTTGAGAACATGGGACCTTCACCAGAACCAAACCTTACAGTACTTTACTCTTCAAGACTTCCAGAAAGCTTCAAGAAGTATGCTGCTAAGATTTCTGTTGATACATCTTCAATCCAGTATGAGAACGATGATGTTATGAAGGTAACATGGGGCGATGATTATTCAATCTGCTGCTGTGTATCTGCTACACAGACAGGTAAGGAAATGCAGTTCTTCGGAGCTAGAGCAAACCTTGCTAAGTGCTTACTTTACGCTATCAATGGTGGTGTAGATGTTAAGAACAGAGAACAGGTTGGTCCTGCTTACAAGCCAGTTACTTCAGAATATCTTGATTATGATGAAGTTGTTGATAAGTTTGATGCTATGATGGATTGGTTAGCTGATCTTTATGTTAATACACTTAACCTTATCCAGTATATGCATGATAAGTATTACTATGAAGCTGCTGAGATGGCTCTTATTGATACAGATGTTAAGAGAACATTTGCTACAGGTATCGCTGGATTCTCACACGTTGTAGATTCACTTTCAGCTATTAAGTATGCAAAGGTTAAGACAGTACGTGATGAAACAGGTATCGTTGTAGATTACGAAATCGAAGGCGACTTCCCTAAGTATGGTAACGATGATGACAGAGCTGATGATATCGCTGTATGGTTACTTAAGACATTCCTTGAGAAGATTAAGAAGAGACATACTTACAGAGATTCAGAGCCAACAACATCTATCCTTACAATTACTTCTAACGTAGTATATGGTAAGTACACAGGTGCTATGCCTGACGGACGTAAGGCTGGTACTCCACTTTCTCCTGGTGCTAACCCAAGTTATGGTGCAGAGCAGAATGGTCTTCTTGCTTCACTTAACTCACTTACAAAGCTTCCTTACGAGTGGGCATTAGATGGTATTTCTAATACACAGACAATGAACCCAGACGCTTTAGGACATAACGAAGAAGAAAGAATTAACAACCTTGTTAATGTTATGGATGGATACTTTGATCAGGGTGCTCATCACCTCAATGTTAACGTATTCGGTAAGGATAAGTTACTTGATGCTATGGAACACCCAGAAAAGCCAGAATATGCTAACTTCACAATCCGTGTATCTGGTTACGCTGTTAAGTTCATCGACCTTACAAAGGAACAGCAGATGGATGTTATTTCTAGAACATTCCATGACAGAATGTAATCAGTGCTATTTTTTAAAAAGATAGTGTCAAAGTTGGCATCAAAATGGTGTCAATTACAGATAGAAAAGAAGTGTATAAATATATACATTTTAAAAACAGAATATCAGGACATCTAAATAAGTCCATATGCTTGCTTAATAGTGAGTATATGGGCTTATTTTTTTTCCTTAAAATCCTAGTAATTATTGGGCTATGTGCTTACCATTTGTATAAAGATTATTAAATAAAATGATATGAGATAAAATTAAGTAATGGAAATAGATAATAATTATGTTATACTATATATGAATATGTATACTATGTATGCATATAATATGTATTTATATATAGGG
>FR886212.1:66388-68664 GCA_000436475.1 Eubacterium sp. CAG:248
ACATGAAAAAAATTAAAGACATAAAATTGAGAGTGCCAGAGGAATATCTTGAACCTATTAAGGAACATGCAGAACATGCAGAATAAGCAAAATGAGGGTGAATAATTTGTAATTTTGAAGCATGTGTTTCATTCGAAATTTTAAAGGAGGTATGACCTATGACAGCGTTAAGACAGAGTGCAATGATGGAACTGGAAAAGATACCAGAAGATAAATTATCCTTTGTGATTCAGATAATGCAAGGGGTAAACGGATTATATAACGATACCAATAGCGAAAGGAAAGAAGCATTTGCCAGATTAGAACAGTTACGCAAAAAGGGAACTGTTACAGATGATGCTGCAGAATTAGCTTCTTATAGGGAAGATAAGTATGGCAGGTAAAATTCTGATAGATACTAATGTACTGCTTGATTATCTTCTGGAAAGAGAGCCATTCTTTGAGGATGCAAAGAAAGTAATCATGTTATGTACAGAAGGGAATACAAAAGGCTGTATTGCAGCACACTCAATATCTAATATGTTCTTCATATTAAGAAAAGATTATACAGCAAAGGAACGCAGAGAAATATTGTCAAATCTATGTACAATTTTTGATGTTGAAGGCATAGACAAAGCAAAATTATTATCTGGTCTTGCAAACGAAGATTTTTCTGATTTTGAGGACTGCTTACAGATGGAGTGTGCAAAGAGTTATGGTGCAGATTATATTGTGACAAGAAATGTGCCAGATTATTCTATATCAGACATAAAGGCAATTTTACCAAGTGAATATTTAGGATTATAACAAACAAAGCACCAACGGAGCTACAAGTGAAAATGGAAACTGTCTATAAAGGTGTCATTTTACGGAGAATATATATTATGTAGGAAAATGTATTTGTAAAGGTATCAATATAATTTACAGATATATTTGTAAAGCTAGTATGCCGACTATTGAAGAAATTGAAGCAGAATTAAATGAATAATTTTATGCTATAGAAGGAGAATAGATGGTGAAAAAACGAATTATAAACTCGATGCAGTTCTAATACTGACAACAGGTTGTATCAAGGTTAATAAATTTATGTTGTTGGGACTGCATTGTCAAAATGAAAAATAAAATGTTATTTTGGAAGGAATGTAGTTTATTTATGAATGAATATGTAAAAAATTTAAATCGAATTGAATTTGTTGTTACAATGGCGTGTACTGGAAAATGTAAACATTGTTCTGAAGGTGATCATATAAATTGTAAAGGACATATTGATACAGAACTTGCAGTAAAGTCTGTTCGACAGATTTGTGAAAAATATAAAATTGAATCGTTGATGACTTTTGGTGGTGAACCGCTGATATATCCTGATATTGTTTGCACTATTCACAAAACGGCAACGGACATGGGAATCGAAAAAAAACAGTTAATTACCAATGGCTTTTTCTCTAAAAAAGGGAACGTATAGAAGAAGTGGTTACGATGCTTGAGAAAAGCGGGGTAAATAGCTTATTGCTGTCTGTTGATGCATTTCATCAGGAAACAATTCCTCTTGAACCGGTAAAATATTTTGCTGAATGTGTTGTGAAATCAAAGATTCCCGTTAGATTAGGTCCAGCATGGCTTGTTAGTGAAGAAGATAATAATCCATATAATCTTAAAACGAAAGAAGTATTGGGGAAATTTAAGGACTTGCATATTCCTATAGGAAGTGGGAATATTGTTTTTCCGAGTGGAAATGCATTGAAATATCTTAGTGAGTATTTTGAGGATGGTGTCGCATATTCGTCTCCTTATGAAGAAGATATATTTGATGTTCGGGCGATTAGTTTTTCTCCTAATGGTGATGTGTTGAACGGAAACATTAATAATAATGATATACAGGATATTTTAGAATCATATCGACCATAAAATTTAAATTTTCAAATAATCACACATAGAAAATAGAATAATTAATACATAGCCATTAGGAAGGCATCCACATTCTTAATGGCATTTTTTATGCCCTGAAAGGAGGTAAATTCGATGTAATCCGCAGCAAGGTTAGAGACAATGGGTTTATTTACAGACGGATTCAAACTCTTGAAGAAGGCAAACAGCACAAATCAGTTATAAGCCACAGACAAGAGACACACTTAATATGTCAGATAGATAAGAAGTGTAAGAGCAGAATATTAAAAAGGATTACATATAATTTGTTGAATAAAATGGTCATACAGTAATAAATTTATGGAAATCACAGATGATTATTATATACTATATATGAGTGCATATAATACAGATTGATGTTGATGGTTATATGT
>FR886212.1:68723-69584 GCA_000436475.1 Eubacterium sp. CAG:248
TAATGTTGGCAAAGGCTACAGATGAACAGAAAGACAGCTTGAAAAAGATATGGAAATGGATATGTAACAGTTAGAGAGCAGAACAGGCAGAATAAGCAAAATGAGGGTGAATAATCAGTAAATTTGAAAGAGGAATTTCATAGGAAGTTTTAAAGGAGGAATTAGTTTCTTCTATAAATAATGGTATTTATCCTAAGTTAGAAGGCAACAAGAAAGCTAAGTACATAGGTTTATCACAGTCAGATAACAAGGATGTTATATCTGTAAAAGATTTAAAAGATATTGTCGGCGAAGGAATAGATACCTTTACGGGATATGGAAATACAGAAGAAACAGTATTGTATTTAGCTGGTCTGTCAATGCCTAAGACATATATTAATGATTTGGCTGAATCTATAAAGTCAGAGCAAGAGCGTGTACAGAAGATACTTGAGGATGATGATATAAAGATGGATAAGGGAATTAACTTTATAACATCAAGCATTAATTACAAGGTGGAAAAGCAAGAAGATAAATCTAAGATGAATATGAGAGATAGGTTACTGGCAGGGCTTAACAAGTAATTACTGTATATAAGGAAGGAATAGCGTATGGAACTTAATGAATTAGGAAAACTATTAGGAGAACGCAATAAGTCTGGTAATGGATATCAGATACATCTTAATAGTGGAAATATTGATACATCTTGCGGTAAGAGTATGGACGTAGAATTTAGCGATTTATACTTCACTAGCTGTAAGATATTAAGAGACAAGCACACATTAGTATTTTGTAATGATGATAAGCAGCCGGTAAGCTTTGATGAAGAAATAAATCAGCCACTATATAAAGGTCATGATATTCTTTTTTTCTGGATGTTTC
>FR886213.1 GCA_000436475.1 Eubacterium sp. CAG:248
TGACAGAGGGGGTATTCAGAATAACTCAAATTGAATCGGAAACAGTTTTTAATAGTGTCCCATATGGGTTTACCTTACCTCAGATTGACAGAGAGTGACAATAGGTTGGAGCTCTCCTAAGGGGCAGTTTAGGGTTCGATTCCCCCAGGGAACATTATTTTAGCAGCAATGATTGAATGTGTCATTGCTGCGTTTTTAATATCAGATGGAGTCGTTACATTTATAACATTTCAGTTGAAAAGAAAAATCGGAGGTAATAACTTATGGGATATGATATAGAGAAAGAGAAAAGAGAAGCGATAGATGCTGGATACAGGGCAATCAATAGTTTAAAGACAGCCAGAGATAATCTGAACAGTGCAAAGAACTGGGGATTATTGGATATGTTTGGTGGTGGATTTTTCTCCACGATGCTTAAACATTCTAAAATAGACCAGGCAAGACAAAACATGGAACAGGCAAAGTATGATCTTCGTAATTTCAGCAGAGAATTAAATGATGTGAATATGGCATGTGATTTGAATATTAATATAGGAGATTTTTTGTCTTTCGCAGACTATTTTTTTGATGGATTTGTTGCGGACTGGATGGTACAGGATCGAATCAATAATGCCAGATGTCAGGTGGAAGAAGCTATCCGTAGAACGGAATATATCATAAGCCAGTTGCAGCGTATGTAAAGAAAATATATCTTAATAGTAATGTTGTTATTTGAACATTTATGGAGGAATAAGATAATGTCAAAGGATGAATATTTAATCACAGATGCGCCTCTTAAAGCGCTGACAATATTTGCAATGCCTATGATTCTGGGAAGCTTTTTCCAACAGGTATATAATATGGCTGATTCAATAATAGTTGGTCAATTTGTCGGCTCATCTGCACTCGCAGCAGTAGGTGCCTGTGCTGCACTTACGAATGTCTTTATATGTGTAGCACTTGGTGCCGGTGTAGGTGCAGGTGTGCTTGTGAGCCGGTATTTTGGCGCAAGGGATTATAGTAAGATGAAAACAATTGTGTCAACATCATTGCTCAGCTTTTTGATATTAAGCATATTTCTTGGCATATTTGGTTTTTGTTTTTCTAATATAATGTTGAGTGCATTGCAGACTCCTGCTGATATATTGGATGATGCAGTATTATATCTGCGTGTTTATTTTGTTGGTTTTCCGTTTCTGTTTATGTACAATATTCTTTCAACGATGTTTACCTCAATCGGTGAGTCGAAGATTCCGTTGGGACTTCTGATATTTTCTTCTATACTGAATATTATTATGGATCTATGGATGGTGGCAGGCTTAGGCCTTGGAGTGTTTGGTGCAGCACTTGCAACGCTTATTGCACAGGGGATTTCGGCTGTGTTTTCACTACTGATATTCCTTTACCGGATGCGCAGATATGAAAGCAGCTTTAACTGGTTTGACAGACAGGAGCTGTCTTCTATGCTTCGAATTGCTGTACCATCTGTTTTACAGCAGTCAACAGTATCCATTGGCATGATGATAGTACAGGCGGTTGTAAATCCCTTCGGTACACAGGCCCTTGCGGGATATTCGGCAACAATGAGAGTGGAAAATGTTTTTTCATTAATCTTTGTATCTATTGGAAATGCAGTTTCGCCATATGTTTCCCAGAATCTGGGAGCAAAGCAGAGCCAGCGTATTAAAAAAGGATACCACGCTGCACTTGTGTTAGACGTATGTTTTGCAGTTCTTGCATTCATAGTTATTGAAACATTACATACGCAGATTTCATCGTTGTTTTTAGGAAAAGACGGAACTGATTTAGCATATCAGGTGTCTGGTGATTATATGAGATGGCTTGGTTATTTCTTCATTTTTATGGGTATCAAGATGGCAACAGATGGTGTTCTTCGTGGACTTGGAATCATGCGGCCATTTCTTATTGCTAATATGGTTAACCTTGCAATCCGTCTGTTGGTTGCCCTTTTATGTGCTCCACGTTTTGGCATTGAATATGTATGGCTCGCTGTACCAGCAGGCTGGTTTGCCAACTTTCTGATTTCTTATGTGGCCCTTAGAAAATCATGGCCAGCTGATGACGAGATTAATATAGATAATTAATATAACGAGAATAATAGATAACGACACAGATTGATAATTAATATAGCGAAAATATTGATAAAGCCGGTACGGGATTTGTTTAATCCAGTACCGGCTTTGTTGATGTTCGCCTTGCGGCATACGTTTTAATAGACTTCTATAGCTGTCTGCTTAATAACAATATTATTTTTGTATGCAATACACACTATCAAAAGCTGTTTAAATATAGAAAATGTGAAAAAAGTACTAAAAAGTTAGGAGTGGGGTAGGGGACTTTTGTTAAAAAAATAGAATATAAAAACTAATGCCCGAAATCTGTTGACTTAGAAAATATATTCTGCTATAAAGGTTTGAAATAAATATAATTATTATAAAGAAAGGAAATAACAATCTATGACACCACATATAAATATGATGAAAAAGAAATTGGAAGATATGCATTTGAAGGAAAGGATAAATTATGGCTACAAAAAAGTTATCATTATGATGCTGATATCCGGGCTGTTTTCTATAATAGTTATAGGTGTGTTATTTGCTAATATGTATCACTATGTAGAAAATGTTGCGGCTGCAGACCAGGCGGTTAAAACGTGCAGAGTAAATGTTAATGCTGCTGCGAGAAATATAAGAGAAATGGCATTAAATAATGATACATCTTCTTATAATGACTATGAACTTACAGTAGAAAAATTGCTTACGGATGTTGATTCCCAGCTTCAGATTATAAAGAAGAGCGGGGTTGTTTCAGAAGCAGATTATAATGAATATGCATCTTATCTTTCTCAGTGGGGAAACATAGGTTATTCAATCATAGAAAATATTAAAAGCGGCAACAAGGATAAGGCAACTGAAGAAATTCTTAATAAATGTACTCCTGCATTGAATAAGCTTGTTGAAAAAGCAAGAAGCTTAGGTGATATTACAGATAAGGCGAGCAATAGGGCTGCTATAACTACATTTATATTTGCAGCTGCAGGAATTGTATGTATTATTGTCTGTCTATCGATTGCGTGGATACTGGCAAAGAGGACAAGTAAGAAAGTACTTGAAACGATTATTGCACCATTAAAGTCAGTAGAAAATACTGCAGATGAAATGATGAAAGGAAATCTTCACAGCACACTTGATTATAAGTCTGATGATGAGCTTGGAAGACTGGCACACAGCCTGCGTAACTCTATTGCTATTCTTGGAAGCTACGTAGATGATATAGACCGTGCAATGAAGTTGTTTGCAGAAGGCAATTTCGATGTTAAACCGGAAGTAGAGTGGAAGGGTGATTTTGTTGGAATATTGAATTCCTTTATGCTGTTTGAGGAAAGTATGGCAGAAACTATTAAAGGAATCCAGAGAGTTTCAGATGAAGTATCAAGTGCAGCAGAGCAGGTTGCTTCAAGCTCTAATGAATTAGCAGATGGAGCAACGAATCAGGCTGCTGTTGTAGAGGAGCTTACAGCAACAGTTGCAGGTGTTGCAGAGCAGGTGGAAAGCAATTCGCAGTCTGCAAAGCAAATCAGCAGCAGAGTGGGAAATCTTGGGGAAGCTATTTCTGAGAGTAACAGTAAGATGCAGGAAATGGTTGCTTCTATGAATGATATTAATGAGGCATCAAATGAGATTGATAAGATTATTGCAACAATTAATGAAATTGCCTCACAGACTAATCTGCTTGCCTTGAATGCATCTATAGAAGCAGCAAGAGCTGGAGAAGCCGGAAAAGGCTTTGCAGTTGTTGCTAATCAGGTAAATCTTTTAGCAGACCAGAGTGCTAAGGCAGCAAAAGAATCTGCTGTACTCATTGAAACATCTGTAAGGGCTGTTAAGAAGGGTATGACGATTGCAGATGAGACTGCAACGCAGTTAGAAGAGGTTGCTGGTAGTTCTAAGATGATTACAGAGGAAGTTACTGATATCGCGGATACATTAGAGCAGCAGACGGCAGAAATAAAGCAGATTAATGAAGGAATTGAGCAGATTAATGATGTTGTACAGACGAATTCAGCAACATCACAGGAATGTGCAGCAGCTAGTCAGCAGATGAGCAGCGAAGCAGAGAATCTGCGTGAAATGATACGAAGATTTAAGGTTGCAGACTTTAAGAAGAAATAACAGAGCAGATGACTTGATTATTTCTGAAAAGTATAAGACTGTATTTACAAGCTCTACAGGAATTATATTTTTTGACACCATAACATCATAACATATAGGTGATAAAATATAAAAAATGTGATAAAGTATTTTATGATGATGTGATGGTCAAAAGGTAAAAAGGCATTTGAGCATGCACTATAGATTTTTTGACTTGTGACACAACCCGATATGTACAAAGAATGTGCACAGAAATGAGGATGAGTATGAATTATATAGTGTTGGATCTTGAGTGGAATCAGAGCAGCAGGGGTAAGCAATATACTGTTTTAGGACTACCATTTGAGATTATACAGATAGGTGCAGTTAAGCTTGATGAGAATAAGAAAGTAACAGGAAAGTGGGAACGCATAATAAAGCCTGTTGTATACACGAGACTTCATGGAAAAGTATCAGAAATGCTTGGGATTACAGCTGATGACCTTAAATCAGGACAGGATTTTAAGAGTGCTGCAGGTGAGTTCCTTGAATGGTGTGGTGAAGATTATAAGTTTATAACATGGGGAGGTTCAGATCTTACAGAATTCCAGAGAAATATGAAGTATTTTGGTGTGGAAAATCATTTTCCTTTTCCATTAACATATTATGATCTTCAGAAGTTATATAGTAAGGTATACTCTGACGGAAAGACAAGAAGGAGCTTGAAAATAGCGATTGAAGAGCTTGGATTTTTGGAAGATGCAGAGTATCATTCAGCAATCAATGATGCTATATATACAGCAAGAATCTTTTCTAACATGGATTTTGAAAGTGTGAGCATATATGAAAGTATAGATACATATAGAATCCCATCATCAAGAAAAGAAGAGATATATATGAATTTCAAAACTTATGAAAAGTATATATCAAAGGGTTTTAAGACAAGAGATAAGGCGGCAGAGGACAGGATAGCAAGATCGTGCAGTTGTTATATATGTAAAAGTCCGATGAAAAGGCGTATAAAGTGGTTTGCCACATCCTCAAAGAATTATTATTCTGTTTTTGTGTGTGATGAGCACGGATTGTTTAAGGGGAGAATGAAGGTTAAACAGAGTGATGATGGACAATATTATGATGTAAGGATATTAAAGCATACAGATGAAGCTGGTGTTGATAAAATAATAGATAAGCAGAAAAAAGAGCGGGAACACAGAAGACGTAAGAGAATGGAAGAACATAAAAGGAAAGTAGAAGCAAGAAACAGCTGTAATAAGTGATATTAAAACAGAAGGCTGGGAGGCAATAATCTTGATTGTAGGTTATTGTCTCCCAGCCTTTTGTTTTTTTGGTTTTAATATGTACTTGTAAGATAAATATGATTAAGCCATTGACAGACATGATGGCGTAACAGCCAGATAAAAGATTTATGATATCTTCGTAGGCTTATGCGCGTTCACATCACCATTGAATTCATAAACAGCGATGCCGTATCTATGTAAGTCAATAAGCAGTGAATCTTTATATCCATCACATTCGCCGTGAATACTTGTAAGTGTTTTCTTCTGATTCTTTAAATCATCACCAAGAACAAGCTTGTATTTTCCTTTTATAGGAACACCGATTCTGTGATGCATACGTTCTACTGGTGTGAAGTTTAAGACAAACAGAAGATGCCTCTTTTTATCCGGACTTATTCTTATAAATGAAAATACACTGTTATCTCTGTCGTTTGCGTTTATCCAGCGGAAACCTTCTGGACTATAATCTGTTTCGTACAGACATTTATACTTTTTGTTAAGCATCATACATGCTTTGGTAAATTCCTTAAGCTCCTTGTGTGAAGGATCTTCAAGCAGGTACCAGTCAAGAGCTTTCTTTTCACTCCATTCGTTCCACTGACCGAATTCCTGTCCCATAAAGAGTAACTTTTTACCAGGATGACCACTCATGTATGCATAGGCCAGCTTTAAGTTGGCAAACTTATCGTCCTTATCACCTGGCATTTTGCCGAGCATAGAGCATTTAAGGTGGACAACCTCATCATGTGAAAGAACAAGTATGAAATTCTCACTGTACGCATACATTAATGAGAAGGTCATCTTTCCATGATTGAACTTTCTAAAGTAAGGATCGAGTTTCATGTATTCAAGGAAATCATGCATCCATCCCATATTCCACTTAAATGTGAATCCAAGACATTCACCATTGTCAGGATCACCACTTACCATAGGCCATGCTGTTGATTCTTCTGCTATTGTAACAGCCTGAGGGAAACGTTTTTTCATCATGCTGTTAAAATGCTTTAAAAAGCTCATGGCTTCAAGGTTGCCGTTACCGCCGTATTTGTTAGGGACCCAGTTACCTTCTGTTCTTCCGTAGTCAAGATAGAGCATGGATGCCACAGCATCAACTCTTAATCCGTCTATATGGAACTTATCTACCCAGAACATACCATTTGCAATAAGGAAGTTGGATACTTCATTCTTACCATAATCAAATACTTTAGTGCCCCAGTCAGGATGTTCACCTTTTCGAGGGTCTGCATACTCGTAGACACAGCTTCCATCGAAGTTGGCAAGACCATGTGCATCCTTTGGAAAATGTGCAGGAACCCAGTCAAGTATGATGGCAATATGTTTGCTGTGCATATAATTAACGAAATACATGAAGTCCTCTGGTGTTCCGTATCTTGCAGTAGGTGCATAATATCCTGTAACCTGATAACCCCATGAGCCATCGAAAGGATACTCTGCAATACCCATAAGCTCAATATGTGTATATCCCATTTCTGAAACATATGCTGCGAGATCAGGTGCTATATCCCTGTAGTTAATATAGCCATCTTCAGTGCCATCCTCCTGCTTTTTCCATGAACCAAGGTGACATTCGTATATAGACATAGGTGACTTAAGATGGTTTTCTTTTTTCTTGGATTCTACCCATGCACTATCTGTCCATGTAAAACTGTTAAGGTCTGCTACGATAGATGCTGTTTCAGGTCTTAGCTGCGCTGCATTGGCATAAGGGTCAGCCTTATATATAGCTTCTCCGTTCTGTGCTATAATAAGGTACTTATACATCTGTCCCTTCATGGCACCTTCTACAAACAGTTCATATATGCCGCCATCGGAAATCTTTTTCATGTCATATCCATAGGCTTTCCAGTCATTAAACTCACCTATAACATACACATCCTTGGCAGCTGGTGCCCATACTGCGAAATATACACCTGTCTTACCATCCTTTTGTGCAACATGTGCTCCCATTTTATTGTAAATCTCATAATGTGTTCCCTGTCCAAAAAGATAGGAATCCAACTCGCTTATCCGCACATCATTGTAATTCAATATATCAGCCATATAACTCCGCCCTTCCACTTATATTTAACTGATATCATATATCAGTTCACATACTCATTTGTATAAAAATATTTTATCATAATATTCGATTAAATACTATTAATTTTTTGACAATTGGTCATTTTTTATTGCCTTTTTAAGTTTAATGTTAAAATGTTACATAATAAATGATTATAATGAGTTTAATGTAACACTTGACATCATAATTGCAGGAATTTATCATAAAGTATACTGGTTTCATATTATGATATAAGCGTTAAAAAACCATTTGACACTTATACCTTTATATGAAAGGTAATACTAATTAAGGAGAAATATTATGATTTATTATTTAATAAGTCCAAACTACATAAATGTAGTCACATTTGTCAGCATATTGTTTGCATTTGCACTAACATGCTTCGCGATATATATGGGAAAGAATATACTTCCAAGAGATGGTGGAAGAGCATATGCTATCAATGGTTCAAAGTCTGTAGGTAAACCACGTGGGGCGGGCATTATATTTATACTTGTATTCACGATAACATGTATGATTTTCGTAAATCTTACATCAGAGATTATTATATATCTGATACTGGTGCTTGCTGCCATGCTTTCAGGATATCTTGATGATGCATCCTCATCTCCATGGGGAGAGCTGAAAAAGGGTATTATAGACTTTATTATTGCAGTTATGGCTGCCATAACATATCTTCACTACAACCCGGGCACATTTGATATAGCACTTTTTAAGCTTACAGTCACACTTAACCCTGTTATATATGGAATACTTATCGTTATTCTCATATGGGTAAGCATCAATGTAACCAACTGCTCAGACGGAGTTGATGGATTATGTGGAACTCTTTCAGCGATTACACTTACCTCAGTGTTTTTACTGTTCAGAATATTTGACATAGAAAGCTCTTTTAGACATGTAATACTTATAATGGTTGTATGTATACTTGGTTATCTGTGGTTTAATGCATCTCCAAGCAAGCTTCTTATGGGTGATGCAGGTTCAAGGGCAATAGGAATATTTATTGCATTTTCATTTCTTAAGCTGCATTGTCCACTGTTGTTCATACCGCTTGCCATTATTCTTATAGTTGATGGAGGTCTTGGACTGATCAAGGTTTCATTCATAAGATTTCTTCATATTAATCTTATGCAGAATATAAGAACACCTATACATGATCATATGAGAAAGAATAAGGGCTGGTCAGATGCACAGGTTGTATTCAGATTTGCTATTATGCAGATAGTCATTGCGACTGCCGTTATATTTGCTGTTATGTAAGTAAGGTTAATATAATGATACCAGGGTCAAAAGGTCTTTCACCCACATGAGCTTGCTCATAGGTGGGTAAAAGACCTTGGGACCCGCCCCGATATGAGCATAAAAGTGGGATGATAATCCCACGATATGCGAATATGGGGGAGAATTGTGGGAGTGCGTAGCACGGAGCAATTCGTAGGTATCAAAGTCGGGGGCTTTTTCCCACGACTTCATATCATATAATTAAAAATATTAGATGCCAGTCTTCAGTAAATGGAGGCTGGCATTTTTTGATGTGAAAATATAATGATTTACTAAAAATAAAACTGGTGATATATTTATTGTATATAGGAATTTTTGTAATGATTTATTTTCACAGATACGGTTTTAAATGATATATGAAAAAACAAAAGATGATAGTGTAGAATGACATATATAAAAACGAAAGATGATAGTGTCAAATGACATATGAAAAATGGAGGGGGATGTTTATGGAAGAAACAAGTAAAGTTGGAACTATTAACAAGTACACAGTGGTTAATGTTGAAAAGGCTTTAGCCCAATTGAATAAGCATATTTTTACATACTATCCATCAAGTAAAAAGGTTGTGCTTTCAAGATATGAGATGGAGTGTATGGGTGGAACGGGTGAAATAACAGATATAAAAGAGTCAGAGTTTTATAATATGATTATTGAGAAAAATCACCTGCTCAAAATGTTTGAAGCAGTAGATTTGGGAACCGAGTGTATAAGCAAAGAGTTTTCAACACTTCAGAACCAGATGTTTAGAATCTCTATGTGTACTATAAGTTACGATGATAATCATAAGCCTTTATGTACTGTTGGACTTCTTGAATATATAGAAGATGACTCCAAGCTTAACAATGTTGTCAGTGCACTTATATATAACTTTAACAGTGTATATTATGTAGATGTAGACAGTGAGCAGGTATATCCATATAAGATCAATCCAGCAGTAAAGAGCATGCTTAACAGCTCTCTTAGAAATATTCCACTATATTCAGACCTTATGAAGGAATACATTGATAAGAGTGTAGTCAGTGATGAAAAGGAAAATATGCGTATAGAGACATCTCTTGATAATCTGAGAGAACAGTTTAAGATAAAGAATTCATACCAGTATGACTATAGTATTGTGCGTGATGGTGGAATCGCTTATTGCAGAGCCAAGTTTGTTAACATAGACGGAATAGGTGAATTACATCATATGGTTGCTGGCTTTGAGGATATAAGTGCTGAAAAACAGCGGGAGCTGGAACGTATAGCGTATATAGACCATATAACAGGTGGTGGTAATTATGCTCATTTTAAAAAGACATTAAGAGACTGCAGGGAGCCAGGCTACCTTATTTCTATGGATATTCATGACTTCAAGATTATCAACTCCATATGTGGGATTATCAAAGGTGATGAAACACTGAAGAATATATGGAGATGTATAGAAAAAAGCCTCACTTCTAAAGACCTGGCAGCTCATATTAATGCTGACCGCTTTGCTATATATTGCAGATGTGATGACAAAGATGAGGTTATAGAGTGTATACATAAAATCGGGGAAGGTCTTAAAGATATAACAGAAGCGCTTAAGATACCTAATATAATACCTTACTATGGAATATCACACTGGGAGCATGGCAAAAAGGTCGAAGAAGCTTACAGCGAGGCTAATTTTGCAAAGAATCAGGTTAAAGAGCGTAAAGATATAAGTTATCAGTTCTATAGTCATGAGGATACTTTAAAAATACTCGAAAACAGGGCTATGGAAGATGAGTTTGCCGGTGCGATATCCAATGGGCAGTTTGAGATATGGTATCAGCCTAAGTATAATCCAGTTGATAACAAGCTTGTTGGTGCTGAAGCACTTGTAAGATGGCGTGGTGGGGATGGAAAGCTGATATCACCAGCCAGGTTTATTCCATTGTTTGAAAAGGATGGTCTTATTAAGACACTCGATGAATATGTGTTTAAGAGCGTATGCAGGCAGCAGGCAGAGTGGAAAATCAAGGGCAGACAGATTATTCCGGTATCTATTAATCTGTCGAGGGCGACACTGTATTTTGAATCAGTGGCAGAGCTTTATAAGTGCATTGCAAATGAAACAGGCATAGATACAAAGTATGTGCCTATCGAGATAACAGAAAGTGCAGCCATAGATAATGCTAATATCAAGGTACTTGCAGACCAGTTCCACAACAACGGTTTTTCACTGCTTGTGGATGATTTTGGTTCAGGCTATTCATCATTATCAACTATTAACATGAAATGCTTTGATACCTTAAAAATTGATAAAAGTCTTATTGATTATATAGGTGATTTCAGCGGCGAGAGACTGCTTGATCATACAATAACTCTTGCTAAGGAGCTTGGAATATCGGTCACAGCCGAGGGAGTTGAGACGAAGAAGCAGGTTGATTTTCTTACACGGCTGAACTGTGATAATATACAGGGCTTCTACTATTCAAAGCCACTGTGCGTTGGAGATTTTAATCAGCTGCTTGGAAGCTGTTAAACAGTAATTAAATGATGTCGGGGTCAAAAGCCTCCGACTTTGATACCTGCGGATTGTTCCGTGCTACGCACTCCCACGTCTCCGCTCCGCTTCGGTCGTCGGGGTCAAAAGCCTCCGACTTTGATACCTGCGGATTGTTCCGTGCTACGCACTCCCACAATCCACCCAATATTCGCATATCGTGGGATTATCATCCCACTTTTATGCTCATATTGGGGCGGGTCCCAAGGTCTTTCACCCACATATGAGCGAGCTCATGTGGGTTTAGACTTTTGACCCTGGTATCATTAAATTTTTATATATTTATTCCGAAATATATTACAGACACGATTATAGAACGTATAGGGAGCGGAGGTTAAGTAACGGTTATATGTCAGTTTCAATATATGCAGGAGATTTTAATAAGGGTAATGTTAAAGATGGAGTGAATTCAGGTACATCTATTAACTATAAAGAGAATAACGCAGCCAGGGCATATGGTGTAAATGGAGCATTTGGCGGGGTTATAGTGTCTGATGGACAGGACAACAGCAGATTAAAGGACAACACATATGAGTCACTTTTAAAGGAAGCAGATGATGTCAGACAGCAGATCATGGATTCTGCAAAGACAGCACAGATAAGCTTTAAGGCACTTGTTAAGAAGCTTTCAGGAATGGAAGCAGTTGATATATCAGGAGAAGGATTTAATATCATGGATTCTTCACCAGATGAGATGGTATCCATAATAGATAAAATAAGGGTAGAGCTTGCCATGCATTCAGATGATTATGTGGCTTATGGTACAGGTGTAAGTAAGAGTACCATAGAAAAGGCAGCAGGTGTTGCCGGAGTTTCATCAGATGTAGTGGAAAGACTTAGTGGTGCAGGTGTAAGTATAGATGAGGATTCATTAAGAGAGGCCCAGGCAGCACTTGATAAAGCTTCAGGTATAGTGGAGCTTTCAGAAAAGGCAAAGTATTATATGATATCCAACGATATAGCACCGACAATAGACGGAATATATAAAGCAGAGATGTCAGTTGCAGGACTTCCACAGAATTCAGGATATCAGATATCATTTCAGGAGTTCAATGCGATGAGACCACAGATAGAGTCTCTTATAGGGAAATCAGGACTTGCTGTTAATCTGAAGAATCTTAACAACGCACAGGAGCTTATCAACAATAATATACCAGTTACGGAAAAAACGCTTAAATATAAGGCTATGCTGGACACGCTTAATCTTGCTGGACTTTCAGATGCTGATGGACAGAGCAGGGTTCTTGACAAGATAGCTGACCAGATGGCTATTGGAGGAGAAGCCAGTGACACACCATTAACGAATGATCCGTCTATATGGGAGAATGTAAAATCAGCCATCGTAACACTTGCGGATGCAAGCTATGATGATATTATGAATGTTATATCATCAGGAAAAGCATTTACAATATCAAGTCTTAAGGTGGTTATGCAGGTTGGATGGAGTGCAGACAGCACTACACCAGGTAGCCAGCAGGGTATGTATACAGATCAGGCGTTAATGTCAGCACAAAACCAGCAGGGTATGTATACAGGTCAGGCGTTAATGTCAGCACAGAACCAGCAGGGTATATATACAGGCCAGCAGGGTATGTCGGGACAGAATCAGCAGATAGCATATACGGGCCAGTCAGGGATGTATGGACAGAACAGTTATGCAGCGATGGGGAACTTTGGTGCATATCAGTACAGTCCTGAAAAGGCGTACAATACACTCCTTGAAGCAAGAATGCTTCTTACTGCCGGCTCCGGTATTATACTTGAACGAAACAACACACCACTTCTTTATACGCCTCTTGATGAGATCACAGAGAAACTTAAAACAATGGAGGCTGATGGTGCAGTTTACGCTGGAAATGTACAGATGTACAATGATGTGCTTGATGTCAGAAAGGCTCTTTATGACATTGAGATAGCACCAGCACAGATGTATGAAAAGCTTATGAACAGTGATCCATATAAGCTTAGTATATCTATGGTATCCAATGTCGCAAGCAGTTTAAGAAGCAGATATGCAAGGGCTATTGGTACTTATAAGACAGTTGGTACACAGATAAGGGAGGATCTTGATGATTCGATACTTAAGGCTGTTAATAATAGTGCCAATGGAATCATAGATAAGCTGGAACTTGAGAATACACAGGAAAACAGAGATGTTATAAAGCTTCTTGCATCTAATAATATTGATATAACTAAGGAGTCAGTAGAAAGAGCAAGAAAAATATATTCAACTCTTAATAATCTTGTAAACAATATGAAGCCTGAAACTGTTGTTAAGATGATAGATGCTGGTATTAACCCTATGAATACAGATATATGGACAGTAAACGATTATCTTAGCAGGATGAATCAGGGAGCTACTAAGGATAACGAGGAAAAATATTCAAGATTCCTGTATAAGCTTGAGAAAACAGGTGGAATAAGTGAAACAAAGAAAAAACAGTTTATCGGAATATATCAGATGATGAATATATTCACAAGAGATGCCGGAGTATGCGCAGGTGCACTTATGAAGCAGGGTAAAGAGATTACGATGGGGAATCTTATAAGTGCATACACAAGCCGCAGGCATTCAGGTATAGATGTGACAATAGATGATACGGTAGGCTTTACAAAGGAAGATAAGGATATGGTAAGTTATTTTGAATCCTTATTTGCAAAGTCACAGCAGTATATTACACCTAATACATTGAAAGAATCAGACATAAATACACCGATAGAAGACCAGCATGTTGAACATTTTGCAGAGAATCTTTTAGATAACTATGATGAAAAGCTGGAAAAGGAGCTTGATAGCAGTTATATACAGGATGTGACACAGAAGGCAGCAGATGCAGATGCTGAGGTTACAAGAGAGCTAAGAAGAGCAGGTATTAACGAGAATATAGGTAATATCAATGCCGTCAATGAGCTTCTTGCAACAGGAGAGCTTATGGCATATACAAGAGCTCTTAAGGGAAAAGGAATAGGAAATGCTGATAAGTCAGGGCATAATCATGCTGATAAAAATAACAGCAGTAAAGCAGCATATATAGATAGCAGTGAAAAGCTTTCAGATGTGCTGTCAGGAAGAGAGAAGCTGGAGGCTCTGTATACGAATCTTGAAGAAGCAGCAGGAGATGAACTTGAGGAAGCTATAGAAAGTTCACTTACGGATACAGATGAAACACCAGTTGACTATGATACATTTGAAGAACTAAGAATAAGCAACAGACAGATAAGATATATAAGTAATCTTGCAAGAAAGAATGATTACCGTATCCCATATGTAAAGAATGGAAAAGCAGGTCTTATCAATCTTACATTCTTATCAGACAGCAGCGATAAGGGCAAAATATCTATTAAGATGGATACAGAGGCTTATGGAGAGCTGTCTATGGAAGCAAAGATTACAGGAAAAGATATAAGTCTGTTTGTAAAGCAGAATTCCAACACTGTACATCCTGATGACAGGAGCATTTATAAGAGCTTTGAAGAACTTGAAAATGTTTTAAAGCTGCAGCATGGAATGAATAGTGTAAGAATCAATACGGTAAGAGTCCCAGATATTAATTATGTTACATATGAGAATTCAGGGGCATCGGTACCAGCAGATGAGCTTTACAGGATAGCACAGTCGGTTACAGGCGTATTCTTTGGAAAGTAAAAAAACTGACAGATTAAAGAAATATAAAGAATATCCGATATACCTTATATGAGAGCAATCACGGAGGATTGATAATATAAATATAGATGGCATGGAAGCTATGTTTTTATAAGCAGAAATGGAGAATATATGAGAATAAATACAAATATATCAGCGATTATATCAAACAATGCATTACAGAAGGCGCAGAATTCTTTATCAGGTTCTATCCAGAGACTTTCTTCAGGCTATAAAATCAACAGCTCTGCTGATGATCCAGCAGGATGTGCCATATCAGAAAAGATGAGAATACAGATAAGAGGTCTTGAGCAGGCAAAGAATAATACTACAGATGGTATTTCAGTGCTTAACACAGCAGAAGGTGCTATTGTTGAGATACAATCAATGCTTACACGTTTTAAAGAGCTTACAGTACAGGCAGCCAACGATGTTAACTCAGATGATGAGCGCTCAGCCATCCAGCAGGAGATTGACAACATTAATGCTGAGATAGACAGAATATCAGAGCAGACAGAATTCAATACACAGCCTCTTATCAATGGTAATCTTTCAAGAAGGGTATATTCCGACTATCAGGGGGTTAATCAGATTTCCATATCAGACAGCTTTACAGCTGGCATATATGGAGTGACTATCACACAGGATGCAAGACAGGCTGTAGCTGTGGGCAGCCAGATAACTATGTCTTCTACAGATACAATAAGCAGTGAGCAGGCAGGAACAATATCTGTTAATGGTTATCAGATAAATATATTAGAGGGTGATACACTTGATGTTGTTATGGATAGAATAATGACAGGTGTAGGACTTACTGGTGGAAAAGCATTTGCGGTATCGCAGACTACATCAGACACTAAAACTAACGGAACAGATTATGCTGGTTATAAGCCAGAAACTTCTTATACAGGAAACAGGCTTGTTATAATGACAGAGCAGTATGGAAGAGACCAGAAGCTTGATATTTCATGTGACAACGAAGAACTTGCAGGACTTCTTGGCATATCAGATGCATACGATACAACAGGTCTTGGTAAATGTATACATGCAGAGGGCAGCGATGTTGAAGCCGAGTTTGCAAAGGCTGATGATGGAAGCAGGGCAGGCTTTGAGGATTCAGCTGTTATATCTACTAAAGGAACAAGGATTACAGTTAAGGATGTTAATAACAAAGAGTTTGTTATGGATATTCCTGGAAATGTTGCAGGAACAGTGTTTGATGATACAGTAGCTGCAAAGAAGAATGGAAAATCTGTGGCATCAGGCGGTACAGCAGCAGATATTAACCAGGAGGTTACAGATGTAGGAACTATGAGTATACATGTAGGTGCTAATGAGAACCAGGTTATAGTTCTTAATATTCCTCCTATAACAACATATATGATAGGTACTGATAACATTAACGTAATGACAGGATATACAGCACAGCTTGCTATAGATACTGTAGATACTGCCATATCATATGTTAACTCAGTACGTTCAAAGATAGGTGCTTATGAAAACAGATTTGAGCATACCAATAATAACCTTGAGGTGTCTGATGAGAATGTAACTAAAGCATTGTCTGCAAAGATTGATACAGATATGGCAGAAGAAATGACAGAATATACTTCACAGACAGTTCTTACACAGGCAGCAACATCTATTCTTTCACAGGCTAATCAAAGACCATCAGAGGTGTTACAGCTTCTTCAGAAATAAATAAAAAAGTGGAACAATAATCCATATAAAACGTAGAGGAAAAACGTATAGGAGCCGGTTGTATGAATAACGATATGATAAGGACATATTCATATAGAATATCGCAGGCTACAAGGTCGCAGCTTGTTGTTATTACATATGATATTATAACAGACTATCTTAACGAAGCACTAAACGATGATGCCAGCACTGGATATAAAGAGAAGCTTCATATGGCGATGCGTGGCATAGACCAGCTTATTACAGGGCTTGATATGGAGTATGAGATATCAGTACAGTTGTATCAGCTGTATAATTACATGAAACGTACACTTATAAGTGCGCAGGTTTCCGGTGAACGCGATAGCGTAAGCAGAGTTATTACAATGCTTGGAAAGTTAAGAACCGCATTTCTTGAGGTGAGTCAGCTTGATGATTCCAAGCCACTTATGAAGAATACAGAGAAGGTATATTCAGGACTTACGTATTCAAGATATGGAGCTAACGAAACTGCACAGGATACGCTTAAAAGCAGGGGATATAAGGTGTAAGAGGAACTGTTGGTTAATTGAATATTAGTTGGTGACGAACGGACG
>FR886214.1:0-6893 GCA_000436475.1 Eubacterium sp. CAG:248
AGGAACAGATATAGATATAAAAGAACAGGAAGAATATGGGAAGCCAGATTCAGAAGGGAAGCCAGATTCAGAAGGAAAGTCAGAGGCAGAAGAGAAATCAGAGGCAGAAGAGAAGCCAGAGCCCGAAGAAAAACGGGAGCCCGAAGAGAAACCAGAGCCCGAAGTGAAGCCAGAACTAGAAGAAAAGCAGGAGCCAGCCATAACAGATAGTCCTTATGACCATGAAATCTATCTGGCTAATGGTGTGCTGCAATATGGCGAAAACGCAGATCGGGCACAGAGGGGAAAGGATGTTAATACAGGAAGTACGGTGGAATGTCCCTATCCTATGGAGGTTATGACAATAAGGGTTATGTTTGATGAGCAATATGGTTATCAGACATATAAAGGATATTATAAAGCTTCAGATAAAACTGACATTATTGAATGTATGCTTGATGCAGCTGCGAGTCCGTTGTTTAACATAGATACGGTTATGTTTCAGGGTGTTATGGGTATATATAGATGTGGTTCTGTGGTGTTTACATGTCTTGGAATAGTGGAATAAAGGGGGAGTATATATGGCAGTATGTCCTGTTAAGGACAAAAAAAGAATAACTTTATTACATGTATTATCGGTGTTAGTGTTATTGCTATTGTGTGGAGGCCTGGCATATGCGTATCCAGCGGGCAGTTATTCAGATGATGATTTCAGAAGACAGATAACTGTGGATTTTGCCGGTGGTACAGCTGATTTAAAATGGGTATATATGAATGATGATAATAAACAGATATATTTTGATGATATACCTTTTTATAGTGATAATGAAGCACCGCATGAAGGAACATTTACAGAGCATGCGAACTGTCGTGGATATACGCCGTATCTTCTTGTATACAATGTTTCAAAAGAAGGCTGTATATTCAGTATGGATGCAACTGGCTATAAAAACTATAACAACTGGGACAATCCAGACAATAATGTTAAGGAAGGATTTGACGGTTACCTGTTTGAAGCCGGCTGTAACATCAATTTTGATGGAGATGCGAATGATGGTGGAAGAAATTCTGATGGAACCTACTGGGGTTCGAAATATTTCGGCACAAGAAAACCACTAACTATCAGATTAGGGTGGATGTGCAGCTTTAACATCAATTGGGATTCTGGAGTCAGTGATGTTATAGGACACAGCACGAGTGGTCTTGATATGCGGTATTCAGATGGACAGACTATTACATATAAAGAAGGTACATTGGTTCCTACATGGATATATCTTAAAGATGGATATGAACTTGATTATATACAGGAAGGTGACAAAAAATGGTATGATTCCACATGGAATGAAGCATGTAAAAGATGGGATAACTACTGGACTATGAATAGGAGCCGGAGCATTTATATTCATACTAAAAAGAAAGAGGTTGTAAAATCATATAAGCAGACTGTATATATAAGATATCAGAATCAGAATGGTACGTGGGAAAGATGGGATGACACGTCAGCAATAACTGAAAATGTATTATGTGGTTCATCATATACATTTGATACTAAGAATATAACTGGAAATTCAAAATGGAATTCAAACCTATACAGGATGCCAGAGCAGTTTGATGATGGAACATCCTTTACCTATAAAGTAAGTGGTGCAAAAACTAGTTATATAAGTGTAGCCAGATTAAAAATACAGAATGACCAGGAGATATATGTGAGGTATCAGAATGAGGATGGTTCATGGGGTGAATATTCAAGCACATACTGGCATACACCAACAAAGAAAGCACCTGATGGCTATTGGGAGAACTTTCTGTGGCATGTAGATAATGGTACATCGTTTGGTTTTGGAGTTGAAGATATTAAACAGGATTCAAGGTGGGATGCCACGTTATATGAATTTCCAGATACATATGCAGATGGTTCGTCGTTACGATATACAGTGACAAAGGCTTGTAAAAAATATGTTGATATATCAAGAAAATTCATACTGACATTATCACAGGAGGATGCAACAACAAGGGGAACACAATCAGTTATGGTATCTTACAGGAAAGGACTGCCTGATATAACGGTTCCTGAGCAGAAATATAAAGCTTCTTTTTATGATGATGATAACTATAATGACAGACTGTTATTATCTGATATAGTCCAGATTAATAAGTTTAAAGGATATATGTTGAAAGAAAAAAGAAATGAAGTCAGTCTGGGAAGTATATTAAATGAAAGTTATAATTATTCAGATGCTAATACTGATAATTCTATTATTTCAACAGTAGCATTAACAAGACCATATACTGGCAATTTGTATTTTTGCTATGATGGTTATAATAGTACAGATGAAGAGGTTTCTGTTAATGTTGAGTGGAGTACTCTTGATGGTGACAGTGATAACGAGGAAATATGGTTTTTACCACATTCAAATGATAATAACTATGTAGATGTCTATGTTAATAAGGTTAACAGTATAAGAATCAGGTACTGGGGACCAGAGTATGGACCAGATAGTTATGGCAGCTGGAAAATCAGTCTTAATATTGAAGAAATGGCTGATGTGAATGATTACTGGTATAACAGTGAAGGTAAAGCCGATATTTACAGTTATCCTTATGCATGTAACGAAACTGTTTATGCGAAGTGGGAAGAAAGTAAAATCACACTGCCAGATAAAGATGAGGTAACGAAGCCTGGTTTTGAGTTAACTGGCTGGTCAGATGGAATAAACACTTATGATCCAGGTGATAAAATATCAATAAAAAAAGATACAAGGTTTTATGCAATATGGGAAGAAGTAATACCTGAAAGCAACTCTGAGAGTAATATAACAAAGGCAGCATCAACAATGTATTTTGATACACTTATACGGCGTACATCAGGAGATGAAGCATGGTATGACACAGTTGGAAGCTATAGTATAAAAAGTCTTAAGGATTATAGCAATGATAGTTGTGTACAGATATGGAAGATAGATATTGCTGGTAATATAACAAGAATGAAATGAGGCATTTACAAAATCATGAAAATATTTTATAATTAAAGGCAGATTTTTTATATATTTTGGACATAATTGCCATTATGGAAAGGATTGCGGTATGGAAAAGATAAAAATGACAACACCTCTCGTAGAGATGGATGGAGATGAGATGACAAGAGTGTTATGGGGACTTATTAAGGATGAACTTTTACTTCCTTATGTAGACCTTAACACAGAATATTATGATCTTGGACTTGTTCATCGTAATGATACTAACGACCAGGTTACTATAGATTCAGCAGAGGCTACTAAAAAGTATGGTGTTGCAGTAAAGTGTGCTACAATCACTCCTAATGCAGCAAGAGTAAAAGAATATAACCTTAAGGAGATGTATAAGAGCCCTAATGGAACAATAAGAGCTATTCTTGATGGTACAGTATTCAGGGCACCTATCATTGTTAAAGGTATTGAACCTTATGTAAAGACATGGAAGAAACCTATAACTATAGCAAGACATGCATATGGTGATGTATATAAGGCTTCAGAGATGAAGATTCCAGCAGCAGGAAAGGCTGAGCTTGTATACACAGACGAACAGGGTAACGAAACAAGAGAGCTTATACATAACTTCAAGGGCGCTGGTATCATACAGGGTATGCACAATCTTAATGATTCTATAGAGAACTTTGCAAGAAGCTGTTTTAACTTTGCTCTTGAAACTAAGCAGGATCTTTGGTTTGCAACTAAGGATACAATATCTAAGAAGTATGATCATACATTCAAGGATATATTCCAGGAAATATATGATAATGATTATGCTGATAAGTTTAAGGAAGCAGGCATTGAATATTTCTATACATTAATAGATGATGCAGTAGCAAGAGTTATTCGTTCAGAGGGAGGATATATCTGGGCTTGTAAGAATTATGACGGCGATGTTATGTCAGATATGGTTGCTACAGCATTTGGTTCATTATCCATGATGACATCAGTTCTTGTATCACCTAAAGGCTTCTATGAATATGAAGCTGCACATGGTACAGTACAGAGACATTATTATAAGCATCTTAAGGGAGAGGAAACATCTACTAACCCTATAGCTACTATATTTGCATGGACAGGAGCTTTAAGAAAGAGAGGAGAACTTGATTCTATTCCTGAACTTGTAAGATTTGCAGATACACTTGAAAAGGCTTGTATCAAGACAGTAGAAGATGGTAAGATGACAAAGGATCTTGCGCTTATAACAACATTAGAGAATCCTGTAACACTTAATACACAGGATTTTATCAAAGCAGTACGGGCAACGCTTGATGAACTTATGAATTAATGTATAATTAACTGCTCCATTGATATTATAATATCAATGGAGCAGATTATGTTGTAAGAGGTATGAAACAGAACGTAACTTAAGGAGTGTTATGCGTAATATATTATTAGATTTCAGTTTCAGGGGAATGAATATTAACCAGCTTGCAGTCTGGTTTTTTATATATAGCTTTTTTGGATGGGCAATGGAGTGCATAGTTATAAGAAAGCAGCTTGGCTACTGGGAAAACAGAGGTTTTGCAAAGCTGCCATTTTGTGTAATATACGGTTTTGGAACATATATAGCTTTCAATATATTTGCACCTATACAAAACAACTATATTGCATTATATATATTTGGTGCTGTATGTGCAACAATATTTGAGTATATGACGGCGAAGCTTATGTTAAAGCTGTTCGGCGAAGTATGGTGGAACTATGATCACCTTAGATTTAATTATAAGGGTATAATATGCCTTCAGAGCACAATTGGCTGGGGATTTCTGGCAGTGCTTATATTCGGAGTGTTTAACAGGCTTGTAGAACAGGCAGTATTTTCTATGCGTATGTCAGCGGTTACAGTGATTTCAGTTGTTCTTGTTGTGTCATATGTATGTGATTTTTCATATCATTTTACAAAGCGTTTATTAAACAAAAGAATGGGAGATGCAGTTAAACATGCATCAGGCTGCAGTAATCTTCTTAACAGATTCCATAGGTGATTTCGGGGTGAGATATGTTAGAAAGTCTTAGAAATAACATGAAACTGCTAAAAAGCAGTAAAAGACATGTATTGTTGTTTGAACTTGCATATAAGCTCCTTGCATTAGCAGTGTTTTATCCTGTTATTACAGGCGTTATCCGTTTGTGCATGAGAATAACAGGGATTAATTATCTTACAAATGAATATATAGCGAAAGCGTTTATGAATCCTGTAATAATCATATTCTGCCTCTTAGGGGTTATAGGATTCATAGTTTACTGCTTATATGAAATGGCATATCTTGCAGTATGTTTTGAAACCAAGAGAAAAGGTATACAGGCATCTATTATTGATAACATATATAATGCCTTTTTGCGGCTTAAAAAGCTGTTGAGGATTCAGAGCATACCGCTTTTTTTATATTTTCTGATATCTATAATAGTTATTAATGTGACAGTTACTGGAAATATTATATTTAGCGAAAGTGTAAAAAATATTATAAAAAGTGCGGCAAAACGAAACAGAACTGTTGTATTTATTGTGACAGCAATTATCATAATATGCCTGTTTTACTTTGTTATACGGGATATTTTTTCATTTAACATATACATGATGGAGGGAAAAAACTTCAGACAGTCATGTGCTAAAAGCAGAAGCATTGTTAAAAATAATGTACTGAAGATAGTGGGTGTAGTTGTACTATATAATCTTGCACTTTTAGCGGCTATTTATACATTTTATATAATTATATCTGTTGTACTGATTGCCGGAGTTAAACTGCTTGATCTTGCTTATATGGGTAGTGCGGTGTATCTTTCCGTGCTTAGTACATTAAGGACGATAGTAAGATTATTTCTTGTATTTTTATCTATACCTTGTTCATTCTCTATGATATCATATATGTATTACAAGTATGAGAATCTTTCGGATATTAATTTTGAGTTTGTTGATATAGATGAAGGGAGCGCAAGGATAAACAGGATTATATATTTATTTGTTCTTGTGATGTCGATAGTCTTGGATGTGTTATATGTGGTGTTAACATTTAACAGCAATCCTTTTGAGAGAGTTGCTATATTCCATGATACTAAGATAACAGCACACAGGGGTGCATCAAGGGAAGCACCGGAGAATACACTGGCAGCTTTCCAGCGTGCCATAGATGATATGGCTGATTATATAGAGCTTGATGTGCAGATGACAAGCGATGGTTATATAGTAGTTATGCACGATGCATCAGCATATAGGACAACAGGTGTAGCCAAGAATATAACAGATATGACATATGAGGAAGTAAAGAAGCTTGATGCCGGGTACTGGTTTTCAGAAAAATATAGGGGTGAAAGGGTTCCATCTTTTGAAGAGGTGTTAAAGCTTGTTAAAAGCAGTCCTGTCAGTATAAAGCTTAATGTTGAGATAAAGTCATCAGCAGATAGCAGCATAGCAGCTGGAAAGGTTATAGAGCTTATAAAGAAATATTCCATGGAACAGAATTGTGTTATAACTTCATTTGATTATGATGCGCTTCTTGCAGTTAAGAGCATGGATGAGGATATACAGACTGGATATATACTGTCTGTTGCATATGGAAGATTTTATGAGAATACCAACGTAGACTTCTTTAGTGTTAACGCTTCATTCCTTACAAAGAGAACAGTGGATGCCATACATAATACTGGTAAACAGGTATATGCATGGACAGCTAATAACGATACATCTATAAAGAATCTTGCTAATAAAGGTATTGATAATATAATAACAGATGAACCTGTTATGGCAAGGGAGGTTGTGTATTCAAGGAATACAAGTGAAACTATTACAAATATGATCAAATATGTATTTAATAAATAACAGTCGCATTTTGCTTCGCAAAACAATGAGGTGAATACCTCTGCTCCTGCAAGGGCAGTCGCATTTTGCTTCGCAAAACAAGGAGG
>FR886214.1:6935-7723 GCA_000436475.1 Eubacterium sp. CAG:248
GGAATAGGTACATCTAAGGGTATAGGTATAGGAAAGGCACTGGTGTTAAAAAATACAGGGTGCGAGATAAAAAAGTATAAAATAGATGATGTAGATGCAGAACTTCAAAGATACAAGGATGGAGTGGACACATTCATAAAGGAGACAGACGAATTCATAGAGAAGCTGACAGCTAAGTTAAACGGCGATGATAAGAATGCACTTGTTCTTAAGAACCAGGAATATTTAGCTGGTGATATACAGCTTACGTCAGAGGTTTGTAATATTATAAAGAAGAATAATATTAATGCAGAGGCAGCCCTTTATGAGGCCTGCGAATCTTTGAAGCAGCTGTTTCTAAGTATGGATAACGAGGCTATAGCCCAGCGTGTAACAGATATTGAAGATATGAGGGAGAGATTGACAGCAATACTTCTTGGTGTTAAGAGTATTGATCTTACGCAGCTTCCTGATAACACGATTATTATAGCTGATGAGATACATCCGTCTATGACAGCGAATATGGATACTGTGCATATAGCAGGCATTATATCTGAAAAAGGTGGAGACACCTCACATGCATCGATACTTGCAAGAGCTTTGGAGATACCAGCAGTTCTTAGTGTAAAGGGTATATGCAGTGAGGTTAAGGATGGAGAAGACATAATAGTTGATGGTGCATATGGTGAAGTGTTTGTATCTCCAAGTGACATAACTAAAAAGATATATGCCAAAAAGAAAAAACAGTACGATGAGAGTGTTATAGAACTTAAGAAATATATCAATAAACAAACAGTTACTAAAGATGG
>FR886214.1:7753-11660 GCA_000436475.1 Eubacterium sp. CAG:248
ACGTGTGATGCTGGCTGCTAATATAGGCAATGCATTTGATGCTGCAAAGGCAGTCAGGGATGGTGCAGAAGGTGTAGGACTGTTCAGGACTGAATTTCTTTTTATGAATGGAAGCAAGCTTCCAACAGAAGAAGAACAGTTTACAGAATATAAGAAAGCAGCAGTTCTTCTTGATGGAAGGGAACTTACTATAAGAACACTTGATATCGGTGGAGATAAAGATATTCCATATATGGGATTGTCTAAAGAAACTAACCCATTCTTAGGATACAGGGCGATAAGATTCTGCCTTGACAGGGTAGATGTTTTTACGACACAGTTAAGGGCAATATTAAGGGCTAGTGCTTACGGTAATATCAGAATTATGATACCTATGATAACATCGGTTTCAGAGGTCAACGAGGTTAAAAAGATTATAGCAGGAATATGCAGGGATCTTGATAAGAAGGATATTAAGTATGATACTGATATTAAAGTTGGTATTATGGTAGAAACACCAGCAGCGGCTATTATGGCAGATGTTCTTGCAAGGCAGGTCGATTTCTTCTCTATAGGAACTAATGATCTTACGCAGTATATGCTTGCTGTTGACAGAGGTAACGAAAATGTTTCATATCTGTATTCGGCACTTAATCCGGCAGTTCTAAGAAGCATTAAAAGAATAATAGAATGTGCGCATAACGCAGGTATTGATGTAGGTATGTGTGGTGAGGCGGCAGCAGATGAACGTATGATACCACTGCTTTTATCTTTTGGTCTTGATGAGTTTTCAGTCGGTGTAAGCCGTGTGCTTGAGGTAAGAAAAGAGATTGCATCATGGAGTATGAAAGAAGCTGGTGATATAGCAGGGAATATTTTAGGATATTCAGAGGAAAAGGAAGTATCGAATTATCTGAGTGATTATATATCATCAAGAGCTGAAACATCTAAGGAGACAGGTAAAGATAGTAATGACAGTGCATTATAAAATATGTTGTATATGATAATACAAAAAATAGATGACATAACGGATAAATAATGCTATGAATAAATGTCATAATGAATAAGTAATGTGATAATAAAAATGATAGAAATGAGGAACATATGGCGATATATGTAACAGATGAAGAGCAGGAAAGAGTTATACTTGTAGGTGTGGAGCTTGACCCAGCAGATGATTGTGAGAAATCACTTGAGGAGCTATCTGAGCTTGCAAAGACAGCAGGGGCAGTTACAGTTGGAAAGATGATACAGCCAAGAGACAGCTTCCATCCTGCAACTTATATAGGAAAAGGAAAGCTTGAAGAGTTAAGAGCTATGATACAGGAGCTTGGAGCAACAGGTATTATATGTGATGATGAGCTGTCTCCTGCACAGTTAAGGAATCTTGAAGATGTTCTTGATACAAAGATTATGGACAGAACTATGGTTATATTAGATATATTTGCAGCAAGAGCGTCATCAAGTGAAGGTAAGATACAGGTTGAGATGGCACAGCTTAAGTACAGGTCAACAAGACTTGCAGGTCTTGGAATAACACTGTCAAGACTTGGTGGTGGTATAGGAACAAGAGGTCCTGGTGAGAAGAAGATAGAAACGGACCGAAGAATAATACGTGACAGAATATCCCACTTATCAGCAGAATTAAAAGAAATAAAAAGCCATCGTGATATACAAAGGCAGAACAGAGAGAACAGTTCAACACCTGTGGCTGCCATAGTAGGTTATACTAATGCAGGAAAGTCAACACTTCTTAACAGGCTTACAGATGCTGGTGTGTTATCAGAAGACAAGCTGTTTGCAACACTTGATCCTACGACAAGGGCACTTAAACTTGCGAATGGCGAAAAAGTGCTTTTAACAGATACAGTAGGATTCATAAGAAAGCTTCCGCATAATCTTATTGAGGCCTTCAGGAGTACACTTGAAGAAGCTAAATATGCAGATATGATAGTACACGTTGTTGACTGTTCTAATGATGATTATGAGAGACACATGGCAACGGTATACGATACCCTTAAACAGCTGGATGTAGGCGATAAGCCGGTTATCACACTCTTTAACAAATGTGATGAATTCGATGAGATACCTATACTTAAAGATAGTAAAGCCGATTATGTAGAAAATATATCAGCGAAAACTGGTATGGGACTGGATAATTTCCTGATGGATATACAGGATATTATCCTTAAGAGCAGAATCCAGATAGAAAGGGTATTTCCATATAATGAGGCAGGAAAGCTTCAGCTTATAAGAGAGTATGGACAGCTTGAAAGTGAAGAATATACTCAGGAGGGTATTAAAGTTAAGGGTTATGTACCGGCCTGGGTTGGTGGAAAGCTGTAATACAGGAAAGAGGATTGGTATGAATATAATAGCACTTGCAGATAAGAACTGGGCGATTGGTAATAATGGAAGACTTCTTGTGGATATCCCGGAGGATAAGAAGCTGTTTCGTGGGGAAACATATGGAAAGGTTGTAGTTATGGGAAGAAAGACCTATGAAGGTCTTCCTAACCAGTCAGCACTTGAGGGCAGAAAGAACATAGTACTGACTAATAACCTGAATTATAAAGCTAAGGATGTGCTTATATGCCATAGTGTTCAAGAGGTGCTGGAACAGCTTAAAAGCTATGACAGTAAGGATGTCTATATAATAGGTGGCGGACAGATATATGAACAGTTCCTTCCATATTGTGATACAGCGCATATAACAAGAGTAGATTATAAGTATCAGGCAGATACATATATCACAGATTTTGATAAGCTTGATGGCTGGAGGGTTACGGCCAGAAGTGAAGAACATACTTACTTTGACATATGCTATGAATTCGTCTGCTATCAGAAGGAAAAGTAAGTGATAATTAAGTGATAGGTAAGCGATAAGTAAGCGGAAAGTGAGTGATATGCAGGATAACGCATAGATAGATGCACTGGTGTGCAGAAGCATATCCTTATCTGTGCGATATATGACCGGAAGAGAGGATTAGCATGAATAAAAAAATGTGGAAAATAAGGCGTATAATTACAGTTGTGCTTATGGCTGCCATAATTACCGGGCTGACTGTGTGGTATGGAATTCCACACCTATATGCATCACAAGAGGAGAAGACACTAAGAGTTATTCAACAGTCACAGAAGATACTTGAAAGCATTATAGAGAATTATATCGACAAAATAAGCCAGCTTGATCCTATGGGGAATCATACATATGAAGGTGCGATAACCGTATCGGAGTGTGTTTATGATGGCGTGGATTACAGACCAGATGCATATAATAGAAGTCAGAAATATAGCATAGTTACTACAAATAATAATATAGTACTGGACATGCCTAAGGTCAAAGATGGCACACTGGTAGTAGATAAGAATGATATACTAAAATATGGTCTTGCCAAAATTGACTCTAGCCAGACAAAGCCGATATTAAGGGCAGCTCTGACACACGTTATGGAAGGGTATAAAGTAGCTGTTAAGGATAGTGCAACTATAAGCGATAAAGCATTAATAGCAGGGTTTAATACATTTGTCGAAGAAATGTATAAGGATCCGGTTATTCTTCCATACATTTCCCTGTTTAATGTTCATGGAATAACTGCAGATAATATGAAGAGCAGGTTTAGTGAATATGCTAAGGGTGTGTATACAACATATAATATAAGCCTGGATAGTCAGGACAGACTGACAGGAATAGAGCTTGTGTTCAACAGGATAGGTGCTGATGCCAATACTGCTGGTGATTATCAGGAAAGTGATAATAATAAACAGCAGATAGGTAATATTAATATAAGCTTCACAGGTGAAGACCAGCTATATGATAGTATGCAGATTATGGTAACAACAGCAGTTATAAATAACAATTATGTGAATGTAAACCTACAGTTGGATACGCAGGATATGAATAATATAAAGTATGGCATAGCGGCGG
>FR886214.1:11697-14188 GCA_000436475.1 Eubacterium sp. CAG:248
AGTTATAGAAGCCATAGTCTTAAGCTTAAGGCGGATGGTGATATAAGAAAGAACTGATGCTGTAATGCGTTGATAATTATAATATTTTCCCGGACAGATAAGGCTATTAGTAATCTGTCCGGGAATTTTTGTTAGCATTTGCGTTTAGGTTAAAGGTTATATGATGTCGGGGTCAAAAGCCCCCTACTTTGATACCTACGAATTGTTCCGTGCTACGCACTCCCACAATTCTCCCCAATATTCGCATATCGTGGGATTATCATCCCACTTTTATGCTCATATCGGGGCGGGTCCCAAGGTCTTTCACCCACCTATGAGCAAGCTCATGTGGGTTTAGACCTTTTGACCCTGGTATCATTATATGAATAAAAGTCAGAGAAATGTAACCTTATGAAATAAAATCGTACTATATATGTGAAAGCTTTCAAAAATCAGAATTAAGGAAAAATAAAAAGTGCGCAGCGAAGAAGAAATAATTGATTTAATAGTTAACAGAGATGAGAGTGTTATGAGTGAGCTGATGGATAAGTATCAGAGGCCGCTTATGAGACTGGCTATGAATATGTTGGATAGTGAAGAGGATGCCAGAGAGTGTGTGAATGATACATTTTATGAAGTGTGGAAGTCAGTCCCTCAGAACAGACCTAAATATCTTTTTGCATATTCAGCGACTATCTGCAGACATCTGATATGTAAAAGAATAGAGCACGATAAAGCATTAAAGAGGAGTTCCAATGTAATAGAGCTTACATCAGAGATGGAACAATGCATCGGCAGAGAGGATAATTTACCAGATGGGGATGAAGAGAGGCTTGGAGAGTTGCTTGACCAGTTTTTAAAGGGTGTGCCAGTCCAGAAGAGAAATATGTTTATACAAAGGTACTGGTATTCAGAACGATAGCACAGCTACAAGGAAAAAGTGAAAGCACAGTAAAGGTAACGCTTCACAGAATGAGAAAAGAGCTTAAGCTTTTTCTTGAGAATAATGATGTTGAGTTATGAATTAAGGGGTTGCGTAGAGGCAACAGAATGGAGGTATTTATGGATAAGAATAAGCTGTTTAATTCAATGAATTATATTAATCAGGAATGGGTAGAGCAGGCAAAGCCAACAAGGAATAAGCGTGTAAGTTTAAAAAAGAATAAGAAGTATAAGGTGTATAGAAATATTGCGGCGGCAGCAGCGGTTGTGTTTGCAGTATCAGGAATTACTTATACAGGAGCATATGCATACCAGAAATATCTTAAGCCACAAAGCAATGTTAACTTCTCATCTCATATAGATGATGATAGTACAGTAAGTATATATAGCAGTAATAATATGGAGAATTCAAAGGATTCAACAGTAGATGTTATATGGGGCAATTATGTTGCAAGTGGTTCAAGATTCTATGTAAGCTTAACGTTTAAGTCAAAGGATGGAAGTCCTATTATTCCTAATGACGAAAGCGATATGAAGCCAATAATAGGTTCGTTCAACTTTGAGAAAGCCCATGTAAGCTTAAATGGCAACTCTATCACAGATTCCAGATCAGGATATCTGCCAATATTCTTTAATGGAATGTCAGAGGATGGAACAGAAATATATGCAGAGATGAATCTTGATTATAATGATGGTACTAAATTCGTAGGAAGTACTATAACAATATCAACAGAAAACTTAAGATGTGCGTATGCAACAGAAGATAAGGAAAAACGTGAAGAAAGACAGATAGCAACAGGCGAATGGTCATTTGAAACACAGGTTGAAGACAGTAGTACAGGAGTTATATGTTCAAAGCCGGATGTACAGGTTCCGTCAGTATACAAGGATGGCGAATATCTGACAATTACAGATCTTGAATCTAATGGATTCGAGGTGGCTCTTAAGGGAACTGGAGATATTGACTTTAAGTACTTCGGAGTTGAAAAAGGAAATGCTCTAACAGTAACACTTAAGAATGGCACAGTTGTAGAGGCAGATACTAAGTTATCTGATTTATCAGGAAATGCAAAGACAAAGCTGTATGATATCACCTATGGATTAAAGAAGGTAGTTGCCGTTGAGGATATTGATTCAATAGAATGGCATGGTGCAACAATCTATAAGGCTGAGTAGAGGGTGCTATAAGAAGGATATAGGGATGTTCTTAGGCTGCTATAAGGAAGATATTAGTATGTTATCAAGATATTCCTAGTATGTTATAAGGAAGTTATTAATATGTTATGAGGGCGTTTCTAGGACGTTCTTGGTATGCCACCGGGGTTGTTATCAGGAGGGCATTGTATAGGATGCATAACTAGGAAATATAATAATAAAAAATCTTACCAAAACAACGGGGAACCACAGATGGGGAATGCAGGGGGATTGAGTGCTTTTACACTCAATCCCCCTTGTGCTTGTTAGCTTTTGTTGGAGAGATTTGTTGAAATAATTGGTCGAAGAGATTAGTTTAAGTGTAATTGGTAGAAGTGATTAATTTGTTGTTTAACACACATTCGGTTGGCGAACT
>FR886215.1:0-3580 GCA_000436475.1 Eubacterium sp. CAG:248
GGGTGCGGGTTCAAGTCCCGCCGACTGCACTATATTAAAGAAGCTTATTTATAAGCTTCTTTTTTAACAAGTTAGCGGAAATGTCGGAATGGCAGACGAGCAAGATTCAGATTCTTGTGTGGGTTACCACGTGTGGGTTCAAGTCCCATTTTCCGCATTATATTTTATGAACTGGTGTTATCTTTTGTTACACCAGTTTTTTTATTCTCTAAAAAAATCAGGCAGATATATGTGCTAACATATATCTGCCTATTTTAAACATTTTACAACAACCGCTGCTACCGCTAATCAATAACAGTTACCTTCTCTATAACCGGCTGTTCATTCTTATTAACTTTTCCGTTATCATCTACCGGCTTGACTTCTTTACATATCTTATCAACCACATCCATGCCTTCTGTCACATAACCAAAGCAAGCATACTTTCCATCAAGATATGTACTATCCTTATGAACTATAAAAAACTGTGAACTTGCACTGTTGTTACTGCTTGAACGTGCCATAGATATAGCACCCCTTGTATGTGACAGATTATTTGTCACACCATTATCTGCAAACTCACCTTTTATCTTTGTATCAGAACCGCCTGTTCCATCTCCTTTAGGATCTCCGCCCTGTATCATAAAGCCGCTTATTATTCTATGAAATGTAAGTCCATCATAAAAACCATCTTTTGCAAGCTTCACGAAATTAGTAACAGTTACAGGTGCCACATCTGCATCAAGTTCAATCTTTATATCACCATAACCCTTAACTGATATAACAACATGGTGCTTTCCTGTAAGCTGGTTCTCCTGAGCATTCTGCTGTCCATCTGATGCATTGCCACTTTTACTGGTTCCACATGCATAAAGTGAAAATGTCATAACAACAGCTAATAGTATTATTGATATTCTTTTCATAACGTTCACACACTGTAGGAAACTATCTTAGAACAGCAATATTAATATTGCATAAATTCATTGATATCCCTTAAAACATCCTCAATTTCGCTTTCTCCACCATTAATAGTAAGCTGAAGCGGTCTGCTGATATCAAGACTAAACAATCCTACAAGAGATTTTCCATCCACAAAGCTATTGCCGCTTTCGACATCAAAGCTGCATGAATATCTGCTTATCTTACTAACAAACCTCTGAACTTTCTCTACTGAATCAAGTAAAATTGAAACTGTTAACATATGTATATCCTCCCATCAAGTCCTAATCCTTTTATAATAAAGCCCGACAACATCAACAACTATACTACTTTTCCTTACTAAAAACAACATAATCCGACATTTCGGGTAATATATTTCATATGATATCTATGCTTATACATTTTCAGGCATAACATATGACTCAACCGTTTCCCATAATTCCTCAAGGCCCTGTTTTGTTTCTGAAGAAAATGGTATAAGAATATCATCTTCTCTTAATCCAAGCCCCATTCTTACTGCTTTTACATGCTTGGCAACCTGGCTTCTTTTAAGTTTATCAAGCTTCGTTGCTATAATAACCGGTCTGAATCCATTATCAACTATCCAGTCATACATCATCTTATCATTTTCTGATGGATCATGTCTTATATCAACAAGCAGAAATACCTGCTTAAGGTTAGCTGATTTTCTTAAGTATTTTTCTATCATCTTTCCCCATTTAGCCTTAACAGCCGGACTTGCATTCGCATATCCATATCCAGGAAGATCCACAAGATACATGCAGTCATTAATATTATAAAAATTAATTGTCTGTGTCTTACCTGGCTGTGAAGATGTTCTTGCATATGATTTTCTATTCATAAGTGAATTAATAAGCGACGACTTACCAACATTTGACTTGCCTGCAAATGCGACCTCTGGATATTGTGTATCTGGTATAGCACTGGTAACTCCAATAACTATATCAAGATTAACCTTTTTTATAACCATCTGCTTTTTCTCCTCTCTTTCTTTTAAGATAAGTGCTTAATCTATGTAAAATATATCAGTTTTCCTGTAAAACAAGTGCTTCCTTTAACACCTGTTTAATATTTTCTACATACTTTATAGTAACGCCATGTGTTATCTCTTCGTCAAGTTCTTCCACATCTGACCTGTTTTCCTCTGGCACAAGCACAACCTTCATGCCTGCCATCCTTGCAGCTAAAAGCTTCTCCTTAAGTCCTCCTATCGGAAGCACCCTGCCACGCAGTGTCACCTCACCAGTCATAGCAACATCTGCCCTAACTGGTATTTGTGTAACAGCTGAAAGCATTGCAGTTGTCATTGTAATACCTGCAGATGGTCCATCTTTTGGAACTGCACCTTCAGGTATATGAAGATGAATATTATGCTTATCATAGAATTCGCTGTCAACCTTATACTTACCATTCATAGTAAGTGACCTGACAAGAGAATAAGCAATCATAGCTGATTCCTTCATAACATCTCCCATATTTCCTGTAAGCTTAAGCTCTGAACTGCCCGCCATGACATTAACCTCTATCTCAAGAGTTTCTCCACCAACACTTGTCCATGCCAGTCCTCTGACAACACCCACCTCAGGATGCTTATTAGCCTTATCCGGTCTGTACTTTTCTTTCCCAAGATATTCAAAAAGATTCTTATCTGTAACCCTTATGCATTTCTTTACTTCTGTATTTCTGCTTCCATCTGGTGTATACACACCTTCCTCATAAAGCCTGGTTACAGCCTTTCGGCATATCTTTGCTATCTGTCTTTCCAGTTCACGGACTCCCGCTTCCTTTGTATATGCATATATAATACGTTTTAACGCGCCGTCCGATATTTTAAGCATAGATGTCATAAGTCCGTTTTTAGCTATCTGCTTTTTCACAAGATGTTCCTTTGCAATATGCATTTTTTCATTCAATGTATATCCTTGAACCTCTATTATTTCCATTCTGTCAAGCAATGGTCTGCTTACTGTTGAAAGGTCATTGGCAGTTGCTATAAATAATACATCTGAAAGGTCAACTGGAAGTTCTATATAATGGTCAACAAAATGTTGATTCTGTTCACCATCAAGCACCTCAAGAAGCGCAGATGCTGTATCCGACCTGTAATCGTTGCTTATTTTATCTATCTCGTCAAGAAGCATAAGTGGATTAGAGGTTTTTGCCTGCTTAAGTCCTTCTATGATTCTTCCTGGCATAGCACCTACATATGTTTTTCTATGTCCTCTTATTTCAGCTTCATCTCTTACGCCGCCAAGACATACTCTTATATATTTTTTATTAAGTGCCGCAGCAACAGAACGCGCTATTGACGTCTTACCTGTTCCCGGAGGTCCAACAAGACATAGTATAGGTGCATCTGATACCGATGTTATATTTCTGACTGCAAGATATTCTATAATCCTGTCCTTAACATCCTTCATCCCATAGTGGTCTGCATCCAGAACAGCTCTTGCATTAATAATGTCATTGTTATCCTGTGATTTCTTATTCCATGGAAGTGCAAGACAATTCTCTATGTATGTTCTCTCAACATTAACCTCTGATGAACCTTTAGAAAGGCTCTTTAACCTTTTTACTTCTTTATGGAGCTTTGCTTTTATGTCATCACTGGCATCAAGCTCTTCTATCTGCTTATCAAGCT
>FR886215.1:3618-29311 GCA_000436475.1 Eubacterium sp. CAG:248
AGAATATTGATCTTCACCAAGCTCCTGGTTAAGCACATTAAGCTGTTCACGTATAATATACTCTTTCTGGTTTTTATCTACTTTTTCTTTAACTTTTATAGCCAGTTCTTCTTTTATCTTATATGCATTAGTCAGCTCTATGAACATTCCCGCTATATATTCATAAATTTCTATTATATCATCCATCTCAAGAAGAGCCTGTCTGTCTGTATAGTCCATAGGAAAATCCGCGCATATTTTAAGAAGCAGCTCTCTTGCATCATCAAGCTCAAGCCAGTACTTAAGTATTTCTTTGCTGCTTCTTGAATTAGCCGCACCATACTGCCTTATAAGCTCTCTCATTCCAAGAATAATAGCCCTGTTTGTAACCTCATCCGGCTTGTTTATAAACATCTCTTCTATATCTGCAGCTGCCATTAAGCAGTTACCAGAATCAGTTATTTCAACTGCATGTGCTTTGTTAAGGCCTTCCACCTGAATACGCACAAGCTTATTAGGCAGCTTAATAACCTGCTTTATAACTGCAACTGTTCCTGTTTTATATATATCCCCAGGCGCAGGATTTTCTATCTGTGTATCTTTTTGTGTAAGAAGAAGTACCTTCTCATCTAAAGCAAGTGCCTCCTCTACCGCCTGTATTGATTTTTTTCTGCTTATATCAAAATGTATGACCATGTCAGGCAACACGGTCATACTTCTTAACGCAATTACTGGTAATGTAATCATATTCATAATTATTGTGCTTTCTTAACTTCATCGCCTTGTGTGCCTGATGCACTATTCATAGCGATACTTCCCTCGTTATTATTTCCTACTTTCTGCGTTCTGTATTCAATAACCGGCTTTCCTGTTCCAAGAACAGCATCCTTTGTTATAATACATCTTGCAATAGTTTCATCAGATGGAACCTCATACATAACCTCATTCATGACTGACTCAAGTATAGAACGAAGTCCTCTTGCTCCTGTCTTTCTTTCAAAGCTCTTATGGGCTATTTCCTTAACTGCATCATCTTCAAACTCAAGTTCAACCTCATCAAGGCTTAAAAGTGCCTTATACTGCTTAAGTATAGCATTCTTAGGTTCACGAAGAATACGTACAAGTGCTTCCTCATCAAGTGAATCTAATGCTACAACAACCGGAACACGTCCTACGAATTCAGGTATAAGTCCGAACTTAATAAGATCCTGTGGAAGTGCCTTATGGAACATTTCTCCAACGTCCTCTGTAGCAGTCTTTTCCTTTATCTGCGAATTAAATCCGATTGTACTCTGATCCATTCTTGATTCGATAATCTTTTCAAGTCCATCAAAAGCTCCACCACATATAAACAGTATATTAGTTGTATCTATAGGAATAAGCTCCTGCTGTGGATGCTTTCTGCCACCCTGAGGTGGAACTGATGCAACCGTTCCTTCAAGTATCTTAAGAAGCGCCTGCTGTACGCCTTCACCTGAAACATCTCTAGTTATGGAAACATTTTCTGACTTCTTAGTTATCTTATCTATCTCATCAATATATATAATTCCATATTGTGCTTTTTCTATATCATAATCAGCTGCCTGAATAAGCTTAAGAAGTATATTTTCAACATCCTCACCTACATATCCAGCTTCTGTAAGAGTTGTTGCATCAGCTATTGCAAATGGCACATTCAGAAGTCTTGCAAGATTCTGTGCAAGAAATGTCTTGCCAGAACCTGTAGGTCCTAACATAAGTATGTTACTCTTCTGAAGCTCAACATCAACATCCTGTGCCGATAATATTCTTTTATAATGATTATATACAGCTACTGATAAAACCTTCTTAGCTTCATCCTGTCCTATAACATAATCATCAAGAAACTCTTTGATTTCCTTAGGCTTTAAAAGATTAATATCAAGTCCATCTACTGCCTGCTCATCTTCCGCCTCAAACTCCTCATCAAGTATATCTGAACATATTCCTATACATTCATCACATATAAATACTCCATTCTGTCCCTGGATAAGTTTTTTAACCTTATCCTGTGTCTTACCACAAAACGAGCATCTTAACTCTCCATCTTTAATCTTGCCTGCCATAATTCCTCCGGTCTGCTACATATTAACAAATAATACATAATAATATATTGCTTCGCTCTGAATATCCGTAATGCTCTTTCAGCTTATATATTCATAAACAACAAGGGACTGTGCGAAAAGCAACAGTCCCCTTTAAGTAACTATCTCTTTTCAACCACGCTGTCAATAAGACCATATGCTACAGCCTCTTTAGCTGTCATATAGTTATCACGTTCTGTATCCCGAGAGATTTCTTCTACTGATTTACCCGTGTTAGCTGCGAGTATTTCATTTAACTTGTTTCTTGTCTTTAAGATATTCTCTGCAACTATTCTGATTTCTGTTTCCTGACCTCTGGCTCCGCCTGAAGGCTGATGAATCATAATCTCAGCATTAGGAAGTGCAAGTCTCTTACCCTTAGTACCGCCAGAAAGAAGAAATGCTCCCATGCTGGCTGCCATACCTATACATATTGTTGAAACATCACACTTAATATACTGCATAGTATCATATATCGCGAAACCAGCTGATACTGAACCACCTGGGCTGTTGATATAAAAATGTATATCCTTGCCTGGATCTTCTGCCTCAAGGAATAACATCTGTGCTACAACAAGGTTAGCAGAAACATCTGTTACCTCTTCACCTAAAAATATAATCCTGTCTTTAAGAAGACGTGAATAGATATCATATGATCTCTCTCCACGACTATTCTGTTCTATGACATAAGGTACAAAACTCATATTATTGCCTCCCTGTCTTATATAATATCTATTATTTCTCAACTACTGAATTTACAATAACATCAACAGCCTTCTGGATAGCAATATCTTCTCTGATCTGCTTAGATTCATATTCACCCATGAACTCTTTAATCTTTTCGATTTCCATCTTGTACTGTTCAGCCATCTTGTTAAGCTCTGCTTCGAATTCTTCATCAGAAACTTCGATATTCTCAGCCTTTACGATTGCTTCAAGAACAAGTCTTGACTGGATATTCTTAACAGCCTGTGGCTTCATATCTTCAATAATCTTTTCAGCTGTAACACCTGTGTACTGGAAGTACTGCTCAACTGATAAGCCCTGTGACTGTAATCTCTGTGCGAAGTCTTCTAACATTCTGTTAACCTGTGTATTAATCATAGCTTCTGGAATGTCCATCTTAGAAGTTTCAATAATCTTAGCGATTGCTTCATCTTCCTTCTTAGCCTTAGCTTCATTTTCCTTGCGCACTGTTATGTTCTTCTTAAGATCTTCCTTATATTCAGCAAGTGTATCAAAATCAGAAACGTCCTGAGCGAAATCATCATCAAGCTCTGGAAGAACCTTTTCCTTGATCTCCTTAACCTTAACCTTGAACATAGCTGGCTTACCCTTTAATTCCTCAGCATGGTATTCTTCTGGGAATGTTACATTGATTTCCTTCTCATCACCGATATTCATACCGATAATCTGTTCTTCAAAGTTATCAATAAATGAATGAGAACCGATTGTAAGTGGATAATCTTCACCCTTTCCACCTTCAAATGCTTCACCATCTACAAAGCCTTCAAAATCAATTGTTGTCATATCGCCATCTTTAACAGCTCTGTCTTCTACAGTAACGATTCTTGAATTCTTATCCTGAGCCTTCTTTAATTCTTCTTCAACATCTGCATCAGTAACATCTGTATCGCACTTAGCTACCTCAACACCATTGTACTGTCCAAGTTCAACCTCTGGCTTAACAGCAACTGTTGCTTCAAAGATAAATGGCTTGCCAGCTTCAATCTGAACTACATCGATCTTAGGCTGTGAAACGATTTCTAATTCACTTTCATCTGCTGCCTTAGCATAAGCATCAGGAATGATGGCATTAGCTGCATCTTCATAGAAAATCTCTGCACCATAAAGCTTTTCTACCATCTTTCTTGGAGCCTTACCTTTTCTGAAGCCAGGAACGCTGATTTTATTCTTATTCTTATTAAAAGCTGTATTAAGACCTGCTTCGAATTCTTCAGCAGTAGCCTCGATTACGAGCTTAACCATATTCTTCTCTTCCATGTTTTCAACCTTAAAACTCATTGTTTATAAATCCTCCTTAAAATATATATGAAGTCTCTTTTTCTATCGTACAAAGTACATACTAATGGATTGTATCACATCCGGCGCTGATTTGCCAATATATTTTTTATAATTTATATTTATTTTAATATTTCGATATATGCTGCCCTATCTGATCTGTCAGATTGTTTTAATGTTCTCCATCATTCTCATCATAATCATTTTTGCAGAAGAAAAACTTTCTTGTCGCAAAAAGTGCACATATCGACAGCACTCCTATCGCTGTGTTAAGTGCTGAATCATGGTGTGTCACCATCTCTCTTGCTATTGCAAACATAAGCACCTCCACGACAGTTGCCGGTGTATGCTGTGATAACATCTTGATAAGCTCCACACCAACTGCCAGTGTCATAATATCTGCCACAAATTTCTCGAAGAAATCAAGAGGGGTACTATCAAACATCCCACCAAGTTCAAGCAAAAACCTCACACACATAACTACTACAACTACTACAAGTATTGCTGATATTATCCATTCAAGGATATTACATACTTTTCTGAATATACCATTCACTTTGCTTTTCATATATTTTCCTGACCTTTCTACAACATTCTCATTTTCCTTACGTTTTTAGCGCATGTACAGTAATTATTTAATCATGTTATGCGGCTGCATATCTTAAGTTAAACTATGTTAAGTATACGAAAAAAACTTTTATATAGCAACAGAACTTTTGATTAAAACAAAAAGGTGTTGTCGCACAAAATAGTGCTGCAACACCTTTTATTATCTAGTTATATCCCTTGTTAATCAAACTAATCACACTTATTACAGATTAGTATATCCCATCAGATACTTATCCACTTCTCTTGCACAGTCCCTGCCCTGACGTATAGCCTTTACAACAAGTGACTGGCCTGTGTGACAGTCGCCGGCAGCAAACACTCCAGCAACATTAGTTGCGAATCTTCCATCATCTGTCTTGATGTTAGTTCTCTGGTTTACCTCTACGCCGAATGCATCTGTAAGATACTTCTGTGTTCCAAGGAAACCTGCTGCTATAAGAACAAGCTCACAAGGAAGCTCTTTTTCTGTTCCTTCAACAGGAACCATCATTCTTCTTCCTGTTGCCTCATCTACCTTTGATTCAAGCTGGATAGTAACAACCTTGCAAAGCTTGCCCTTCTTATCCTTCTTGAATTCCTTTACAGTAGTTGTATATATTCTTGGGTCATGTCCGAATACTGCTATTGCTTCCTCCTGGCCATAATCTGTCTTGCAGACTAAAGGCCATTGTGGCCATGGATTAGTTTCACTTCTTACGTCTGGTGCCTTTGGCATCATTTCAAGCTGTGTCACTGACTTACAGCCATGTCTTATAGCTGTACCAACGCAGTCGTTACCTGTATCACCACCACCGATTACGATAACATTTTTATCCTTTGCGCTTATATACTTACCATCTGTAAGATCTGAATCAAGAAGACTCTTAGTTGTTGCTGTAAGAAAATCAACTGCAAAATATATTCCATCAGCATCTCTTCCAGGAGCATTGATATCTCTTGGATTAGAGGCACCTACCGCAAGTACAACTGCATCATAATCATCCATTATCTTCTTAGCCTTAATATTCTGTCCGATGTTAGCTTCCGTTACAAACTCAACACCCTCATCCTTCATAACATTAAGCTTTCTGTCTATAATATGCTTTTCAAGCTTCATATTAGGTATTCCATATCTTAAAAGTCCACCTATTCTATCAGCTCTTTCATATACAGTCACAAGATGGCCCCTCTGGTTAAGCTGGTCAGCTACAGCAAGTCCTGAAGGACCTGAACCTATGACAGCTATTCTCTTTCCAGTTCTTGCCTTTGGTGGCTTAGGACCTGCAATTCCGTTAGCATAAGCATGTTCTATGATAGCCATCTCATTTTCCTTAGTACATACAGCATCTCCGTTAAGTCCGCATGTACATGCTTTTTCGCAAAGAGCTGGACATACGCGGCTTGTAAACTCTGGAAAATTACTTGTCTTATGCAGCCTGTTATATGCCTGTTCCCAGTTACCTGTGTATACAAGATCATTCCATTCCGGTATAAGGTTATTAAGAGGACAACCACTTGTCATACCCTTTATAGTCATGCCCGACTGACAGAATGGCACACCACAGTCCATGCAGCGTGCGCTCTGGCATCTCTGCTCTGTTTCTGAAAGTGGTGTATGAAACTCATTAAAATTCTTTATTCTTTCCTTTGGTGCAACTGCCTTAGCTTCTACACGTTCATATTCTAAAAATCCGGTTGGTTTTCCCATGATTATCTCCTTTCAAATACACATTTTCACAAATATGTACCAGCAGACTTATAAGCTGCCAATACATATCTGTTTTTGTACATTTCCATCTTACTTAGTTGCTGCGTAAAATGCTTCAATCTGAGCCTGTTCACTGCTAAGACCCTTCTCTTCCATCTGAACAATCATATTGAGCATCTTCTTATAATCATGTGGCATAATCTTCTTGAACTTAGGAAGATATTCACCAAAGTTATCCAGAACCTCTTTACCCTTCTTTGAGTTAGTGAAAGCTACATGGTCAGTGATCATCTGCTTAAGTTCAAGTACATCATACTTGTTAGTAACTGGTTCAAGTGATACAAGCTGCTTATTAACCCTCTTGTAAAGTGTTGTATCCTCATCTAAAACATATGCAACACCGCCACTCATACCAGCAGCAAAGTTCTTACCAGTTCTTCCAAGAACAACCACTCTTCCACCTGTCATATATTCACAGCCATGGTCACCTGTTCCCTCAACAACTGCTGTTGCACCTGAGTTACGTACGCAGAATCTCTCACCTGCAATACCATTGATATATGCCTTACCACTTGTTGCACCATAAAGTGCTACATTACCTATGATAATATTCTCATCTTCCTTATAAGATACTCCGGTTGGTGGATACACGATAAGCTTACCACCAGAAAGGCCTTTACCAAAGTAGTCATTGCTGTCACCTACAAGTTCAAGTGTAAGTCCCTTAGGAATAAATGCTCCAAAGCTCTGTCCACCAGCGCCCGTACACTTAACTGTATATGTATCATCTGCAAGGCTTTCACCGAATCTTCTTGTTATCTCAGCACCAAGAAGAGTACCAAGTGCCCTGTCTGTATTCTTAACATCTACTTCAACACTTCTCTTCTGCTTCTTATCCATAGCATCTGAAAACTTCTTTATAAGTATTCTTTCATCTACTGTCTTACCAAGCTCAAAATCAAACACATTCTTCTTATCATACCTGATAGAAGCTGCTTCCTTAATATAAGGATTATTAAGGATATTAGAAAGATCAACCTTTGATGCTCTTCCACTTCCATAAACGTCAGTTTTTGCTTCAAGGAAATCTGTTCTTCCCACAAGTTCATCTACCGTCTTTACTCCAAGCTTAGCCATATACTCACGAAGCTCTTCTGCGATGAATCTCATAAAGTTAACTACGTATTCTGGCTTTCCTGCGAACCTCTTTCTAAGCTCTGGATTCTGTGTTGCAATACCAACAGGGCATGTATCAAGATTACATACTCTCATCATAACACAGCCCATAGTTACAAGTGGTGCTGTTGCAAATCCGAATTCCTCAGCACCAAGCATGGCTGCTATGGCAACGTCACGTCCACTCATCAGCTTACCATCTGTTTCGATTATAACCTTGTTACGAAGTCCATTCATCGTAAGTGTCTGATGTGCTTCAGCAAGTCCTAACTCCCAAGGAAGTCCTGCATTATGTATAGAGCTTCTTGGCGCTGCACCTGTACCACCATCATAGCCTGATATAAGAATAACCTGTGCACCAGCCTTTGCTACACCAGAAGCAATAGTACCAACGCCAGCTTCTGATACAAGCTTAACTGATATTCTTGCATCCTTGTTAGCATTCTTAAGGTCATATATCAGTTCTGCCAGATCCTCGATAGAATAAATGTCGTGATGAGGTGGAGGTGATATAAGTGATACACCCGGTGTTGAAAGACGTGTCTTTGCTATCCAAGGATATACCTTCTTTCCTGGAAGATGTCCACCTTCACCAGGCTTAGCACCCTGTGCCATCTTAATCTGGATCTCCTTTGCACTTACAAGATATCTGCTTGTAACACCGAATCTTCCTGATGCAACCTGCTTGATAGCCGAACATCTGTTAAGTCCATCAGCTCCAACAGTGAGTCTGTCTTCATCCTCACCACCTTCACCTGAGTTTGACTTACCATGAAGCATATTCATTGCAATAGCCATAGTTTCATGTGCTTCCTTAGAGATAGAACCATAAGACATAGCACCAGTCTTGAATCTCTTAACAATAGAATCAACGCTTTCTACCTGATCTATATTTACTCCCTTCTTAGGGAACTTGATATCCATAAGTCCTCTTAGGTTCTTAACGCCCTCTTCTTTATTGACAAGAGCTGTATATTCCTTAAATGTATTATAATCACCTGTACGTGTTGCAAGCTGTAAAAGATGAATTGTCTGTGGATTATAAAGATGTTCTTCCTTTCCACTTCTCATTTTATGGGCACCCTCACTATCAAGAGTTGTGTCTGTTGATAACCCAAGAGGATCAAAGGCCTTTGAATGAAGTGTTTCAACATCATCCTGTATATCTTTAAGGCTTATACCCTCAACTCTTGATACAGTACCTGTGAAGTACTTATTAATAACAGCTGAATCAATACCTATCGCCTCAAATATCTTAGAACCCTGATATGACTGTATAGTTGATATACCCATCTTAGCTGCTATCTTTACGATACCACTTATGATAGCATTATTATAATCATCAACTGCTGCATAGTAATCTTTATCAAGCATATTAAGATCAATAAGCTCCTGTATGCTTTCCTGTGCAAGATATGGATTGATAGCTGATGCACCATATCCTAACAATGTAGCAAAATGATGTACATCCCTTGGCTCACCACTTTCAAGTATAACAGCCATACTTGTTCTTTTCTTAGTCTGTACAAGATAGTGCTGTACTGCACCTACAGCAAGAAGTGATGGTATAGCTACATGATTTTCATCAACACCTCTATCAGACAGGATAACAATGTTAGTACCCTCTCTATGTGCTCTGTCTACCTCTACAAAAAGATGGTCGATAGCCTTTTCGAGTGATGTATTCTTATAGTATGTAATAGGAATAGTTTCAACCTTAAAACCTTCAACCTTCATATTCTTTATCTTTAAAAGATCTGTGTTAGTAAGAATAGGATTGTTAATCTTTAAGTTCTTACAGTTTTCAGGCTGTTCTTCAAGTATGTTACCATCTTTACCAAGGTATACAGTTGTAGATGTTACGATCTTCTCTCTTATGGAATCTATAGGTGGATTCGTAACCTGTGCAAACAGCTGTTTAAAATAGTTAAACAGAGGCTGGTGTCTGTTAGAAAGTACAGCAAGTGGTGTATCTATACCCATAGCACCGATAGATTCACTTCCGTTAAGTGCCATAGGAAGAATAGATGTTCTGAAATCTTCGTATGTATAACCAAATGCTTTCTGTAATCTTGCTCTTTCTTCCTTAGTATGTGCTGGCACCTTTTTGTTTGGTATCTTAAGATCTTCAAGCTTTATAAGATTGTTATCAAGCCACTCACCATATGGCTGCTTAGTAGCATATTTTTCCTTAAGCTTATTATCATCTATAAGCTCACCCTTAACGGTATCCACAAGAAGCATCTTACCTGGATGAAGCCTGTCTTTTACTTCTATTCTGCTTTCATCAATAGGAAGTGCACCTACTTCTGATGAAAGAATAAGATATCCATCCTTTGTAATATAATATCTTGAAGGACGAAGACCATTTCTATCAAGAACTGCACCCATGATATCTCCATCAGAGAAAAGAATAGATGCTGGTCCATCCCAAGGCTCCATCATAGTTGAATAATACTGATAGAAATCCTTCTTCTCCTGCTCCATAGCTTTATTATTACTCCATGGCTCTGGGATTGTAATCATAACAGCCAGCGGAAGAGGCATACCATTCATAACAAAGAATTCAAGTGTGTTATCAAGCATAGCTGAATCCGAACCATTGGTGTTAACAACTGGTGTGATCTTAGACATCTCATCTTCAAGATATGGAGAAACCATTGTTTCTTCTCTTGAAAGCATTCTGTCGGCATTTCCCTTGATTGTATTAATCTCACCGTTGTGAACGATAAATCTGTTTGGATGGGCACGTTCCCAGCTAGGGTTTGTGTTAGTAGAGAATCTTGAGTGTACAAGTGCTATAGCTGATTCATAGCTCTCATCTGTAAGATCCTTAAAAAATGTTCTTAACTGTCCTACAAGGAACATTCCCTTGTATACTATTGTCCTGCTTGAAAGTGAACAGACATATGTATCTTCTGCTGTCTGCTCAAATACTCTTCTTGCAACATACAGCTTTCTATCAAACTCTATGCCTTTATTCACATCCTTAGGCTTCTTTACAAAGCCCTGCATAATATATGGCATACAGTCAACTGCTTTTTTACCAAGGACATTAGGAAAAGTTGGAACCTCTCTCCAGCCAAGAAACTCAAGTCCTTCCTTTTCAACTATTATCTCAAACATCTTTTTAGCACGGTTTCTTGCAAGTTCATCCTGTGGAAAGAAGAACATACCTATACCATACTCTCTTTCATTGCCAATCTTAATACCAAGTGGCTTAACTGCTTTTTCAAAAAACTTATGAGATATCTGAAGGAGAATACCTACACCATCACCAGTCTTACCTTCCGCATCCTTACCTGCTCTGTGTTCGAGATTCTCTACGATACTAAGAGCATCAGATACTGTCTGATGAGTCTTTATTCCTTTGATGCTTACAACTGCACCGATACCACAGTTATCGTGTTCGAATTGTGGGTTATAAAGTCCAGGCTGCTTTTTCTGATTTTCCATAGTCCTATCATCCTTTCATGTATAATCTGTTATCAAATCCCTGATATATTTCAATCTGCCAACGAATTTCCAGCAGGTTATTTTGCAGTGGATTTTTTTCTGCTCATAATATACTCCTATTTTTCATCGTTGTAAATGTGTTTTTATTTTGAATTGTCAGATTATTTAATTTTATTGTAATATATATCTTATTGTCAGATTATTCATCTTTATATCATTGTATTTTTTCTCTAAAAGCTGTGTATTTAATACAATTCCACTTGTGTTTTTAGCATTTATTCTTCTTGTTAATATCTATTTTTTCTTTGTGATGATAAATTGTTTCTGAATTGTTTCTGATTTTCAACATCATTTTCCCGGATATATTTAAAGTTGTAAAAAAATAAAGTGATAAAGCCTGCTCAACTATGTTGATAGGTTTTATCACTTTATTTTTTAAAGTAATTCATATGTTTTTTTGATGCAATTCTTTACTTAATTAACCGTGCCAGCTTTGATGTTTATTTTATTAATCCATTTTGACTTTAGGCTTTTCTTTATTAATTATAAAATCTACCGCTTTAGGACACACTTTGAGATTAACCTTATTGTGTTCTCCTCCAAATTCACCATCTAGTGTCCATTTTATATTATCCGGTGATTCAAATGTTATATTGTTAGTCTTAAATGAGTAAATCATATCACAGCTTTCAAGCCTCTGTGTCATAAAAGCATTTATCAGCTGCTGGAAATCAAGTGCGTTTCTTATTTCTCTTATAAGAGTAACCTCAAACACCCCATCCTGGAAATCAACATCATCACCTATAAGTCCTTTCATACCTCCAACTGAACTTGAATTGCTCACCATGCCATATATAAAGTTGTCCTCTATATCAAGCCTGCTTGAAGTTACTTTCATCTTATATGCCTTGAGGTTTAAAAGCCTCTTTGCCCCCTCTATCACATATGCCTGATGTCCGAACATATTCTTAAGATCCTGCGGTGTTTCGTACGCAACATCTGTAAATGCACCAAATGCTGCCACATAGTTAAAATACCGTCTGTCATTTATAATTCCGATATCACAAGAAAAGCTTTCTCCACTTACAACATTGTATGCAGCCCTTATCTTATCTGAAGGTATGCCAAGACTCTTAGCAAAATCATTCGTTGAACCACTTGGAATGTAACCAATAGGTACTTTTTCATCTCCATATGTTATGACTGCAGATACGACTTCGTTTAATGTGCCATCTCCTCCGCTGCATACTATAATGTCATACAGTCCTTTAGATGCTTTAATCTTTTCATATCCATCTAATGCTGCTTTCGTAGGATACACAGTAACCTCGTAATCTGCATTGGAGAATATCTGAATAATCTTCATAAGCGAATTCTTAAGCTGTGCTTTTCCCGAATTCGGGTTAAATACAAAAAGCATATTTTTCATGATATTCCTCCATTCTTATATCTCACTCTTTATCAAACCTGCACATGTAAATCCTTACATTTAAGCTCATTAAATCATCTGTCCCATTTATCGCAAAGTGAATTAATCTGATCTGTAAATTTGGCAAGATCTTTGTTAGCTCCGCCCTCATTATGCATAATAACAGTCATAAGACGTCTGCCAGCTGCAACAAGCCTGTCATATATACTTCTGTTGCGTTTATTAATGGTAGTTCTTCTGCTCTTTCTTTCTTTGTTACCCTCCGTAATCATGCAGCCTGTTACAAGATCAAAAGCGCCGCCTGTATATGGTGCATATGCATCAAAGCCATGCTCCTTCTTAAGACATTCTGTGAATTCTTCACATACACTGTCCTCTCCGTGCACAACAAACACTTTCTGTGGCTTATTCTTAAAAGCACTTACCCATCTTATAAGTTCATCTTTATCTGCATGGCCACTTGAACCTGGCAGCTGTGCAATCTCAGCCTTAACCTGTATAGGCTCACCAAAGAGCTTTATCTCATCTATTCCATCAATTATTATTCGTCCAGTTGTACCATTTGCCTGATATCCAACAAAAAGCACAGTACATTCAGCCCTCCAGAGATTATGCTTAAGGTGGTGTCTGATACGTCCAGCCTCACACATACCTGATGCCGATATAATAACCTTAGGTTTTGGGTCAAAATTAATCATCTTGGATTCTTCACTTGATACAGCATATTTAAGTCCTGGAAAAGACAGCGGATTAATGCCCTCTCTTACAAGTTCTATAGCCTCATCATCAAAGCACTGTTCAACATTCCTGCTAAAGATTTCTGTAGCCTCTATTGCAAGAGGACTATCAACATACACATCAAAATCCCGGTCGATAAGATGCTCCGCTTTTATCTTTCTTATATGATATAAAAGCTCCTGCGTTCTACCAACTGCAAATGATGGTATAACAACATTGCCACCTCTGTCAAATGTCCTTTTAAACACGCTAACGAGTTCCTTAACATAATCTGGTGTACCATTATGGCTTCTGTTACCATAGGTAGATTCCATAACAACATAATCTGCTGTATCAACCATAGCAGGATCTTTTGTTATAGGCTTGTTAATATTACCTATGTCACCAGAGAATACTATCTTCTTAGACACTTCTGCCTCTTTATTTTTTTCCTTTGCCCACACCTCTATGCTTGCTGAACCAAGCAGATGCCCTACATCTTTAAACCTCACACTTATATTGTCATCTATATTTATGATCTCATCGTACTTTACTCCGACAAACTGTTTCATAACCTCATATACTGCCTTCGCATCATATAAAGGTATGAACTCCTTAAGTGTTCCGTTTGAACGCTTCGCCTTTCTGTTGCGCCATTCAGCTTCAAACATCTGGATATGTGCACTATCTCTTAACATAATATCACACAACTGTACAGTTGCCTCAGTGCAATATATACTGCCTCTAAAGCCATTAACATACAAAAGTGGTATAAGCCCCGAATGGTCTATATGTGCATGTGTAAGAAGAACATAATCTACATCGGATGCCGGTATGGGCAGCTCCTGGTTCTCATATACATCGTTTCCCTGTTCCATTCCGCAATCTATCAGTATATTTTTATCACCAACACATAGGTAATGACAGCTTCCTGTAACTTCGTGATCAGCACCTAAAAAAGTAAGTTTCATATGCTTCAACTCCCTCCAGATTTATATTTTGTACACGCTTACGTATCCATCCTGTTATTGTCTGAATACTTCTATCTGTAGGCTTAGTATAACATATAATTCATAAAAATCACATTGTTATATAATAATTTACTTATTTTTTATATATTGGTCACTGCTCAGATTTCAAAATGTATATCTGAAAATGTCACATCAACGTTTCTTGATGCAAACATACCAACATATACATGCTTAGGATCAATAGCAGTAAGCTTAAAATCATACCCTCCTGTTACTTCAGGTCCATCTGCAAACTTTGCCATATATCCATCCTGTGATGAAGCAAGTATAAGATTATATTCTTTTCCTTCTTCTATCGCGATACCTGTTGCTGGTCCATATACAAGCACACCACTTTTTCTTGCATAAGTTCCTACCGTATTCTCTTTTCTTGTAACACACAGAGGTGCTGCTGCCACATAATCGCCTAAAATGTCAGGCATGCACTTATCAATATAACAGTCATCCCTTACCATAAGTCCAAACGATACCTGGTCGTTTAAAAATATCTTATTAACTCTTACCTTCGCTCTTAATGTGAAATTCTTATTAACATCTACCTGTCTGTAATACATAGCTATTCCATCTGTAACAACTGATATCTTACCAAAATTGTTTCTGACAGCTATATGCATGTTACCATCTTTATCTGCTTCAAGTGTAAAATTCTCCTTGCTTACATCATTTAAAACATCACCAAAAACAGTACCCTTATATTCACCATAATCTTCAAAAAGCCTGCTCTCTTCAAGCTTATCACTAAATATTACAGGCTTATAATCAGCATTTGATACAAGATACTTTTCTTTATATTCCAAAGGATTTTCAGATAAATTCACTACATTTTCAGATAGTCCTGCTATATCTGACTCTTTAATAGCTGACATAACCATATAAGCATTAACTCTTGCACCCCATATATTGGTATGTGTGTTATCTACACTAAGCCTGTTATTAGATGGCCATGCATGAAGATATATTGTATTATCAGCACCGAGTCTGTCATACATCTTGTGAGTCTTTTCAGTCATATCTATAACTGGTATGTCAAGTGTACTTCCAAGCTTTCTTACAGCTTCTGGATAATCGCCGCCTTTAAACTCCCCGACATCCTGCGTTATATGTAACAGAGTATCATCCCATTCTCCTGTAGGAGTTCTCCTTACTATAGGTGTACAAAGAATCACCTTACAGCCTGCCTCATCTGCCTTCTTGATATAATTTTCGTAGAGGGAATGTGCAAATGAGCCTTCTGTCTTATAATCTCCATTCGCATCAGTAAAGCGTGACTCCTCTGTTTTCTCATCATTATGTCCAAATCCTATGATAAGAAAATCACCTTTTTTCATGCCATCAAGCAGTTCTTTATACTGTGGCTCTGTCGTATAGCTTTTAGAACTTCTTCCAGAAAGAGCTATATTAACAACCCTCACATTATCATTAAGATACTTATCAAGCATTGTTCCATATCCATATCTTGGATAATAATACCTGTCTTTGAAACTACTAAGTGTTGAATCACCTATAACCCATAATGTACTCATAACAATCAAACCTCTTCTTTCATAAACAAGTGAGTGGCAGAATTTAGCTCGGACACTCACATTAATTATTAATAGCTTTTATTTAGATATTCATTTCTTATATGTTCTTCCATGGCTTTAACTTCTTCCTCGAATTCTCTTGCAGAATAAAGAAGACATCCGGCACCTCTTATGATAACCTGTTCAAGTCCATCGGATGTTGCAACAGTAACATTATACTTTCTTCCATTCTCATGTGCAAACTTTTCTATGTAATGATCTGCTGTTTCTGCTTCTTTAGTATATACTACATGTATATTATGGTAATCAATATACTCCTGTGCATGTCCTGCAAGTCTGTACGCATCAAACACAACTATCAGTTCACACTTTTTCATTCCCTGATAGTTACACATAATATCAAGCAGCCTGTCTCTTGCGCTGTCCATGTTGATCTTAGCCAGCTCATCAAGTTCCTTCCATGCATGGATTATGTTATAACCATCTACTAAAAGATAGCTTACTCCCATAGCCTTTGCTGTTCTTTGTCTGTCAGACTGCTTTAACGCAACATATTGTCCAAGCTGATCTGATGATTTTCTTTTTGACAGCTTCCTTCTTTCATTATCGCCTCTGCTGTTAGAAAAGTAAGTTTCTGCCAGTATCCTGTCAACCTCATCAGTTCCTATCCACTCCTCTGATACAGTCCTTGCCGCCTGCTTTGATGTCATAGGTTCATTTATATCTGACGTTTTTGGTGGATTAAGAACACTATCAACATGTGCATATTCTGATACCTCATCCCAGCTGACTGTAAAACCTGATCCATGTGCGCAGAACACAGAATCCGGTGTATTCCTTATATCTCTTGTAACATCATAGCCTATTTTTTCTATAACTTCTTCCGTGTTATGGCATGGTCTGTAACCTGACATCCTAAGATTTATGCTCCCAGTTCCCCTTGTGTATGCTGTAAGCTCTGCCTGATAATTCGCAAGGCTTGACACAGGACCACAGCCTGTTACAAGCACTTCTTCTCCAGTATCGTTAATCGTAAATACTGCTCCCATACGCTCTAAATCTGTCATAGCCCTGCCTATATATTGTCTGTCAAGCTTCAGCTCGAATTCATAAAACGGTTCAAGAAGAACAGATTCAGCCTGCATAAGCCCCTGTCTTACCGCCCTGTATGTTGCCTGCCTGAAATCTCCACCTTCTGTATGCTTGTTATGCGCCCGTCCGGCAGCAACTGTTATCTTAACATCTGTAAGTGCCGAGCCTGTCAGTACACCCTTATGTGTTTTTTCACACAAATGTGTATATATAAGTCTTTGCCAGTTCTTTGCCAGCACATCCTCACTGCAGTCAAGCTCATACCTCATACCACTTCCAGGCTCACCAGGTTCAAGTATTAGATGTACCTCAGCATAATGTCTTAAAGGTTCAAAATGTCCGATTCCTTCAACTTTGTTGGCAATTGTTTCTTTATACACAATACTGCCCTCTCCAAAAGTTACATCTATGCCAAACCTTTCCTTAATTATATTCTGAAGCACTTCTATCATAACAGGTCCCATAACCTGTACATGTATTTCTTTAAAATTCTCATCCCATTCTATATGCAGCTGTGGCTCTTCTTCCTCTATAGCCCTGAGCTTTGGAAGCATCTGCATAGGATCAACGCCTGCTGGAAGATTTATCTTATAGTTAAGCACCGGAGTAAGAACTGGCGAATTATCTTCCTTCTCAGCTCCTATAGCCTGTCCTGCGTATGTGTCTGACAGTCCTGTAAGTGCGCATATGTTTCCTGCTACAGCTTCCTGAACAGCTGTATATTTATCTGCACTATATACTCTTATCTGATTGACCTTCTCATCATTTATAATATCCTTGCTCTTTATACAGCCACCTGTTACTTTAATATGTGTAAGTCTTTCTCCTCTTTCATCTCTTGATATCTTATAAACTCTGGCTGAAAAATCCTCACTATATTCCCTGCTGCTGCAGAATCTGTCCATCACACCAAGCAGCTCATCAACTCCATCAAGCCTTAATGCCGAACCAAATATAACAGGAAATATCCCTCTTTCATCTAACATCATGCTTATGCTTTCATCTGATACCTCTGAATATTTAAGATATTCTTCAAGCGCCCCTTCACTACATGTTGCTATATCCTCATAGTCAGGTTTAACGCCCTTCATATATCCGGTAAAATCTATGCAGCCTGATGACAGCTTATTCTTAAGCTGTTCAAGAAGTCTATATTTATCAGTTCCCTGCTGGTCCATCTTGTTAACAAATATAAAAACAGGCACATGCAGTCTTTTTAACAATCCCCACAATGTGTCTGTATGTCCCTGTACCCCATCCATTCCATTGATAACAAGCACCGCATAATCAAGCACCCATAACGTACGTTCCATCTCTGCCGAAAAGTCAACGTGGCCAGGGGTGTCAAGCAATGTAACATCAAGGTCCTTATAACTAAAGCATGCCTGCTTTGAAAATATAGTTATTCCTCTCTGACGCTCATAGTCATTATTATCAAGAAATGCATCTTTATTATCTACTCTTCCAAGCTTCCTTATGGCTCCAGAAGTGTATAATATACTTTCAGAAAGTGTAGTTTTCCCAGCATCTACATGTGCAAGCATGCCAATAACCAGTTTTTTCATAATCATCCTCGTTTCTATATATCTAAGGCTGAATAAGTTCTTTACTTATAGCTTTATTATAGACTTCTGGTCTTCTGTCCCTGAATAATCCCCATGAAAGTCTGTCATATGCCAGCTTATCAAGATCGAACTTATGGACGATAACTTCTTCTTCATCCCTGCCCGCCTGATATATTATATCACCTGTGTTGTCAGTGATAAAGGAAGAACCATAGAATTTAAGTGAACTTGATTGTCCACCGTTCTCTTCACATGGCTTAACAGTCTCAACACCAATCCTGTTAGCTGCAACAACAGGAACAAGATTGCATGCTGCATGTCCCTGCATACACCTTCTCCAGTGCATCATGCTGTCACAGTCAAGTATCGGCTCACTTCCTATAGCGGTTGGATAAAAAAGCACCTCTGCACCTTCTACTGCCATAGCCCTTGCTGTTTCTGGAAACCATTGATCCCAGCATATACCAACACCTATGCAGCCGAATCTTGTGTTAAACACCTTAAAGCCTGTATTACCTGGAACAAAGTAGAATTTTTCCTGATAGTAATGATCATCAGGAATATGTGTCTTTCTATATATACCAAGCCTTGTTCCATCAGCATCTATAACGGCAACTGTATTATACAGCTGGTTTACATCTTTTTCATAAAAGCTGACTATTATAACTACGCCTAATTCTCTGGCAACCTCTGTAAAATGCACTACAGCTGCATCCTCGTCCACACTTTTTGCATATTCATAGTATTCATATCTTCTTTCCTGACAAAAGTACTGCCTCTCAAAAAGCTCTGGAAGAAGTATTATATCTGCGCCCTTTTTAACTGCATCCCTTACAAGTCTGTCGGCTGTTTTTATATTTTCCAAAACATCTCTGCCACACTTCATCTGTATAGCAGCAACTCCAGTTATTCTGCTCATATTATCAATCTCCATTTCTACATGGTTTTTTATTCTTCTTTATGCACATTTTATATGTTTTTCTTTATGCCTGCTGGAATCTGCTGCGTTATGCAATGTATATTGCCGCCTCCAACTATTATGTCCCTGGCATATATACCAGTTACTTTTCTGTCAGGTATAAGCTTTGATAACAGTTCTATCGCAGCCTTATCCTTCTTATCACCAAACTGTGGAACAAGTACTTTCGCATTAGATATATAGAAATTCGCATAGCTTGCTGCTAATCTTTCTCCAAGCTCCCTGTTATCTTCACCTTCTGCAAACACATAACCCTTAAGATCCTCTTCTTTTATGCACACAGGCTCATCTGGTATATATAACTTATGCACCTTTATCTTTCTACCAAGTGCATCTGTTTCAGCTTCAAGCACTTTAAGGTCGGCTGATGACATATCATACTGTGGATCATTCACATCATCTGTCCATGCAAGCACGACATTGGCAGGCGATGTAAACGCACATACATTATCAACATGCTCATTGGTTTCATCATTATATATTCCATATGGCAGCCATATAACCTTCTTTGCCCCAAGATATTCCTTAAGCTTATCCTCTATCATAGCTTTACTAAGCTGTGGGTTTCTGCCCTTACTTAAAAGACAGCTTTCAGTCACTATAACAGTGCCCTCACCGTCGCTATGTATAGAACCACCTTCAAGCACAAAAGGAGCTGCATCATAATAGTCTATCCCCATCATGTCGCAAAACAGACCTGCTGCCATATCATCCTTTTCCCAGTCCATATACAAGCCATCATATTCTCCACCCCATGCGTTGAACTTCCAGCTTATTCCACGTATATCTCCTGATGCATTCTTTACGAATGTCGGGCACATATCTCTTGCCCACGCATCATCTGTCTCTATGTTAACAACCCTGACTTTATCGTCTAACATCTGCTCTGCTTCTGTCATATGCTCACTGTCTGTAAGCATATACATATTCTCAGACTGGGCGATATGCCCGGCTATTTCCTTAAACACTCTTTTTGCCGCTGCTGCCTCACCAGGCCATGAACCTGGTCTTACCGGCCATATCATAATAGTGCCATCATGCTTTTCATATTCAGCCGGCATGTAATATCCATCATGTGACGGAGTTGAATTTATAATACTCATCTGTTTTATTCCTTACAATGTTATATAACCCACAGCTGGCATGTATGCCATATCTGCTATATTAAAGCCTGCACTTAAAGTCTTCATATCCGAAGCTTTTAATCAGACTTAGTTTTCCATCTTTTAGCACAGATATAGATGGAAGCGGCATTCCATTAAATGTATTATTTTTCACCATTGAATATATAGCCATATCCATAAATATAAGTCTATCACCCACATTTATCTCATGGTCGAACTCATAATCACCTATAATATCACCCGCAAGGCATGTATATGAAGAAAGTCTGTATACAAAATGTGCATCCTTAGGTGCCTCTTGTGTCTTTAATATATCTGACACTATCTGTGCTCCATATAAAGGCGGTGTGTATGGCATCTCAAGCACATCAGGCATATGACATGCTGCTGAGGCATCTAAAATAAGAGTTTCTATACCATTATCCACCTTGTCAAGCACCTCTGTTACAAGATATCCCGCGTTGAGTGCAACTGCCTCTCCTGGCTCAAGATACACTTTTACATGATATGTATCCTGCACATGTCTCACACAGTCAATAAGCAGCCTGACATCATAATCTTCTCTTGTTATATGATGTCCTCCACCCATATTAATCCACCTGCAGTTATGCATATATTTCCCGAATTTTTCTTCTACTGCATCAAGTGTTGTCTTAAGATCATCTGAATTCTGTTCACACAGCGTATGAAAATGTAATCCATCAACACCTTCAAGAAGCTGCTCATCCTCATCTATACCTTTGTTAAGTGCCTTAAGTGTAACTCCAAGCCTTGAACCTGCTGAACATGGATCATATATAGCATGCTCACCCTGCGTTGATACTTCCGGGTTGATTCTTAATCCTATGCTTACTCCTGCTTTTAGACACTGTTTCTTATACTTTCTAAGCTGGTTTACTGAGTTAAATATAATATGGTCGCATATCTTAACAAGTTCATCCATGTCCTCCTGCTTATATGCTGGTGCAAAAACATGATTCTCTTTATTCATCTCTTCTTTTCCAAGCCTTGCTTCGTACAATCCGCTTGCCGTTGTCCCGCTTATATACTGACCTATAAGCGGATACATGGCATAAGCTGAAAACGCTTTCTGTGCAAGAAGTATATGACAACCAGTTTCTTTTTCCACTCCCTTAAGAATCTTTAGATTGTGAATAAGTTTGTTTTCATCTATAACATATGATGGTGTTTTTATATCTTTAAATACTACTGTATCCAATTCATTTCTCCTGGAATTCATATTTTTATCTACTCATTTTTAAGCTGCTCACATTATAAGCTGCTTATATTTTAAGTTTCTTATCTTTTAAGCTTCTCGTATTTTAAACTACTTAACTAATACCGGGTTTTCCTCAACAACCCATGGAAGTCCCCACTTGTTAAGAGCTTCCATATATGGATCTGGATCAAACTCCTCAACATTATACACTCCAGGCTTATTCCACTTTCCAGTTACAACCATCATAGCACCTATCATAGCAGGAACACCTGTTGTATATGATATAGCCTGTGATTCTACTTCTTTATAACATTCCTGATGGTCACATACATTATATATGTATATTTTCTTTTCCTTTCCATCCTTTTTACCTGTAAATATACATCCAATATTAGTCTTTCCAACTGTTCTCTCACCAAGACTTGCAGGATCTGGAAGCAGTTCCTTTAAAAGCTGTATAGGTACAACTTCAACATTTCCTACCTTTACTGGATCAGTTCTTAACATACCTACATTTTCAAGGCATTTCATATGTGTAAGATAGCTTTGCCCAAATGTCATAAAGAATCTTATTCTTTTAACACCTGGTATGTTCTTAGCAAGAGATTCTATCTCTTCGTGGTGAAGAAGATACATATCCTTCATACCAACCTCTGGAAAATCATATTCCCTCTTAATAGACATAGCTGGCACCTCTACCCAGTGTCCATCTTCCCAATATGAGCCCGGTGCTGATACTTCTCTTAAGTTTATCTCTGGATTAAAGTTAGTTGCAAATGGATATCCATGATCGCCACCATTGCAGTCTAGTATATCTATAGTTTCTATTTCATCAAAGTAATGCTTAAGTGCATATGCACTGAATACACTTGTAACACCTGGGTCAAAGCCTGTTCCAAGAAGTGCCATTATACCTGCATCTTCAAACTTTTTCCTGTAATTCCACTGCCATGAATAATCAAAATAAGCTGAGAAACCTTCTTCCTTACATCTTTTTTCATATATAGCTCTCCACTCTTTATCCTCTGTATCCTCTGCCTCATAATTCGCTGTATCTATATAATTCACACCAGTTTTCAGACATGCATCCATAATAGTAAGATCCTGATATGGAAGTGCAAGATTAAGAACTGCTTCAGGCTTATAGTTCTCTATAAGAGACACAAGCTCATCCACGTTATCTGCATCAACCTGTGCTGTTGTTATAACAGTACTTGTTTTACCTGAAAGCTTTTCCTTAAGTGCATCACATTTACTTTTAGTTCTGCTTGCTATACATATTTCTGTAAATACGTCACTGTTCTGACAGCACTTATGTATAGCCACACCAGCTACACCGCCACATCCTATTATTAATAATCTGCTCATAATCCTTATCCTCCTGATATTCTATCCAGGTTTACCTTTAACACCTGTTTAATTATTTATTTAATGATGTAATTAACGTTCCTCTTCCTCAAGCATATCCTCAACATATTTAGGAAGCATAAAGGCTCCTCTATGTAAATTAGTTGTATAATATCTCGTCTTTATTCCTAATTTCTTCCATTCATCCGGCTTAAAATCAACTAACGGATGATATTTCTTTGATGCAAAGCCAAAGAGCCAGTAACCTGATGAACATGTCGGTATATGTGCCTGGTATACACGGCTTACTGGAAACGCCTGATATGCCTTTCTATGCATTTTCACACACTCTTCTTTGTCCTCTGAATAAAATGGACTTCCATGCTGGTATACCATGATTCCATCTTCTTTAAGCGCCTTATAGCAGCTTCCATAAAACTCTTTTGTAAACAGTCCTTCAGTATATCCGAAAGGGTCTGTGGCATCATTGATTATAAGATCGTATTCATCTGTCTTGCTTCTTAAGAAACGCAGACCATCCTGTATATATACATTTACTCTTTCATCATCCAGGCCACATGCAAGCTCCGGAAAATACTCCCGGCATACCTCCGCCAGAGTTTCATCAGGCTCAACTACGTCTATTCTTTCTATAGTCTTATAGTTAATAAGTTCTTTTGCAACGCCACCATCTGCACCACCGATTATAAGAACATTCTTAACAGCTGGATGAACAGCCATAGGTACATGTGTAACCATCTCATCATATATAAACTCATCCTTTTCAGAAAACAGAATCTCTCCATCAAGTGCTAAAAACTTTCCAAACTCATCTGATACAAGTACATCTATTCTCTGACAGTCACTTTCTACTGAACACAGCTGCCTCTCTATCCTCATTGACAGCTTGACATTGGTTGTGTGCAGCTCTGAAAACCACATTTCCATAATAAGCCTCTTTTCTGCGCATATTCTGCGCACTATTTTCTTGTTATGCTAATAAATAAGCTGTTAGGGTAGGAATGTATTACTATAACGTCTTAAACACCCCTGAGATACCATAACTAAAATGTATTCTTAAGCACCATGAGATTATTCACCATAGGATCCTCTGTACCCTGCATAGAGCATCCTTTTTCTTTAACATATAATATATACTCTATAATCTCCTCTGTTATCATTTCGCCTGGTGCAAGTATAGGTATTCCTGGTGGATAACACATGACGAATTCGCCTGATATTCTTCCCTTTGTATCCTTAATAGGAAGTGATTCCTTATCAGCATAAAAGGCTTCCTGAGGAGACTTCTCCACAATCGGACTTATGAATTCCCCACTCAGCATACCAGTTTTATCTTTTTTATAAATTCTTGCTATATCTGCAAGTGCTCCTACAAGTCTTTCAATATCCTGAAGCCTGTCTCCGATAGATATATAAGCAAGTATGTTACTCACATCGCCAAACTCTATCTGTATATCATACTCATCACGCAGAAGATCATATACCTCTATTCCTGCAAGTCCAAGACCAAGTGTGTGCACAGACAGCTTAGTTACATCATAATCATATACACTTGTACCATTAACCAGCTCCTTACCATATGCATAGTAGCCACCTATGTCATTAATCTCTTTTCTTGCATATTCAGCCATTTCCATAACCTTGGTAAACGACTCCCTGCCTCTTAGTGCCAGATTTCTTCTTGATATATCAAGACTTGCAAGCAAAAGATATGATCCACTTGTTGTCTGTGTTAGATTGATTATCTGCCTTACATAGTCTGCATTTACTCCTTTATTGGTAAGAAGTATCGAACTTTGTGTAAGTGAACCACCTGACTTATGCATGGAGACCGCTGCCATATCAGCGCCAGCCTTCATAGCTGATACCGGAAGATCTGGCTGGAAGTAAAGATGTGTGCCGTGTGCTTCATCTGCAAGCACCTTCATGCCATGTTCATGTGCAAAGCTTACTATCGAACATATATCTGAACATATACCATAATATGTAGGATTATTTACTAATACAGCTACTGCATCAGGGTTATCCTCTATTGCTTTCTTCACAGAATCCAGATTCATCCCTAACGATATTCCAAGTTCAGAATTAACCTCAGGGTTAACATATACAGGAACCGCGCCACACAGCACCAGCGCATTGATAGCACTCTTATGTACGTTTCTTGGAAGTATTATCTTATCTCCCCTTTTACAGTTGGAAAGTATCATCGCCTGGACTGCTGATGTCGTACCACCTACCATAAGAAAAGCATTCTCTGCACCAAAGGCTTTAGCTGCCAGTTCTTCTGCATCCCGTATAACAGACACAGGATGGCACAGATTATCAAGTGGTTTCATGGAATTAACATCTATTCCTACGCACTTTTCTCCCAGCAGATTAACAAGCTCTGGATTTCCTCTTCCTCTCTTGTGTCCCGGAACATCAAACGGAACAACTCTCTGTCTTCTTAATCTTTCCAATGCCTCGTATATCGGAGCTCTTGTCTGGTCATCTAACATTCTTTTATCTCCATTCCCATATATAATAATAGCTTCCAGGTCCAGAATACATTATCCCTGGATGATTATATTTTCTTTATAATCTGTGAACTACTGCTATATACTTAAAGAAATTAC
>FR886215.1:29341-33834 GCA_000436475.1 Eubacterium sp. CAG:248
TTACTTAAAGAAATTAAGCTTAATATCCGCATTAAGCAGCAAAACAAAAAAGAGACAGTCGTGCATTTTACACAACCATCTCTATAGTCTGATCATAATTCTAATCTGGTTTAACCCCCTTTATGTAATGTACATAAACTATACATAAATCTGGAATTAATACCAATTATTTAAGGAAATCAGCGAATATATACATAGATAATTATACTCATACTTAGTATCTATAACTTAGTATCTATGACATACAAATATGCGTCACTCTTTATTGACCGTTTCACAAGATGATGTGCTTGGCACAGATTATAAAGTAATCAACTTATAAACAGGGCTTACCGCCCAATCAATAACAATAATGTGGGTTTACCACACCGGCAACCGACCCGCCTGTCCGTTAGGCTTAACTTATACCAGACGTAATATGTATATATTGTATACATCAAATGTATAAGTGGTCATATTTGTATGAAATCATATATAATGATTATATATTTACTGACTCACACGAACGGATTGTATCATATATTAAAAGTGTATGTCAATCATTATCTGATAATTTCACACAACCTTACATGATATTTACTTTATTCTTACATAATAAAATCTGCTTTAAAGAATACCGACGGCCTTTTTAGCCAGTCTGTCTGCTTCTTCATTACCTTCCACACCTGAATGTCCTTTAACCTTAACAAAATTAACTGTTATTTTGTCTTTAACAGACTGCATATAGTCATAATATGCTATGGTTCCCTTCTTGTTTCTTTTCCATTCACCAAGCGCCCACGCTCTTATGCCCATATAATCAAAATAAACATCTATGCTTTCTATACCAAGTTCTATAGCTTTCTGTACTGCTGCCATGCTTCCAAGTATCTCACCTGCCACATTTCTCATAGATGCCATCTCTTTATCATCACCAGAACCACTTAGAATATACTTGTTATCCTTATACATAAGAAAACCACCAAATCCATACACACCCGTGGCTGCGTTAAACGAACCATCAACATATGCATAACTCTCGCCCTCTTGTGCTATATCTTTGACAGCACCCATATAAGCATATGCTTCTGCCTCTGTGGCAAAGCTTTTATACTCTGCTCCCTCACACTTAAACACCTGACTCTTACAGTCATCCCATGTCCTGTATATCCCTGGCTTACGCCCTTTTCTGACCGCATAATATTTCGATGCCATATTATTTTATTCACCTTTCCAGATTAGTATACTCTTATAACTCCAGCAATATTCTTAACAGCTGATAGTCCCTTAAATACAGCCATGGCATCATTAAAGTGCTTTTCTTTTACTTCATCTGTGATAATGACAAGCTCTGCCACGCCATCCTTGCTTTTCTTTTGGACAACCTGGGCTATACTTACCCCACTATTACCAAGCACACTTGCTATATTGGCAAGCACACCTGATCTGTCTGCTATCTCTAATCTTAAGAAGAACTTGCTGCTTGTATCAGCTATATTCTTGACATTAAGATGCTTATAACAGCAGCAGCCTATCTTTCCACATGAATCATGTACTATATTCCTGCATACATCTATAATATCACCAACAACCGCACTTGCTGTTGGCATCTGTCCTGCACCGCGTCCCATAAACATCGCGTCATCCATGGCAAGTCCATGCACAAAAACCGCATTAAATGCATCGTTAACTGTGGCAAGTGGATGATTAGATGGTATAAGCATAGGATGTACCTTAACTTCTATTCCATCATCTGTATTCTTTGCAACTCCAAGAAGTTTAATAACATATCCGAATTCTTTAGCATACTTTATATCATCTGCTGATATCTTCGTGATACCTTCTGTATATACATCTGCAAATGTTACTCTTGAATTAAATGCTATTGATGCCATAATAGCTATCTTTCTGCCGGCATCATATCCTTCAACATCTGCTGTTGGATCTGCTTCTGCATATCCTAACTCTGTTGCCTTGGCAAGTGCCTCCGCATAATCCATACCGCTTTCTGTCATCTTAGTAAGGATGTAATTCGTAGTGCCGTTGACAATACCCATAATCTCAGTAATATGATTGCCCGCCATGCTCTGCTTCAATGGTCTGATAATAGGAATAGCACCAGCTACTGCAGCCTCAAACTGAAGGTCTGCACCAGCTTCATTGGCTGCATTGCCAACCTCTTCACCATATTCAGCTATAAGATCCTTATTAGCTGTAACAACCTGCTTTCCAGCCTTAAGTGCATCAAGCACATAATCCTTTGCCGGATGGATACCACCCATAAGTTCCACTATAATGCTTATCTGGTCATCCGTTATGATATCTGCCCAGTCATCCGTAAGAAGCTCTTCTGGAATACCATCTCTTTTCTTACCGATATTTCTTACAAGGATCTTCTTAATAACAAGTCTGGCACCTGTTTTGTGCTTTATCTCATCCTCCATTGCCTGACACAGCTTATAAGTTCCCATTCCTACTGTTCCTGCCCCAAGTATTGCGGCATATATTACCTTTTCTGACATGTTTATTCTCCCTTACTATTGTTCGTGCTTAGCTTTGGCACTTTATCTGACTGTATTCTTATTGTATGATGTCGGGGTCAAAAGCCCCCGACTTTGATATACGGTTTAACCTTATATCAGTACATTGCTCTTTACATATCCTTTAACTTCTTTACAAAAGCTGATATTCTTATAATAGAAATCAGATCTGATACACCTTCTACCATAAGTACTATTCCTATGAACATCATAAGTGCTACTGATGAATCAAATGGATTAAATAATGCAATCACACCCATAACTACCATAAATGCTGCTACAACAGCCTCTATCCACCATTTATCAGCTTTCATATGGTAAAACTCTATTCCATACTGAAGCTTAAGTATTCCATCAATAATAATAACTATTGCAAGAATTGTTCCAAAAAACATAGCTATAACCTCTGATTTCATAACAAAGAATAATCCGAATGCTAACAATGAAATACCCTGTACTAATCCAAACGAACCAAATATTTCCTCTTTAGCCATACTAAAATATGTTATGAGTCTTAACACACCCCATACACATAAAGCTATTCCAACAGCCTTACATATAATAAGCTGCGAAAGCTCTGGATATATAACAAGAAAAAGTCCAAGAGCAAATAATACAATAGAAATAATTATCAGTTCAATCTTAATTCCTTTAATCTTCTTAATCATAATATCATCTCCTTTATAAAACTGCATCAGCTAATAGCTGCAGATCACGCAATTACTTCGCGTTCCACTTATTTCTCTTATTAGTATACCATAAAAATAAAGAAACTGTCGAACTATTTCCATGTATATATACTAAATATATAATAGAAAACAGTCAACAGTTTCTTCTGTCTCATATAATCAATTAATTTATCATAAGTTAACCTAAATATATAACTCTTTTAATTCTGTTTAATACACGCCATCAGGCTCTGTCCATAGCCTGGTCATAATCTCTGGTTCCTGCAAATATCTCATTCTTGTAAGGATTCTTCTTCTGCTCAACCGCTCTCTTTATAATAACTGCGATACAGATAACATTGGCCACAACTGCAAGTATAGACATAACACCCTGTGCTACCGGATATGCACCTGCTGCATTCATCTGCTCTAATGTAAGCTTTGAAAGCTCCATGCCTGTTGATGCTCCTGTATACTTATAAAGCACAGGAAGTGTAGAGAATATTCCATCTACCTGGAAAAGTGGGAATACCTGTGCAAACATACACCATGTTGCAAGTGTGTTAGCACGGTTCTGGATCCATCCACCCTTGTTCCATAAAGCATTGGCAAATGTTGGTGCAAGAAGTAATGCAACACCACAGTACCATGTATGAGTAGGCAGGTTGTTGTATGTATATGTAAAGTTCCATATATCATATGCAACTATAAACCATATAGTCATATCAGGCCATAACATATCATCCTTCTTCTTAGAAGAATAGATACCCCACCAGCCAGTCATACAGAAGATGTTGATAAGACCTGCAATACCGTTAAGCCAGTTCCACCAGCCACCGTAAAGCCATACACCTTCGTTTGAGAACCACCAGCCACCATTCATTCCGCCTTTGATTGCAGATTCAAAATCACTACATACAGCAATAAGAATATTAATAGCAACAATTAAGAATGGGAATACCTTAAACCACTCTGTTTTACCTATGCTCCACTTATACTTAAGCATCATAAAGCCAATACAGCCTGCTGTTGCAGCATAAAGCTTGGCATAATGGAACCATCCATTCATATACTTGTATGTCTGGTTATTAAGTGCCCATGAAGCACCATTTGCAGCTCCTATCTGGATAGCCACGAAATAAACTGTCAAAGCAATAGGAATAAATACAAAGAATAATAATCCACCAAACTTTGAACGTCTTGCAAGCTCGTTACATATAACAAGCCCTGCGAATACAAGCACCCATCCTATAAGCTTATAGATAGTGCCATCGCCATAAAGTTGAAATAACATATTAACACGCCT